>NZ_JBNJLS010000030.1:0-90609 GCF_050510915.1 Streptomyces odontotermitis | reverse complement strand
GCGTTTCGAGGACGGACATACCGCCGCGTCCCCACCCCGCCCCACCCACCATCCTCACCCGCAGACGCAGACGCAGACGCAGACGAGGCAGACCCGCTCAGCCCGCCGTCCGTTATGCGGACATTGGCGCCCGCATTCTGACCGGTTTCCGCCCTTGACCGTGCGTCAGCCCTCCCCGACCATCAGGCTCGCGTCACCGTTCACGCTTCATGCACCTCACTTCCCCCACAGCTCCAGCGCTCCGTGTCCCCACGGCACGGGGCGTCTCGCACATTCCGTCCCTGTCCCTGTTCGGAATCCGGAGCCCTCTCATGAGACGCGTAAGACGCACCGTCGCCGTCGCCGCCCTGGCCATCGGCGGGCTGCTCGTCCCGGCCGCGCCCGCGGCCCTCGCGGCGCCGCACCCCACGGCGCCCGCCCCCGCCCTCGCCGCGCCCGACATCCCCGTGGCCAACGTGAAGGCGCACCTCTCCCAGCTCCAGTCCATCGCGAACTCCAACGGCGGCAACCGCGCCCACGGCCGCGCCGGGTACAAGGCGTCGCTCGACTATGTGAAGGGCAAGCTGGACGCGGCCGGGTTCACCACCACCGTCCAGCAGTTCACCTCCAGCGGCGCCACCGGCTACAACCTCATCGCCGACTGGCCCGGTGGGGACACCGGCCAGACCGTGATGACCGGCTCCCATCTCGACAGCGTCACCGCGGGGCCCGGCATCAACGACAACGGCTCGGGTTCGGCCGCCGTCCTGGAGACCGCGCTCGCCGTCTCGCGCGAGCAGTTCAAGCCCGCGAAGCACCTGCGGTTCGCCTGGTGGGGCGCGGAGGAGCTCGGCCTGGTCGGGTCGAAGTACTACGTCAACAACCTTCCCTCCAGCGAGCGTTCGAAGATCAGCGGGTATCTGAACTTCGACATGATCGGCTCGCCCAACCCCGGCTACTTCGTCTACGACGACAACCCCGCCCTGGAGAAGGTCTTCAAGGACTACTACGCCGGTCTCAACATCCCCACGGAGATCGAGACCGAGGGCGACGGCCGGTCCGACCACGCCCCCTTCAAGAACGTCGGCATCGCCGTCGGCGGGCTGTTCAGCGGCGCCGACTACACCAAGACCAGCGCCCAGGCCCAGAAGTGGGGCGGCACGGCGGGCCAGCCCTTCGACCGCTGCTACCACTCGTCCTGCGACACCACGGCGAACATCAACGACACCGCCCTGGACCGCAACAGCGACGCCATCGCGTACGCCGTCTGGAACCTGGCCGAAGGCTCCACCACCCCGCCCGGCGGCGTCTTCGAGAACACCGACGACGTGGCCATCCCGGACAACGGCGCCGCCGTCACGTCCACCGTCAACGTCACCGGCCGCACCGGCAACGCCCCGTCGAACCTCAAGGTGGACGTCGACATCCGGCACACCTGGCGCGGTGACCTGGTGGTCGACCTGCTCGCACCGGACGGCACGGCGTTCCGGCTGAAGAACTCCAGCAGCAACGACTCGGCGGACAACGTCATCGCGTCATACACCGTCAACGCGTCCGCGAAGGCCGCGAACGGTGCGTGGAAGCTGCGCGTCCAGGACGTCGCCGCCCAGGACACCGGCTACATCAACAGCTGGAAGCTGACCTTCTGAGTCCTCTCCGACCGGTCAGGTGGCCCGCTGCTGTCTGAGCGCCGCCACCCTCCGGTACAGCTCCACCGCCTCGGTGCCCCGGCCCAGCTGCTCCAGACAGTGCGCCTCGTCGTTGCGGCTGGCCAGGGCGTCGGGGTGGTCGGCGCCCAGGACCTGTTCGCGGGCCGCCGCGACCCGCCGGTACTCGGTGAGCGCGTCGGCCCAGCGGCCCAGCCAGCCGAGCCCGACGGCCACTTCGCGGCGGCTGACCAGGGTGTCCGGGTGGTCGGCGCCGAGCACCCGCTCGCGGATCGCGCACACGTCGCGGGCCTCGGCCAGGGCCTCTTCCCAGCGGCTCTGGCGGCCGAGGTTGACGCCGAGTCCGTGCCGGGCACGCAGCGTCTCGGGGTGGGCGGGGCCATTGACGCGGGTGCGGTCGTCGATGAGGTCGCGGTAGAGCTCCAGAGCCTCGCCGCTGCGGCCGAGACGGCCGAGGCTGATGCCCACCTCGTAGCGGGCGGCGAGCGTGTCGGGGTGGTCGGCGCCGAGGGCGCGGGAGCGGGCGTCGGCGACCTCCCGGTAGGTCTGCAGGGCCTCCGGCCAGCGCCCCAACTGGCCGAGCGCGTACGCCACTTCGTACCGCGTGACGAGCGTGTCGGGATGGGTGGGGCCGAGAACGCGGGCGCGGGCGAGCGCCACCTGGCTCGCGAGGCGGTACGAGTCCTCCAGGCGGCCCAGGCGGCTGAGGTTGTAGGCGAGATTGTGGCGGCAGCGCAGTGTGTCGGGGTGGTCGGCGCCGACGGTCCGCTCGCGGGCGGCGAGCACCGCCGTATAGACCTGGTGGGCCTCGAAGTGCCGCCCCAACTGGCCGAGGACGTACGCCATTTCCTGGCGGGCGGCGAGGGTGTCGGGGTGGTCGGGGCCGAGCGCGCGCTCCCGGCCCTCGGCGACGCGGCCGTATTCGCGCAGGGCGTCGGCGGGGCGCCCGGTGCGGCTGAGGGTGAAGCCGACCTCGTAGCGGCTGGCGAGGGTGTCGGGGTGCTCGGGCCCCAGGGCGTGCTCGCGCTCGGCGGCCACCGAGCGGTGCACCTCCCCGGCCTCCGCCCACCGTCCGAGCCGCCCGAGGCTGAGCCCCGCCCTGTGCCGGTCGGCGAGCTTGTCGAGCAACTCCGGGGGCGGCGTGGGGCGTTCGGGCTCGCGGGGCACGGCGGGGCCGCGGGCGCCCGCGCGCGGGATCCACTCGCCGGTGAGCCCGGCCGCCGCGTCGGGCGGTGTCATGCGCAGCGAGTGTGCGCCGCCCGCCTTGTGGCCGGTGGTCATGCCGCGCGTCCACGACGGCAGCCGCGGCTCGCGGGACGGGAGGTGGCCGGCGGAGGCGGGCCGGCCGGGGCGGGGCGCGACGGAGGGCGTCCTGACCGTGGGCACGTAGCCGCCGTGCGGGCCGCGGGCCGCGTGGATGCGGCGGCTCAGCTCGCGGGCGTCGTGCGGGCGGTCGTCGGGCTCCTTGGCGAGCAGGTCGAGGACGAGCTCCTCGAAGTAGCCGGGCAGTTCCTCGCGGTGGGCGCGCAGCGGTTCGGGGGCCGTGTCGCGGTGGCCGACGAGGACCGCCCAGGCGTCCTCCATGTCGAAGGGCGGCGCGCCCGTGGCGATCTCGTAGAGCACGCAGCCGAACGAGTACAGGTCGCTGCGCTGGTCGACGTGGCCGCCGCTGATCTGCTCCGGCGACATGTAGTGCGGGGTGCCCATCGCGATGCCGGTGCCGGTCAGCCGCGAGGTGAACCCGATGTCGGCGCCGAGCCGGGCGATGCCGAAGTCGCAGATCTTCACCGTGCCGTCGGTGAGCCGCATGATGTTCGCGGGCTTCAAGTCGCGGTGCACGATGCCCTGTTCGTGGGTGTATGCGAGGGCGCCCGCGACCTGGTCGGCGATCTCCACGACGTCGCCGACGGGCAGCGGGTGCTGTTTGTTGTCCTCCAGGAGCTGGCTGAGGTTGCGCCCGTCCAGGAGCTCCATGACCAGGTAGAGCAGCCCGTCGTGCTCGCCGAAGTCATGGACGACGGTCACGCCCCGGTGCTGGAGCGCGGCCGCGACGCGGGCCTCTCTGCGGAAGCGCTCGCGCAGGACGCGGGTGAACGACTGGTCGTGCTGGGGCCCCAGGGGCTTGAGGCACTTCACGGCGACCCTGCGGCCGAGCGACTCGTCCCGCGCCCGCCACACCTCGCCCATGCCCCCGCGCCCGATCAGATCGAGGAGCCGGTAGCGGCCCTGGATCAGCCTGGTGTCCGCCATGTCGTGCCGTCGCCCCCGTTGCCTCGCTGCGCCCTCCCCGGCCCGTCCAGTATGGCTGCCCGGGTGCCGAGTTTGTACGGGGCCGGGCGGCTGCCCGGGCCGACGCGCTCCATGGCCCGCAGGATGTGCTTCGGGGGAAGTTGCCAGCGTAGACGAGGGGGAATGGTGCGCAGGAGGGTGCCCGTGGTGCGCAGGCGGCGCGTCACGACGGCGGGCGCCGGAGCGGGCCGCCCGTACAACTGATGCGCGTACGGCGGCAGGGACGCGTAGGCGAGTCCGGCGACGCGCCGCCACAGCAGGGCGCGTGCCGGGACGAGGGCCGGGTGCACGGGCGGCCGGCGCAGGAAGTCGTCGACGTCCCGGGCCTCGGGCCCCGCGGCGAGCTCGGGCCGCACCTTCTCGAAGTACGCGGCGAGTTCGGCGGTCGACGCCGGTACGGCGGCGGGGTCGAGCCCGACGAGGCGGGCGCTCTCCCGGTGTTCGCGCACGTACTGGTCGGCGAGCGCGTCCGGCATGCCGATGCCCGAGCGCCGGGCGACGTGCAAGTAGCTGTCGATCTCCGCACAATGCACCCAGAGCAGCAGCTCAGGTTCGTCGACGCCGTACCGCTCCCCCGTGTCCGGGTCGGTCGCCGTCAATCTGCTGTGGATCTTCCGCACCCGGGCTCCGGCCGCCTCCGCCGCTTCCGTCGCGCCGTACGTCGTGACGCCCACGAACCGCGCGGTCCGCAGCAGCCGCCCCCACGCGTCCTTCCTGAAGTCGGAGTTCTGCATGACGCCGCGGACCGCGCGCGGGTGCAGCGCCTGGAGGTAGAGCGCGCGGATCCCGCCGACCCACATCATCGGGTCGCCGTGCAGGTTCCAGGTGACGGACGAGGGCCCGAAGAGACCGGGGTCACCGGGGTCGGGGCGCATGGCCGGCCTCCTGGAGTGCGACGTACGACGGCTGCTGGTGCCCTCTCAGTATGGTCCGTGCGGCCGAACGGCCCGCCCCCTGCGGGCCGTGCCAGGGGGCGAGCCCGCACCGGCAAGGGGCACGGTCCGCATACCCCGTCACGGGGTCGGCGGGCAGGGGCCGTCGGGGGCCGTCGTCGCCCACTCCCGCTCCCAGGCGGCCAGGCGCCGGTGGTCGAGGCCGAGCCGCACGGCCCAGCCGGTCAGCAGCGCCGCCCCCGCCCCCACGGCCGCCGCCCCCGCGCCGGTGGACAGGGCGCGCAGCCACAGGTCGGAGTCGTCCCAGGGGGCGCCCACCAGGTCGCCCTGACGGTCGAGCCAGATGTCGACGCGGTCTCCCGCGTGCAGGCCGACGGTGACGCGCGCCGTGCCGGTGCGGCTCTCGCCCGCCTCCGTGGTCCAGCGCACGGACACCGGGTAGGTCGAGGGCGGGCTGCCGCCCGTGACGGTCCAGGCGGTCTGTGCCGGTGCGTCGCGGGTGAGTTCGGCGCGGGCGGGCAGGCGTTCCGCGCGCTGCCGCTGGGCCTCGACGCGGGCGTCGGCGAGCGCGGCCCCGCCCACGACGACGCCCACCGCGGGCGCCCCGAGGAGCACGGCGGCCCCCATGCCCAGGACCAGCCATGCCTCGATGACGTCGGACCGGCGCCGCAGGGGGTTGGCTCGCCACCGCCAGCCGCGTCGCGTGCCCGGCATGCCGTCAGACCCCCTCCGCACGGGGTGGGGCTGATGCCGCGCGGATCGTCTCGCACCTGTCCGCCATGGCTGCCGTCCCTTCGCCGCTGCGGGTCCGGCTCCTCCCCCTCAGCGTCCGGCCGCACCCGCCGGCCACCAAGGGCCGGCCGGGCACCGGAGCGGTCCGTCCGGCCCCTGGACAGCGGTCGACCCGCGAGCGGCGGGGGCTCCGAACTGGTCGTACTGAGGGCCGATGGTGCCGCTCACACCCGATCGGCCCACCTCCGCCTGACGGTGAGCTGATCATGGCGGCTACTGGGAGTCATGAGCGCCGACCCACAGGGACGCGGGGTGGACCCGCCGCGGAGCGGAGGCGAGCCGGCGCCCACGCCCACGCCGCGCATCCTGCTCGCCCGGCACGGCGAGACCACCTGGTCCCAGAGCGGACGCCACACCGGCCGCACCGACCTGCCGCTGATCGAGGCGGGGCGGCGCAGCGCGCGACGGCTCGGCGAGCGCCTCCACCGCAGCCCGTGGGACGGCCTGTCCGACGCGGTCGTCCGCACCAGCCCGCTGCTGCGCGCCCGGCAGACGTGCGAACTCGCCGGGTTCATCGACCGGGCCACGCCGTGGGACGCGCTCATGGAGTACGACTACGGCGCCTACGAGGGCCTGACCACGCCCCGGATCCAGGAGGACCGCCCCGGCTGGGACCTGTGGCGGGACGGCGTGCCCGAGGGCGAGACCCTCGCGGACATCGCCGCCCGCGCCGATGAAGTGGTCGGCTGGGCCTGCGAGTTGAACCGCAACGTCGTCCTCTTCGCCCACGCCCACATGCTGCGCGCGCTCGCCGCCCGCTGGCTGGGACAGGACGTGTCCTTCGCGGCCCGGCTCGACCTCGCCCCGGGGTCGTTGTCGGGTCTCAGCTGGAGCCATGGCCACCGCGTCATCCGCCGCTGGAACGACACGGGCCACCTCGAACACGACACTCGCGTGCGCGACGAGGTGTGGTCGGCGGAGTCCGCGTCGTGGCAGCAGTGGTGAGAACGAGGGGCGCTCGGCACGGGCGGGGAGATCACCGTCGTACGCGCGGCATCCCCAGGCCGATCCACGAGATGATCTCGCGCTGGATCTCGTTGTTGCCGCCGCCGAAGGTGAAGATGACCGCGGAGCGGTAGCCGCGCTCCAGTTCGCCGTGGAGGACCGCGCCCGCGGAGCCCTCCTTGAGGACGCCGGCCGCGCCCACGACCTCCATCAGCCAGGCGTACGCGTCGCGGCGGGCCTCGGAGCCGTAGACCTTCACGGCGGAGGCGTCCTGCGGGGTGAGCGTGCCCTCCTGGACGGCGTTCACCATCTGCCAGTTGAGCAGCTTCATGGCGTCGAGCTTGGTGTGCGTCCTCGCCAGGCGCTGGCGCACCCAGCCCAGGTCGATGACGCGGCGGCCGTCGGCGAGCTTGGTGTCGGCGGCCCAGCGCTGCACGTTGTGGAGGGCGCGGATCGCCATGGTGCCGTGGGCGGCGAGCGTGACGCGCTCGTGGTTGAGCTGGTTGGTGATGAGCCGCCAGCCCTTGTTCTCGTCGCCGACCCGGCGCGTGACGGGGACGCGGATGTTCTCGTAGTAGCTCGCGGTGGTGTCGTGCGAGGCGAGGGTGTTGATGAGGGTGCAGGAGTAGCCGGGGTCGGAGGTCGGCACGAGGAGCATCGTGATGCCCTTGTGCGGCGGGGCGTCCGGGTCGGTGCGGACGGCGAGCCAGACCCAGTCGGCGGTGTCGCCGTTGGTGGTCCAGATCTTCTGCCCGTTGACCGTGTAATGGCCGGTGGCCTCGTCGCCGTCGCGCACCGCCTTCGTCTTGAGGGCGGCGAGGTCGGTGCCCGCGTCGGGCTCGCTGTAGCCGATGGCGAAGTCGATCTCCCCGGAGAGGATCTTCGGCAGGAAGTACGCCTTCTGCTCGTCGGTGCCGAACTGCATGATGGTCGGCCCGACGGTGTTGAGCGCCATCAAGGGCAGCGGGACCCCCGCCTGGGCGGCCTCGTCGAAGAAGATGAACTGCTCCATGGGCGTGAGCCCGCGCCCCCCGTACTCCTTGGGCCAGCCCACCCCGAGCCACCCGTCGGAGCCGAGCCGCCGCACGGTCTCCCGGTAGAACTGCTTCTGCGCGGCGGGGTCGTCGTAGCGGGCGTAGGCGTTGTCCGGCACGAGGTCGGCGAAGTACGCACGCAGCTCGGTGCGCAACTGCTGTTGCTCAGGGGTGTATTCGAGGTGCATGGCGGCTCCTGGCTCGGCGGTTTCTGCGCATCCGGGACCTGACGGCGGACACAGTAGAACTCGTTCCAGAAATTGTGAATGGCCCCGTCACTCCTCACCGCGCGCCCGCCGCAGCCCGACCGCCCTCCCCTCCTCGTCCCACTCCACCTCCAGGACCCGCTCGACCGCCGCACGGTCGAGCGGGCCGAACACGTGGGGAAACGCCGTGACGTGGGCCGCTCCGGGCGGGGGCACGGGGGTCGGAGCCTCCCACTCCACCCGGGACGCGAGGCGGGACTCGTCCAGGCACAGGACCACGAGCGGCCTCGGGGCGGTGCGGTAGAAGGCGTTGACGACGGAGAGGGTGGTCGCCTCGTCGGGCGAGCAGTGGACGAAGCCCTCCTTCGCGAGGGACGGGGGCGCATACGGGGCGTCGGGGTCGGCGCTCCAGTCCGCGAGGGGAACCGCGTGGTAGATCATGCGCCGGTTATACCCGGTCAAGCAGCTGTCGCCGGTCATACGGCCGCACCCGGTCATACGGCGGCGGCTGCGGTCCGGGCCCTTCCGGAACCCCGCCGCAGCCGCCCGCACCTGCCGGGTGTCAGCCGGTGACCTTGCCCGTCCTCCTGTTCCACGTCAGCGTCCCGCCCTGGAAGCGCTGGGTGGCGCCGGTCGCCGTGGGCCGCTCGTCGCCCACGGGGAAGCCGAGCCTGCCGCGCTCCCAGCCCCGCGCCTCGTACGTCCAGAGGAAGGGCCCCTGAACGCCGTGCGGTCCTGTCGCCTTGGTCCAGTAGAGGTTGCCGTAGTCGAAGCGCTGGAAGACGCCGCCCTTGGAGGCGGGGCGTTCCTTGGTCGTGGGGCAGCCGTAGACCCCCTGGATGCCGCCGAGTTGCTGCCACTTGCGGGCGAAGGAGCCGGTCACGGGGAGCTTGCAGCGGCGCTGGACGGTGACCTTGTGGGTCTTCTTGTCGTAGACGAGGGTGCCGCCCCGGAACTCCTGGCGCGTGTCGGCCGCCGAGTCCTTCGCGTCGGCGACCGGGAAGCCCAAGCCGCCCCGCTCATAGGCAAGTTGGCCGTACTTGGTGAAGATCGGCCCGTGCACCGCGTACGGCTGCGCCGAGCCCGTGCGGTAGAGGTTGCCGCCCGCGAAGCGCTCGTAGGAGCCGCCGCGGGTGCGGCGTTCGCCCGTGGTGGCGCAGCCGAGGGAGCCGCTCCCGCCGCCCAGGGCACGCCACTTGGCGGCGAAGCCACCCTTGGGCGAGGTCGCGCAGCCGAAGGTGGCGGTCACGGTGTGGGAGGTGTCCATCGTGAGGCGGAGCGGGTTGGCGGGCGTCGCCTCGGCCCCGTCGACGCTCCAGCCGGTCAGCTTGCGGCCCTTGGCCGGGCGGGCGCTGACCAGGACCGAGCTCCCCTTCGGGTACGGGCCGGGCTCGGAGACCTGGAGCGTGCCGGACTTCGCGTTCGGCGCCGTCTTCGTGGTGAGGGTCAGGTCGGCGCGGCTGAACTTCGCGGTGAGGCGGGTGGCGCCGTCGACTTCGAGGTTCAGGGCGGCGTCGGTGCCCGCGCGCCGGCCGTTCAACTCCCAGGCGCTGAACCGGTATCCGGGCTTCGGACTGGCCGTGGCGGTGACCTTGGCACCCTGCGGGTAGCCGCTCTTGCTCGGCTTGAGGGCGACGGTGCCGCCCTGGGCCGGGTCGGCGGTCGCCGTGACCGGGTAGACCTTCGGCGGTGTCGTGCTCTTCTTGAACTGGGCGACCAGCGTGTGCCGCGCGTCCATCAGGACGGACGTCGGGTTGGCCGAGCCGCGCGGCTTGCCGTCGAGCGTCCAGCCGCTGAACGCGTAGCCCGCCTGCGGCGTCGCCGTCACGGTGACCTTGGTGCCCGGGTCGTACGGGCCGTCCTGCGCGGCCTTCACGGTGCCGCCCGCGGCCGGGGCGGCGCTCAGCGCGAGCGCGTACGTGGTGGGCGGCTTGGGCGGGGTGCGGTACTGGGCGACGACGGGGAGGGTCTGGCGCAGCACGCGTGCGTTGTCGTGGTCGGCGTTGCCGAGGGTCTCCCCCGAGGCGGCCTTCTGCTTCGGCGCGGAGTAGTGCATGCTCACGCTGCAGCTCCACGCCGGGGTGCACGCCGAGCCGTACGCCATGATCGAGTGGTACTTCTGGCTGGGCACGACGAAGCCGCGGTTGTAGGGGTAGACGGGGTTCTTCGCCCAGCCCTTGCCGCGCTGCTCGTCCAGGGTCTTGTCGTCGTGCCACAGCGCCATGTTGTGGCCGAGCTCGTGCGCCATCGTGCCGTCGGCCATGTCGGCGGCGTCGACGGCCGAGTAGATCTGCTCGCCGGAGGTCGGCGGGGTGACCCAGATGGTGTTGCCCTTGCGCTCCCGCTTCTCCTTCAGGAGCGGCTCCTGCGGGGTGTTGGCGATGCCCGCGGTGTACGTGCCGGCGGGCGGCTTGGGCACGTCCGAGATGACGGACACCAGGTCGGCCTTCTTGTCCTCGCGCAGCTTCCGGGCCTGCTTGCCGAGGGCGCTGTCCTTGGTGTTGAGGGCCTTCAGCACGGCGTCGGAGTCCTCGTTGCCGGTGTAGTCGGCCTTGAAGAGGGAGCCGAACTTCACCTTCCCCTGCACCCCGGCGGCCTTGAGCGCGGCGTTCATCGACTTCTCCGCGACGGCGACCTTGTCCTTGAGGCCCTGGTCGCCGCCGAGCTTCTTCGCCGCGTTCTTGGTGTAGCCGACGGCCACGTCCACGACGGACTGCGCCCTGACGCGCGGCTCGGACCGCGGCTCGGGGCGGGCGGTCCGGGCGCGGGTTCCGGCGGGTTCGCGGTGGATCACGGGCGGGGTGTAGGTGTCCGTCGGCCGGACCGGTTTGGCCCGGGGGTCGATCTCCTGGACAGCGCTGTACCCCTCGTCGGTGCCGGTCAGTTCGTACCGGAGGTACCCCTGCTGGACCTGCCCGGAGAGGCGGACCGGGCCGCCGCTGCACCCCTTGGTCACGGTCAGGTACAGCTTCGCGTCCGGCGCGCCCTCGACGTGGCCCTCGATCACGATGCTGTCGCCCGGCAGATAGCCGACCTGGTCGGCGACGGCGCTGATGGTGACGTCGGGGAAGAGCGGCAGCACGATGGAGAACACCCCGTCGGCCTGCTGGTCGCAGAGGCTCTTGACGTTGTCGGGCGTGACGCCGAGCCTGCCCTCGCGCAGCACCCAGGGCTCTCCCGGTACGGGTCCCAGCGCGGCGGCCCGCGCGGCCGCTCCCCCGGTGGGCGGCGGCGCCCCCTGCGCGGCCACCGGCGCCGCCTGGGTCAGCACCACCGCGCAGGCCACGGCCGAGGCCCAACTCACCTGTCTCCGCCGCCTGTTCACACTGCCCGCGACTCTGTCCACGCCTCTGCCCACGCCTCTGCCCACTGCTCTGGCCACAACAGTCCTCTCCTGACCGATAGGTGACGGATCGTCACCCACCAGAGGACCCCGGCCCGTACCGCTCCCCCCGCACGACGGCCCGGGCGCGCCGGGGGTTCCGCCGATCGGGGGGTGCGCGGACCCGCCGGTCAGGCGTCGGCGCGCAGCACGTCGCGCTGGATCCGGCAGGCGAGGGCACGACGGGCGGAGGGAGATCCGGGGACGGGGGCCGGGTCGGCGGCGCTCTTCGGCGGGACGTCGAGGCCGCGGGCGATCTGGTCGTACGCGGCCTGGTAACTCCCCGGCAGCTCCGTCCTGTTGAGCCTCAGGTCCTCCTCGACGAGACGGCGCAGCTCGTCGACGTGGCGGGGTGTGAAGCGCAGCCTTCCGCGGGCGAGGGCCGTGACCGCACGGGTGCAGCGGGCGGCGTCCCGGCAGGTCTCGGAGATCTCCTCGGCGAGCCCCCACAGGCGCCCTTCGAGCCAGGGCGTGTCGTACTGGCCGAGGGCGAGCTCGGGCGCGGGCGTGGGGCCGTCCGCCTTGGCCTTGGCCACCTGTTTGGACACCGCGGGCTGGCTCATTCCGCTGAGCCGGGCGATCCGCTCCTGGGTCCAGCCCTGGCCGACGAGCAGCCGGATCATCTCGGCGCGCAGCGCCCGCATCTCCTCGCCGGCGCGAATGACCTCGTTCATGTCGGCGAGCAGCCGCTCGGCCTGGCCGTCGGTGAGCGCCCCCGGAGAACCCGGGGGCCCGGGGGACGACGCGTGCTCTCTTCGCCTGTCATCGCTCGGTTATACACCGCAGCCGAGCCGCCCCATAACCGGGTTGTACAACCTGGTTATGAGTGACAGGATCCGCGCCATGCCCACCTTCACCGCACCGGACGGAACCCGGCTCGCCGCTCACCTGGCCGAGGGCGGGGGCGAGGACGGCGACCCCGTCGTGTGCCTCCCCGGCGGCCCCGCGGACTCCGCCTATCTCGGCGACCTCGGCGGCCTCGCCGCCCACCGCGCGCTGCTCCGCCTCGACCTGCGCGGCACGGGCGCGTCCGCACTCCCCGAGGACCCCGCCTCGTACCGCTGCGACCGGCTCGTCGACGACGTCGAGGCGCTCCGTACGCACCTCGGCCTCGGTGAGATCGACCTGCTCGCCCACTCCGGCGGCGCGAACCTCGCCGTCCAGTACGCGGCCCGGTACCCGCGGCGCGTGCGCAGGCTCGCCCTGATCGGCCCCGGCACCCGCGCCGCCGGGGTCGAGGTCACGGGCGAGGCCCGGCGTGCGGTGGCGCTGTCGCGGGCCCACGAGCCCTGGTTCCCGGAGGCGTTCGCCGCGTTCGAGGCGGTGGCCGCGGGCACGGGCGGCGACTGGGAGGCCGTCGCACCCTTCTTCTGGGGCCGCTGGGACGAGACGACACGGAAGCTGCATGCCGAGAGCCAACCGTGCAACGGGGAGGCGGTCCGGGGCTACGGCTCCGACGGGGCCTTCGACCCGGACGCCACCCGCGCGGCGCTCGCCTCCCTCACGGCGCCCGTGCTGCTGCTCGCCGGGGAGTACGACCTCAACAGCCCGCCCGCGGCGGTGGCCGAGCTCGCGGCGCTGTTCCCCGACGCCACGCTCGTGGTGCAGCCGGGGGCGGGGCACTACCCGTGGCACGACGACGCGGACCGCTTCGTGGCGACCGCGGCCGCGTTCCTGGCGGCTCAGCTCTTCTGAAACAGCTCGCGCGCCGCCTGTGCCACCGCGTCGGGCCGCTCTTCGTGCGCGTAGTGCCCGCACCCGGTCAGGATCTCGGTCCGCAGGTCGTCGGCGAGACCTTCGGCAGGAGGGGTGAGGACGCTCGGCGGGAGCAGGAAGTCGCGCTCGCCGCCCAGGATCAGGGTCGGGGTGGCGAGGTGCAGCCTCCGGTAGCGGCCGAGGGCCAGACGCGCGATGTCGTGGAGGGCGAAGGCGCGGTGCAGGGCCTCCCCGGCTCGCGCGCGGTCCGGCTCCCGGCTGGAGCTGACGAACTCCTCCAGGACTTCGGGCGACCACACCTCCTGTGCCGCCGCTCCCTTCCGCATCAGGTAGCGGGTGAAGCCGGGCCGGTGGCGCAGCAACCACCGCCCCAGCAGGGGCTGTTCGAGCAGTGCCGTGTACCAGAAGCGCCAGGACTGCGGCGCCAGGCGGCGGTGGCGCGGCCAGGGGTGCAGCATGTTCAGGGCGAGGTGGTGCGTGACGCGTTCCGGGGCGCGCAGGCACAGGTGGAAGCCGGTCCAGGCACCCCAGTCGTGGCCGATGAGCCGGACCCGGTCGAGACCGAGGGCGTCGAGCAGATCGAGCACGTCCGCCACCCGGCTGTTCGTGTCGTAGCCGGTCGCCGGGGCGTCGGACCAGCCGAAGCCCCGCTGGTCCGGGCAGATGAGCCGGAACGCGCCGGACAGGCGGGGGATCACCTCGCGCCAGCCGTACCAGTGCTGGGGGAACCCGTGCAGCAGCACGACCGGCTCGCCCGCGCCGTCACCCGCCTCCGCGACGTGCAGGCGCACCCCTCCTCGCACCTCGACGTCACGGTGGCGGACGCCGTCCAGAGCGGGCAGCGGTCGAGCGCCGCCGCACTTCGACGCGTACTGCTGCGGGTCCAGCGCGGTCATCGGCTCCATGGCGATGTCAACTCCTGTTCGACTGCTGCTTGCTCATCTGCTGCCTGTTCGGCGGTCGTCCCGTCAGGAGGAACCCGGTCGGGGAAAGGTTCCGCAGGAATCGGCGGGAACCTTTGCGCGGGCCCGCGCCTCCTGACCTTCCGACGGCTCACGCAGACGGAGCCGTCGCGACGCAGCACCCCAGGGAGGGAACCGAACCGTGCGCGAACCAGAGGAAGGCGATCCGTCCAGGAAGGACGATCCCTGGGCGGCGGCCGCGCTCCTGGTGCGGGCGGCACAGTCCGGTGACGCCCTGGCCCTCAACGACCTGATCGACCTGCTGACGCCCTACGTCGGCAGGCTCTGCCGCCCCATCGCCCTCGCCGACAGCGCCGACGCCGTGCAGGAGTCCCTCATCGCCGTCTTCCAGGGGCTGCCCCGCCTCAAGGACCCGCGCGCGCTGTATGGATGGGTGCGCACCGTCACGGTCCGCGAGGCGGTGCGGGTGGCCCGGCGCGGCCAACGGGAGACGCCCGTCGGCGAGTTCGACGACATCGCGTCCCTGCCCGGACCCGAACTGGACGCCGACGTCCGCGACGTGCTGCGCCGGCTGCCGGGCGAGCACCGCGCGATCCTCGTCCTGCGCGAGCTGGAGGGGCTCGACGAACGGACGGCGGCCGAGGTCCTGAACGTCTCCCGGGGCACGGTGAAGTCACGGCTGCACCGCGCCCGCCACACCTTCCGAAAGGCATGGGCCCGATGACCGCCGACCCGCCCGACACCGCCGCCACCACCGGCACCACCGGCACCGGCACCGACCTCGACCCCGTGCGCCGGCTGCGCGTCATGGCCGCGGGGCTCCATGCCGTCATGTACGCGGAGGAGTACGTGGACCTGCCCGTCGACGAGGTGTGGGCGGTCGCGAGCGACCTCGACGCCGAGCTGCCTCATCTCGTCCCGGCCATGCGGGCGTTCCGCACGACGGCCACGCTCTCGTCCGGGCGCAGCACCGCCCTCGCGTACGGGCCGTTCGGCCACCGGGCCCGGTTCGACGTGCAGCTGCGACCGGGGTGGTGCCTCATGCAGAGCGCGCATGTGGTCGGGGGGATGGCGGCCGTGCCGGAGGGGTCCGGCACCCGGTTCGCGGTGCTCGGCGGGGTGCGGCACGCGGTGCCGGGGCCGCTCCGGCGCGCCGTGCGGCCGCTGGGCCGGGCCCGCGGCCGCCGCATGATCGCCCGCGCCCGCCGCCGTACCGAAGCGCGCCGTACTGAAGCACGGCGTACCGAAGCACGGCGTACGGAAACACACCGCACCGCGGCACAGAGCGGCGACGGCGACGCCGGCACCGGCGGCCCTTCTCAACCCGCTTGAGGCCGGGACCGCACCGCCGACAGGCCCGGCCCCCGGCCCCATGAACCGGGCCGGCTCGGAGCCCGCACGGTCGACCCTGGCCGCGAGGCCCTGCGCACCCCAGTCCTCGGACGCCGCGTACACGGCGGTCGGCACGACCAGGGCACGCAGGTAGGTCCCGTCCGGTCGTCGGGTCGGGCGTGACGTCACCGACAGTGAAGATCCCGAACTACATGGAGCTCACCCTTCGGATTCTCTAGTTCATTGTTTAACTGTTTCGTGGCGAACGGTCTCCCCGCCCCCGCTGTTCCCCCGCCCGCTGTTCCCCGCGGGGCCGCGGCGCCGGGTGGCACCCCGTACGGGCTCGTCGGACAGTGGTCACAGAGCACCGGAACTCAGATCCGGAGCCGACCGTTCACCTGGCAACCCCCGAGTTCGAGGAGCCGAACCTTGTCCGCCAGACCGACGGACCCCCCGGGCCCCAGTGGTGCTCGATGATCAGTGCCGCACTCGGAGTGCTCGCCGTGTTCGTCCTGACGGCCGGCACGGGCTACTTCGTCGCCCAGGAATTCGCGTACGTCTCCGCGGACCGGCTCGCCCTCGCACGCGAGGCCAAGAGCGGCGACAAGAAGGCAGCCCGCGCCCTCCAGGTCCTGGAGCGGCTCTCCTTCATGCTGTCGGGCGCCCAGCTCGGCATCACCGTGACCGGTCTGGTCGTCGGCTTCCTGGCCGAGCCCTCGGTCTCGACGCTGCTGCGGCCCGTACTGACCGGGACGGGCCTCCCGGAGGGGGCCGTCTCCGGCATCGCCGTCGTCCTGTCGTTCGTGCTCGCGACCGTCGTGCAGATGGTGCTGGGCGAGCTGGCGCCGAAGAACCTCGCGCTCGCCGTGCCGGAGCGGCTCGCGAAGGCGCTCGCGGGGTCCACGCTCGCGTATCTGAAGGTCGTCGGGCCCCTCGTGCGGGTCTTCGACGGGGCGGCCAACCGGCTGCTGCGCAAGGCCGGCATCGAGCCGGTCGAGGAGCTGCACCACGGAGCCACCCTGGAGGAGCTCGGCCATCTCATCGGCGAGTCCCATGAGAGCGGCGAGCTGCCCAAGGAGACCGCCGAACTCCTCGACCAGGCCCTGGAGTTCTCCGAACGGACCCTGGACGAGGTGATGGTGCCGCGCGTGGACGCCGTCTTCGTACGGGCCGGGGCGCCCGCCACCGAGGCCGTCGAGCTGATCGCGCGGCACGGCCACTCGAACTACCCCGTGCTCGGCGACCACCCGGACGACGTCGGCGGCGTCCTCGGCGTGCGGGAGCTGATGGGGCTGCCCGCGGGCCGGCTGCGCACGACGACGGCCGCCGAGCTCGCGCGCCCGCCGCTGCTCCTGCCCGACACCCTGGAGCTGCCGCACGCGGTGACGCAGATGCGCGCGCGGGACGACGAGTTCGCCGTCGTCCTGGACGAGCACGGCGGCGTGGCGGGCATCGTCACGTACGAGGACATCGCCGAGGAACTCGTCGGGGACATCGCCGACGAGAGCGACACCGTCACCGAGCTCGCGGTGGCCGACGGCCGCGGCTGGCTCGTCGACGCGGGCCGCCGCCTCGACGAGGTCGCCCAGGCCACCGGCGTCGTGCTCCCCGAGGAGGACGACTTCGACACCGTGGCCGGGCTCATCGTGGACCGGCTCGGCCGCTTCCCCGCCATCGGCGACCGGCTCACCGTGGCCCTGCCCGGCGGCGACAGCGCGGTCATCGACGTACGGAGCCTGGACCGGCACGTGCCCGAGCGGGTCCGCCTGGAGCGGCTGCCCGCGGCGGCCCCCGCGGCGGCCCCCGCAACCGGGACCGAGGCCGGGACCGGGACCGGGGCCGAGGCCGGGGAGGAGCGGGCATGAGCTTTCCGATGGCGCTCTTCGTCACCGTGCTGCTGCTGATCGGCAGCGGGTTCTTCGTCGCCGCCGAGTTCGCGCTCGTCGCCGCCAAGCGGCATCGCATGGAGAAGGCGGCCGCCGAGAAGAAGCGCGGCGCGAAGGCGGCGCTCGCGGGCATGCGCGAGCTGTCGCTGATGCTCGCGGGCGCGCAGCTCGGCATCACGGTCTGCACCCTGGGCCTCGGTTCGATCTCCAAGCCCGCGATCTCCCACGAGCTCGACCCGCTGCTGCACGGCTGGGGGCTGCCGAGCGGACTCAGCTACGGCGTCTCCTTCGCCTTCGCAATGATCGTGGTCGTCTTCCTGCACATGGTGGTCGGCGAGATGGCGCCCAAGTCCTGGGCCATCGCCCACCCGGAGCGCTCGGCGATGCTCCTCTCCCCCGCCTTCCGCGCCGTGGTGAAGGCCGTGCGCCCGCTCATCTGGCTGCTCAACAGGGTCAGCAACGGCCTCGTACGGCTGTGCCGGGTCACCCCGCGCGACGAGCTCACGGCGGTCCACAACCGGGAGCAACTCACCCATCTCGTCGAGGAGTCCGAGCGCCTCGGCCTGATCAGCAAGGACGACTCGGAGCTGATCGCGCGCTCGCTCACCGAGCCGCTGACACCGGTCGGCGACCTCCAGATCCCCTCCGCCGAGATCACGTCGGTGCCGGGGACGGCACCGGTCGACGAGATCCTCGCGGTGGCCGACGCCAGCGCACGGACCCGCCTCCTGGTCCGCGACGGCGCCCGGGTGCTCGGCTCGGTGCACGCCCGCGACGCCCTGGTGGCCCGCACCCGCGGCCGCGCCACGACCGCCGCCGACCTGGCCCGGCCGATGCCCGAACTCACCGCCGACACCACCGTCGCCGACGCCGTCGAGCAGCTCCGCCACCGCCGCGCGTCCCTCGCCGTGGTCTGCGACGACACGGGCCGCCTCACCGGCCTTGTCAGCCTGGACGACCTGCTGGCGCGCTACCTCCAGCCGAGCGGGGCGGCCTGACGGCGGCGAACCACCCACCAGATGCGGCACGTTGCGGCCGCGAACGACCCACGCCCCCGCCGGAGAGAGCTCCCGGCGGGGGCCGGTCATTTGGTGCAGACCAATGAAGTAGGGTCATCGCCTCATGCGTTGCTCATCTGCGACGTATGCCTGCATTAGCACCACATCGAAAGCTCTTCATGAACAACCGAATACGCACTGCCGTGCGTACCGCCGCGCTCGGCGCGGCCGCGGCAGCCGTACTGCTCGCGTCTCCCGGTGCGGCGCTCGCCGCACCCACGCCGGGCGAGCCCTCCCCCATCGCGTCCCCCGGCACGAGGGCGACGGAGGCACCCACCGCCACCGGCACCGGCACCGGCACCGGCACTCCGACTCCCGCCCCGCACAAGGCGAGTTCGAAGCCGAGCGCCACGCCCGACGCGATCCCGTCCCCCGAGACGACCCCGTCCCCCGACGCGGTCCCGTCCCCCGACGCGAGCGCCACCGCCCGACCGACCCCGGACGACGGGCTCAAGGCCACCCCGGAGGAGATCGCGGAGGCCAAGCGCGTCGAGGCGTACTGGACTCCGGAGCGCATCGCCGACGCCGTGCCCGCCAACCCGGACAAGGGCGCCCAGGCGGGCCCCACCCCCCGCTCGCTCGGCGACATGCTGCGGTCGCCGTCGCACATCGACAGCAAGGGCGTCGCCACGGCGGGCGTCTTCCTCATCAACCAGGACGACGACCCGCAGTCGGACCCGGGCAACCGGGACCAGTTCTGCTCCGCCTCCTCGGTGGCCTCGCCCACCAAGTCCCTGGTGATCTCGGCCGCTCACTGCCTCAACGACAACGACCGGTTCCGCAACCTGGCGTTCGCGCCGGGCTGGAAGGCCGACCCGAAGCACAAGGGCAAGGGCATCGCCCCGTACGGGATCTTCCCCATCAAGAAGGGGAAGATCTGGATCGACGGGCGCTATCTGTCGCAGGGCCCGTCGAAGGCCGACGACCTGGACTTCGCGTTCCTCAAGACCGGCCCCAACTCCAAGGGGCAGTTCCTGGAGAACGCGACAGGCATGGGCAACGAGCTCACCACGCTGCCCGCCTCCGGCAACCTGAACCAGAAGAACGTCACGCTGATCGGCTTCCCCGGCGACGCCAAGTCGCCGCGCGTGTGCCCCTCCACGACGACGAAGCCCTTCCAGAAGCGCTTCCTGGAGATCGCCTGCGACGGGTTCGCGCCCGGTGTCTCCGGTGGTCCGTTCCTGCGGAACTTCGATGGCAAGCGGGGAGATGTCATCGGCGTCATCGGCGGGTACAAGACCGGCGGCAAGCTCGACAACATCTCGTACTCCTCGCAGTTCGACGCAGATGTCGTGCGCCTCTACAACCAGGCCGTGAACGACTACACGCCGGACACGCCGTCCGGCAACGAGGGCATGGGCAACGCGGGCCTGTGGACCCACGCGAAGGCCGCGGCCACCGGGCAGTTCCACACCTCGTCCCAGAGGACGGAGGACGGCGACCTGATCGTCAAGTGGTCCGACGGCGAGGTCACGCTGTACCCCGGCGACCAGTCGCAGGGCTTCTACACGGGCTGCGGCAAGGACCAGCCGTGCGAGGTGCAGCTCGCCAAGCCGAACAAGATGTGGGCGGACTACGCGGAGGTCATCACCGCGGGCGACTACACCGGCTCCAACGCGTACGACCTGATGGTCAAGTGGATCGACGGCGAGGTCACGATCTACAAGGACATCGACGAACACACCAAGCTGCCGACCTCCACCGACCAGCACCCGGCGAACGAGATCAAGATCGCCGACGCGGGCTCCACGTGGAAGTACGCCAAGGGCATCGCCACCGGCAAGTACGGCGGCAACAAGTGGCCCGACGACCTGATCGTGCGCTGGGTCGACGGCGAGGTCACGAAGTACACCGACGTCGACGGCGGCGGCTTCCACGCCGAGAAGCAGCTGCTCGCCCCCAACGCGCTGTGGAAGGACCACGCCGACATCGTCGCGGGCGGCGACTTCGACGGCTCCACCAACTCCGACTTCGACCTGTTCGTGCGCTGGTCCGACGGTGAACTCACCATCTACGAGGACATCGGCGCCCACGGTCTCGGCAGGGAGAACCAGGTGAAGGGCCCGAACGGCACCTGGAAGCACGCCAAGGTCGTCGTGCCCGGCGAGTTCGGCGGCAACCTCTGGGAGGACGACGTCTTCGTGCGCTGGTCCGACGGCGAGGTGTCCATGTACGGCAACACGCAGGCCGACGCCCTCGGCCGCGAGTACCAGTTGGTGCCGCCGCCCGCCTAGGGCCGGTCGGTCAGTACGCAGGACGTACGTACACCTACGTGGTCATGCGTACACGTACGTCGAGTCGGCGGCGGGAGGCGAGGCCGCCTTCCGCCGCCGGCGTGTGGATCTACGGTTGGACATATGCGCACACGTCTTTTCCTTCCCCTCTGTGCCGCCGCGGCGCTCCTCCTGAGCGGCTGCTCCGGCGACGGGGGCGGTGGGAGCAAGGAGTCGGCCGACGCGTCGGCACGGCCGTCGGCAACCCCTGAGGAGAGCGACCCGAGCGAGGGCGGGGGGCGCGAGTGGGAGCCGGACGACGCGCTGCAGCGGGCGAAGCGCGCCCTGGACTCGGCCGCCGACGACGGCGGGGAGCCGGAGTTCGTCGACTCCGGGAGCGCGTACGTGGCGAGCGGCCTGGACAAGGAGTTCCAGGCGACGGGCGCGCGGCCCTACCGCTTCGACATCACCTGTGACACCTCGGGCATCAAGGAGGTGACGCTCACCCTCTCCCGCGGCGGCGAGGAGCAGTCGTACGGGATCGGCTGCGGGGACGCGGACGCGGACCAGTTCAACGTTCCCGCGGGACGCCCCTTCACCGCGCGCGTGGACCCGGTGAAGGACAGCACCGGGCTCATCATGTGGCGGCTGCACACTCTCGCGAAGGACGCGGTGGACGGCTGCGACGACGACATCGACGGGTGCGAGGACTGACCGCTGTCAGTGGGGGCCGACAGTGGGGGCTGTCATTGGGGGCTGTCAGCGGGGGCTGTTCAGTGGCCGCCGCTGGGGACGTCGCAGCCCGCGTGGTCGGGGTAGCCGCCGAACGCGTCCGCCCCGACGGCCGCTTCGCGCATCGCGCCCTCCCCACACAGGCGTAACCGAGGCCGGTCAGCGCGGCGCGGACGCTCTTCGGGGTGAAGTCACCGCGCTTGCGCAGCGGCGCTTGCCGTGCAGCGGAAGGGTCCCCTGAAGCCGTGGTTCTCGGCGTAGTGGTCGCCCGGCTCAGCGGGCGCGGGGCGTCCGCCGTCGATGGCGGTCGCCTTGGTGAGCTGGATGACACCGCCCTTGGAAGCGCAGTACGCGGCCACGCCCGCGTCGCCCGCCAGGCCGAGCTCGGACGCGTTGTTCACGAGGACGTCCGGGCCGCCGAAGGTCGCTGCGGTGTGTGCGATCAGCGCCTTGACCTGCTCCTTGTCGCTCACGTCGGCGGCGACGAAGTGCGCGCCCAGCTCCGCGGCCTCGGCACTGGCGTCCACGACGTCGGACATGACGACCGTCGCGCCCTCGCGCCCTCGCGCGCGAAACGCTCGGCGATGGCGAGGCGGCTGGGGCTCGGGGTTGCCGTGGGACATGCGGCGCCTTTCCCTTGTTTGCTCGCTTTTGCCCTCAACGAGCAGGTGCGCGGCGGCTCGACGACGTCTCAGTACAGGAAGCGGTGCAGGGGCTCCGACTCGGTGAGCAGGACGGTGACCCGGTGGGCGAGGCGCTGCCACGCCTCTTCCTGCGGGTATGTCAGGCGTACGTCCTCGCTGCCGGCGGCCGCCAGCGCGGTGGAGAGGGTGGCGGTGTCGGCGTCGGGGGTGAGGTCGACCATCGAGAGGACGCGGGCGAGGGCGCCGACGAGGGCGACGGCGGACTCTTCTGAGCGGGAGTCCGCTGAGCGGGAGTCCGCTGAGCGCGAATCCCCTGAGCCGGGGGCGGTCGGGTCGGGGACGGCCGCGTCGGAGTCCGCCGGTTTCGGGGCGACGGTGCGGAGGGCCGCGGCGGTGGCCGCGGCCGCCGGGTCCGGCGGCGCCGCCAACGCGCCGGAGAGCGTGCGCAGCACCGCGTACAACAGATCCGTGTGCGTGGCGGGCAACTCCACGGCACGCAGCCCCTCGTGTTCCCAACGGCCGTTCGGCGTCCATACGCGGGGCCCCGTGGCCACGGCCTCCGCGAGGGTGTCCCGCACGGCCCGGAAGGCCGCGACCCCGTCCGCGAACAAGGCGTGGTCGGGGCCCCCGCGGGTGGCCGCGGCCATGGGCTCCAGCAAGTGCTTCGCCACTCGCTCACCTTGGGCTTTGAGGTCCGGGTCCACCACGACGAGTCGAACAGACCCGCGCTCTTCCTGCTGCTTCATGTCGAACACTCTGCCATTTGCCTCGGACACCCGGCGTCGCCCGTACGGGATCCGGGGGCAGCCTCAGCGTGGTGATGGCCGTGGCGAGCATCTGGTAATGCCCGACGAGGAGCAGGAACTCGATGGTGGCGGCCTCGTCCAGGTGCTCGCGCAGCCGCTGCCAGGTGACGTCGTCGAGGTCCTGGCTGTCCTGCAGCATGTCGGTCGCGGTCAGCAGGGCCCGCTCGCGCGCGCTCCAGCCCGGGGCGTCGGGCCCTGCGCGGATCCGGTCGACGTCGCCGGACGTGACTCCGGCGCGGCGGCCGAGGCGCCGGTGATGCTCGAACTCGTAGGCGCAGTCGCGGAGATGGGCGGTGCGCAGGATGACGAGTTCGGTCTCGCGGCGCGGGAGGGTGCCGCGCGGCATGAGCCGTCCGGCGAAGCGCAGCCAGCCACGGAAGAGGCGGCGGTGCCGGCCGAGGACGAGGAAGAGCGCGGGCGGCCGGGTGCCGCCGACGAGCCCGGCGGCCCTGCTCAACAGCCAGGTGAGACGGCCGACTTCGGCTCGGGTGCCGGGAGCGATACGGGGAACGGGACCGGTCGACGGCTCGTCGCGGGCCATGCCGCCGTGCGGCAGGCCGTGCCGCTCACCGCGCCGCCCCTCGCCGGGCGACGTGCCGCCCGTCGGGCCGTCACCCTTCGCCTCACCCTCGAACGGCCCTTCACCCACCGGCCCTTCACCCACCGGTCCGTCACCCACCGGCCCCGCGCCGCCCTCTCCCCTCACCGAACACCCCTGACCCGCGCCACCGCAGGACCTGGACCGGGGCCAGAACCAGCGCCAGCCGCAGAAGCTGAGCCGGTCGCCCTCTCCCCCGGCCGGGCCACCGCCGCCCCCAACACCCGTTGCGCGACCCGGTTCCAGGCGCGCATGGCCAGAACGTACAGTGGTGGGGCCAGGCACTGCAGGGCGTGCAGGACGCGGATGGCGCGTGAGGTGTGGACGAGGTAGCGGCCGCGGCGCATGCCGTCGAGGATCGTGGTGGCTACTTCCTCGGGGGACGCGGCCCGTTTCAGGAAGCGGGCCCGCAGCCGCCGGGCCGCCGGGCTGTCGCGGTCCACGCCGACGATCTCCACCGTGTCGGCGAGCGGCGTGGCCACCGCCCCCGGGCACACCAGGGTCACGCCGATGCGGTGCCGACGCAGATCGAAGCGGAGCACCTCGCTGACGCCGCGCAGGCCGAACTTGGCCGCGCTGTACGGGGCGTGCCAGGGCAGGCCGATCAGGCCCGCGGCCGAGGAGACGTTCACCAGGTGGCCGCCCCGCCGCGCCGCGATCATCGCGGGCAGGAAGGACTCGATCACGTGGATCGGTCCCATGAGGTCCACCTCCACGACGTCCCGCCAGTGCCGGTGCTCCAGCCTCTCGACGGTGCCCCAGGTCGAGATCCCGGCGACGTTCATCACGACGTCGGCCGGGCCGCCCTCGGCGTGGATCTCCTCGGCCAGGGCGCGCACCTCGTCGTACGCGGCGACGTCCGCCGCCTTGGCGTACGCGACCGTGCCGCCCGCTTCCCGTACGGACCGGACGGTGTCCTCCAGGGGGTCGGCGGCACGGTCCGTGAGGAGCAGCACCGCGCCTTCGGCGGCGGCCCGTTCGGCGAGGGCGCGGCCGATGCCGCCCGCCGCGCCGGTGAGGAACACGCGGCGCCCGGCGAGGCTCCGCACGCCGCGGCCACGCCGGGTCATGACGCGCTCCCCGTGGGGGCGGCACAGACACCGGAGGCAGTGGAGTCCGTGGAGACCGTGGAGTCCGTGGAGATCTCAGACCGGGCTGCGGCGGGATCGGCCACCTCCCGGACATGAGCGGTGAGGAAGCCGTCCATGATCTCGTTGACCTCCCGCGCATTCTGAGTGGGCGTCACATGACCGCCGTACGCGATGACATGACGCTCATCGGGCGCCAGCGCGCGGATCGTCCCGGCGGCCCGGCCGAGCGGCAGGACGCGGTTCTCCTCGCCGTGGAGCACGCAGATCGGCAGGCCGGCGAGCGCGCGCGAGCGCTCCAGCGGCCCGAACGTGCCGATGTCCTCGCCGAGTTTGACCAGTGACACCGTCTGGCCGGGGTCGCGGTAGAGGGCGGACAGACGCCCCATGAACGCCCGGTCGCCGCCGCGACCGAACAACAGCCGCCGGAATACGGGGGCTTGGAGCCGCCACGGCAGCCGGAGACCGGCGACGCGGCGCAGCAGCGGTCGCAGGCGTGCGTTCCGTTGCAGCCGGATCACCGGGCCGAGTCCGCCCGCCGCGGCGATCCGGGCGGTCACGACGTTGATGAGCACGAGGGCCTTCACCCGCCCGGGGTGCCGCTCGGCGTAACGCACCGACGTGGCACTGCCGATGCAGTTGCCGACCAACACGACCTGTTTCAGACCGAGTTCGTCGACCAGGTGCTCCAGCATGCGCAGGTACAGGCCCTGGTCGTGGGGGTCGTCGGGCCGCCGGTCCGAGCGGCCGTAGCCGACGAGGTCGGGGGCGATCACGTCGTACCGCTCGCCGAAGTGCGCGATCTGGCGGTGCCACAGTTCGTGCGAGGCACCGGCGTTGTGCAGGAACACCAGAGGGGTTCCGCTGCCCCTGCGCTCGTACCAGACGCGTATGCCGTCGAACTCGAACCAGTTCATGGGGCCGCCCTCCGGTCGCCTCGGCACGCGCTCGTGCGCTCACCGGCACGGAATGTACCATCGGGAATATTCGCCTGGGTACACTCGCTGCTTACAATCGCGGGGTGACTGCATCAAGTTCAGCGCGTTCTTCGGCAGCCCCCGACGCCCCGCGACGCCGCTACGCCCCGCGCCAGCCCCGCGAGCTCCGCCGCGCGCAGATCCTCGACGCGGCGGCCCGGCTGATCGCGGAGCACGGCTGGCGGGGGATGACGATGGAGCGCGTCGCCGCCGAGGCCGGGGTGGCCAAGTCCGTGAGCTATGCGATCTTCGCGTCACAGGCGGGACTTCAGCGCGCCGTGCTGCTGCGGGCGCAGGAGGTCACCCAGGAGCGTGTCACCAAGGCTCTCGCGGCGGGGCGGGAGGCGGACAGCGTGGCGGCCGGGCTCGGCGCGGGTCTGACCGTCTACCTGGAGAGCGTCGCGAGTGAACCCGCCATCTCCAAGCTGGTGCTGCTGCCGATCGAGGGCGCGCCGGAGGCCGTTCGGGAGGCCATCCGCGAGGGCCGCGAACGGGTGCGCCGCCAGATCCTCGCCGTCGTCGAGGACCGGCTCGCCCACGCCCACGACCACGACCACGCCGGCGTCGCACTCGACGTCGAACTCGTCGCCCACCTCGTGCGCGACAACGCCGAGCATCTCGCCCGGCTGCTGGTCGAGCAGCCCGAGACGTTCACGCCGGAGCGCCTCGCCACGTCCGTGACGGCGCTGGTCCGGGCCGTGGCGCCCTGACCGCTGCGACATCGCCACGGCGCACGGCGGCACGCTCACGGCGGCACGCTCACGGCGGCACGCTCACGGCGGGGCCGCCCGCCGTGGGACCGCCCGCCACAGGACCGCCCGCCGTGGGGCAGGGCGCCGACGGGCAAGGCGTCGCCTTCACGTTGCGGCTGCCCCTGTCCTCGACGGCAACCGCTCCCTCTTACGGGGCGGCCGGCGGCGGCGGAAGCGTCGTGTCCCGCGCCGCGGTCGGCGGCAGGCCCAGCTCCTCGTAGGGCCCACCGAGGGGAGGGGGAATGTCGTGGGCCGCCAACTGGGTGCGCAGGTCCGCCAGTTCGGTGCGGAGGTCCTGGGCCTCGTGGTAAGTCCCGTACAGATATCGGACCTTGGTGCGCAGGATCAACGGGTCGACGGGCTTCATGACGACGTCGGCCACGCCGAGGCGGAAGGCCGAGAGCGACTCCTCGTGGGTCAGCCCGAAGCCGCTGATCAGAATGATCGGGATGTGCTGGGTCTGTTCCAGGCCGCGGGCGTAGCGCACCACGTCCAGGCCGTTGATCCCGGGCATGCGCAGGTCGAGCAGGATCAGTCCGACGTGGCCGTGCAGGAGCTCCTTGAGCGCCGCCTCGCCACTGGTCGCGCACGCGAGCTCATGGCCGAGGGGGGCCAGTGCGCTCTCCAGCGCGAACAAGGTGTCCTCGTGGTCGTCGACGACGAGGATCCTGGGGTCTTCCGGCATGGCCTAGAGCCCCCCTCTCTCACGTGTCCACCGTACGCCCATGGGGTATGGGGTCGCCTCGCATTGCCCCAACTCCCGTGGCGGACCCGGGATCTACCCGCCCCGGCCACCGGCTACGCCTCACCCCCGACGCCGGTCAGCTCTCTTCCCCCGCTTCCACGCCCAGCAGCCCCCGGAACGCCTCCGCCCCCTCCGGCGTCACCCGCACCGCCCGCCCCGAGCCCACACGCCGCACCCAGCTCCGCTCCAGCGCCGTGGCACACAGCGCGGCACCGAGGACGCCCGCCAGGTGCGGGCGCCGCTCCGTCCAGTCCAGGCAACTGCGCACCAGGGGCCGCCTGCTTCGCGCAGGACGCCGATATCCCAGCGCATCGGCCAGCCAATCCGCCCCCGCCGGGGTGACGGCGAGCCCGGCGTCGTCGGCGACGAGCCTCTTCGCGATCATCGCGTCGGCCAGGGCCACGCCGAGCCGTCCGGCCAGGTGGTCGTAGCAGGTACGCGCCCTGGCCTCGGCGTTGAGCCGCCCCGACTGCCGCAGATTCCGCGGCCGTCGACGGTCGGCACCATCCGAGACGCCCGGCGTGGCTTGCGCATCCGGCGCGTACGAGACAAGCGCCTCGATGAGCGCGGCCGCCTCCGGCCCGGCGAGCCGGACGTACCGGTGCCTGCCCTGGCGCTCCTCGGCCAGCAGCCCGCCCGCGATCAGCCGGGAGAGGTGCTCGCTCGCGGTGGAGGGCCGCACGCCCGCGTACCGGGCGAGCTCGCCCGCGGTCCAGGCACGGCCGTCGAGCAGGGCCTGGCAGAAGGCGGCGCGGGTGCGGTCGGCGAGCAGGGCGGCGGTCTCGGCGAGAGGGGACATGCGGTCATGATGCCCCCGGCACGGTTCGGCCGGGACCGAACAGTCCCGGGCCTAGCGTCGGGGCATGGATGGCGCAGAGGCAGTGCAGTCGGTGCACGAGTTCGACACGTACGAGGACGTACGGGCGGCCCTGGCCGATCCGGCGCTCGTCCCCGAACTCCCGCCCGCGCGGGGCGAGGCGGCCCAGGTCGGCGCGAGCGTCGCCTGGCTGCGGGCGACGGTGGCCCGCTTCAGCCACGGGGAGCCGCACCGGCGGCGCCGGGCCCTGGTCGAGGCGGAGTTGGCGCGGCTGGAACCGGCGGTGCTGTGGGAGAGGGCGACGGAGACCGGTGCGGAGCCGGGGTCGCCCTCGGGCTACGAGGACCTGTCCTCGCTCCGCGTACGCGTGGTGCGCACTCTCGCCGAGGCCCTGGGCCTGCCGGACCCGGCGGGGGTGGCGGCGGACGTGGCCACGGTCGCCGGGGCCTACTTCGGCGGGGAGGTTCCGGGGGCGGACGAGGCGGTGGCGCGGCTGGTGGGGAGGCTGGCGGGGAGGCTGGCGGGGAGGCTGACGCCAACGGCAGCCGCTGGTAGGGATGTTGAGGGCACCGGCCGTGCGGGGCGGGACAGCGAGCGTGACGAGGCGCGGGAGCGCGAGCGTGACGAGGCGCGGGAGCGCGAACCTGACCAGGCACGGAAGCGCGAACCTGACCAGGCACGGAAGCGCGAACCTGACCAGGCACGGAAGCGCGAACCTGACCAGGCACGGAAGCGCGAACCTGACTCGGCGCGAGGCGACAAGCGTCACGCCGCTTCGGGACGCGAGCTTCATGCGGCGCGGGGAAGCGCCCACGAGGCCGCGCCGCCCCTCGGCCCACGGGCGAGCGCACGTGAGGTCTCCCTCGACCCCACCCTCGAAACCCCCGCCAACGTCATCGGCCTCCTCGTCCAGGCATGCGACGCCACCGCGTCACTCGTCGACGCCGCCACCGCCGGTGACGACGTCGGCGCGCCCCTCGCGAGGGTGCTGCGGCAGCGCCCGCCCCTGCGGACCATGCGGCGCGTGGCCGTCCGGCCCACCCGGGTCGCGGGGCGCCGCATCGCCCCGGGCGACCTCGTACTGCTGCACGTCGCCACCGCTCACCGCACGCACCCCGCACCCCTCACCTTCGGCGCCGCGCCCCGCGTCTGCCCCGGCCGTGCCCACGCCCTGGCCCTTTCGGAGGGCCTGCGGAAGCGGCCGCTGTCCGCCTTCGCCCGGCTGCACCACCAGGCCACACCGCTGCTCCTGCCCAACGCGTGGGACCACGCCTCCGCCGCCGCGCTCGCGGCCGAGGGGTTCGCGGCCGTCGGCACCACCAGCCTCGGCGTGGCCGCGGCCGCCGGGGTCCCGGACGGGGCGGGCGCGGCGGCGGACGCGACGCTGGACCTGGCCCGGCGGCTCGGGCGGCGCGGCGCGTTTCTCTTCAGTGTCGACGTCGAAGGCGGCTTCAGTGACGACGCGGCTGAAGTGGCCGCCCTGGCAAGCGCGTTGCACGAAGCGGGGGCCGCGGGGATCAACCTCGAGGACGGCCGTTCCGACGGCTCCCTCGCACCCGCCGAGCTGCACGCCGCGAAGATCGAGGCCGTCAAGGCCGCCGTTCCCGGGCTGTTCGTGAACGCCCGTACCGACACCCACTGGCTGGGCCTGCGGCAGGACGAGACGGCCGCGCGCCTCGCCCGCTATGAACAGGCCGGTGCCGACGGGGTGTTCGTGCCCGGCCTCGCGGACCGGGAGGGCATCGCCGCGCTCGCCGCCACCGTCCTCGTCCCGCTCAACGTCCTCCACACCCCGGCCGGGCCCACCCTCGCCGAACTGTCCGCCCTCGGCGTCCGCCGGGTCAGCCTCGGCTCGCTCCTGTACCGGTCCGCCCTGGCCGCAGCGGTCAGCACCGCGACCGCCGTCCGCGACGGGCACGCCCTCCCCGAGGGCCCGCGCCCCTTCACGTACGACGAAGTGCAGGAGCTGACGACGAAGCGCAGGAGCTGAAGCCGCGCAGTGCAGGGGCTGAAGCCGCAGTGCAGGGGCTGAAGCCGCAGTGCTGGCGCTGAAGCCGCAGTGCTGGTGCTGACGGCAACACCCGGTCATCGCAACCAATGACAAAGTCGCCCAAAAGGCGGAATCCGCCGGCCCCACCCACACTGGTACCCATGAGTGCGAGCGACGGACACCCGGCCCCGGACGGCATGGAATCCGGCGGCCGGACGGTCGGCGCCGCGGCCGCGCAGCGACAGGGCAGCCCCGGGGAGGACCCCAGACGCTGGTGGGCGCTGGTCGTGATCGCCATGGCCCAGCTCATGGTCGTCCTGGACGCCACGATCGTGAACATCGCCCTGCCCTCCGCCCAGCGCGCCCTCGGCATGTCCGACGGCAACCGGCAGTGGGTGATCACCGCGTACACGCTCGCCTTCGGCGGGCTGCTGCTGCTCGGCGGGCGCGTCGCCGACCTCGTGGGCCGCAAGAGGACCTTCCTCATCGGCCTCGTCGGCTTCGCCGCCGCCTCCGCGCTCGGCGGTGCCGCGGCCAACTCCGGCATGCTCTTCGGCGCCCGCGCCCTCCAGGGCGTGTTCGCGGCGATCCTGGCGCCGTCCGCGCTGTCCCTGCTGACCACGACGTTCACCGACCCCAAGGAGCGCGGCAAAGCCTTCGGGATCTACGGCGCCCTCGCGGGCGGCGGCAGCGCGATCGGGCTGATCGCGGGCGGGCTGCTCACCGAGTACCTGGACTGGCGCTGGTGCCTGTACGTGAACATCCCCATCGCCCTCCTCGCGTTCTTCGGCGCCATGGCCCTCCTGCACGACCTGCCGGGCCACCGCGACGCGGCCCTGGACGTCCCCGGCGTCCTGCTCGGCTGCGGCGGGCTCGTCGCGATCGTGTACGGGTTCAGCGAGGCCGAGCCGCGGGGCTGGAGCGACGGCCTGGTCCTCACGCTGCTGTGCGCCGGTGCCGTGCTGCTCGTGGCCTTCGTGTGGTGGCAGTCGCGCGCGGCCAGCCCGCTGCTGCCCCTGCACATCATCAAGAACCGCAACCGCCTGGGGTCGTTCACGACGATGGGCCTCGCGACCATCGGCATGTTCGGGGTGTTCCTGTTCCTCACGTACTACCTCCAGGTCACCCTGGAGTACTCGCCCGTGAAGACCGGGCTCGCCTATCTCCCGATGACGGCCGCGATCATCATCGGCTCGACCCAGATATCGGCCCGGCTGCTGCCGCACACCCCGCCGCGCTATCTGATGGCCCCCGGCATGCTCCTCGCCACGCTCGGCATGATCCTGCTGACCCGCATCACGGTGAACTCCGAGTACGCCACCCACGTCCTGCCCGCGATCGTGGTGTTGGGCCTCGGCATGGGCCTGACCTTCATGCCGGTCTTCGCGACCGCCACGGACGGGGTCGCCCCGAGGGACGCGGGCGTCACCTCCGCGACGGTCAACACCTTCCAGCAGGTGGGCGGTTCGATCGGCACGGCCCTGCTCAACACCATCGCGACCACTACCGCCACCACCTACGTCGCCTCTCATCTGCGCGACCCGGCCCAGAAGGCCCTGGTCGCCAACGAAGGCATGGTGCACGGCTTCACGGTGGCCATCTGGTGGGCCGCCGGGTTCATGTTCCTCGGCGCCGTGGTGGCCGCGCTGATGGTGACGGCCGGTGCACCCAAGCACGCCCCCGTGCCGGACGTGAGCGGCGTCTGACCCGGGCCGGGCTCCCCACTGCCAGTCCCCCTGCCGGCCCTCCCCCTGTCAGTCCTCGCTGTCAGTCCTCGCTGTCCGTGAGGTAGCGCGCGACGGGGCCGAAGGTCAGCATTCCGCTGGCCGCGCCCGCGAGTTCGGCGGCCGCAGGGCGCAGCCGGGCCCTGGCCCGCTCCAAGGCCGCGGTGTCGTCGGCGCGCAGAGCGGCTTCGACGGTGAGACAGCACAGGGCTTCGTAGAGGAGGTCGGGCGGCGGCTCCGGGAGTCGGCGCAGGGCCGCGCGTGCGGCATCGCGCCGCCCCGCCCCGGCCAGAGCGAGCGCCTCGGCCCAGGGCCGGTACGGCCCCCAGTCCTGGTCCAGGTCGACCCGGGGCGGGCGGCCGTGGGCGAGCCGCAGCCCGAGGAGCGCGAGGGGCAGCAGCCCCGTCCGTACGCCGGGCATCCCGGCGCCGTCCAGGCGCACGGCGGCACTTCGGTACGCGGCCTCGACCCGCTCTCCCGCCTCCTCCGCCTCGCCCGACGCGGCCAGCTTCAGCACCTCGTACCACTGCGTGAACACGCCTACGAGGGGCAGTTCATGACGGTCCGCCAACTGCTGTGCCCTGGTGGCGTGTTCGTCGGCGCGCGGGAAGTCCGCGAGGGCCGCGCAGGCTTGGAGTCGGACGAGATGACCGAGCACCTCGTAGGTCACCAGGCCGTGGCGGGCGGCCAGTTCGACGAGTTCGGCGCCGATCGCGTCGCGCCGGGGTGCGCCGCCCGCCCTCGTGCAGGACTGCATGTAGCTGCCGTTGAGGGCGAAGGCGAGCAACGCGGGGTCGTCGAGGCGGCGCGCGATCAGCTCCGCCTCGCGGGCGGCCTCGGGTCCGCGGGTGGTGCGCAGGCCCCGGGTCTCCAGGGCGACGGTGGCGAGCAGACGGCAGCGCGCGGCGTCGACGGGAGTGACGGCGTGGGCGTGGGTGTGGCCCTGGGCGCGGGTGTCGGTGTGGGATTGGGGGGCGGGCAGGCGGGCGAGGGTGCGTTCGGCGGCGGCAACGATGTGGCGGGCGAGCTCGGGGTCGTCGCTGCGGGTCCAGTTGGCGGGGACGTCGAAGCCGCCGATGACGCGGGCGGTCAGCTCCGGGTCACCGAGTTCCTCGGCCGCCGCGATGGCCGCCATCCGCTGCTTCCGAGCGGCCTCCAGGCCGTCCGGCCCGGTCACCGCGAGCGTACGCAGCAGCCCGACCGTCGACTCGAGGCGAGCACGGGCGCCGCCGGAGACGACGCGGTCGTAGGCGGCGGCCGCCTGGGTCCAGAGCTGGGCGGGGGCGAGGGCTGGAGTGGAGGCGGGGGCGGGAGCAGACGCCGGAGCCGGAGCGGAAGCGGGAGCCGGGGCGGAAGCCGGAACCGGAGCCGGGGCAGAAGCAGACGCCGGAGCCGAAGCCGAAGCCGGGGCGGAAGCAGACGCCGAAGCCGGAGCGGAAGCGGGAGCCGGGGCGGGGGCGGAAGCCGAGGCGGGAGCGGGGGCGGAAGCCGGAGCCGGAGCGGAAGCGGGAGCAGGAGCCGCGGCGGAAACGGACGCTGAAGCCGAAGCCGGGGCGGAAGCGGACGCCGGAGCCGAAGCCGAAGCCGGGGCAGAAGCAGACGCCGGAGCCGGAGCCGGAGCGGAAGCCGAGGCGGGAGCAGGAGCCGGGGCAAGTGCTGGGTCCTGGGCCAGGATTGACGCCTCCATGCGGCGCAGCGCGGGGCCCGGATCCACCCCCAGTTGCTCGATCAGTGTCGCCCGCGCCCGGCGCAGGACCGCGAGGGCGTCGCCCTGGCGGCCCTCCCGGTACAGCGCGAGCGCGAGGAGGCGCCAGCCGTCCTCGCGCCAGGGGTGCTCGACGACGTGCACGTCCAGGTCGGGCACCGCCTCCGCGGAGCGGCCGAGGGCGAGCAGGGCCTCGGCCCGCCGCTCCCCCGCCTGCAGCCGCAGCTCGGCGAGGCGGGACCGCTCCCCGCGCGCCCAGTCCTCCTCCGCGAACTCCGCGTAGGCCGGGCCGCGCCACAGGGCCAGGGCATCGTCGAGGCGCCGGAGCGCCGTCGCGGGCGCGAGCCGGGGCGCCTGCGTGACCGCGGCCTCGAAGTGCCAGGCGTCGACCGCGTCCGGGTGCGCAGCGCGCAGCGCGTACCCCGGGCCCTCCGTCACGAGCAGCCGCGCGGGCGCCCGGCGCGGCCGGTCGGGCTCCAGGGCCCGGCGCAGGTCGGCCACGAAGGTCCGCACCGCGCCCACGGCGCGCGGCGGCGGCTCCTCCCACAGGTCCTCGACCAGGCGGGTCACCGGTACGACACGGCGGCGGGCGACGATCAGACGGGCGAGGACGGCCCGGTGCCGTCGCCCTTTCAGCGCGATCGGAGCCCCGCCCGACCATCCGCCCCCGTCGGCCGGGGCGTCCAATCCGTCCGAGCCGCCCGCGCCGTCCACGCAGTCCGAGGCGTCCACGCAGTCCGAGCCGTCCACGCCGTCCTGGGCAGCCACCGCGGCCACCGCGGCCACCGGCCCCAGCACACCGAACCTGACCTGGCCCATGGCCGCCTCTCGCGTCGCTCCTGCGCTCACCGGCCACCGTACGTGCTGATCGGCTGCTGATTCGCGGGCGGCAGTCTCGACGGCACAGGGGCCCGAGACACGGCCCCCGGTCCCCGGTTCCGGAAGGCCCACCATGACTGACCCCACCCTTGCCCCCGCCGTTCCCACGATTCCCGCCGTTCCCGCCACTCCCTCTGCCCCTGCCGCTCCCGCCATTCCCGGCTTCACCTACCGCCACGTCCCCGGAGCCGACGGCGTCCGCCTCAACGTCGCCGTCGGCGGCTCCGGCACCCCCGTCGTCCTGCTCCACGGCTTCCCGCAGACCCACCTCATGTGGCGGCACGTCGCCGTCGAGCTGGCCGCCGAGCACACCGTGATCTGCCCCGACCTGCGCGGCTACGGCGCCAGCGACAAGCCCGCCGCCAGCGGCGCGGCCACCTACTCCAAGCGCACCATGGCCGCCGACGTCGTCGCGCTCGCCCGCACGCTGGGGCACGAGCGGTTCGCGCTGGTCGGGCACGACCGGGGCGCCCTCGTCGCGATCCGCGCCGGGCTCGACCACCCGGAGGCCGTCACGCACCTCGCGTCCCTCGACGTCCTGCCGACGCTCGACTCGTGGGACGTGCTGCGCGGCACCACCGCCGCCGTGGCCTTCCATCTGTTCCTGATGGCCCAACCGCCGGGCCTGCCGGAGCAGTTGATCGGTGCGTGCCCCGACGTGTTCTTCGGTCACTTCCTCGACGTCTGGGCGCGCGACCCCGCGGCGATCCCCGCCGACGTGCGCGCCGCCTATCTGGCCGCGTCGCGCGCGGCGGTGCCGTCGATCGTCGCGGACGTACGGGCCTCCGCCGGCATCGACGTCGAGCACGACCGGGCCGACCGCGCCGCGGGCCGCCGGCTCGCCATGCCCGTCAGCGTGCTGCAGCAGGACTGGGGCGCCGCCCTCGGCTTCGACGCCGCGGAGCTGTGGCGCGCCTGGGCGCCGGACCTGCGGCACGCCACCGTCTCCTGCGGTCACTTCATGGCCGAGGAGGCTCCGGAGGAAGTGAGCTCCGCCGTACGGGAGTTGCTCACCCGCTGACGGTGCGGAGCAGCGTGCGCAGGGCGTGGTCGAGGGTCTCGCGCTCGGCGGGCGTGAGGGGGGCGAGGAGCCGGGTCTCGTTGGCGGCGTGGTCGGTGACTGCGGCGTCGACGACCTCGTGGCCGTGCTCCGTGAGCGCGACCTGGAAGCTGCGGCGGTCGGCGGGGTCGAGGCGGCGCTCGACGAGCCCGGCCGCCTCGAGCCGGTCGAGCCGGTTGGTCATGCCCGCCCGGGACAGCATCAGGGTCTTCGACAGCGCGGAGGGGATCAGGGTGTACGGCGGGCCGGAGCGGCGCAGCGCCGCCAGTACGTCGAACTCGCCCCGGCGCAGGCCGTGTTGGACGAACACCTCCTCCATGGCGGGGGCCAGCAGCAGCGCCAGCTGCCCCAGCCGTCCGAAGGTTCCCATCGCCGCGAGATCGAGGTCCGGCCGCTCGGCCCGCCACTGGTCGATGATCGCGTCGACCGCGTCCCGGCCTTCCGTCATGTCGTTCCGCTCTTCCGTCACGCACCCAGCTTATTCGACGCAAGATAATTAGATGCCGTACTATCTGGCGCAGAACTAGGTGCGAGGCAAGCAGGACGACGCGAAAGCAAAGGGGAGAGCCGTGTCCTTGATCACGCCCGGGAACCGGCAGGGAATCTTCGTGCGCGAGGCCGAGGCCGAGACGCTGGGCGGGGCGCACAGCACCGTGCGGCTCTTCGCCGATTCCAGCACCACCGGCGGCGCCCTGAGCGCGCAGCGCGTGACCCTCACCGGGGGCGCCGACGGGGCGGCGCCGCACCACCACACGACCGCGTCCGAGCTCTTCTTCGTCCTGGACGGGCGGCTGCAGGCGCTCGCGGGCGACGACGTGGTCACCGCGGACAAGGGGGACTTCCTCGTCGTCCCGGCGGGGATGCCGCACGCCTTCGCCGCCGAGCCGGGGTCCGACGCCGACGTACTCATCGTCATCACGCCCGGCGTGGAGCGCTTCGAGTACTTCCGGCTCCTCGACCGGGTCCGCAAGGGCACGGCCGACATCCAGGAGGTCCTGGACTCTCAGGAGCGCTTCGACAACTTCTTCCTGGAGAGCCCGGCCTGGAAGCGGGCCCGCGCACCCCACTGATCACCGCACCGGCCATCACGCCGGTCGCCGCACCGGCTGCCGCACCGGCTGCCGCACCTGCCACCGGAAGGCGGGATCTTCGCCCCGCGTCCGCGGGCCCAACGCCCCTGGGAGCACCGCATGCGCGCGCCGTACCGTGGAGGACAGTAGATGTAACCTGCACTCGAATAGGCAGTCCTTTCTTATGCCCTCCACCGCTCCACCTGCCAGTCCGCGATCGGAGGTGATCGCAGAGAACCGCGCCCCCATCCGGGGTCTGCTGCCGCTGTGCCTGAGCGAAGCAGCCGAGCGGTTCTCCTTAGCGGTCCTTCTACGGCATGAGGGCGGTTCTCGCCCTCTTCCTCGTCGACACCGCGAACGGCCTCGGCATGAGCCCGGCCACCGCCACCGCGCTCGTCGGCGCGTACCTGTCGGCCTGCTACTTCACCGCCCTGCCCGGCGGCTGGGTCGCTGACCGCGTCCTCGGCGCGCGCCGCGCGGCCGTGCTCGGCGGCGTCGTCATCCTCCTCGGCCACATCGCGCTCGCCTTCGAGCACGGGGCGGCCACCGTCTACACGGGCCTCGTCCTGATCGCCCTCGGCACCGGACTGCAGAAGCCCAACATGACGGCGCTCGTCGGCAAGCTCTTCGGGCACCGCAGCGACCAGGAGCGGGACGCCGCGTACAGCAAGTTCTACGCCAGCATCAACATCGGCGGCCTGCTCGCGACGCTCCTCGTGGGCTGGCTCGGCGTGCACTTCGGCTGGCCGGTGGCGTTCGGCGCGGCCGCGGTCGGCATGGCCTTCAGCCTGGTCGTGTTCCTCGCCAGCGGCGGCCTGCGCACCGTCGAGGACGGTCCGTCGCGCCCGCTCTCCGCGCACGAGCGGAGCCGGGTGCTGCGCGGCCTGGGCATCGGCTCGGTGGTCGTCGCGGCCGTCGTCGTCCTGGTGGCGCTCGCCGGCCGGCTGACGCTGTCGCACTCGCTGACCGCCTTCTCGGTCCTGGCGGTCGCCGCGCCCGTCTTCTACTTCACGAAGCTCTTCCGCACGAAGGGCCTCGACGAGCGCGGCCGCTCCGGAGTCCGCGCGTACGTCTGGCTGTTCGCCTCGGCGGTCCTCTTCTGGGCCATCTTCGACCTGGCGGCCTCGAACGTGCAGCTCTTCGCGGCGGACCACGTCGACATGATGGGGCTCCCCGACACCTGGCAGGCCGCGCTCAACCCGCTGATGATCGTGCTGTTCGCGGGCGTGCTCGCGGCGGTGTGGCGGCGGTTCAGCGTCTCGGCCCCGGCGAAGTTCTCCACCGGCCTCGCCCTGTGCGGCGCCTCGTTCCTGTTCCTCGCCATCGCGGCCACGCAGGCGACGGGAACCGTGCGGGTGTCCATCCTCTGGCTCGTGGGCCTGTACTTCCTGCAGACCCTGGGCGAGCTGTTCCTCAGCCCGACCGGCCTGTCGATCAGCCACAAGCTGGCGCCCGCGGGCATGGGTTCGCAGCTCGCCGGCCTGTTCTTCCTGTCCGCCTCCACGGGCGACGCGATCGGCAGCCAGGTCGCCTCGCACCTGACCGGCGCGACGCTCTACCTCACGCTGGGCTCGCTCGCGGTGGTCGCGGCGGCCGCGATGGCGGCGGGCACGCCGCGGATCCGGGCGCTGATCCAGGAGTAGCGGGAACAGCAAGAACAGAAGCGCCGAGAACAGCAAGAGCGCGCACGGCGACGGGAGTTGCGGGCGCCGGGCGGCTGCCGTGCGTCAGCTCGCCCGGCGCCCGTGGTGCATCAGTCTGCCGACCGCGCGCCGTGCGCTCGGGAGCATGCCGTGCGTCCCGTGCGGCGGGGTCCGATCCGCTCCGTCCGCCGCGCCCCCGGTGCCCGTCGCCTCGCCCGCCGCACACGGCACCGCTCGTCCCGGCCGCTCCCAGGCGCAGGGCGGGTCCGGTCTGGCTCCGCACTCCCGGGCGTTCTCCTTCAGGGCGAGGCTGACCAGGCACAGGAGCAGGTCGATGTCGGTGTCGCAGTCGAGCAGCACCGTCACCCAGGCAGCGCCGGGCATCACCCGGATCGCGCTGCTGTGCCGCAGCTGGGGCAGGATCCGCTCCACGCCACCCCGGGTGAGGCACACGTCGGCGGCGTCCTCGGAGTGGAAGTGAACGATGTCGTGGTCCGCCGTGGCGATGCCGTGCCCGATCGCACACCTAGGCGGACCACTTACCAAGTTCGGCCAGGACTCCAGCTGGGCCATGGCGCGATGGACCGCGGTCATAACCCCATCCTTGCGCACCCTTCACCCGCTGGACACCCCTCTCAACCCTCCCCTTCGCCACGGCGGCGAAACGGGCGGCCGGGGAGGGGAGTTCAGCTGCCAGGAGGCAGCTCAGATGGAGTCGCCGCTGTTGTTGCTGCCACCCGTCCTCCGGTTCCTCTTCGCCGACTTCCTGGCGGCCTCTCCGATTGCGACCGCCACCGCGCCGACGCCGCGCGCCCACCGGGGCCCGCCGCGCTCTCCCCACATCCCCACAGCCAGGCCCGCCACCACGAGCACCAGCACACCGATGAGCACCACGATCGCCATGCCCGACCGCCCCCGTTCTTCTCTCTGTCTCTCGCGGCGTCCGGTCTCGGCCGCCGTCCGTGACAGTGATCATCACAGATGCAGCGCGTCGATCGCCTGTTCGGCCATCTTGGACTCCCCCAGGGCGTTGGGGTGCACGGGGACGATGTTCGTGCCGAAGAGGACGGGCTCGATCCAGCGGGTGCCCGCGGGCTGACAGGCGTCGTGCCCCTCGGAGACGCCGGACAGGTCGACGTAGGTGGCACCGGTCTCGGACGCCGCGCGCTGCACCGCCTTGTTCAAGTGGGTCTGCAGGTCCCGGAGATAGGGCACGTCGCCCGTGGCCACCGGCATCTTCGCGAAGCAGCCCGGGGCGGCCTGCGCGGGCAGGATCCACGGGTAGCCGAGGATCGCCACCTGCGCGCCGGGCGACTTGGCCTTCACCGCGGCGAGCGCCTGCTTGACCGCCGGGTACGTGACGGTGTCGACCTTCTCGGTGAAGGAGTCCTTGTAGAGGTCCTTGCACGGGCTGCCCTTGCCGCCCGTGAGGATGCCCGCCGAGCCGCAGGCGAGGATCGCGCTGATGAAGGTGTTGTTGTCGTTGCCGCCGATCGTCATCGTGACCAGATCGGTGCCCTTGCCGAGCGCGTCGAGCTGCGGGGCGACGCCGGGGTACTGCGACCCGGCGAAGTCCTTGGTCTGGGCGCCGCCGCAGGTCACGTCGGTGAGCTCGGCGCCGGTTCGCCGGGCGATGACGTGGGGGTAGTTGGCGGCGGCGCGGGCGCACAGGAGGGGCGCGGCGGGGTCCAGCGGCAGGACGCCGGAGCCCGCGCTGTAGCTGTCGCCCATGGCGACGTAGGAGAGCCCGTCGGCGGTGGGACGGGGGACGGCCGCGGCGGGGGTCGGTGCGGCGAGACCGAGGGCCGCGGTTCCCGCCGCGGCGACGAGGGCCGCGAGGCTTCTGGCACGTACGCGGATCGGCATCCGATTCTCCTTTGAATCCGACGTGCGGGGGCACGAGGGCATGGCGCAGCGCCGTACGGCGGCGGCATGGGTGACTCGTCAGGGAAGGGTGGGGGGAAGTGCCGGGTGCGGCATCGCGAGCTCAACTCCCCTTTTGTTACCTGGGAGTTAAGTGGTGCAGCGTTGAAGTTACTGACAGGTTTGAATACGCGTCAATAGGCGTGCAGCCGCCTTCGCGCAGACGGTCACAACTTCCTCATGTCCACGACATCGCCACAGGTTCGACCCACGACGTTCATACGGTGACGCGGCCACCCGTGGCACCCTCCCGGTGTCGAAGCAGTCAACTCGCGTAGACCGCCCGTTCCTTGGGCCCCACCGGTCGCCGTGCGCGAGTACCGCCCGGGAAAGGACTCCCCCCACATGCCCGACTCCCACATACGACGCCCCCGCACCCGGCACTGGAAGCCGCTGGCCCTGACGGCCGCCGCGGTCCTCGTCGGCCTCACCGTCCCGGCCGCCGCGGACGCCACGACCACCACCGCGGCCTCCGGGTCCACGAGCGCGGTCGACGACTACTACAAGGACGCCGAGGGCAAGACCGGACCGGCCCTCAAGAGCGCCCTGCACACCATCATCAGCAAGCAGACGAAGCTCTCGTACGACCAGGTCTGGGACGCCCTGAAGGTCACCGACCAGGACCCCGGCAACAGCGCGAACGTGATCCTGCTCTACAGCGGGCGCTCACAGAGCAAGGACAGCAACGGCGGCGACGCGAACGACTGGAACCGCGAGCACGTCTGGGCCAAGTCCCACGGCGACTTCGGCACCGCGACCGGCCCCGGCACGGACGTCCACCACCTGCGCCCCGAGGACGTCACGGTCAACAGCACGCGCGGCAACAAGGACTTCGACAACGGCGGCAGCCCCGTCGACGAGGCCCCCGGCAGCCTCACGGACTCCGACTCCTTCGAGCCCCGCGACGCCGTCAAGGGCGACGTCGCCCGCATGATCCTCTACATGGCGGTCCGCTACGACGGCGACGACGGCTTCCCCGACCTGGAGCCCAACGACAAGGTCGACAACGGCAGCGCCCCCGCCATCGGCCGCCTCTCCGTCCTGAAGCAGTGGAGCGACGAGGACCCGCCGGACGCCTTCGAGAAGAACCGGAACCAGGTCATCTACGACAAGTTCCAGCACAACCGCAACCCGTTCATCGACCACCCGGAGTGGGTCGAGTCGATCTGGTAGCGGAGCCCCTACCTCGCTGCCCGTCCCGCTCGCTCCGGCTCCCGGAACGAGCGGGACACCCTGCGGGCCAGGGGCAGCACGGCCGCGCCGAGCAGGAACCCGTAACAGGCCACCAGGCCATGGCCGTTGTCCTGCGCCAGCCACATGACGAGGCCGAGCGCGGGCACGGCCGCCGCCAGCAGCCGCTCCTTGGTGTCCCGGGTGGTCAGCAGGAGAGCCCCGGCGAGCGTCGCGGCCAGGAAGTACGTCGCGCCCGAACTGCCCGCGAAATTGCGCGGGTCGGTGCTGTGGGAGGTCTCGCCGAACAGCGCGTCGATCCGCTCGGGCAGCAGGATCCCCGCGGCGAACAGCACCAGCGTCAGCGGGCCGCGCCAGAACCACTGCGCGAGGGCGGCGATCACGGCGAGCGTCGCCAGGTTCCAGGCGGCGCCGAGGAAGCCCCCGTTCTGCATGAAGACCGAGGTGACCACGCGCCACCACCCGGACCTCCCCGGATCGGCGTCGAGCGCGTCCATCGCCCCGGACCAGGTGTGCTGGAGCACCACCCCGCCGATCGCGACGGCCGCGAGGCCCACGGCCACCCAGGGGACCGGCCGCCGGCGCACGGTGTCCTCACCGACCAGCGCCAGGCCGCCCTTGAACATCAGCACCAGCAGCGCCGCCGTCGTGACGTTGAACAGAATCGCGCCCACGCAGATCGATCCCCCATTGAAATGCCATCACCCCAGGTCAGAGCGCACATTAGCCCAGGAATTCAACGCTTTGATCAAGCAATGCAACACCTTGACCCAGGCATTGCGCACGTTGGTTCAGGGGGTGCGCGCCCCCGGTGACCGCAGCCACCCCCCGGCCCGCGCCGTCTCCCCCGCCACCCGCAGCAGGCGGGTGACCGCGGCACGGCCGGTGGCGCCCCGGGTGAGCAGGTGGAGTTCGATCGTGGCCGCCGGGGTCAGGGGGCGCCAGGCCAGGCCCGCCGGGAGGCTCGGGACGGCGGACTGGCCGACGACCGTCACCGCCCGGCCGCTCGCCACGGGCGTGTGCGCGGCGTCGAAGGAGAGCTGGCGCAGGCGCAGGCTCGGGGCGATGCCCGCCTGTTCGAAGATGCCCATGATCGCGTCGTAGTGGCCGGGGTTCTCCGCGCGCGGGTGCACGAGCAGCGTCTCCCCGGCGAGCGCGGTCACGTCGACGGCCGACCCGCTCTGCGCGAGCGGGTGGTCGGCGCGGAGCAGGACGCCCTGCGGCTCCAGCCTGACCAGCGTGCGTACGAGTTGAGGGGTGGGCGGCGGGCAGCGCACCAGGCCCGCGTCGAGCGTCCCGTCGGCCACCGCCGCGACGATCTCGGCCGTGGGCAGCAGCCGCGTCGTCGTGGTGAGGCCCGGGTGGCGCTCGGCCAGCGCGGCCAGGAGCGCGGGGGCCGTCTCGTAACCGGTGCTCGCGCTGTAGCCGAAGGACAGGGTGCCGTGCTCGCCCTCGGCGAAGCCGCGGATGTCCCGCCACAGCCGGTCCGCCTCCTCGCACAGCGCCGCGCCGCGCTCCATCAGGACGCGCCCGGCCTCGGTGGGCTCGACGGACTGGGTGGTGCGGTCCAGGAGCCTGACCCCCAACTCCTGTTCCAGCTGGCGTATCTGGCGGCTGAGCGCGGGCTGCGCGATGTGCAGCCGCTCGGCGGCGCGGGTGAAGTTCCGCTCCGCGGCGACCGCGAGGAAGTACCGGAGGCGACGCAGTTCAGACATGCCGGGGAGCATACGACCCGTCCTGACCTGCGTTGATGCCGCCCCGATATGGGCCGATCCGCAACAGGTCTTTCCCTCGCCCCGGCTCCCGTCCCTACGGTTCAGAAGTCGCCGGAACGCCCGCGGGACCAGCCCCGGCAACGGACCAACGGCAGACCCACGACAGACCCACGACAGACCTTCGAGAGACGAGAGCAGGCCGCACCATGACCACGCACCCCCTCACCGAGCTGACCACCGTGACCCAGTCGAGCAAGGCCGTCGTGCAGCGCTACATGGACACCCTCATGGCGGGCGACGTCGAGGCGCTGCGGGAGTTCTTCACCCCGGAGACGACCTGGACGCTCGCCGGCGACCTGCCCGTGTCGGGAACCTGGACCGGGCCGGACGAGATCCTCGGCGAGTTCGTGCCCGCGATGGTGTCCCGACTGGTCCCGGAGACCGTGGAGTTCGAGTTCCACGGTCTCATCGGGGAGGGCGAGCGGGTGCTCGCCCAGTGGAACACCCGCGCCCTGGCCCGCTCCGGCGGCCGCTACGACCAGCACTGCCTGGCCGTCTTCACGGTCCGCGACGGCCGGATCGCGGACGTACGGGAGCACTTCGACACCCTCCACGCCCAGCAGGTCGTCTTCGCCTGAGCCCCCCGACCCGTCGTACGTCCCCTCCCCGCTCCCCTGAAAGGACCGCCCGCCATGCACGCCCTGCTCCCCGGCACCGACCCCGACAAGCCCGTCGTCCTCGGCGAGGCCCCCGAACCCGAGCCCCAGCAGGACGAGTTGGTGCTCGCCGTCGAGGCGTACTCCGTCAACCGGGGCGAGACCTTTCAGCTCGACGGGCAGCTCGACCGGACCTGGCCCGGCTGGCGCCCCGGCAAGGACGTCGCGGGCACGGTCGTACGGGCTGCCGCCGACGGCACCGGCCCCGCCGAGGGCACCCGCGTCGTCGCCCACCCGCCCGCGTACGGCTGGGCCGAGCGCGTCGCCGTGCCGACCGGCGCCGTGGCCGAACTCCCGGACAGCGTCGACGCGGTGACGGCCGCCGCGCTCCCCCTCGCCGGGATCACGGCGCTGCGGCTGCTGCGCGCGGCGGGGCCCGTGGCGGGGCGGCGCGTCCTGATCACGGGGGCGAGCGGCGGCGTCGGCCACTACGTCACCGAGCTGGCCGCCGCGTCCGGAGCGGCCGTGACGGTGGTGAGCGCCAGCGCGCAACGAGGTGCGCGGCTGGTGGAGTTGGGGGCGGTCGGCCTGGTGACGTCGGTCGAGGAGGCCGAAGGCCCGTACGACGTGGTGCTGGAGTCGGTCGGCGGCGCCTCGCTCCCGGCGGCGCTCGCCCGGCTCGCCGCGGGCGGGCTGCTCGTGTGGTTCGGGCAGGCGAGCCGCACCCCGGTGACGCTGGACTTCTTCGACTTCTTCAAGGGGCCGGACCAGGCGCGGATCACGCACTTCGACTACACCCGGTCCGAGGCGACGGACGGCGACGACCTCGCCGCCCTGGTGCGGCTCGTCGCCACCGGCCGCCTCCACCCCGAGATCGGCACGGTCCGGGACTGGAGCCGCACCGCCGAGGTCATCGGCGAGCTGCGCGGGCGCAGGGTGCGCGGGAACGCGGTCCTGACGGTGGGGTGAACCGGAGCCACCGGCACTGCACCGACGTCAACTGAAGCGCACGGGCAGGTACTTGACCCCGTTGATGAAGTCCGAGCGCATGCGCCGTGCCTCGCCCGCCGGTTCGATCCTCGGGTAGCGCCGGACGAGGGCGCGGATCAGCGCCTTGATCTGGCTGCGGGCGAGGTTGGCACCCAGACAGAAGTGCGGACCGCCGCCGCCGAACGTGAGGTGGTCGTTCGGTGTGCGGCGCAGGTCGAGCGTGCCGGGGTGGGCGAAGACATCTTCGTCGCGGTTGGCCGAGGTGTAGAAGAGGACGGCCTTCTGGCCCGCGCGGATCGGTACGCCGCGTATCTCCGTGCCGCGGGTCGCGGTGCGGCGGAAGTTGTGGATGGAGCCGTTCCAGCGCAGGAACTCCTCGGTGGCGGAGGTCCACAGCGCGTCGTCGTCGATGCCGGCGCGGAGCTCGGCGAGGGCATCAGGGTGCTCGATGAGAGTGCGGAGGGTGCCTGCGAGCAGGTTCCGGGTGGTCTCGTTGCCCGCGACGCACAGGGTCACGAAGAACATGTTGATCTCGTGCGTGGACAGCCGCTCGCCGTCCACCTCGCCGTGCACCAGGGCGCTCATCACGTCGTGGCGGGGGTCCTTGGCGCGGGCGGCGGCGAGTTCGTCGCAGTAGAGGTAGATCTCGGCGGCCGCGGTCTGGCCGTCCTCCTCGCTGGTGCGGAAGTCCGGGTCCTGGAAGCCCACCATCCGGTTGCTCCAGTCGAAGATGCGGTCCTCGTCGGCGGCGGGCACGCCGATCATCTCGCAGATGACCTGCAGCGGCAGCCGGGCCGCGAGCCGCTCCACGAAGTCGACGGCGGCGCCCGGCTCCACGGAGTCGGCGAGCAGCGCGGCCCGCCGCTCGATGTCGTCGAGCAGCTTGGCGACCATGCGCGGCGCGAACGCGGTGCTGACCAGCCGCCGGTAGCGGGTGTGCTTGGGCGGGTCCATCCCGATCAGGGTCAGGCCGAGGCTCTCCAGGGCCTCGGGTGCCTGGTCGCGGATGAAGAACGAGCCGAGCTGCACGGACCACAGCTCCGGGTCCCGGCTCAGGGCGACGATGTCCGCGTGCCGGGTGACGGCGAAGAAGCCCTCGCCGTCCGGGAGTTCGTGCCAGTGCACCGGGTCCTCGCGGCGCAGCAGCGCGAACTGCTCGTGCGGCACCGCCTGCGCCCAGGTGTCTTCGAGGAGGTCGATGGAGTCGAGGGTGGGGACAGCGCTCATGAGGGGTCGGCCTTTCGACGAGGGTCGGCCTTTCGCGGGCGGGCGGTCTTGCGGGAGTGGTCGGCCTATCGGGGGTGTCCGGTCTATCGGGGGTGTCCGGTCCTTCGGCCGGGCGTGAGTCCGAGGAGACCGCTGAGCCCGTTCACGACCAACTCCTCGGGTACGGCGGTGGGTTCGAGCCGGTGCTGGAGCGCACAGCCGAGCAGGACGCCGAGCACGAGGGCGCCGGTCTCCTCGGGCGGGTGCGGGAGCGTGGTGCCGGTGGCCTCGGCCCAGTCGGCGAGGCCCTCGCCGAGCTGTGCCCGTATCTCCGTGTAGCGCCGGGCGAGCGGTGTGCCGACGAGCGGGTCCCGGGCCCCGTACAGCCACAGCTCGGTCTCCAGGAGCAGCCAGGAGTCGCCGCGGTCGTCGGCGGCGGGCTGGGTGACGCTGCGCCACATCGCCGCGAAGTGCGCGCCCGGGTCGGCCACTTGGTGCAGCTCGCCCGCCAGCTGCTCGGCGGTGCGCTCCTTCCATACGTCGAGCAGGGCGAGCAACAGCCCTTCCTTGCCGCCGAAGTGGCTGTAGAGCGCGCCCGTGGTGCGCCCGGCGGCGTCGGCGAGGGCCTCGGCGGAGACCGCGTGGAACCCCTTCTTGGCGAAGAGCTCGGCGGCGGCGTCGATGAGCCGGGTGCGGGTCTCGGACTTGCGCTGGGCCTGGGTGGGTCTGGGCACGGGTCTCCCTGGGCGGCTGCGGTGTGCACTTATATCGGTGAGCCGATATAAGAGAGGAACCCACTGAACTGACGAGCCGTCAAGTCCCTGCGCAGCCAAGGCCGCCGACGGGCCACCGCCTCGGACCCCTCTCCCAGGCGGCGGCCCCCTTCGCCGTCAGCCCGGCCATGTCCCGGTGAGACGGTGCGTCGTGGCGGCGCCCGCACGGTCGACGGCGGCCTTGACCCCCGCGAAGATCGCACCTTGCAACGTGGCGGCGAGCAGCACCTCACGCCAGGTGCGGCCCTCGTCGGTGGCGTCGGGCGCGTCGTCCTCGTGCCCGAGGGTCCTCCACACCTTCTTGAACGCGGCGCCCGCGAGGACGCCGCTCAGCGCCCCGAACGCCATGCCGACCGGCTTGTACGCGATCTTCACTGCCTTCACCGGCTCCTCCCTTCGCCAGCGGGTCAACGTCCCGTCGTGAGTACCCCGTCGGGAGCGGGTCACGCGGCGCCGCGAGGGGGAGGCGCGGGAGGCTACGGGGCGGCGGAACCCGGCAGTTCCTCGCCGCACCAGCCGCAGTAGCGGGTGCCCGCCTCGGTGCCCAGGCGGCCGCAGGCCGGGCAGACCCGGTTCAGGGCGCAGGCCGGTTCGCCGCCTTCACCGACGATGCCGCCGGCGGAGGCCGCGGCCCCGGTGGCGATGGCGGTGGCGGTGGCGGTGAGCGGGCCGCCGATGGCCATGCCCGCGCGGCGCTGATGGACGGAGACGTACGTCAGGCCGTGCGGCCCGGCGGACAGGGCGCGGCGCGCCGTCCTCGGCAGCCACACCACGGTGCCGGGGGTCAACTCCCGCCGCCGCGTGCCGTCGTCGAGGTGCCCGCCGCCCTCGGCCACGACCAGGATCACATCCACGTCGTACTCGACGTGCTCGGCCACCGAGGCGCCCGGCGGCAGCCGCAGGACGTTGGCGTCGAGCTGTCTGCCCCGGTCGAGCAGTCGCCACAGCGCGCCGCCCCGCGCCTGCCCGGCGGGGTCGGCGAGCTCCGCGGCCCGTGCGGCCAGCAGCAGCACCCGGGGGGACTCGTGCACGTTCGACCACTCCTCCTCACATATCCGCTTCTCCTCAAGCCACCGGAAGGATAAGGCCGTTGTCGAAGGCGGCCTTGGCGAATCGCTCACCGATACGGCGGTGGGTGGCGGCGTCCGGGTGGAGCGCGTCCGGCAGCGGGAGCTCGGCGACGTCGTCCGGGCCGTAGAGGTCGCGGCCGTCCAGGTAGTGCAGGTGCGGGTCGTCCTCGGCGCGCTGGGCCACGATCCGGGCCAGCTCGTCCCGGATGACGCTCAACGTCAGCTTCCCGTAGGCGGCTTCGGCCGGGTCGCCCGTCGCCCGGAACTTCACGTGCTCGGTGCCGAGCGTGCTGAGGTCCAGGGCCGTGGGGCCGGGGGTGTCCTCGTGGATGGGGCAGAGGATGGGCGAGACGACCAGGAGGGGTGCGGTGGGGTGGCCCTCGCGGATCGTGTCGAGGAAGCCGTGGACGGCCGGGCCGAAGGCGCGCAGCCGCATCGCGTCGAGGTTGACCACATTGATGCCGAGCTTGACGCTGATCACGTCGGCGGGGGTGTCCCGCAGGGCGCGCGCGGTGAACGGGTCGAGCACGGCGCTGCCGCCGAGGCCCAGGTTGACCAGCTCCACACCACCGAGGGCGGCGGCGTGCGCGGGCCAGGTGGCGGTGGGGCTCGCGGCGTCGGAGCCGTGGCTGATCGAGCTGCCGTGGTGTAGCCACACCGGTCGGCCCGGGTCGGGGGCGGGCTCCACAGGGGCGTCGGTGCGCAGCGCGATGAGTTCGGTGGTCTCGTTGTACGGCAGCCAGATCTCGACGGTCTTGAGGCCGTCGCCCGCCACCTCCGGGAGGCCGGTGAACCGGACGGTGCCGGGCGGGCCCGGCGTGCGCTCGGCGCCGCCCGCGGCCATGTCGACGGTGATGGTGTGGCCGCCGTCCGCACCGGCCTGCGCCACGAGCCGGCCGTCGACCAGCAGGTCGTAGACACCGTCGGGGCGCGGCGGGACACCTACGTAGGCGAGTCTCGTGCGCAGCACGTCCAGCTCGACGGCGGTGGCCCGGGTGCGGAACGCGAGCCGTACGCCCGAGGGGTGGCTCTCGACCATGGCCAGTTGGGCGTCGGTGTTCTGGGCGCGGGCCCGGGCGGGGAGCCGGTGCGGGAGCACGCCGAGCTCGGTGGGCTCGACGTCGAGGGCGCCGCGGAGGAAGGCGGCGGTGACGGGGGTGGTGGTCCAGCCGTGACGGGCGCTCATGGACTGCCTCAACCTCTTGATCAACGTGTACGGATACTGCGCTACTTGACGGTCCGGGTGGACTGACTGGATTTACCGGCCCGACTGGACTGGGCAGCCGGTGCGGGCCAGTTGCGCAACATCGCGTCCAGGACGTCCACGATGCGCTCCCAGGTCTCCTGCGTGTCCGGGGCACTGTGGTCGAAGCTGCCGCCCAGCTCCTGGCTGATGTAACCGTGGAAGACGCTGCCGAGGAGGCGAACGGCGTGGGTCTGGTCCGGCTCGTCCAGGTCGTAGCCGCGCAGGATCGCCCGCGTCATCCGGGAGTGCCGCGGGCCCGCGCTGGCGAGCGCCGTCTCCGTGTCGAGCCGCAGCTGCGTGGCCGCGTACCGGCCGGGGTGCTCCTTCGCGTAGTCGCGGTAGACGTTCCCGAGGGCGGCCAGGGCGTCCTTCCCGGCCCGTCCGGCGAGCGCGGCGGAGCCCAGCTCGGCGAGCTCCTCCAGGGCGAGCAGGGTGATCCTCGTCTTGAGGTCCTGGGAGTTCTTGACGTGCGAGTACAGACTCGCGACCTTCACGTCGAACCGCCTCGCCAGCTCCGAGACGGTCACCCGGTCGAAGCCGACCTCGTCGGCCAGCTCCGCGCCCGCCCGGGTCAGGCGTTCCGCACTCAGCCCTACGCGCACCATAAGCATCCTCACCTTCAGCTGCACCCATTATGCATTTGCCTAAAAGCTTTAGGCAACTTAGCCTCAGGTTTATGAAGCCACTGACCGAGCAAGAGATCCGTGCCGCGTTCGTGAACTGCAGCAAGGGCGAGGCCAAGCGCCTCAATGTGCCCCGCGACCTGGGCGAGCGGCCATGGGACGACCTGGACTATCTGGGCTGGCGAGATCCCCAGGCGCCGGACCGTGCCTACCTCGTCATCGAGCTGGACGGCCGCCTGCAGGGCCTCACCATGCGCGGCTCCGCCTCCGGCTCCTGGATGCAGGCACGCCGCAGCATGTGCTCGATGTGCCTGACCACCCAGTCCGGCGGCGTCTCGCTGCTGGTCGCCCCGAAGGCCGGGAAGGCCGGCAAACAGGGCAACTCGGTGGGCGCGTACATCTGCAGCGACCTCGCCTGCTCCCTCTATGTGCGGGGCCTGCGGGACGCGGGCTCGGGGGCGCGGCTGCACGAGACGCTGACCCTGGAGGAGAAGATCGAGCGGACGGTGACGAACGTCGCGGCGTTCGTCGCGAAGGTCACGGCCTGAGAGCCGAGAGCTCGGCGCGACACGTCAGACCCCGAGGCTCTCCTCGACGGTCAAGCCCCCGGGGCCCCCTCGGCCCAGCGCGCCACTCCGTCCGCCAGCCGCACCCGGGCCCGCGGCACCGGCGCCGGTTCGGACCGCGTCTCCACCGGCGCCGCGATCCCCGGCGGCGCCCCCTCCCCCAGGCCCCGGTGGACGGGGCACGCGCAGGCGGCCTCGGCGGGCAACACCGGGCAGGCCGCGGCCAGTTCATGGACGAGGGGCATGTCGTCCGCGGTGATGCGCCACCACCAGTACATGTCCCACGAGGCGTGGTCCGCCACGTCCCAGCAGTCGTGGGAGTGGTGCTCGACCACGCCCCCGCCGCAGGCCGAACACGCCAGCAGGGCCGTGTAGTCGAAGACCGAGCCGTGCCCGGCACCCCCGTGCGGGGCGCCCCGGCGGGCCAGGGTCAGCAGCAGGGTGAGGGCGGGGGCCGCACAGCAGCGGGCGGGGCGGGACATGGGGGTCATTGTCGCCGAACCTCCCGGCGGGCCGGGCGCGGTGTTAGCCTGACTTCTATCTAACACTGTTAGAAGGAGGGTTACGTGACCGCTGAGGCATCCGCTCCGATCGGCCTTCCCGGCGGGCCCTACGATCCGCCGCACGCGCGGGTGCTGGCCCTCGCCGCGGCGAAGTGGGCGGCCCAGCCCATCTCCGCGCTCGCCTCGCTCGGGGTCGCCGACGTCCTCGCCGACGGACCGCGCCAGGTGGCCGACATCGCCGCCGCCGTGGGCGCGCACGCCCCCTCGCTGCACCGCTGCCTGCGCGCCGCCGCCTGCGTCGGCGTCTTCGAGGAGCAGGAAGACGGGCGGTACGGGCTCACGCCCATGGCCGACTGTCTGCGGCGCGACGCCACGACGCCGATCCGCAACTGGGTGCTCATGCTCACCGAAGGCCCCATGTGGGACTCGTTCGGGAAGCTCACCGAGACGGTGCGCAGCGGCAGGACGGCCTTCGAAGTCGCCCATGGCAGGCCCCTGTTCGAGCATCTCGACAAGGACGTCGCGTTCCGCTCCGTGTACGAGTCGGCCATGGGCGAGCTCACCTCGGAGCTCGCGGCCGAGCTCGTCACCGCCCTCGACTTCAGCGGCTACGGCACGCTCGTCGACCTCGGCGGCGGGGACGGCGAGCTGCTCGGCACGCTGCTCGCGCACGCCCCGGACAGCCGCGGTGTGCTGGTGGAGCGGCCCCATGTCATCGAGCTCGCCCGCGAGCGGCTTGCCCGGCTCGGGGTCGCCGAGCGGGTGCGGTGCGTGGCGGGGGACGCCACGGACGAGGTGCCGGGCGGCGGCGACGCGTATCTGATCAAGAACATGCTGCACTGCTTCGACGACGACACCGCGCTTGCCGTGCTGCGCAAGGTGCGCGCGGCCTGCCGCGACGACGCGCGCCTCTTCGTCATCGAGGCCGTCGTGCCACCGGGCAACGGCTTCCACTGGGCGAAGCTCATCGACATCGAGATGCTCGCCGACAACGACGGGCGCGAGCGCCGCGAGGAGGAGTGGCGGGACCTTCTCGAGCGGGCCGGATTCACCCTTGAGCGCGTACTGCCCGCCACCCCGCCGCAGTCGGTCCTCGTCGCGCACCCGGCTCCGGCCCCGGCCTCGCCCCCGACCCCGGATTCCACCCCCAACTGACAAGACGACCAGGAGGTCTCACCATGCGCGCACCATGGAAGGGCGACCCCGTCGAGCGGGCCCGCAACCGGGCCCGGCAGCGGGTGCTCCAGAAGAAGCAGGACGAGGACCAGGCCCGCAACCGCGAGCGCCAGGAGCGCGAGCAGGCGGAGCGCGACGCGCGCCAGCAACAACAGCAGGACGACTGAGCTCCGCCACGCACCACCAACTCCCCGTCTATGACGGGGAGTTGGCCTCCTCCAAGCGCACCCGCAGCCCGTCCAGCAAGCGGTCGAGCCCGTAGTTGAAGCGGGCCTCGATGTCGGGGCGGGCGAGGCGGGAGCCGACCGCGACCACGTTCGGGTACTCCTCCGCGGAGAGGTGCGCCAGGCGGTCGCGCGCGGCCTCCAGGAACTCCATGGGGTCCGTGCCCCGCGCCACGTCGGCGGAGAGCGGCGACGTCTCATGGAGGACGAAGCCCTGCACGTACTGGGTCAAGGAGTACAGCGAGTCGGCCGTGTCCTGGTCGCCGAAGCCCGCGCGGCGCACCGCTCCGAGGATGACCTCCGCGTGGTGCAGGAAGTGCGGGCCGAGCTGGAGCCGCCCCGCGAGGACGCGCCCCGAATCCCGCTTGGAGAGCAGGTACTTGCGGTACTCCTGCATCATCTCGCGCAGCTCCCGCTGCCAGTCGCCGTCGTCCCGCACGAGTGTGTCAAGCCGCAGATCGGCCAGAAGAGCATCGGCCAGAAGGTCCAGAAGCTCATCCTTGTTCCGGACATACCAGTACAAGGAGGGCGCTTGGATGGAGAGTTCGTCGGCCAGGCGACGCATGGACAGGGAGTCGAGCCCGTCCCGCTGGAGTGTGCGCAGCGCTGCCGCCGTGACGGCTTCGAGCGTGATGGACGGCCGTGGCTGGCGGTTTGCCGAGTTTGCGGCACGCTGAGCGGGCATGCGGCCGACTCCCTCCTGCGGGTGCGGTACGGGTTCCCTAATAATGTTAGGGGAACGGGGTGGCGGAAAGTAACTCTCCGCCACCCCTGTTGCCGTCCCGTCACCTATCGCAGGTGCGGCAGCACCTCGTCCGCGAAGAGCCGGAAGCTGCGCTCCATCGTCGGGCCGTCCTGGCCGCCGAAGTCCACCTGCCACAGGAAGGTGTCCACGGACAGGAACTCCTGGAGCCGGCGGGCCCGTTCGAGCACGGTCGCCGGGGAGCCGACGACGGCGGTGCCGAGGCTGCGGAAGTCGGCGATGTCGAGGTTGCGCAGCGTCAGGGCCATCTGCGAGTACGTGGGGTAGTCCTTCGACGACGTGTGCATCCACGCCTCGGCGGCCTCCGCCCATACGGTCAGGTACTCGCGCAGCAGCGGGTCGGCGGTCGCGTACGCCTCGTCGTCGGTCTCCGCCACGTACAGCGGGATGGAGACGGCGACGCGGGGGCGGGGCGCGTCGGGGGCGTCGCCGTGGACGTCCTCGAAGGTGTCGAGGTAGACCTCCACCAAGTCCCGTACGCCCGCGAGGTCCTGCTGCCGGGGCGGGGGCGTGACCAGGAGCCCGAAGCCCTGTTCGGCGAGCCAGGCGAAGCTCTGCCGGGAGCGGACGGCGGCGCCCCACACGGGAGGGTGCGGGCGCTGCACGGGAGCGGGCAGCGAGGTGGCGTCCCGGAACGAGAAGAAGGGGCTGTCCTCGGAGACCTTCTCCTCGGTCCACAGACGCAGGACCGCGGCGATGGTGTCGTTGAACCGGTCGCGGCTCTCGTCCATCGACACCCCGAACGCCGCGAACTCGTACGGCATCCAGGCCCGCGCGAAGCCCACGTCGAGGCGGCCGCCGCTGAGCGCGTCGACCATCGCGGTGTGCGCGGCGAGCTGGATGGGGTGGTGGAAGGCGGGCAGCACGCAGCCGGTCATGAGGCGGATCCGGCTGGTCTGCGCGGCGACGGCGGCGAGGAAGGTCAGCGGGCTGGGACAGTAGCCGCCGTATTCCTTCAGGTAGTGCTCGGTCATCTTGACGTAGTCGAGGCCCGCTTCGTCCGCGAGCCGGGAGATCCGCAGCACGTCCTCGTAGTACTCGCGCGCGCCGCGGGTGGCGGGGCGGCAGTCGGGGAGCAGCGAGATGCCGTGTTTCACGATCGTTTCCTCTCGGTCGGGATGAGCAGCGCGAGATAGGCGGCGTCGGCGGCGAGCAGCGGCGTGAGGGTTCCGGTGCGCCAGTACAGGGCGGCGTGCACGGCGGGGACGAGGAGGGCGGGCAGCCAGACGTCGGGGGCGGTGCGCCGCCCGTCCGGGACGGCGCGCACCTGCACGGCGGCGTGGGCGAGGACCGCGACCCCGACAGCTGCCACGGCGCCCGCCCCCGCGAGGGCGCTCACCAACCCCGCCCGGAACGCGCCCTCTTCGGCGACCACGGCAACCGCGAGGGCCGCCACGCCCCACGCGGCACCGGGCCCCGCCACCCTGGCCCGAGCCTCCTCGGCGGCCTGCCCCCGGGCGAGGGCGAGCCAGTGGGTCTGCCCGGCGGCCGAGGCGGGACGGGTGGTGCGCGGCGGCAGGACGGTGGCACGGGTCGCGGTGCGGGCGGTTCGGTGGGGAGCCGTGCGAGGCCGGCCGTCGTCGCGGGCGCGCGTCCCGGCGCGCCGCACGGCAGCCAGGACCCGCTCCGCCCCGCGCGCCACCCGCGTTCCCCGCAGCGCCGCCCCCGCGTCCGCCACCACGCTCGACAGGAAGGCCGCCGCCGCGAACTCGCCGCAGCCCAGGGCGAGTCCGAGGAGCACGAGGGCCGCCGTGGTGCCGTCCGGGGCGGGCGGGTGCCACGGCAGGGCGCCGCACAGGGCGGCGGTCAGCGTCACCAGGCCCCCGGCTGCGGCCCCGGCCAGCGATCGGGACCGGGCGGGCGGCACCGCCGTGAACCGGCCGGGGACGCTCCGGGCGAGCCAGGGCGCCAGCGCCCCGTACGCCCCTGCCGTCACCAGCAGGACCACCGCCGCGGCCACCACACTGCTCATGAACCCGCCCTCTGTACGCGGGACTTGGCGCCGGGAGCGCTCGCGGGAGCGCCCGGTCGTGGCGCCGCCGCCCGCACCGTGTTCTGGTAGCGCCAGATCCGCGCGTTGAACAGGGCGTGCGCCACCACCGCGCCCAGGACCGTGCCCGTCGCCAGCGTCAGCGCGAGCGCCACGCACGACAGCGGGAGCTTCGCGACGACCTGGGCCCAGCCGAAGAAGATGTGCGAGAGGGCGAAGGCCGCGGTGGCGAGGAGAAGTACCAACGCCCTTACCGGCCACGCGTGTTGATGGAGCGCCACGCCGGTCAGCGTGCCCCGGAACACACACTCCTCCAGGACTCCGACCGTCACCAGCCACACCAGTGGCAGCGCCACGTCGCTGTCGCGGCGGCTGGCCGTCCAGCGCCGCTCCACCGCCGGAGCGGGGGCCTCTCCCCCGGCTCCCCGTGCGAGCTTCGCCGCCGCGCCCACCGCCCGCGTGGCCCGCGTCCGAGGCGCTGTTGCCGTCGTGCGTGCGGGAGTTGGCCGGGCGGACGCGCGCCGGGCCAGCCGCCGTGTGATCGCCGTGTCGGCGGTGGCGATCAGCGGAGCCGCCGCCGCGCCGAGGACCGGTCCCGCCACCAGGCCCCAGACCGCCGCCTCCCGCCCGAGCGCGGCGGGGCCGAGCACGAGCAGGCCGAACCCGGTCACGGCGCCGAGCACCCCCGCGTACACCTGGAGGGTGTGGACCCCCCGGTGGTCGAAGAAGCGCACGTGCAGGTGGGAGGCGAGCGCGAGGGCGGAGAACGCGCACAGCGTCAGCGCGGCCAGCGCCGTGGCGCGCAGCTCAGGGGTAGGGATGAGGGACGTCATCGGTGAAGCCCCCGTAGTCGGCGAAGCGCGGGTGGGCGGCGGGCACGGCGCTGGGCAGCGGCAGGCTGACCGTGTCCGGCGACCAGACGCGCATCGCGTGGAAGCCGAGGGCGCGCAGGTCGCGGGTGGTCAGATCGGCGAAGTAGAGCTGTTTCCCGGTGTGTTGGAAGGCGTCGACGAGGCCGCGTACCGCTTCCTTGACCGGGCGGTCGTCGTCGGGTGGGAGCTCGGAGGCGGGTGTCTCGGTGTGGTGGGCGAAGCGCCGCTCCACCGTGCGGGCGCCGTTGGACGTCGCGTACAGGCCGACGTTGCCCTCCAGGTCGTAGATGTCCCCGGTGTCGGGCGTGCCCTCCTGGGACTGTTCGACCGCGACCCAGGCGGCGAGCCACTGCACGCCCGCCGCTTCGAGGAGCGCCCGGTACATGGCACGGGCCAGCGAGGCGCCGCTGCCGAGGCCGATGGCGACCTCGGGGACGAGCCCGGCGGGCTGGCGCAGCAGGCAGGCGATGGTGAAGCCGGGCAGGTCGGGGCTGGGCAGGGCGTGGAACTCGGGGCGGGGCGCGGACGCGGGGAAGTAGGTGTCGACGATGCGGTCGACGTGCCGGGTGCGGGCGTCGGGCCGGATCAGCGCGGACTCCGTGCGGCCGTACCAGTGGCCCATGGCCGCGTCGACCTGGACGACTTCCTCGAGTGCCGCGCGCAGGGCGGCCGGTGCGGTGGTGTGCGTCGCGGTGCCCGTGGTGACGGCGGGCAGCGTCCAGGGCTCCTCGCGCCGGCGCACGTACCCGAGGAGGAAGCGCTGCGTGGGCACCCAGCAGGTGCCGCCGCCGGTGAGGGACGGCACGCGGATCCAGCCGGAGGGGGCCTGTGGGTCGAAGCGGTCGAAGGGGAAGCCGTCGCGCTCGTACTGCTCGTCGGTGAAGAGCCGGAAGGCCGACGGGGGCAGCAACGGCTCGTTCTCGGCGGCCAGTTGGTCGTACGAGGCGTACCGCTCCTCGAAGTGGCCGTCGAGCGCGGCGGCGTAGCCGGAGTAGCGCTCCAGGGTCTCGGCCAGCGAGCGGATGTGGCTCTCGAACGGGAAGATGCCGTAGCCGCCGATGTGGTAACTGCCCGCCTTGGGCGGCGGCTGGTCCTGGCGGACGTGGACGCCGGTCATGTCGGCCGTGCCGACGAGGAGCCGGGGGCCGCCGGGGTAGCGGGTGAGGAAGCCCATCGAGGTGGTGATGCCGCACAGCGGGTTGTGCATGCGGCGGCGCAGCCGGTGGACGCGGGTGTCCTCGTCCTGGTGGAGGGTCAGGCGCATCAGTCCTCCAGCCACGAGCGCGGGTCGAAGTGGAGGGTCTCGTCGTCCCGTTCGGGCACGGAGCCGCAGCCGGGGCAGCCGGGCAGCGGCAGGACCTCCTGGTAGGAGATCTCCATGCTCGGCAGATAGCAGCCGAGGACCTTCTGGATGGTGAACGTCGAGCCGCAGCTGAGGTAGTTGGTGGCTTCGAGGGCGAGGTGCGAGCAGAGCAGCTGCTGGACGGGGCCGTAGACGGGCGGCTCGCCGGCGTGCACGGCGGAGCGGGCGAGCGCGGCCTTGTAGCGCTGGTATCCGGCGCTCTCGCGGAGGTTCATGGTGACGCGGGTCTCGAAGCACTCGAAGCAGGCGGAGCGCCCGGCGACCATGGTGGGTCCGACGAAGAGGAAGGGCCCGTCGATCGCCGCGTACGTCCAGTCGATCCCGGCGGCGCGGGTGAGCCGGTTGAGGAGCTGGGCGCGCACCGGGTCGATGGTCTTCTCGGCGAGCAGGAGGTAGTGGCCGCGCCAGGGGGCGAGGAATTCCACGGCTTCACCGAAGGCGAGTCCGTCGTGCAGGACGGCCGGTGCGAGGGCGTCGAGGCGGGCCCGTACGGGGTGGTCGGGGCCGGGTATGAGGGTGTCGCCGGTGACGTCGGGCGGGAGTAACGCGGCGGTGCGCTCGGTGAGTTCGCCGTCGCCGAGCAGGATCACGCCCCGGGCGACGGGCTGTTCGGGGCGGGCGCCGAGGGCGGCCATGCCGTCGAGGTAGGCGTCCAGGGCGTTGCCGGGGCCCTCCTCGATGGCGTCGAGGCCGTAGAGGTGGTCGACGAGGGCCTCGACCTCGACGCGGGACACGCCTTCGCGTTTGGCGAGGTCGCGGCGCGAGAGCGTGCCGTCGAGTCCGCTGACGAGGTTGAAGAGCTTGCCGGAGCGGGAGTCGTCGGTGAGCGTGTAGGACTTGGCGTTCCACACCCCGGTGCGCAGTTCGACGACGTCGGGGCTGTGGCCGACGACGGAGAACGAACGGCGCACGCGCGGCTGCCGGTTGTCTGTCATGCGTGGGGCCTCTCTTCTGCCTGGTCCCTGGTGGTGTCGAGTGGGCGCGCGGGGGTCAGCCCGCGCCCAACAGCACGGTGTGGAGCAGCGTGCGGTGCACGCCGTCGAGGTGGAGGGCGGCGTGCGCCTCGTCGTCGTAGAAGCCGGAGAAGTCCACGCTCTGCAACCCGAGTCCGGTGGCGGCCAGATGGGTGTTCTGGGCGATGCCGCCCGACTCGTGGAACATCGAACGCATGCCCCGCGGGCCGTACTTGCGCATCGAGCGCCAGGGGTTGCCGATCAGCAGGAGGACGGCGCCGGCCCGCTCGAAGTCGATCGAGCCGTCCTGCGGGTCGAAGGAGGCGAGGAGTTCGGGCAGCGTCTCGGGGCCCGCCTGCGCGGTGAGGGCGTCCTCGACGGGCAGATAGCGGTGCAGCCCCCGCTCGAGGCCGGTCACGTTCAGGGCGGCGAGCCAGAGCTCGACGGGGTAGAGGCCGCCCGCGCTGGGCACCGTACGGAAGCCCATGGTCAGCGGGGCGCCGTCGGCGAGTTCGATGTCGGCCTCGGCCGTGACGCCGCCCGCGAAGCGCAGCACCGTGGCGAGGTCGTCGAGGGAGACCGGGGCGCCGGTGAAGTCACGGCCGCTGCGGCGGCGCAGCACGGTCTCGGCGAGCCCGGCCGGGGCGTCGGCGCCCTCGGGCAGCGGGACGCGGGGCGCGCCCTGGCGCGGCAGCCGGTCCTGGCGGGACTGGACGACCGCCATGACATCGGAGAAGTAATACCCGATGGACAGCAGGGACTCACGGTCCCAGCGTCGCATTCGAGTTGCTATCAGAAACTCCTCCGCGATGCGTTCGGCACCATCTGCTGACTGATTTTCAAAACGCATCGAGTGGGTTTGCAAACCTACAGCGTTCACATGTGGACTCATCGTGCGATAGGCACTCGCAGCAACCGAGGACCGCACAAGTCCTGAATCTGCGGGGGTCTGCGCATCGCTCATGTAATTCGCTCCTCGCATTTAACCCGCCGCTGCGGACTTAACCGTCGTTGTCAGAACTGACGAGGGGCCGACGCGCCGCGGGCCCGTGACCCGCGGCGCGCCGACCGTCATCGGTTACTTGCGGACAACGGCTCCGCAGCAGCAGGAACAGGCGCCAGGAACCAGAACGGCACCTTCACGACCTGCGCCGAACGGCTCAAGAGCGGCCTGCGGGGTGCTGTTGCGGTGCTCCGCCGTCTTCTCGGACTGCAGCTTCATGACCATCTCCTCGTGTTGGGATACGGAGGGTGGATTCCATGTGCACGAAGGGCATCCGGCCACATTCACCGGAAACCCCCGGTGAGGTCGGTGAGTCTGTTGAGCAGAAACTTCCAGCCTCACAGCGTCGCAACCTAACAGTGTTTGTCAGCCAGTGCAAGGCCGCCCCGAGCGAACTACAAATAGCCCGATCGGGCAAACGGCACGCTATATTCCACTTGACGAAGCCTTTTAATGGGGAATACCAGACCGTTATTGCGTGGCACCCCCGGCATGCGTTACCAACGAGGCCATGGCCTTCGAAGACGCACCTCCGGTTGATCTGCTCGATTCCGCATTCATGGCCGACCCGGGGCCGGGCTACGCCGAGCTCCACCGCACGGAACCGGTGACCCGCGTGCATCTGCGCCCGGACCTGAACCCCTGGCTGATCACGGGCTACGACGTGGCGAAATGGGTACTCTCCGACCCGCTGTTCAGCGTCGATCCGGCCAACACGGAGGAGCCGGTGCGCGAGGCCATCGCGGCCGGCCGCGCCGAGGAGAAGACGGCCCTGCTCGGCCGTCATCTGCTCAGCGTCGACCCGCCCGACCACACCCGGATGCGCCGGCTGATGTCCCGGGCGCTCACCGCCCGGCGGATGCTCCAACTCCAGGGCCCCGTCGAGACGTTCGCGGAAGCACAGCTCGACACCCTTGCGGGCCGCCCCGACTTCGACGTCCTCGGGGACTACGCGCTGCCGCTCGCCGTCGAGGTGATCTGCGAGCTGATCGGCATTCCCGCAGCCGACCGGCAGCGGTTCAAGGACTGGGGCGCGCTGCTCGTGCGCGCCGAGCTCCAGGACGACGCGTCCTTCGACCAGGCCGCCGACGAGATGGCCGGCTACTTCGTCCCGCTGCTCGCCTCCCGCCGCAAGGAACCCGCCGACGACCTGGTCAGCGCCCTGGTCTCGGCCCACGGCGAGGAGCACCTCGACGACTACGAACTGATCTCACTCGTCTACCAGTTGTTCTTCGCGGGCCATGAGTCCAGCGCGTACCTCATCACCAACGCGACCCTGCGCCTGCTGTCCCACCCGGAAGAACGCGCCGCCCTGGAGCGGGATCCCGCGCGGATCGAGCCCCTGATCGAGGAGGTGCTGCGCGTCGACGGCCCGGTGAAGGTGCCCACCTGGCGCTTCCCGGTGCGCGACGTCGAGCTGTGCGGACGGAAACTGCGTGCCGGGGAGCCGGTGCTCGTACTGCTCGGGGCGACCGGCCGTGATCCGCGCCGCTTCCCCGACCCGGACCACTTCGACAGCACCCGCGCGGCCGCGCAGCAGCACCTGGCGTTCAGCCATGGGATCCACCACTGCATGGGGGCCGCGGTCGGCCGCATGGAGGGGCGGGTCGGGGTGGCCCGGCTGTTCGCGCGCCACCCGGGGCTGCGCCTCGCCTGGGCCCCGGAGGATCTGCGGTGGCGGGACAACCTGATGATGCGGGGCGTGTGCGAACTGCCGGTGCTCGTACGGGAGTGACGGTACGGGGAGACGCGCCACTCCCGTGACGGGAGTGGCGCGTCGAACGCCGGACGGGCTCGGCCGACGGGGGATCCGATCCGAGCCCGCCCGGCTGTCTCAGGTGCGGTCGCCCGCCGCGACCTCGTCGCCGGCCGCCGTGTCCGCCGCCGTCTCGTCCTCGATGTCGGTGCGGTCCCGGCCACGGACGAGGAAGTAGGCGACCACCGCGGTGACCAACAGCAAGGCGCCGCCGACCCGTTCGGCCAGGTGCAGGCCGTCCACGAACGCCTCGTTGACCAGGTTCGTGATCCGGGGGTCGCCGCCCTGGCCCGTGCTCTGCGCACCGCCCGCCTCGACCGCCTTCACGACGCTGTCGCGCGCCTGGGCCGGAACCCGCGCCTCCGTCAGCCGGTCGCGCACGCTGTCGGTCATCTTCGTGGTGAGCAGCGTGCCGAGCACGGCCACCCCGAAGACGCTGCCGAGCTGCCGGGTGGCGTTGCTCGCGCCGGACGCCATGCCGGAGCGGGCGGCGGGCACCCGCATCATCACGAGGGTGGAGATCGGGGTGAGCGTGAGACCGATGCCGAGCCCGACCAGGAGCACCACCCACCAGTACTCGGAGTAGCGCGCCCCGGTGCCGTACAGGGACGCCCCGAACATCGTCATCGAGGCGAAGAAGATGCCGAGCCCGAGCGGCACGGCGCCGCCGACCCGGGTGGTCATCCAGCCGGCGACCGGCGCCGAGACCATCGCGAGGAGCATGCCGGGGAGGATCGCGAGTCCGGCGCCGACCGCCGACCAGCCGAGGACGGTCTGCAGCCACAGCATCAGGAAGTACGTGATCGCGAACAGGCCGAAGTACAGGACGAACCCGGCGAGCACGGAGCCGGTGAAGACCCGGTCACGGAAGAACGACAGGTCCAGCATCGGCTCCTTCACCAGCGTCTCGGTGACGAGGAAGGCCACCAGGAGCACCCCGCCCGCCACATACGCGCCGACGACGAGCGAGTCGCTCCAGCCGCGCGAGCCGCCCTCGATGGTGGCGTACACGATCGCGGACATGGCGGCGATGGAGAGCACCAACCCGGCCAGGTCCAGGCGCCGTTCGGGGTTGGACGACTCCGGTACGTCCCGCAGGCCCATGACCAGACCGAGCACGGCGATGGGCACGTACATCCAGAAGATGCCCGCCCAGCCGAAGTTCTCCACCAGCGGCCCGCCGACGACCGGGCCGAAGGCGACGGCCGCGCCCGCGACGGCGGCCCAGATGCCGATGGCCGTGCCGCGCTCGCCGCTGTCGGTGAAGACGTGCCGGATGATCGAGAGCGTGTTGGGCATGAGCAGCGCGGCGCCGACGCCGAGCACGGCCTGCCCGGCCACCAGGACCCACACGGACCCGGCGAGCGCGGAGAAGACCGAGCCCGCGAGGAAGACCGTGAGGCCGGCCAGGAAGGTCCGCTTGCGGCCGAACCGGTCACCGCAGGCGCCGCCGGTCAGCATGAGCGCGGCGAACGCCAGGGAGTAGCCGCTGATGACCCACTGGATGTCCTGGATGCCGCCGTTGAGATCGTCCTGGATGTCGGGCAGCGCGGTGCTGAGCACCGTGCTCTGCAGCATCGTGAGGGCCAGCGGCACACAGAGCGCCGGGAGCGTCCGGTACGGGCTCCGGCCGGATCGGGCGGGGGTGTCCACCGCCATCGCACACCGTCCTGTCGGGTTGGTCTCGCAGATCGTTCTCTAACACTGTTAGACCACTCTAACAGTGTGAGTCTGCGACGTGAAGCGCCTCGCTCCGCACTCCGTGAAGCGCACCGTCCCCGGCGACCTGAAGCGCCCCGCCACTCGAACGGCCCGCGCGATCTCCCCCGGGCCCCGGGCACCGGCCAGGCTGGGAGCCATGACCGTCCCCAAGGCCCGGACAGCCGCAGCCACGGAGCACGGCCCCGACCCCGAGGCGACCGCCGACGCCCGCCGCTGGAAGGCCCTCGCGGTCTGTCTGACCGCCGGGTTCATGACGCTCCTCGACACCTCGATCGTCAACGTCGCGCTGCCGTCGATGGAGCGGGGACTGCACGCCTCACAGGCCGACCTGTCCTGGGTGGTCTCCGGGTACGCGCTCACGTACGGGCTCGCGCTCGTACCGGCCGGGCGGCTCGGCGACCTGCGCGGGCGCCGGACGGCGTTCCTCACCGGCCTCGCCCTGTTCACGCTCGCCTCGGCGGCCTGCGGACTCGCGCCCTCATCGGGCTGGCTGGTCGCCTTCCGTCTCCTCCAGGGCGCGGCGGCCGGGTTCGTCTCGCCGCAGGTCTCCGGCCTGATCCAGCAGTTGTTCCAGGGCGCGGAGCGGGCCCGGGCCTTCGGGATGCTCGGCAGCACCATCGGCATCTCCACGGCCGTGGGCCCGCTGGTCGGCGGTCTGCTCATCCAGGCGTTCGGCACGGACTCGGGCTGGCGCTGGGTGTTCTTCGTCAACCTGCCACTCGGCGCCGCCGCGTTCGCCGCCGCCCTGCGCCTGCTCCCCCGGCGCTCCGCCGCCGAGCGCCGGGGCGGGGAGGGCTTCGACCCGCTCGGCGTGCTCCTGCTCGGCCTGGGCGTCGTCGCGGTGATGCTGCCGCTGGTCCAGGAGCAGGAGTGGCCGGGCCGCGGCAAGTGGGCGCTGGTCCCGCTGGGCGTGCTGCTCCTGCTCGCCTTCTGGCTGTGGGAGCGCCGCCAGACGGACCGGCAGCACGCGCCGCTGGTCAACGTCCGCCTCTTCCGGCTCCGTTCCTTCTCGCTGGGCGCGCTCCTCGCCCTGGTCTACTTCGCCGGCTTCACCACGGTCTTCTTCGTCTACACCCTGTTCCTGCAGAACGGGCTCGGCTACAGCGCGCTCGAAGCGGGCTGCGCGTCCGTCCCGTTCGCGGCGGGCTCCGCGGTCGCCGCGGCGGCGGGCGGCCGCCTCGTGGTCCGGCACGGCCGCAAGCTGGTCACCTTCGGCCTGCTCGGCGTGGCCCTCGGCCTCACGGGCACCATCGTGGCCGTCCGCCTCGTCCCCGGTCCCCACGCCGCGTGGGCGACGGCCCTTCCCCTGCTGGTGGCGGGGCTCGGCTCGGGCCTCACGGTCTCCCCCAACACCACGCTCACCCTCTCCGAGGTCCCGGTGCGCCTCGCGGGCGCGGCGGGCGGCGTGCTCCAGACCTCCCAGCGCATCGGCTCCGCCGCGGGCATCGCTGCGGTGGGCGCCGTCTTCTTCGCCCACGTCGGCAACCACGACCACTGGGCGGACGCCCTGCAGCTGGGCCTGCTCACGGCGCTGGGCTTCGTGGTCGTGGCGCTGGTGGCGGCGGTGCTCGACCTCCGGGCGGAGGCGCGACAGCGGGCTTGAGCCGCGGATCGCCCACGACCGCGGCAGCCGCGACCGCCACGGCCGCTACGACCGGCCGGGGTGTCGGGCAAGCTCCACGAGGGCACACGCGAAGGCCGAGTCACGCTTCCCCTGCGCCAACTCCTCGGTGAACACACCGGTTCGGTGATGCGGCGGAATGCCCGTGCCGTCGAAGGTCTCGCCGGTCGCGGTGAGGAACTCCTCGTTGGGCAGGCCGAACGTCCACCCGTTGGGGAGCTTCCGCTCCAGTACGTCGGAGAAGACGCCCTGGGTGTTCCGGCCGATCCGCACGGTCGGGGCCGGGCGGTCCATCAGGGCCTGTGTGAGGGTCTCGCCCGCGCTGTACGTCTCGCCGCCGGTGAGGACCGCGAGCGGGCCCGCGTACCGCTGCCTGCCGGGGGCGGGGTGGACGCGCACGGACTGCGGGCGGGTGAAGTGGGCGGGGTCGGCCGGGTCGTCGCGCACGCGCTTGGCGTACGCGAAGTACGGCTGTTTCGTGAGGCGTTGGGCCACCTGGAGGGCCAGGGCGTCGGAGCCGCCGCCGTTGATGCGCAGGTCCAGGATGAGGCCGCGCGGGCCCGACCGCACGGCCTCGGTCAGCGCCTCGTCGAGGGCCGCGCTGTCGGCCGCGTAGTCGTCCCCCTTGTCGGTGTAGCCACCGAAGCCGGAGATGCGCAGATAGCCCTGCCCGTCGGGGAGCCGGGCGTATCCGATGCGGCCGCCCGCGAAGGGGCGCAGCCGCTCGCCGCCGAGGTCGATCCGCTCGATGTGGCTCCGCGCACGCCGGTCGAGCGTGGCGGACGGGACCTCCGTACCGGGGCGCCCCTGCCCGAAACTCCCGGTGTCCCCGGCGCGCAGCGACACATGGGCGTCGTACAACGGACGGATCATCTCCCGCAGTACGGCGAAGAGTTGGGCGTCGCTCATGCCCTCGTGGATCCGGGGCCGGTACCGGTCCCGGACCGCGTGCCAGTCGATGTTCTTCGCCGTGAAGAACGGATAGTTCTCCTCGAAGGTCCGCCAGAAGACGTCGAAGGTCGCGCGCTTGCCGTCGGGCGCCGACTCGCCGCAGGACTCCGGCAGCTCCGCCACCCGTCGCAGGGTCCGGTCGCCGGTCGAGCCCTCGTAGTGCAGCGTGGCCCGCGCGCCGCCCTTGCCGGGGCGCACCTGGTAGGTGTTCTCGTCCCCCTTGTACGTGACGGTGCCCGCCGGCACCGTCCCGCGTCCGGTGCGTCGCGCGGTGTCGCCGGGGAGGCAGCTGACGGCGGTCGTCTGGTAGGTGCGCAGGGTGCCGTGGGCGATGGACAGGAGCGTGCTGTCGCCCTGGATGCGCCAGGTGCCCTGGACGCCGGGCTGCTCACCGGGCAGTTCGCCGGCCCGTACGGCTCGGGCAGGTCCGGCGGTCGCCGCCATGCCGCCGATCACGGCCACCAACACGGCGGCGGCGAGCGTCTTGGACGTCCTCGTCGGCGAGTTCTCCGAGTACACGATCTGACCCTTCCCGTCGGCCACTTGGTCTATCCGGCCACTTGATGCGTCGCCTCAATGATCGTCACGCGGCCGAGGTCCCGACATCCTGCTGGCCCGACGGTCCATGCGGGGGAAGACCCCACCCCACGTGCACGTAGACAGTGTCTACGTGCACGTGGTAGACAGTGTCTATGGATCAGCGGAACGAGCACGGAGCACAGGGAACACAGGAAGTTCAGGGGGCGCAGGACCAGGGCCTCCGCGCCCGCCTCGTCGAGACGGGCGTCGACCTCGTGGCCCGCGAAGGCGTGGCCGCGCTCTCCCTCCGGGAGATCGCCCGCAGGGCAGGCGTCTCGCACGGCGCGCCCCGCCGCCACTTCCCCACCCACCTCTCCCTGTTGTCCGCCATCGCACGGCAGGGCTTCGCGGACCTCGCCGAAGAGGTGGCGACGACCCTGGCCGGGGGCGCGGGAGGCGGGGGCACGGGAGGCGGCGGCACGAGCAGCCCCTCACCCCGCGCCCAGCTCGCCGATCTCAGCCGCACCTACCTCCGCTTCGCGCTCGAGAACCGCGGCATGTTCGAGCTGATGTTCCGTCACGATCTGCTGGAGTCGAAGGAGTTGGGTCTGCGGGACACCAGCCTGCCGCTCTTCGCTGTCTTCGTGGACCTGGTCGCCCGGGCCCGGCCCCTGCACGGCGCCGAGCCAGCCGTGATCGCGGGCGCGCTCTGGGCCAATCTGCACGGCATCGCCCAACTGTGGGGCTGGGGAAGCCTTCAGCTCGCCACCGGCGCCGACGACGTCGAACCCCTGCTGCACGCGGCGCTCGACGCGCACCTGGGCCCGGAGTCCGACGCGCGATGACCTCACCTCTCCCCGACACGGCCCGCAGCACCACCACCGCCGCGCACCCACACCACCCCCGCGGCCGCGGCGGCAGCCCCCGCCTCACTCTCGCCGCCAGCGTCACCGGCGCCGTGGTCGTCGCCCTCGACGGCACGGTCCTCACCGTCGCCCAACCCGCCCTGCGCCGCGACCTCCACGCCTCGTTCGCACAGGTCCAGTGGACCAGCACCGGCTACCTCATCGCCGTGGCGAGCCTCCTCGTCTTCGCCGGGCGGCTCGGCGACCGCTACGGCCACCGGCGGCTCTTCGCCCTCGGCACGCTCGGTTTCGCCGTCACATCGGCCGGGATCGCGGTGTCCCCGGGCATCGGCCCGGTCATCGGACTCCGCGTCGCCCAGGGCGTGTTCGGCGCACTTCTGCAACCCGCCACGCTCGGCATGCTCCGCGCCGCCTACCCGCCCGACCGCCTCGGCCGGCCGCTCGCCGTGCGCACCGCCGCCATCGGCCTCGCGGCGGCCACGGGTCCGCTCGTCGGCGGCGCGCTCACCACCCACTGGGGCTGGCGGTCCGCGTTCTTCCTCAGCGCCGTCCCCGCGTTCGCCCTCGGCGGGCTCGCGCTGACCCTCCTCGTACGGGAGTCGCGGGAAGCGCGGGAGTCGCGGGAAGCGCAGGGCACGAGGGATGCAAGGGGCTCAGGGGGCGCAAGGGACACACAGGACGTACGGGAAGCGCAGGAAGTACGCGAAGCGCGGGGCGAGCGCCTCGACCTGCCGGGAGCCGCTCTCCTCGCCCTGACCCTCGGCTGTCTCGTGCACGCCTGCGTGGGGCTCCCCGGCGCACCGCTCCTCTCACTTCCCGTACTCGGCGCGGGAGTTGCCCTCGCCTCGGGCCTCGCCTTCGTCCGGCACGAGCGCCGCACCCAGAGCCCTCTCGTCCCCGCGTCCGTGTCCGGCTCGACGGCGATCACCTCGGCCCTGGCCGTCCTGGTCACCGCGTCGGCGGCGATGTTCGGGGCGCTGTACGTCGCGACGTACTTTCTTCAGGACGTGCTCGGACTCGACCCGCTGCAGAGCAGCCTGCGCGCGCTGCCGCTGGCCGTGACGATGGTGGCGGCCGCCCCGCTCGCGCCCGTACTGGAGCGCCGCCACGGCCCCCGGCGCACCACGGCCGCCGCGATGGCGCTGCTCACCCTCGGGGTGCTGGCCCTGTCGCGGCTCGGTCCGGACTCGGGCGCGCTCGCCGTCGGTGGCGGCTTCCTGCTGCTCGGCGCCGGATTCGGCACCGTGATGGTGACGGCGACCACGGTCGTCGTACGCCGGGCCCCGGCGGCCGACGCGGGGGTGGCGGGCGGGCTCCAGCAGACCGCGATGAACGTCGGGCCCACGCTGGGAATCGCCGTGGCGGGCACGGTTCTCGGGTCCTCGGGGTCCTTCACCTCGGCGATGGGGACCGCGCTCACGGTGCTCGCCGTGGTCGCGGGAGCGGGGACTCTGCTCAGCGGGCGGCTGTCCGCCCCGTAGCCGCTACGGTGCGGGGAAGTCGGCGAAGCCAGGTGCCCCCGGCTCCGGCGGCAGCCTGGTCGCGCGGGCCGTGAAGCTGATCGCGTGGTACCAGCCGCACAGCATCAGCAGATCCAGCAGCTGCTCGGGCGCGAACTCCGCGGCGAGCCGGGCCCAGAGTGCGTCGTCGATGTCATGGTCGGCGTGCAGCGCGTCGGCCGCCTCGATGAGCAGCCGGTCACGCTCGCTCGTCCAGCAGGCGTCCGTGGCACCGCCGTGGGTGAGCGAGCCGATCTGCGCGGCGGTCAACTCCGCACGCCCGGCGAACCGTTGGACGTGCACGCCCCATTCGTACGCGCAGCCGCACCGCGCGCAGGTGCGGTCGATGACAATCTCCCGGTCGCGCAGGCCCAGGCTGAGCCTGCGGGTGAGCTGGTAGGAGCCCCAGGCGTGCAGGGCCTCCGTCAGGCCGGGGTTCTGCGCGTAGGTCCGGAAGAGCCCGATGGGCTCCTCGCCTGGCGGCATCATGCGGCGCAGCACTGACGCGACGTCAGGAGGGTACGGGGCGGCGACGGGTGGGATCCGGGCGGGCATGCGGCCTCCCTTCGAGCGCTTCTGTTCCAGAAGCGCGGATACGGAGGGAGACTACTGCTTCTGTTTCCGAATCGCCATCCTGAAGTTGAGCCACTGCGGGCGGGATCAGCGGCCCCTCCCGGCACTCGGCCGTCTCGGGCGGGATCAGCGCGCCATCCCGATGCCCGGCCGTCTCGGGCGGGATCAGCGCGCCGCGTACGTCCAGAACTCCCGCATCAGGGGGTTCGGCGTGGGCCCGGTCATCGCCACCTGCGTGAGCAGCACGGTGACGGCGCCGGTGGCCGGGACGAGGTGGGCCGTGGTGCCGGAGCCACCGGTCCAGCCGTAGCGCCCGACGACGTGCCACGGCTGGCTCGGCTCGACGTCCACGGTGCCGCCGAAGCCCCAGCCCTGCTTCCCGGTGAAGAGCGCGCTCGCCGCGCGCTGCTCCGGCGTGAGGTGGTCGGTGGTGATGAGCCGCACCGACTCCCGCGACAGCAGCTGCCGCCCGCCCCGCGTCTCACCCCCGGCCAGGATCATCCGGGCGAAGGCGTGCAGGTCGTCGACGGTCGACACCAGGCCGCCCGCCCCGGAGGCGAAGCCGACCGCGCCGCTCCACAGCCCGTCCGGGGTGTCGTAGGCCACCAGTTCACCGCTCTCCCGGTCCCGCTCATAGGCGGTGGTGAACCGGTCCCGGTCGACCGCCGCCACCTCGAATCCCGTGTCGGCCATGCCCAGGGGCACCAGCAGCCGCTCGGCGAGGAACTCCGCCAGCGGACGGCCGCTGACCCGCGCGACGAGCGCGCCGAGGATGTCGGAGCAGGTGTTGTACAGCCATGCCTCGCCCGGCTGGTACAGCATCGGCACCCGGGACAGCTCCGCCAGCCACTCCTCGTCCGACGCGAACTCCCGCGCGTGCGGGGCGCCCCGCGCGATCAGGCCGAGGACCGGGGCGACGGCGGGCCGGGAGAAGTCGGACGGGAATCCCCATCCGGCGCGGAAGCTCATCAGGTCCTCGACCGTGAGGGGCCGGGCGGCGGGGACCACGTCGTCGACGGGGGCGTCCGGCGTACGGACGACCATCGGCGCCGCGAGTTCCGGCAGCCACGGCGCGATCGGGTCGCCGAGGGCGATCCGCCCGTCGTCGACGAGCGCCATCACGGCCGCCGCGGTCAGGGGCTTGGTGAGCGAGGCGATGCGGAACAGCGAGTCCCGGGCCATCGGACGCCCCGACGCGACGTCGGCGGACCCGACGGCGGCCACCTCGGTCTCGTCGCCGCGCGCCACGAGGGCGACCGCGCCGGGCAGGGTGCCGTCGGCGACGTGGGTCTTGAGGAGATCACCGAGGCCGGCGGCTGCGTCGGCCATCGGGGTCACGGGGGACACAGGGGTCTTCGGCTGCATCGGGGCACCTTCTTCGTCCGTGGGCGGCTGATCCGTGGGCGGCTGAGGGGGTCGACTCCCGTCGTACGCGAAAATCATCGCCCGGCCCTGCGGTGATCCGGCGCGGACGCCCCGGCACCCTACTCGGGGACGCCCAAAGACCGTATGAGTTGGGCGAGTTCCTCGCGGAAGAGCTTGTCGGGGCTCGGCGTCTGACCGGCGAGGTGCCCGTAGACCTCCAGCGACACCAGTCCGTGCAGCCGGCTCCAGATGCGCAGGGCCAGGGCGACGGCGGCCGGGGGAAGGTCCGGAAAGGCGGGGCGGACCTTGGCGAGCAGGCCCTCGTCGAAGTCGGACCAGGTGAACTCGGAGTCCGCATACCGCCGTTCGGCGTGCGGCCAGGCCGCGGCCGCGAGCGCGGTGATGCCGACGCAGACCCGGCGGGCGGCGTCCGGGGCGGGGCCTCCCTCGGGGGCGCGGTAGCCCGGCACGGGGTCGCCGTACACCAGGCGGAAGCCTTCGGGGTGGGTGCGCGCCCAGCCGCGGAAGGCGTCCGCCCACGCCTGGATGCGGGCGGCCGGGTCCTCGGCGGGAGCGGCCTGCCAGGCGGCGTCGACGGCGTCGGCGAGGGCGGTGTACAGGTCGTTGATGAGCGTGGTGACCAGGTCGTCGCGGGTGGCGAAGTAGCCGTAGATGGCGTTGGCGGTCATCCCCATCTCGCGGGCGATGGCCCGCAGCGTGATGGCGTCGGGCCCGCCCGTGGCCATCAACTCCAGTGCCACCTCTTTGATTTCGGCCGTCGTCTCGGCGCGCAGCCGCTCCCGCCGCCCGCCGCTGCCCGTACGCGTACTCCTGGTGCTCACCACGCGGTCACTGTACAGCGTCACTTCACTGCTTGCCGTATGAAAACTTCACGCCGTATAGTCCCGGCACGCCGTGCAGCAGATCGCGTCATGGGCGGGCCGCCCAGGGACGGATCGGCTCAGGGGCACAGCCGCTCGAACAGAGCCACTCAAGGGGAGAGTCATGCGCATAGGAGTCATCGGGGCCACGGGCACCATCGGCAGCCGCGTCGTCACCGAGGCCCTCGGCCGGGGCCATCACGTCACGGCGTTCACGCGCAACGCGGAAGGCGTCAACGAGTCCCGGCAGAACGTCACTTGGCGCAGCGTCGACGTGCTCGACGCGGAGGGCGTGGCGGCCGCGCTGCCCGGACTCGACGTGCTCATCAGCGGCTACCAGCCCGGCAACGCCGCCCGGGACATGGCCGACACCCTCGCCCGCTCGATCGCCGACCCCACGCTGTACGCCACCGCCGCGCGCTCACTGCTGAAGGCCCTGGAGAGCCACCCCAGGACGCGGCTGATCGTGATCGGCGGCGCGGGCAGCCTGGAGATCAGGCCCGGGGTCACGCGGGCGGACGACGACGCGCTGCTGCACGAGACCCTCGACGCGGTCGGCCTGCCGCGGGAGTACGCGGCCGCCGTGCGCGGACACCGGGACGCGCTCGACGTGCTGCGCACGTCCAACCGGCTGTGGACGTACTTCAGTCCCGCAGAGGACATCGCGCCCGGCGCGCGCACGGGCCGCTTCCGCGTCGGCGGCGACCAGGTGGTCGTCGACGCGGAGGGGCGCAGCCGCATCTCGGCCGAGGACGCGGCCGTGGCGCTCGTCGACGAGGCGGAGTTGCCGCGGTTCGTGCAGCGGCGCTTCACGGTGGGCTACTGAGCCGCCGTACCGCCTACCGCCGCCACGTCCTCAACCACCCCTGCCCATGCCGGGATTGACGCCGTCAGCGCGTGGCCGCACGCCGCGACCGCACGACCTCCACCAGCACGGGCAGCAGCGACAGCGCGATGATCAGGGCGATGGCGGGCAGCAGATACGTGTCGATGCTGCCCTTGAGGGAGTCGCCGAGGCGGTAGCCGAGCAGGATGATCCCGATCGTCCACACCGCGCCGCCCACGGCGTTCCAGAGCAGGAACGCACCCGCGCGCATGCCGAGCACCCCGGCGACCGGGTTGAGGAACGTGCGCACGATGGGCACGAACCGGGCGAGGACGACGGCCTTCCCGGCGCCGTACTTGGTGAAGTATGCCTCCGCCTTCGCCACGTACTCGGCCTTGAAGAGACGCGAGTCCGGGCGGGCGAACAGCTTCGGGCCGAGCCGCGCGCCCAGCAGGTGTCCGACCTGCGCCCCGGCGATCGCGCACAGCGGCGCCCCCACCAGGAGCGCGGGCAGCGAGAGATGGAAGCCGGGCCGGTCGAAGACCTCGGCGGCCGCCCCGGACGCGCCGACGCCCGCCAGGAACAGCAGCGAGTCACCGGGCAGGAAGAAGCCGATGAGCAGCCCCGTCTCGGCGAAGATGACCGCCAGGATGCCCGCGAGGCCGAAGGCGGTGATCATCGACTGGGCGTCCAGCACATTGACGGCGAGTTCCACGAGGGCTCCTTCTCGAAGCAGTTGAAGGACATTGACGGAAGGGCGTTGAGGGGATGGTTCTGGAGAACTCCGCCCCGTTCAACACCCGGTCAACGACAAACCCGGCGAAACGTTGTAGGCGTCGAGCGGTCAAACACCCCGTGCGCGGACGAGCCCCCTCTTCGTAAGCTCCTCGGAGCCGACCACCTGCGGAACGACGAAGGACACCCGTCATGACCACTGATGCGCCCACCCGCCCCGCCGAGACCGCCGGTACGTTCGAACTCGGCGGCGACCTGCCCGTCCGCCGCCTCGGCTACGGCACCATGCAGCTGACCGGGCCCGGCGTCTGGGGCGAGCCCGAGGACCCGGCCGAGGCGGTGCGCGTGCTGCGCCGCGCCGTCGAGCTCGGCGTGAACCTCATCGACACCGCCGACTCGTACGGGCCGATCGTCAGCGAGCAGTTGATACGCAAGGCGCTGCACCCGTACGCGGACGACCTCGTCATCGCGACCAAGGGCGGCCTGACCCGCTCCGGGCCCGACGACTGGCGCCCGGTGGGCCGCCCCGAGTACCTGCGCCAGCAGACGGAGCTCAGCCTGCGCCACCTCGGCGTCGAGCGCATCGACCTCTACCAGCTGCACCGCATCGACCCGCAGGTCCCGCTCGCCGACCAGGTCGGCGAACTCAAGCTGCTGCAGGACGAGGGCAAGATCCGCCACATCGGCCTCTCCGAGGTCACGGTCGAGCAGTTGAAGGAGTCCCGCGCGTACGCGGACATCGTGTCCGTCCAGAACCACTACAACCTCGCGAAGCGCTCCGCGGAGGACCTCCTCACGTACACGGAGGCCGAGAACATCGCGTTCATCCCGTGGTTCCCGATGGCGACCGGCGAACTCGCCCGCCCCGGCGGCCCGTTGGACGCCGCCGCCAAGGACCACGGCGCGAGCCCCGCCCAACTCGCCCTCGCCTGGCTCCTGCGCCGCTCCCCCGTCCTGCTCCCGATCCCCGGCACGAAGAGCGTGGCGCACCTCGAGGAGAACACGGCGGCGGCCCACATCAGGCTCACGGACGCGGAGTTCGACGCGCTGTCGGCGGCGGCCTGACACATCGCGTGCACACGGGGGCGCCACGGAGAAACTCCCCTTCCGCGGCGCCGCACCGCACCGCTCCGTCACCGTCGGCGACCTCGTGGCACCACCGCGGCAGGGCGGGGGCGAGGGCCGAGGCCGGGGAAGTACGGGGACCGGTCACTGACGATGGTGCGCAGCAGGGCCCGTTGCCGCCGCAGCGCACACTCGCTCCCGCCGAGCCGGCGCAGGGCCGCCTCCCGCCACGGCCGGAAGACCTCCCGCCCCCGCGCCCCCGACCCCAGCCGGAACAGCGCGAGCACCGTCTCTGTGACGTTTCATCGGTCGGGCGACCGCGCTCCTCTCGGCGGCGTACCGTCCGAGGATGAGCGCACGCACCAAGAACAGTGCACTTCCCCTCCCGGTGGCTCCCGGCTCCGGGCTCCGGAATGTCCCGCTGAGTCTCACGGTGATAGCTGACACCACGCGCGAGCGAGAGAGCGGGTGCCTCATCTGGCAGGGGTCCTTGAACAAGGACGGCCACCCCGTGTGGTTCGAGCCGGACACCGAGAGGGGCAGGGGGTCTCGGCGGACCGTGGTCGCCCGTTGGCTCTACGAGAGCGAGAACGACCGGCTCGTGAAAGGGCAGATCCTCAAGCGCACGTGTGGGAACAGGCGTTGCGTGGCCGTGGGTCACGCCTCGCCGGGCATGGTCCGCCGCTACCGGAAGCCGGGCGCGGCCGAGATCCCCAGCCACTGTGTGAACGGCCACGAGCTGGACGACGAGAACCTCTACCGGCAACCGCACCGCGATGCTTGGGGGTGCAGGCAGTGCGGCTGGGAGTCGAAGAAGCGCAATGCCCCGGAGCATCCCCTCCGAGCGGCCAGGGAGCCCTACCGCGGCACGGAGACGCACTGCCACAACGGTCATGCGTACGCCGACGTGGGGTTCTTCGTCGACCAGGGCACGCGGGTGTGCAAGACGTGCAAGTGGCTCAAGGACCAGAAGTCGGCGATGCTCCGCCTCTACGGCCTCGCCTACGACCGGTACCTGGCGATGCTCGAGGAACAGGAGTACCGCTACTGGATCTGCCGGGAGCCCTTTGAGATCCGCAGCAGCACCCTGAGCCCTCACGTCGACCACTGCCACAACAGCAGCAAGGTACGGGGCCTCTTGTGCCGGGCCTGCAACCTGGCTCTGGGGCACTTCCGAGATGATGTGGACCGGCTTCGGGCCGCGATCCGGTACATCGAACTGCACGGGGCATAGCCACGGGCCGGACCTCCGCCTGTCCTCCTGTCCAACCCCCGTGCCCCGATGGCATCCTGCGCCATGTCCGACGAAGAAAGACACCGGTCAGCAGCGCAGCTGCTCATCGCACCCGGAGGTACCCATGAGGATGCTGATCAACGTCCCCGAGACCGTGGTGGCCGACGCCCTGCGCGGGATGGCCGCCGCGCATCCCGAGCTCACCGTGGACGTCGAGAACCGCGTGGTCGTACGCAGGGACGCCCCGGTCGCGGGGAAGGTGGCCCTCGTGTCGGGGGGCGGGTCGGGGCATGAGCCGTTGCACGGGGGGTTCGTGGGGCCGGGGATGCTGTCGGCCGCCTGTCCCGGTGAGGTGTTCACCTCGCCCGTGCCCGACCAGATGGTGCGGGCCGCGGCCGCCGTGGACAGCGGTGCGGGCGTGCTGTTCGTCGTGAAGAACTACACCGGTGACGTGCTCAACTTCGACATGGCCGCCGAGCTCGCCGAGGACGAGGGCGTGCAGGTCGCCAAGGTGCTGGTCAATGATGACGTCGCCGTGACCGACAGCCTGTTCACGGCGGGGCGGCGCGGGACCGGGGCCACGCTCTTCGTCGAGAAGATCGCCGGTGCCGCCGCCGAGGAAGGGCTGCCGCTGGAGCGGGTCGAGGCGGTCGCCCGGCAGGTCAACGAGAGCGCGCGCAGCTTCGGCGTCGCGCTGAGCCCCTGCACGACGCCCGCCAAGGGCAGCCCCACCTTCGATCTGCCCGCCGGGGAGCTGGAGTTGGGCATCGGGATCCACGGTGAGCCGGGGCGGGAGCGGCGGCCGATGATGACCTCCCGGGAGATCGCCGACTTCGCCGTCGAGGCGGTTCTCGACGATCTGCGGCCGCGCAATCCCGTGCTGCTGCTCGTCAACGGGATGGGGGCCACTCCACTGCTCGAGCTCTACGGTTTCAACGCGGAGGTGCAGCGCGTGCTGACCGAGCGCGGCGTGCCCGTCGCCCGCACCCTCGTCGGCAACTATGTGACCTCCCTGGACATGGCCGGGGCCTCGGTCACGCTGTGCGAGGTGGACGAAGAACTGCTGCGCCTGTGGGACGCGCCGGTGCGCACCGCCGGGCTGCGGTGGGGTATGTGAGGGGGGACGTGACAGGAGAGGAGATTCCGTGCCCGAGGCACCCGAGGTACCTGAGGTACCCGACGTACTTGATGCCGCCTTCTTCCGGAACTGGCTGACGGCGGCCGCCGCGCTCGTCGACAGCGAGGCGGAGCGGCTCACCGAACTCGACTCCCCGATCGGGGACGCCGACCACGGCAGCAATCTGCGGCGCGGCTTCGCGGCCGTCGTGGAGGTCCTGGAGAAGGAGGCGCCCGGCACCCCCGGAGCCGTACTCACCCTTGCGGGGCGGCAGTTGATCTCCACCGTGGGCGGCGCCTCGGGGCCGCTGTACGGGACGCTGCTGCGCCGCACCGGGAAGGCGCTCGGCGCCGCGGGCGGGGACGCGGACGGCGACGCGGCCGGGGTGAGCCGGGAGGAGTTCGCCCGTGCCCTGCGCGTCGGCGTGGACGCGGTGAGCGCCCTCGGCGGTGCGACACCCGGCGACAAGACCATGCTGGACGCCCTCGTACCCGGCGTCGACGCACTCACCGAATCGTTCGCGGCGGCGCGGGCCGCGGCCGAGGAAGGGGCGCTCGCCACCACTCCGTTGCAGGCGCGCAAGGGCCGGGCCAGCTACCTGGGCGAGCGCAGCATCGGGCACCAGGACCCGGGGGCGACATCCTCCGCGCTCCTCTTCGCCGCCCTCGCGCAGGCAGGGGGAGCAGAGCAGTGAGCGAAGATCGACTCGTCGGAATCGTGCTCGTGTCGCACAGCGCCGCCGTCGCCGAGTCCGTCGCCGGGCTCGCCGTGGGGCTCGCGGGCGGTGGGGCCACCGCCCCGGTCGCCGCGGCGGGCGGCACCGAGGACGGCGGCTTCGGGACGAGCTCCGAGCTCGTCTCGGCGGCCGCCGCGAAGGTGGACCGCGGCGCGGGCGTCGCGATTCTGGCCGACCTCGGCAGCGCCGTCCTCACCGTGAAGGCGCTGCTCGCCGAGGGCGACGAACTCCCGGACGGCGCACGCCTGGTGGACGCCCCCTTCGTGGAGGGCGCCGTGGCCGCCGTGGTGACCGCGTCGGCCGGCGCCGGCCTGTCCGCGGTCGAGGCGGCGGCCACGGAGGCGTACGCGTACCGGAAGGAGTAGGTCCGGCCCCGGGCAGAGGAGCGGCAAGGAGAAGCGCAGCGGGCGCCGGGCCGCCCTCAGTTCTCGCGCAGGAACCGCCGGGCCAGCGCGTCGCCGCGCGCGACCGCTGCCCGGTGGCTCTCCACCGGGGACACCCGCGAGTTCTTGAAGAGCAGATACGTGACCTCGGGCCCGGCCCCGCCCGTGCGCGGGTTCGGCGGGATCCTGAGGGCGCGCGCCGTGGCGTACGACGCCTCGCCGATGAGGTCGGTGGGTCCGGTGTCGCCGACGACCGCGTACTCGACCTTCCCCCGGTAGATGACGGCGGCCACCCCGCCGCCCTTGATGCCGTGCGCGGCCGGGTTCCAGCGGCGGCTCGCGCCGGGCACGACGACGTACGGGAGCCGCTCCGCGCTCAAGTGGTCGCCGTTGGACTGCTGGAAGGCCGTCATCGGCGCGAAGAGCGGGTCGGTGCGGTGGTTGCAGGCCCTGCTGGGGCGGCCGTCGCAGTCGATGTCCATGTCGGCCTTCCAGAACACGGCGCCCCTGCCGCCGCAGACGGGGACGGAGGCCCGGGCGCCGTCGTCGGTGCGGTACTTGCCGTGCGAGATCTGTCTGCACGAGCGGAGCCGGGCCAGGAGATCCGCCGCCCGGACGGAACCCTCTTTCGCCGTCGGGGAGGTGGATGATCCCTCTTTCACCGCCGGGGAGGCGGCTGAAGCCTCCTTCGCCGTATGGGATGTGGAACCTCCCGTCCCCATACGGGAGTTGGGTTCCCTCGGAGCCGCGAGGGCGGGCCGCAGGGGCTCGTCGGCCGGGTGTGCGGCGGGCTCGTCCGCGGGGCGGGCGGCGGCGGGCATCGTCGCGGGGGCGAGCAGGGCGGCGCCGGCGGCCGCGGCGAGGGCGACGGTTCGGGTGCGCATCGGAGTGGGGACCTTCCGTACGGAACTGGGGACATGACGGCCCGTGGGCCAGGCATCCCAATCTGGTGCCGACCGCGGGATGCGGCCACCGCTCAGGGTCCGGACGGTGCATGACGGTCCCTCAGGGGGCCGAGCAGGGAGGGGGCAGGAACAGGGCAGGACCCGGACCCGTCCCCTCCGACCTCTTGATGTGGCCTCGTCACCTGTGTCAAATAGGTCTGGACCAAACCTGGAACGGATCCCGGACCCATCCCGGAATCCCTCCGGAACCGGTTCCGGAACCCAGCCCGCCCACCGAGAGGCACGACCGTGCGACGGACCCCCCACGCCCTGGCCACCGTCACCGTCACCGCCGCCTGCGCCCTGACCGCCTGCGCCTGGGGCGGCCAGGACGGCAAGGACACCCGGCCCCCGGAGGCACCGCGCGGCGTCACCGCCCAGGCGGGCAGCGCCACTTCGGTGCACGTCATGTGGAACAGGGCCACCGACGACACCGAGGTCACCGGCTACGACGTGTACCGGAGCGGCAAGCGCGTGAAGTCACTGCCCGAACGGGAACACATGGTCGACGTCACCGGGCTGAAGCCCCGCACCGCGTACACCTTCACGGTCCGCGCCCGGGACCGGGCGGGCAACGTCTCCGCCGACAGCGCCCGCCTCTCGGTCACCACGCCCGCCGCGAAGGCCGAGGACAGCAAGGCCCCCACCCGGCCGGGGCGGCTGCGCGCGAAGGCGGCCGGGAGCCGGGCGGTGACCCTGTCGTGGAGCAGGTCGCACGACGACCAGGGCATCGCCTCGTACGCCGTCTATCAGGGCGGATCGCAGATCCACAGCGTCGACGGGGACGAGACGAGCACCGTGCTCACCGGTCTGCGCCCGGGCACGTCCTACCGCTTCACGGTCAAGGCGCGGGACGCCGCCGACAACGTCTCCCCCGCGAGCCCCGCCACCGCCGTCACCACGACGGCGGACGGCGACGACAGCGGGGGCGAGGCCCGGGGCACCGCGCCGACGGACTTCCGCGCCCGCACGCACGCGAAGGACGGGGCGTACTACATCGACCTGTCGTGGACGCCCCCGCACACCGGCGGCGCGGTGACGGAGTACCAGATACGGCTCGACGGACAGTCGGCCACCTCGCTGGTCTGGGGCGGAAAGCCGCCCAAGGGCACCGCCCGGCACAGCTTCTACGTGGGCAAGAAGGCGGGCGAGTCGCACCGCGTGAAGCTGCGGGCCAAGCTTCCTGACGGAACGTGGGGCGGCTACGCGCCCGAGCGGACCGTCACGACCGGCGGCTGAGGACGGCCTCCTGAGAGCGGGCGCCCGCCCCCGCGTAACCCGGACGTCGGCCGGACGAAGGATTCCGTCACCTGCCCGGGGGCGGTCCGCATGCGCTCCGTCTGCCCGGCGCGTTGGCTCGACGTCAGGTAGCACGGGGTTTCCCTAATTCGGCGGCGCAAGGGATGTCCCGCCTCCCGTGCCTCCGGAGGGCAGACATCATGCGTACCACTCAAATATCCGTCCGCTCCGGCCTGACCGTCGCCGCCTTCGCCGTTCCGCTGGCACTGGCCGCCTCCCCGGCGGTCGCGGGCTCGGGGATCTCCGTGACCGCCACCGGATCCACGGTCAACGTCAGCACCAGCGCCTGTCCCAACGGGGCACGGGCGTCGTTGATGGGCAACGGCAACGCCAGTTTCGCCGGTGGCAAACAGGTGGACCTGACGAACGGCAGCGGCTCCTGGCAGGGCGTCACTCCCGGCACCTACACGGTGGCGGTGGTCTGCCAGGACGGCTCGACCGCCGGTACCCAGACCGTCACGGTCGGCACCTCGCCGACCATCTCCTCGACGACGTCGCCCACGCGCGGCGTCCGCGGGGGGCTCGGGGGCGGTACGGAGGACCGGGGGACGATCACCCTCGTCGCGGGCGGGGCCCTCGTGGCCGCGGCCGTGGGCGGGGGCGGCGCCTGGTACATCCGGCGCCGCGGCGCGCAGAACCGGAGCTAGCTCCTGCTCCACCGCACACCGGCTGCCGCCGGCCCGGCCCCGTGCCGGACCGGCGGCAGCCGTCTGTCCGCCACACTCAGGCGGACTCCTCCCCCAACTCCTCGAGCACCTGCGTGAGCCAGTTCGTCCAGAACGTCTCCATGTCGATCCCGGCCCGCAGCACCAGGTGCCGCAGCCGGTCGTCGAGCGCCTCCGTGCCCGCGGGGAAATCGCGCTTCTCGATCTCCTGGTAGGTCTCCAACTGCCGCTGGTGCAGCCCGAGATGGCGCTGGAGATCAGCGACGAGGCCCTCGGTGCCGACGACGGCGGCCGCCCGGATCCGCACCGCCAGCGGGTCCCGCAGCGCCTTGGGGTCCTGGCTCTCCGCCGTCCACCGGGCCAGCTCGGCGCGGCCCTCGGGCAGCACCTCGTACTCCTTCTTCTGGCCGCGCGTGGGCTGATCCGTGGGCAGCGCCCGGATCAGCCCGTCCCGCTCCAGCTTCCCGAGGTCCCGGTAGATCTGCTGGTGCGTGGCCGACCAGAAGTAGCCGATCGACTTGTCGAACCTGCGGGTCAGCTCGATCCCCGACGACGGCTTCTCGAGCAGGGCGGTGAGGATGGCGTGCGGCAGTGACATGCAGGCACCCTACGGTCAGAGCGCGGCCGCGAGCTCCGTGCCCTGCTTGATGGCCCGCTTCGCGTCCAGCTCGGCGGCCACGTCGGCGCCGCCGATGAGGTGCGCCTCCCGACCGGCGGCGCACAGCTCCTCGTACAGGCCGCGGCGCGGGTCCTGGCCGCTGCACAGGACGACGGTGTCGACCGGGATGAGCTGGCTGTCGCCGTCCACGGTGATGTGCAGGCCCGCGTCGTCGATGCGGTCGTAGCTCACGCCCGCGACCATCGTCACGCCGCGGTGGCGCAGCTCGGTGCGGTGGATCCAGCCGGTGGTCTTGCCGAGGCCCTGGCCGACCTTGGACGTCTTGCGCTGCAGGAGGTGGACGGAGCGCGGCGGCGCGGGCCGCTCGGGCGCGATCAGGCCGCCGCGGCCCTGGTAGTCCATGTCGACGCCCCACTGCCGGAAGTACGTGGCCGGGTCGAGGCTCGCCTTGTCGCCGCTGTCGGTGAGGTACTCGGCGACGTCGAAGCCGATGCCGCCCGCACCGATGATCGCGACCCGCTCCCCCACGTGCGCCTCGTCGCGCAGCACGTCGAGGTAGCCCACGACCTTGGGGTGGTCGACGCCGGGGATCTCGGGCGTGCGGGGCGTGACGCCGGTCGCGACGACCACCTCGTCGTACGCGTCCGCGCCGAGCTCGTCGACGGTGGCGCGGTGGTTCAACCGGACGTCCACACCGAGCCGTTCGAGCCGCGTACGGAAGTAGCGCAGCGTCTCGTCGAACTCCTCCTTGCCGGGGACCTTGCGGGCGACGTTGAGCTGCCCACCGATCTCGGCGGCGGCGTCGAAGAGGGTCACGGCGTGGCCGCGCTCGGCCGCCGAGACGGCGCAGGCGAGCCCGGCGGGACCGGCGCCGACGACGGCGACGCGCTTCTTGGTGCGGGTCGGCGCGAGCACCAGCTCGGTCTCGTGGCAGGCGCGCGGGTTCACCAGGCAGGAGGTGATCTGCAGCTGGAAGGTGTGGTCGAGGCAGGCTTGGTTGCAGCCGATGCAGGTGTTGATGGCGTCGGCGTCCTCGGCCTTCGCCTTGTTCACGAAGTCGGGGTCGGCGAGCAGCGGCCGGGCGAGGGACACCATGTCGGCGGCGCCGTCGGCGAGCAACTGCTCGGCGATCTCGGGGGTGTTGATGCGGTTGACGGTCACGAGGGGGACGGAGACCTCGCCCATGAGCTTCTTCGTGACGAAGCTGTACGCGCCACGCGGCACCGAGGTCGCGATGGTGGGGATGCGGGCCTCGTGCCAGCCGATGCCGGTGTTGATGATGGTGGCGCCCGCGGCCTCGATCTCCTTGGCGAGCTGTACGACCTCGTCGAGGGTGGAGCCCCCGGGGACGAGGTCCAGCATGGAGAGCCGGTAGATGATGATGAAGTCGTCGCCCAGGCGCTCGCGGGTGCGGCGCACGATCTCGACGGGGAAGCGGATCCGGTTCTCGTAGGAGCCGCCCCACCGGTCGGTGCGCTGATTCGTGGGGGCCGCGATGAACTCGTTGATCAAGTAGCCCTCGGAGCCCATGACTTCGACGCCGTCGTACCCGGCGAGCCTGGCCAGCTCGGCGGCGCGCACGAAGTCCTCGACGGTCTGCTCGACCTCGTCGTCCTCCAGGGCGCGCGGCACGAAGGGGCTGATGGGCGCCTGGAGGGCACTCGGGGCGACGAGCTGGTCGTGGTACGCGTACCGCCCGAAGTGCAGGATCTGCATCGCGATCCGGCCGCCCTCGCGGTGCACGGCGGCGGTGATGCCCGCGTGCTCCTCGGCCTCGGCCTCGGTGGTCAGCTTGGCGCCGCCGTCCCAGGGCCTGCCCAGCTCGTTCGGGGCGATGCCGCCCGTCACGATCAGGCCGACGCCGCCCCGCGCGCGGGTCGCGTAGAACTCCGCCATCCGCTCGAAGCCGCCCGGCGTCTCCTCCAGGCCCACGTGCATGGACCCCATGAGCACGCGGTTGGGCAGCGTGGTGAAGCCCAGGTCGAGCGGGTTCAGCAGGTTCGGGTAACGGCTCATGCGGCCCTCCGTACGCGGTGTCGTCACCACAGTTGTAGAGGCCGCCGACCCCCTTATGCAACTAGTTGCACAAAGAGGTGTCCGGCATCACGGCGGCACGTCACGGCGGCACCACGGCCGAGACCCGCGGCGCGGGGTCAGCGCTTGGCGTGCGGCGCCTTGACCGCTCGGAGCACCACGAACTTCCGGTCGCTCGCCACGACCTCCACGTTCCCGAAGAGGCGCTTGAGGCGGACGTGATAGCCGAGGTGGCGGTTGCCGACGACCCAGAGCTCTCCGCCGTCGCGCAGGGCGGCCCGCGCCCCGCCGAACATGCGCCGGGCGGTGGCGTCGGTGGTCGCCTGGTGGCTGTGGAACGGCGGGTTGTTGAGGACGAGGTCCACGGAGGCGGGCGGCACGGCGTCCAGCGCGTCCCCGGCCACGAACTCCGCCTCGGCGCCTTCGGGGGCGTTGGCCCGGAAGGTCTCTTCCGCCGAGGCCACGGCCTGGAAGGACTCGTCGATGAAGGTGACCTCGGCCCCGGGCTCGGCGACGGCGGCGGCCGCACCGAGGATCCCGTTGCCGCAGCCGAGGTCCACGACCCGGGCGGCGCGCGGGATCCGGGGGAAGTGCCGCAACAGGAAGCGGGTGCCGATGTCGAGCCGCTCGGCGCAGAAGATGCCCGCGTGGTTGACGGCGGTCAGCCCCGCGCCCGCCCCGGCGTCCCCGTCGAGGACGTAACTGCGCGGCCAGGGGCTGGAGTCGCCCCTTCCCTCAGCCACGGGCGTGCTGAAGACGAGCCGCGCCTTCTGCCGGGCCAGGGACGTCCGGGTCGGCCCGACGATCCGCTCGAACACCTCCAGGGTGGAGGTGTGGATCTCCGTCACCATGCCGGTGCCGACCACGACGCTGCCCGCGTGCAGCGCGGGCGCGAGCCGGTGCAGCTGGTCCTCCAGGAGCGCGAGGGACTTCGGTACGCGCACCAGCAGTACATCGACGGCGCCGCGGGCCGGCGGCTCGTCCCGGGTCGTCGACAGCCGGACGGCGTCCGGGGCGAGAGAGGCCCGCGCGAGATTGGCCCGGGTCGCCTCCCGAGCCAGGAACGAGTCGGTGATCTGCACCGTCGTGTGCGCGTGGGCAGCGAGCGAGGTGGTCAGGGCGCCCCACCGGTCACCGACCACGGCCACCGTCCCCGACAGGTCGACGGGCGTCTCGCCGCCGCCGTCCTCACCTGCCAGGTAACGCAGCAGATAGGCGTCGGCCGCCGACCAGGCACGGAGCTGGTCGCGGGGGTCCTCGGGAAAGCGGGTGAGGTCGTACGCGCCCCACGACGTGCTCAAACGGTTCATCGTGCCCTCAGGCTAACGGAGCGCGCCGACCTCCCGATCACCGTCCGGCGGCGGGATCACTGCCCGGCGGCAAGCCCGGGGTCGAACCACGTGGGCGCGTCGGCGAGCGCCTGCTTGATCCGGAGGCTGCTGAACTCGTGCAGGTCCGGCAGCGCGTCCACGTCGAACCACGCCACGTCCAGCGACTCGTCGTCATTGACCCGCGGCTCCCCGCCGACCGCGCGGCACCGGAAGGTGATGTCCATGTACTGGCACTGGTCCTGATTGGGATACGTGACCGGCTTCAGGGACTCCACGAGCACCACCCGCTCGGGCACACAGTGCACGGCCGTCTCCTCGTACACCTCGCGCACGGCGCACGCCGCGGGCTGCTCCCCCGGCTCCGGGATGCCGCCGATCACCGACCACTTGCCGTTGTCGGCGCGCTGCCCGAGCAGGACGCGTCCGGCGTCGTCGAAGACGATGGCGGTGACCCCCGGCAGCCAGAGGAGCTGGTGGCCTGCGTCGGCCCGGAGCGCACGGATGAAATCAGGAGTAGCCATGCTCCGACCCTAACCGCGCCCGGCCACCGCCCTTACGGGCAGCCCGATTTCGGCCACGCGGATACCTTCACCCTGTCCTGCCCACTCCGCGAAGGAGCCCCCGTGACCGACTCGACCGACCTCTCCATACGCCTCGCGACCCCCGCCGACCGCCCCCTCATGGAACGGCTCTGGCTGATGTTCCGGCACGACATGTCGGAGTTCTCCGGCCTGCCCCCGAACCCCGACGGGACCTTCCGCGGCGACCGGCTCGAACTGGCCCTCTCGGGCAGCACCGACTGGGCGCCGTATCTGCTGAGCCATGGCGCGTCCCCGGTCGGGCTCGCCTTCGTCCGTGGCCTCGACGGGCCGACGCGCGTCCTCAACAGCTTCTTCGTCGTCCGCGCGGCCCGCAGGAGCGGGCTCGGGCTGCAGGCCGTGCGCGAGGTCGTCGCCCGCCACCCCGGGCCGTGGGAGGTCGCCTTCCAGGACGAGAACGCGGCCGCGGTCCGCTTCTGGCGCCGCGTCGCCGCCGCGGTCGCCGGCGACGCGTGGACCGAGGAGCGGCGGCCGGTCCCGGGCCGCCCGGAGCTGCCCCCGGACGTGTGGATCGCCTTCAGGAGCGACGCGAGCGCACCCGTGCGGTGACGGGCCAGGCGAGGCCGCCCGCCGCGACGAGGACGAGCACCATCTCGGGCAGGATGCCGAGTTCGGTGGCGGGCGTCGTGGACGAGCGCAGCGGCATCTTCTGCACGAGCGAGTCCGCGGTGAACCACGTCGTCTTCTGCGTGATCCGCCCGTCGGGCATGATCATCGCGCTGACGCCGCTGGTCACCGGCACGACGACGGAGCGGCTGTGCTCGACGGCGCGGATCCGGGACATGGCGAGCTGCTGGTAGGTCATCTCGCTGCGGTCGAAGGTCGCGTTGTTGCTCGGCACGGAGATGAGCTGGGCGCCGCCCGTGACGGTGTCGCGCACCGCCCAGTCGAAGGCCGCCTCGTAGCAGGTCGCGATGCCGACCTTGGTGCCCGCCATGGTGAAGACGCCCGGCTTGCCGCCCCTGCTGAAGTCCTTGCGGACCTTGCCGATCTCGCTGCTGAAGACGCCGACGACGGACCGCAGCGGGATGTACTCGCCGAAGGGCTGGATCTGGCGCTTGTCGTACGTGTCCGTGGGGCCCTTCTTCGGGTCCCACAGGATCTGCTCGTTGTAGAGCTTGCCGTCCTTGGACTCGACCACGCCGCCCACGGAGAGGGGCACGCCGATGGCCTTGACCGCGCCGTCGATCACGCCGCGGGCGTCGGGGTTGGTGAAGGGGTCGATGTCGGAGGAGTTCTCCGGCCACAGGACGAAGTCGGGCTGGGGCGCCTTGCCCTGCGCGACCCGCGCGGCGAGCCGTTCGGTCTCGCGCACGTGGTGGTCGAGGACGGCCCGGCGCTGCGCGTTGAACGCGAGCCCCGCGCGCGGGACGTTGCCCTGGATCGCGGCCACGGTCGCGGTGCCGTCCTCCGCGTCGTCGCTGACGAGCGGCTTCGCCGCGAACGCTCCGGCGACGGGCACCAGCACGCTGAGCGCGGCCGCGACGGCGGCGCCCCGCCGCAGGCCCCCGCCGCGGCGCACGGCGACCACCTGGCGTACCGCCTCGGCGAGCCCGAACCCGCAGAGCACGACGGCGAAGCCGAGCACCGGCGTACCACCGAGCGCGGCCAGCGGCAGGAAGACCCCGTCGGCCTGGCCGAAGGCGACCTTGCCCCAGGGGAAGCCGTTGAAGGGCACACGCGCGCGCGCCGCCTCTCCCGCGGTCCACAGTGCGGCCGCCCAGAGCGGGAAGGCGGGCAGCCGCGAGACCGTCGCGATGCCCGCCCCGACGAGCGCGATGAAGACGGCCTCGATCGCGGCGAGCGCCAGCCACGGGCCGGGCCCCACCTCGACGCCGGTCCACACCAGGAGCGGCAGCAGGAAGCCGAGCCCGAAGAGATAGCCGAGCCCGAGCCCCGCCTTCCACGAGCGGCCGCGCAGACACCACGCGAGCCCCGCGAACGCCGGGACCGCGAGCCACCACAGGGTGCGTGGCGGAAAACTGACGTAGAGCAGCACTCCGGAGAGCGCCGCCCCGACGGCCGGGCCGAAGCGGCGCAGCAGCCGAGCGGCCCTGGCTTCGGGCTCGGGCTGCGGTCCGAGCTGCTCCGACTCGTCTACGGAGGTGGTGGTGGCGGTCACCCGGGGAGTGTACGGCGCGTGACCAGGCCCCGGACAGCGTGGTCCACCGCCTCCTGGAGCGCCCGGAAAAGGGGGACATCCCGGTCGTCGCGGGATCGTTCCTGCGCAACACATCCACAAAGGGGACCAGCAGCCGTTACGGTGTGCCCGAGTCCCCGGCGCCCGGCGCGAATCGGCCACACGTACGCATGCGGCCACGGCGTCCCGGGACCGGCACGCATCAGGGGGCGACGGGGTGGGGTCAACGGGGACGGCCACGACGACGGGGACAGCGGCTGCGCGCGAACGGCGCGGCGCGTCCGACGCGACCGGCATCGCGCTGCTCGGGGCGTGCGCGGCCTGGGCGCTGATCAGCGCGGGCGTGCACGGCGGACAGCCCGAGGGCGTCCTGCTCGCGGTGCTCGCCGTGACGGCGGGGTACGCGGGCGGACGCATCTGCGGTGCCCTGCTCCCGGTGGCGGCTCCGTGCGCGGGCGCGCTGGTGGGCCTCGCCCTCGCGGTGGCGGCGCCGCACGTCGTCCGGGGCCCCGAGGCCAATGCGCCGCTCGGCCCCGAGGGCGCCACCGCCGCGCTCCTGATCCTGGCCGCGGGGGGCGCCTGCTGTGCGGCCTGGTCGGCGCGGCGGCCGGGGGCCCGGATCGCCCTGCGCCTGCTCACGGCCGCGACCGCCGTGATCGCGGGCGTCCTCGGCTCGGTCACCGCACTCGTCGCCTGCGCCGTGATCCTGCTCTGCTCCCTCGCCGTCTCCCTGATGCGCCACCGGGGCCTCGGGCTCGCGGGCCTCGCGGGCGCGACCGCCCTGGTGACCGGCCTGGTGTGGGCGATCGCCGCGGGCGGCGTCCTGCCGTACGGGCTCAACGCCTCGCTGGAGGGTCAACTGACCGAGCACCGGCTGCTGCTGTGGCGGGACGCCTTCGACATCGCGGCCCGGGAACCGGCGCTCGGCGCGGGCCCCGGCCGCTTCGGCGACGTCAGCCCGACGGCCGCCGGGACGCTCCTCTCCGACGGCAAGCCGCACTCGGCACCGCTGCAGCAGGCCGCCGAACAGGGTCTCATCGGCGTGGCCCTGTTCGCGGCGGTGTTCTGCTGGCTCCTGTACGCGCTGTGGCGCTCCCCCCGCTCCACCCAGGTGGTGCTCTCGGCGGGCGCCGCCCTCACGGCGCTCGCGCTCGTCGCCGCCGTCGGCAACGCCCTGAGCGTGACCGCCGTGACGACGGGAGCGGGCCTCCTCGCGGGCATCGCGACGGCACGCCCCTTCCACGACGAAGCGGTGCGGGCCCCGGACAGGCCCTAGACGGCCTCAAGGGTTCCGCACCGCTTCGAAGGAGCGTGTGGGCAGGTCGTTACACGGCGGTTCCGGCGAGGCGGAGGCGGTCGCGGATGATGCGCACCGCGGCCTCGGCGTTGTCGACGGTGACGGTGAACTTCCGGCCGTCGCCGAGGCTGAGCACGACGCCCTCGCCGCGCCGCACCACCACGGCGGTGCCCTTCTCGGGCCGCCACCGGTAGCCCCAGCCGCCCCACTGGCGCGGGGTGACCCGGGGCGCGAAGTCGGCGCCGACGACGTGGGAGAGCGGGATGCGGCGGCGCGGCAGGCCCATGTGGCCACAGCGCACCTCGAGGCAGTCCTTGTCGACCTTCACGGCGACGTGCACGAACGCCAGCGTGCCGTAGAGCATCAGCAGCCCGGCGGCGATGCAGCCCACGACGGACATCGCGAGCGGCGCGATCCCGGAGGTCCACACGGAGTCCACGGCCAGCTCGATGCCGAGCGCCATGCAGGCGGCACCGGCCACGGCGAGCAGCCACTGGGCGCGGTTCGTCGCGCGTCCGGTCCAGATCTCGGGCAGGGAGTCGGCGCCGCCGTGCTCGCCGTGGGTGTGGTCCCTCATGGGCAAGAGACTACTCACGTTCCGCTGTGAAGGCACCGCGTCGCACAGAGTCACTGCTCCGGTGGGGTCCTCGCGCGCGGGGCGGCGGGTGCGTCAGCGTGCGGGGCTGACCGACGCGAGGAGCCTGCCCTCGGCGTAGTTCAGGGCGGCCGCGGGCAGCTCGGCCTCGCGTCCGCTGAGGATGACGGTGAGACGGCCGTCCTCGGCGACCGCGGAGGCACCGTCCGCGCCGGCCCGCTCGGCGGCCCTGCGCAGCCCCTGGGCGGCGACGGCGCCCGCCGAACCGTGCAGCACGAGCGGCGGCCGACCGGGCTGCTGGACAGCTGAACGAATACGCTCCGCAACCAGCTCGTAATGGGTGCAGCCCAGGACGACGGTGCTTACATCGGTCGGGGTGAGGGCCGCAGCGGCGTTGATCGCGTCCGTGATGGCCTGCTCGTCGGCGTACTGCACGGCGTCGGCGAGACCGGGGCACGGCACTTCGGTGACGGCGACGCCGGGCGCGAACTCCTCGATGAGGCCGCGCTGGTAGGGACTGCCGGTGGTGGCGGGGGTGGCCCAGATGGCGACGGGGCCGCCGCCGGCCGCGGCGGGCTTGATCGCCGGGACGGTGCCGATGACCGGGATCTCCGGTTCGAGGCGGGCCCGCAGCGCGGGAAGGGCGTGCACGGACGAGGTGTTGCAGGCCACGATCAGCGCGTCCGGGCCGTGCTTCGCGGCCGCCTCGGCGACGGCGAGGGAGCGCTCGACGAGGTCCTCGGGCGTGCGCGGGCCCCACGGCAGTCCGTCCGGGTCCGAGGAGAGAACGAGATCCACGCCGGGCCGCAGGCGACGCACCGCGGCCGCCGCTGCGAGCAGTCCGATACCGGAGTCCATGAGCGCGATCTTCACCCGGTCACCCTAGCCGATCGCCCCCACGGGTCCGTCGGTGTGGGGCAGACTGCGGCGGATGAGCGCCGTCGTGTGGATCGCCGCAGCTTCGCTTCTCGCCTGGGTGTGGCTGCTGTTGGGGCAGGGCTTCTTCTGGCGTACGGACCTGCGGCTGCCACCTCGCGCGCAAGCGGCGGAGACCGGGCAGTGGCCTTCCGTCTGTGTGGTGGTCCCCGCGCGCGACGAGGCCGGGGTGCTGGCCGAAAGCCTGCCCTCCTTGCTCGTCCAGGACTATCCGGGGCGGGCCGAGATCTTCCTTGTCGACGACGGGAGTTCGGACGGCACCGGTGAGCTGGCCCGCTCCCTGGCCGCGCGCCACGGCGGCCTCCCGCTGACCGTCACGACGCCCGGCGAGCCCCCCTCCGGCTGGACGGGCAAGCTGTGGGCGGTCCGCCACGGAATCGGCCTGGCACGCGCGCGTGAGCCCGAGTACCTGCTGCTCACCGACGCGGACATCGCCCATGAGCCGGACAGTCTGCGGGAGTTGGTGGCCGCCGCCCGGGCCGGGGGCCACGACCTCGTCTCGCTGATGGCCCGGCTGCGCGTGGTGAGCCTGTGGGAGCGCCTGGTCGTCCCGGCGTTCGTGTACTTCTTCGCGCAGCTGTATCCGTTCCGCTGGATCGCGCGCAGGGGCGGCAGGACCGCGGCGGCCGCGGGCGGCTGTGTGCTGCTGCGCGCGGAGGCGGCGGAGCGGGCCCGGGTGCCCGACGCGATCCGGCACGCCGTCATCGACGACGTCGCCCTCGCGCGCGCGGTGAAGCGCTCCGGCGGACACATCTGGCTCGGTCTCGCCGACCGTGTCGACAGCGTGCGGCCCTATCCGCGCCTGGCCGACCTGTGGCGCATGGTGTCCCGCAGCGCCTACGCCCAGCTGCGGCACAGCCCGGCGCTGCTCGTCGGCACGGTCGCCGGGCTCGCCGTCGTCTACCTGGTCCCGCCCGTGGCTCTGGTGGCGGGCCTGGCCACGGGGAACGCGGCGGTGGCTGGGGCGGGCGGTCTCGCCTGGCTGCTCATGACGGCGACGTACGTCCCGATGCTGCGCTACTACCGCCAGCCCCTGTGGCTCGCGCCGCTGCTGCCCTTCACCGCGTTCCTGTACCTGCTGATGACCGTGGACTCGGCGGTGCAGCACTACCGGGGGCGGGGGGCGGCCTGGAAGGGCCGGACGTACGCGAAGCCCGACGCCACGTCCGATGCCCGGTCTGCCAGCGGACCCGACGCCAGGCCGGACCTGGAGCAGACCTGAGCCGACCGCCCCCGCCGCGGCGTCACTTGCGGCCGGGCGTCCAGTTCATGCCCCAGCCGTACGCGTAGTCGATGGTGCGCTGCGGGCTCACCCCGCGCTCGGGCACCAGGTAGCGGGCCTCGCGCTGCACGACCAGGTCTCCTCCGTTGTTGGTGATGAGCGCGAGCGCGCACACCGTGGAGGGCACCGTGCACTCGTCGAGGAAGAACTCGACGGGGGCTCCGTGCTGCGGCATGAGCGTGACCGTGGCGTGCAGGTCGGCGAAGCTGCGCGCGCCTTCGTAGATGGTCACGAAGATGATGATGCGCCGGAAGTCCTGCGCGTGGTCGAGGTTGATGGTGAGGTTCTCGCCGCTGGCCGACGCCCCGGTGCGGTCGTCCGCGTCGAGCTGCATGAACGGCGGCTGGTGGAACGCCCCGAAGGCGTTGCCGAGCGCCTGGACCACTCCCTTGCGGCCGTCGGCGAGTTCATAGAGCGCGCACAGGTCCAGGTCGAGGTCGGCATGCATGGCGACGGCCCGGCCGAGCTTGGCGCCCCACCCCTTGAACTGCTTGCGCACCTCCCAGTTGAGGTTCACGCGCATCGCGCCGGAGGTGCCGCCCTGCTTCGTCAGGGAGACCGCGGGGGCCTCCTTGGTGAGCGTGACCTTCGTCAGGCGCACCGGAGGAGCGGCCGCGGCGGGGGGCGGCCTGGAAGGGCCGGACGTACGCGAAGCCCGACGCCACGTC
>NZ_JBNJLS010000029.1:0-103082 GCF_050510915.1 Streptomyces odontotermitis | reverse complement strand
CTCGGGGTCCTGCTCCGCTTTCCGGCCTTTCGGCCTTCCGGCGGTGTCGACTCTATCAGATCCTTTCGGGCCTGATTCCCGGTCAACTCGGGCTGTCTTTGCGGCTGTTGGGCCGTTCCGACGTCCAAAACCTTAGCGGATTCTTCCCGCGGTTCATAATCGAGCCGTGGAATTGAATTCGGGCACGCCGAATTCGTTCCCGTGGGAAGTTGTGCTGATGGTTTGGTGTGCCGCTTGAGCGGCGGGAGGTGCTGTCGCAGAACCGTTACGGCTCCGTGGCAACCCGAAGAACCTTACGGATCGGGAGGGGGGCTGTCAACCCCCCTCCGGTGAACCTCGATGAACCTCTGTCGTGCCCGTCAGTCCAGGTCCGTGAGGCGGCCGCCCGCGTCGGGCTGGGCGTGCTCCACGCGGCGCAGGAGGCGGGTGAGGACCGCGCCGAGCGTGCCGCGCTCGTCCTGGGAGAGGTCCTGGAGCAGGTCCTCCTCGAAGACCGAGGCGAGGCGCATCGCGTCCAGCCACTTCTCCCGGCCCTCCGCGGTGAGCTCGACGATCACGCGTACGCGGTTCGACTCGTCGCGCTCGCGGGTGACCAGGCCCTCCGTGACCATGCGGTCGATGCGGTGCGTCATGGCCGCCGGGGTCAGACCGAGCCGCTTCGCCAGGTCGCCCGGGCCCATTTGGTACGGGGGGCCGGACAGGACGAGGGCCTTGAGGACCTCCCACTCGGCGTTGCTGATGCCGAGGGTCGCGGTCTGGCGGCCGTAGGCGACGTTCATGCGGCGGTTGAGGCGGCCGAGGGCCGAGACGATCTGTTCCACCTGGGGGTCCAGCCCCTGGAACTCCCGTTGGTACGCGGCGATCTGCTCTTCAAGTGTCGGCTCACCTGAGCCGGGCGCGTCAGCCATGGGCCGCAGTATGGCACGGCCTCGGTTGGCATTGAAGTCCTTCGGTATGTATTGTTTAGCTCCTAACTTTAGCTTCGAAGTCTTCACTCCTAAGGCAGGTGAAAGTGACCAGGGCGATGGGCGCGCAGATGCGCCGGATCCACGTGGGCAACGCACTGAGTGCGTTCGGTCTCGGCTTTACCGTCCCCTTCCTGTACGTCTACGTGGCGCAGGTCCGGGATCTCGGCGCTGTGACGGCGGGCCTCGTGCTCGCCGCGTTCGCCGTGGCCGCGCTGATCGTGCTGCCCTTCTCCGGTCGGGCCATCGACCGGCGTGGGCCGCTGCCCGTACTGATCGTCGCCCTGCTGTCCGCGGCCGTCGGCGCGATGAGCCTCGGGCTGTCCAGCAGCCCGGAGCTGGTCCTGCTGTCGGCCGGTCTGCTCGGAGCCGGACAGGCCGTGATGCAGCCGGCGCTCGCGACGATGATCGTGGAGTGCTCGACGCAGGAGACCCGCACGCGCGCGTTCGCCATGCAGTTCTTCCTGCAGAACCTGGGGCTCGGCGTCGGCGGCCTGATCGGCGGCCAGATCGTCAAGCACGAGCGGGCCAGTGACTTCACGCTGCTCTTCGCGATCGAGACGGCCATCTTCCTCGTCCTGATAGCCGTCATGCTGACCGCGCGCATGCCGCGGTCGGCGCGGATCGCGGACGCCACCCCGCAGGCCAGGGGCAGCATGAAGGACGTCTTCCGCAACCGCACCATGCTGCAGCTGTGCGTCCTGGGCTTCGTGCTCTTCTTCGCCTGCTACGGCCAGTTCGAGTCGGGCCTGAGCGCCTACGGCGTCGAGGCCGCCGGGATCTCCCCCTCCACCCTCGGCATCGCGCTCGCCGCCAACACCGGCGCCATCGTGATCGCGCAGTTCGCGGTCCTGCGGTTCGTCGAGCGGCGCAAGCGCTCGCGGGTGATCGCGACCGTCGGGCTCATCTGGGCCGTCGCGTGGATCGCCGCCGGTTACGCGGGCATGGGGCACGGCAGCCAGGCCATGGCCACCGCCGCGTTCATCTCGACGTACGCGCTGTTCGGGATCGGCGAGACGATGCTCGCGCCGACCGTGGCGCCGCTGGTCGCCGATCTGGCGCCGGAGTCGATGGTCGGGCGCTACAACTCGGCCTTCGCGCTGGTCAAGCAGCTGGCGCTCGCGGTGGGCCCGGCGGTCGGCGGGCCGATGGGGGCCACGCTGCACGCCCCGTACATCGTGACCTTCCTGCTCTTCTCGCTCGGTATCACCGTGCTGGCGCTGCGCCTCGGCAAGCGGCTCACGCCCGCACAGAACCACCCGTACAAGGAGCGCAGCCGCGTCGTGGCGCAGGGCAGCCCCGCCGAACCGGTGGCGGCGAGCTCCTGAAACACCCCTCTCCGTAGGCCCCGGTTTTCCGAAACCGGGGCCTACGCGCGTGGGAGGGCGAATTCGCACCAGACGGCCTTGCCGCCGCCCGGGGTGCGGCGCGAGCCCCAGCTCGACGCGATCGTGGCGACGATGGCGATGCCCCGGCCCGCCTCGTCCGCGGGCTCGGCGCGACGGCGGCGCGGCAGGTGGTCGTCGCCGTCGGTGACCTCGATGATCAGCCGGCGGTCCGTGCGGCGCAGGCGCAGGCGCATGGGCGGGGTGCCGTGCTGCAGGGAGTTGGCGACGAGTTCGCTGGCGGCGAGGACCCCCAGGTCGTTCAGCTCCGCCGGGAAGCGCCAGCTGGCGAGGACTCCGGTGGCGAAGGCACGCGCGCGTGGAGCGGCCTCCACCCCGCCGAGCAGCTCCAGGGCGGCGTTGCGGAACAGCTCCGCGTCGCCGCCCGTGCGGGCGGGGTGCTGGAGGACCATCACGGCCACGTCGTCGTCGTGGTCCGCGGTGACGCCGAGGGCGCGGATGAGGCGGTCGCAGACCACCTGGGGCGTGCCGGTGGCGCCCGCGAGGGCGTGCTCCAGGGCGGCGACGCCCTCGTCGATGTCCTCCTCGCGGCGCTCGACCAGGCCGTCCGTGTAGAGCACCGCGGTGGAGCCGGGGCCGAGCGGGACGGAGCCGGAGGCGTGCAGCCAGCCGCCGGTGCCCAGCGGCGGGCCCGTGGGTTCCTCGGCGCGGTGGATCGTGCCGTTCTCGTCGCGTACGAGGATCGGGAGGTGGCCGGCGGAGGCGTAGACCAGGCTCCCCTCGTTCGGGTCGTGGACCGCGTAGACGCAGGTGGCGATCTGGCTTGCGTCGATCTCCGCGGCGAGGCCGTCCAGGAGCTGGAGGACCTCGTGCGGGGGCAGGTCGAGGCGGGCGTAGGCGCGGACCGCGGTGCGGAGCTGGCCCATGACGGCCGCCGCGCGCACGCCGCGGCCCATCACGTCGCCGATGACGAGGGCGGTGCGGCCGCCGCCGAGGGTGATCACGTCGTACCAGTCGCCGCCGACGGCGGCCTCGGTGCCGCCGGGCTGGTACGTCGCCGCGATGCGCAGGTCGTCGGGCTGCTCCAGCTCCTGGGGCAGCAGGGAGCGCTGCAGCGTGACGGCCGTCTCGCGCTGGGTGCGCTCGCTGGCGCGCAGGCGCTCGGCGGCCTCCGCGTGGTCGGTGACGTCGGCGGCGAAGACGAGCACCCCGCCCTCGTCTGCGTCCTTCGCGGAGCTGCCGAGCGGGAGCGTCACCGGGGTGCACGTGAACGTGTAGGAGCGGCCGCCGGGCGCCTTGCGGGATTTGACGGTGCGGGGCTTGGAGCTGCGCAGGACCTGGTCCAGGAGCGGCAGCAGGCCGAGCTCCTCCAGCTCGGGCAGCGCCTCGCGCGCGGGGTCGCCGGTGGGGCGGGTGCCGAAGGCGGCGGCGTACGCGTCGTTGACGTAGGCGACGCGGTGGTCGGGGCCGTGCACGAGGGCGACCAGGGCCGGGATGCGGTCGAGGATCTCGCGCACCGGGAGGTCCTCGACGGCGGGGGCGGGTGCCGCCTCGTCCGCGAGGTGCTCGGCGCGGGCCGCGGGCACCGAGCTCTCGCCGCGCTGCGCCGGGGAGATGCTGTGGTCGGTCCGCCCTGCGGCGCGGCGCTGCGTTCCGGGGAGCCGGGCGCTCCAGCGCGTGAAGTTCACTGCGGTTGGCCTCGTGATGTCGCTTCTGGATCGGGCTGGGTTGGCCGGCGGTCCGGGCCCGCCCATGGTCACACGAACAGTCTGGCCGAGCGGACTGACATCCGTCAGACGCCGGTCCAGTACGGGGAGTTCCTCCTTGCGGTCAGGAGGACTCCTTCGGGCGCTCGCCCCCGGCCGCGAGTTCGAACTCCGCACGGGGGTGTTCGAGCGACCCCAGGGAGACGATCTCGCGCTTGAACAGGCCGGAGAGGGTCCATTCGGCGAGCACACGGGCCTTGCGGTTGAACGTCGGCACTCTGCTCAAGTGGTAGACGCGGTGCATGAACCAGGCAGGGTAGCCCTTCAACTTCCTTCCGTAGACGTGCGCGACACCTTTGTGCAGTCCCAGTGACGCCACGGAGCCCACGTACTTGTGCTCGTACTCCTTGAGGGGCTGTCCGCGCAGGGAAGCGACGATGTTGTCGCCGAGCGTTCTGGCCTGGCGCACCGCGTGCTGGGCGTTCGGCGCGCACTCCGTGCCGGGCTCGGCCGCGGTGACGTCGGGGACGGCGGCCGCGTCGCCCGCGCCCCACGCGTGGTCGGCGCCGTCGACCGACAGCTGGGCGGTGCACTTCAGGCGGCCGCGTTCGGTGCGCGGCAGGTCGCTGGCGGCGAGGATCGGGTGGGGCTTGACGCCCGCGGTCCACACGAGCGTGCGCGTCGGGAAGCGGGCGCCGTCGCTGAGTACGGCGACGCGGTCCTCGCAGGAGTCGAGCCGGGTCTCCAGGCGTACGTCGATGTTGCGCCGCCGCAGCTCGCGGACCGTGTACGTGCCCATCTCCGCGCCGACTTCGGGCAGGATCCGGCCGGACGCCTCGACGAGGATCCACTTCATGTCCTCGGCCTTGACGTTGTGGTAGTAGCGCGAGGCGTAGCGGGCCATGTCCTCCAGCTCGCCGAGCGCCTCCACGCCCGCGTATCCGCCGCCCACGAAGACGAAGGTCAGGGCGGCGTCGCGGATGGCCGGGTCGCGGGTGGAGGAGGCGATGTCCATCTGCTCGAGGACGTGGTTGCGCAGCCCGATGGCTTCCTCGACGGTCTTGAAGCCGATGCCGTGGTCGGCGAGGCCGGGCACGGGCAGGGTGCGGGAGACGGAGCCGGGGGCCAGGACGAGTTCGTCGTACGCGATGTCGACGGCGCCCGTGCCCTCCTCTTCCGTGGCGAGGGTGGTGACGGTCGCGGTGCGCTTCTCGTGGTCGATGGACCGGGCCTCGCCGATGACGATGCGGCACTGGTCCAGGACGCGGCGCAGCGGCACGACGACGTGGCGGGGCGAGATGGAGCCCGCGGCGGCTTCGGGCAGGAACGGCTGATACGTCATGTAGGGATCGGGTGTGACGACGACGATCTCGGCCTCACCCCGCTTCAGTTCCGGTTTCAGTTTCTTCTGCAGACGCAGCGCGGTGTAGAGGCCGACGTAGCCGCCTCCGACCACGAGAATGCGCGTACCGGGTGGGGATGCGGGGGTCGTGCCCCGGGAGATGGCAGCCGTCACCCGTCCATGACGCACTGGGGCAGCGGGTTTGTCCACAGGCCCGGCAATTTGTGTGACCGGAGGCGGTGCGCGGCTCGCCGTGGGCGGGAGGTCCGGGTCTTGAGAAGGTGTGCAGGTCAGCGGGGGAGAAAGGGGGAAGAGGAGGGGGTGCAATCGGGTCGGAATCGGTGCGTACTCCGATCGGGGGGCGGTCCGTGCGGAACCCGCCTCTTCTGAATTGACTCCCGCTCAACTATGTTCGTGGGACGTCGGGGTGTCGGGGGATGCGCTCGTCGGGTCCGGAGATCCGGGCCCATCGACCGTTCAGTCCGCACACTTCGGTAGCCAATGGCGGGGAGTGTCTCCGGGGGGAGACGTCATTACCGGGGGAACGTATGCACATTCAGGACTCTCAGTGGACTTCCGCGACCGCGTCGGCAGCAGCCGTCGCCACGGGCGGAAATGGACGGGATCACGGAGAAGGGGCGCGCACGACACCGTTGCGCGTAGACGCACAGCGCAATCTTGAGCACGTACTGCGCGCGGCCCGCGAGGTCTTCGGCGAGCTGGGGTACGGCGCGCCGATGGAGGACGTGGCCCGCCGCGCGCGCGTCGGTGTCGGCACGGTCTACCGGCGCTTCCCCAGCAAGGACGTGCTGGTGCGGCGCATAGCCGAGGAGGAGACCTCCCGGCTCACCGACCAGGCGCGCGCGGCGCTGGGGCAGGAGGACGAGCCGTGGTCGGCGCTGTCGCGCTTCCTGCGGACGTCGGTCGCCTCCGGCGCGGGCCGGCTGCTGCCGCCGCAGGTGCTGCGGGTCAGCGTCGCCGACGAAGGAGCGGGGCACGAGGACGAGGCACGGGTGCCGCAGCAGCGGCAGTCGCCCACGCCGCCGCGCGAGCTGCGCCTGATCGAGCAGCGCCAGCCGACGGAGGACACCCTCGCGGCGGACGCCTCGGCGGCGGAGGCCGTCGCCGGGATCGACGCGGGCGCGGTCGAGCTGCTCGAGGTCGTCGGCCGTCTGGTCGAGCGGGCCCGGGCCGCGGGCGAGCTGCGCGCGGACGTGACGGTGGCGGACGTTCTGCTGGTGATAGCGACGGCGGCGCCCTCGCTGCCGGACGCGGCTCAGCAGGCGGCGGCCTCGTCGCGGCTGCTCGACATCCTGCTGGAGGGGCTGCGGTCGCGTCCCGCGTGACGGCTCAGCCGGGCGACAGGGCTCAACTCCGCCTGACCGAACGGTAGTTGAGCCTTCCCCGCAAGGGTGAACGATAGTGCTGGCTTGCGGGAAGTCGCCCCGGATGAGTGGTTGCCGGACATCTCTGTCCACCTCTGGTCGCCCTTGTGGCACTCTTTCCCGGTGGTCGGGTCTGAGTGTGCAAGCGGGGGCTTTCCGCGATGAGTGGTGACGGGCGGGACGAGCCGTCCTCGGAGACCGGAGCGCTGCCCTCGCGGCAGGTGCCGAGCCAGGGCGGTCCGATCGGCGGCGGTGGAGCGCACGGCGGCGACGCCGGTGTGCGCCCGCAGGACGCCAGTGTGCCTCCGCAGCGGGAGGTCGGCAGGGAGCCTTCGGGCACTCCGGCCGGTCCGGCCGCCGCGGGCAGGGCGGGTGAACTCCCTTCGCCCGACGCCGACTTGATCGCCCGCATGCGCGCGGGCGACGACTCGGCGTACGAGGAGCTGTACCGCCGGCATGCCGAGGCGGTGCGCCGCTACTCGCGTACGTGCTGCCGGGACGCGCACACCGCCGACGACCTCACGGCCGAGGTCTTCGCACGGATGCTGCAGGCCGTCCGCAGCGGCAGCGGGCCCGAGCACGCGGTGCGCGCCTATCTGCTCACCACGGTGCGCCGGGTCGCGGCCGGGTGGACGAAGTCCGCGAAGCGGGAGCAACTGGTCGAGGACTTCGCCGTGTTCGCGGCGCAGGCCGCCCGCAGCTCCGAGGTGTCCGACGACGACACCCTGGACCTGGGTGCCGACGTCCGCGCGATGCACGAGGCCGAGCAGTCGATGGCCATGCAGGCGTTCCGGTCCCTGCCGGAGCGCTGGCAGGCGGTGCTGTGGCACACGGAGATCGAGGACGAGTCGCCGAGCGAGGTGGCCACGCTCTTCGGGCTCGACGCCAACGGCACCCGAGTCCTTGCCAAGCGGGCGCGCGAGGGCCTCAAGGAGGCGTACCTCCAGGCCCATGTGAGCACCACGCTCACCGAGAGCGAGGAGTGTGCGCGCTACGCCGACCGGCTCGGCGCGTACGCCCGGGGCAGCCTGCGGACCCGTGCCGAGCGCGGGCTGCGCAAGCACTTGGAGGAGTGCGCCAAGTGCCGCCTCGCGGCGGGCCAGATCAAGGAAGTCGCCAGCGGCATCCCCGGTGTCGTGCCGATCGCCGTCATCGGCTGGTTCGGTGCCGCCGGGTACGCGAAGGCGGCCGCGCTCATCGGCGGTGGCGCCGCGGGTGCGGGTGCCGCCGGAGCCGCCGGTGCGGCGGCCGCGAGCGGAGGCTCGTCCGGCAGTGCGGGCGCGGGCGGTGCGGCGGCCTCCGAGGGGCTGGGAGCCCCGGCGAAGGCGGGCATCGCGGCGGGGGTCGTCGTGGCGGCGGGGGTCGCCGTGGCGATCGCGCTCGCCGGTGACCCGCAGCCCAAGGAGAAGCCGAAGGCGGCCCACTCGTCCTCCGCCCCCGTCGTCCAGAACCCGCCGCCCGAGAAGCCGAAGCCCAAGCCGAAGCCGAAGCCGCCGCCTCCCGCACCGAAGCCGACCCCGAAGCCCACTCCCCCGCCCAAGCCGAAGCCGACCCCGACGAAGGAGAAGCCCAAGCCGAAGCCGCCGCCCCCGCCGAAGCCCACGCCCACCCCCACCAAGGAGAAGCCCAAGCCTCCTCCTCCGCCGCCTCCGCCACCGGCCCCGAAGGTCTACCAGTGGAGCGAGCTGGAGTACGGCGCCCTCGGGGACGGCACCAAGCCCGAGATGCGGCTCGGCGAGAGCAGCTGGGTGTGGCAGCGCTACGGCATGACGATCGCCGACAAGCAGTACACGCACGGCGTGACGGTGCACGGGAACTCCTCGGTCACCATCGACCTGAACCGCAGCTGCTCCACGTATGAGGCGATGGTCGGCATCGACGACATGACGCTGGGCCTCGGCTCGGTGCAGTTCTCCGTGTACGCGGACGGGGCGCGGCTGTGGCAGTCGCCGATCATGAAGGGCGGTGACCCGGCGGTGCCCGTGCAGGTGGGTCTGACCGGGCGCAAGACGATCAGGCTGGTCGTGGAGCCGCACACGCCGTTCGACTCCGTGGCCCTCGCGGACTGGGCGCAGTCGCGGATGCGCTGCACCTGAGGCACGCCCCATCGGCCGGGCGCCTCTTCGGGTCGGTCGGCTTCAGGTCCGTCGGCTTCAGGTCGGTCGGCTTCGGATCCGTCAGCTTCAGGTCCGTCGGCTTCAGGTCAGTCGGTCATCGACTCGGCCAGCTCCGCGATCGCGTCCTCCACCGTGAGGGCGGAGCCCTTGGTGCACTCCGCCTCGTACCGCTCGGGGCCGAGCGCGGCCAGCGCCTCGGCCTCCACCCGCTCGGCCTCGGCCCGCTCCGGCATGGGACGCGGGTGGCCGTCCCGCAGGCGCGCGCCCGCCGCCAACAGGCGTGCCGCGCGCGGGTGTTCGCCGCAGCAGCCGAGGAGGTGTGCGACGCAGTCCACGAGGGAGGCCAGGACGACCTCGGCGCACTGGGCCTCCACGGCGGCGCGCAGCCCTTCGGCGATGACGGGCAGCGCGCTGCGCGGGCCCGTCTCGGCGGCGGTGATGCGGGCCTCGATGGCGCACCCGGCCGCGTCGAACTGCGGTGGCGGCGTGCCGCGTTCGGTCTCCGCGCGGGCCGCGACCAGCAGGGTGCGGGCCCGGGCCGTGTCGTTCTCCTCCAGGGCGAGCAGGGCGCTCAGCAGGCTGACGAAGGCGCGCGAGTCCGCCACCCCGTACCGGTCGGCCTCGGCGCCCGCCTCCTCCAGGACCTTCGCCGTCACCTCCACGTCACCCGCGCGGTAGGCGATCTCAGCGAGCCGGGCGAGCAGGAAGGGGGTCTCCCCGTAGGCCCCCACTTCGTAGGCGAGGCGCAGCGCCTCCTCGTACTCCTCGCGGGCCTCCTCGTTCAAGCTGCGGGCCATCGCTGCCTCGCCCGCCGCGCTGCACACCTGGGCGCGCAGCCAGCGGTCGCCCACGCGGCGGCTGAGCGTGCGCAGTTCCGCGAGGTAGCCGTCGACGCCCTTGAGGTGGCCGGGCATGTCGACGGCCATGTGGGCCCGGAACATGAGGGTGATGGCGAGCTCCCAGTCACCGCCGTAGCGCCGGCAGTTGGCGATCACCAGGTCCGCCGAGGCGCGCGCGGTCTCCGCCGACTCACCGCTGAAGAAGAGCAGGAACGGCCAGACCAGGCCGGGGAAGCGGGCCGCGGCCGGGCCGCCGTGCTCGAAGGCGGCACGCACCTCGTTGACGTAGCGGAGGTTCTCCTCGTCGCTCAGCTCATGGGCCGCGGAGCGCGACTCGATGACGACGAAGAGGTGCAGCAGCCGCAGGGTCATCGACGGCCAGTACAGGGGGTCGTCCGGGTCCTTGGGGGCGGTGTGGAAGGTGGTGCGGGCGGTGGCGATGGGGAGGGTTGCGGGTGCGTCGCCGTTCAGGGTCGGGGCATTCGGTTCATTTGGCTTGTTTGGGTTATTCGGATTGTTCAGGTTATTTGGCTTGTTCGGGATACTCGGTTTGTTCGGGATACTCGGTTTGTTCGGTTCATTCAGTTTGTTCGGGCTCTTCGGGTGGCCGATGTTCAGGATGCGGCTCACCCAGTCCGCGCTCTCCCTGCGGTAGTTGCGCAGCCACCAGAACCAGGACGTGGCGAGGGCCAGGGCAAACGCCTGTTCCTCGTCGGCGGCCTCGATGGCGCGTCTGAGGGCGGCGCGGATGTTGTCCAGCTCCGTCTCCAGGCGGGCGATCCACGGGAGTTGCTCCGCCGAGCGCAGCAGGGGGTCGGCCTCCTCTACGAGGGCGCGCACCCAGGCGCCGTGGTGGCGGACGGCGGCCGCGAGCACGTCCGGGGTCTCGGCGGCGCGCTCGCGCGCGTACTCGTGGATGGTCTCCAGCATCCGGTAGCGCATGCCGCCCTCGCCCCCGTCGCCGCCGCGTCCCACCGGTGCCGCGAGGAGCAGGGACTTGTCGACCAGGGCGCCGATGAGGTCGGCGACGGGGCCGAACTCCGCGGCGCCCGCGCAGACGGCCTCGGCGGCGCCGAGGTCCCAGCCGCCCGCGAAGACGGAGACCTCGCGCAGAACCGTCCGCTCGGCCTCGTCCAGGAGGTCCCAGGACCAGTCGACGACCGCCCTGAGGGTCTGCTGGCGGGGCAGGACGGTGCGGGCTCCGCTGGTCAGGAGGCGGAAGCGGTTGTCGAGGCGGTCGGCGATCTGGCGGGGCGTGAGCATCCGCAGACGGGCCGCGGCCAGCTCGATGGCGAGCGGCAGGCCGTCCAGGCGGCGGCAGATCTCCGCGACGGCTTCGGAGTCGCCGTCGGGGTCGAATCCGGGCCGTACCGCCCGGGCCCGCTCCGTGAACAGGCGGTACGCGGAGTCCGGCGGCAGCGGCTCCACCGGGCGCACCGACTCCCCCGGCACGCCGAGGGGTTCACGGCTGGTGGCGAGGATCGTGAGGTCCGGGCAGTGCGTCAGGAGGGTCTCGGCGAGCTCGGCGGCGGCGCCGATGACGTGCTCGCAGTTGTCGAGGATCAGGAAGGGGCTGCGCTGGGCGCAGTACTCGATGAGCAGGGCGACCGGGTCGTCGTGCGGGGCGGTCATCTCGTTGGTCGCAAGCACCGTCTCGCGCAGGCCGAGCGCGCTGACGACGGCGCCGGGGACCGCCTCGGGGTGGTCGAGCGGGGCTAGCTCGACCAGCCAGGCGTGGGGGTGGCTGGCGGCGACTTCCTCGGAGAGGCGGGTCTTTCCGGAGCCGCCGGGGCCGGTGAGGGTGACCAGGCGGGCCTGTCTCATGTCCGAACGGATGGAGGCCAGTTCGGGTTCCCGGCCCACGAAGGAGGTGAGGCGGGTGCGGAGGTTGCCTTGGGGGTCGGGGCGGGTGGGGCCGGTGGGGTGGCTGGGGTGATCGGGGTGGCTGGGGTGGCCGGGTCGGTTGGGGTGGTCGGAGTGAGAGGGGCTCGGGGGGCTGGAGGGCTGCTTGGGGCTGGGGGTGGGGGTGGGGGTCGCTGTCAGCAACTCCGTGTGCAGTGCGCGCAGTTCGTGGCCCGGGTCCGTGCCCAGGCCGTCGGCGAGGATGCGGCGGGCGTCTTCGTAGGCGGCGAGCGCGTCGGCGTTGCGGCCCGCGGCGCGCAGGGCACGGAGGAGGAGGGCGTGCAGGGGTTCGTCGTACGGGTGTGCCGCGGTGAGCTCCCTCAACTCCGGTACGACGTCCATGGCTTGCCCCAGGAGGAGGTCGGCCTCGATACGCGCGCGCGTGGCTTCGAGTCGGCGGGCCTCGGGGCGGGTGGCGGCGGAGCGGTCGGGGAGGTCTGCGAGGGCGGGGCCGCGCCAGAGGGCGAGGGCGGCGCGGAGGGTGCGGGCGGCGGTCTCCGGGTCGTTGTGCTCGAGGGCGGTGGTGCCTTCGCGGGTGAGGCGCTCGAAGCGGAAGAGGTCGATGTCGTCGGGGGTGGTGGTGAGGCGGTAGCCGCCGTTCTCCGAGGCGACGGCGGACTTGCCGAGGGCGCGGCGCAGGCGGCCCACGAGGGCCTGGAGGGCGGCGGGGGCGTCGGTGGGGGCGGCGGGGGTGGTCGGGGTGGTGGTTTCTGTGGCCGTGGTGCCCCATACCTCGTCGATGAGGGTGTCGACGGTGACCGTTCGGTTGGGGCGGAGGGCCAGGGCCGCTAGGAGGGTGCGCAGGCGGGGGCCGCCCACGGGGAGGGGCTTGCCGTTGTCGTCGTACGCCTCTGTGGCGCCCAGGATTCCGTACCGCACCGGGTCATTCTCGCCCGTTCGGCTCGCGGGTGCGGGTTCATGGGTGCGGGTTCGCGGGTGGGGCGGGGTGGGGACGCGGCGGTATGTCCGTCCTCGAAACGCCTCGGGCGCCCGACGGGTACATGAGTACTGGAGTGGGTGGGGTGCTGTACTGCGGGCGGACATACCGCCGCGTCCCCACCCCTCCCGCCGGTGGCTCGTCTGCAGGCCGGTGGAGGTGCCTTTCAGCCCGTCCGGCGTTTGAGGACGAGGCCGTTCAGGCCGATGGGGGGTCTGGGGGCGCAGCCCCCGGGTGGGTGCGCCAGGGGCGACGGAGTCGCCGTATCGGGAAGGGGCGGGGTTGGGGAAAAGCTCCCGGCAGGGGCACCCGCACCCGCCCTAACGCCCCGCCCCCAAAGCCCCCCTCTCGGGGACGACAGTCCCCGTCGGTACCGCCCGCTGCCGCGCCGGCGTCCCCGTCCAGCACGTGCCCCGCCGCGACAGCAGCCGCCGCAGCCACAGCTCCGTGGAGACCAGGTCGGCCAGCCCGTCCAGGGGCAGCGACTCACCCTCCGCCGCCGCCCGCAGGGCCTTGCGGACGACGCGGGCCTCGACCAGGCCCGCCTGCGCGAGCAGCGGTGTGTCGAAGAGGGCGATCAAGTCGTCCGCGGCGACGCGGAGTCCGGTACGGGCCGCCGCCGCCGAGGAGGCGTGGGAGGGGGCGCCCCAGCCGGGGGGCAGCTCGGCCACGCCCGCGCCCTCCAGGACGGTGCGGAGGATCGCGGCGCGGGCCCCGGGCTGGACGCGCAGGGGCTCGGGAAGGGCGCGGCAGGCCCGTACGACCTGGTTGTCCAGGAACGGGGCGTGCAGGCGCTGGAAGCGGACCTCGGCGGCCTGCTCCAGGACGCGGAGGTCGGCGGCGTGGCGGGCCAGGGCCGCGCGGGCGCGGAACTCGCCGGGGCGCTGGCCGGGTCCGGGTCCTGGGCGGGTCGTCGTCTCCTGGAGGCGAACCGATACTTCAGCGAGCGCCTCACCGGTCAGCCAGCGCGCGGCGGGGCCGGGGCGGGCCCAGGCCAGGGCGGCGAGGGAGGCGCCGACGGTGCCGCCCGGCTCGTCGAAGTGGCGGTGCAGGAGACGGTCGGCGAGGGACTCGACGCCCGAGCGGTGCGGGGTCTTGGAGAGGCGTCGCGCGGCGCCGTACACGCGCGCGGGGACCATGACGGAGCTGGCGTCCGCGCTCTTCGCCAACGCCACCATGGGGCGCACCAGATGACGTCGGCGCCGGTCCATGAGGAGGTCGGCCAGGCGCGCGGGGTGGGCGTCGAGGACCTGGCGGGCGCCGTAGCCGGTGAAGTGGTCGGCGCTGCCCGAGGCGAGGCGGGCGCGGTGGCGCTGGGCGGCGATGAGGGTGGAGCTGGGTTCGTCGGTGAGGGGGCCGTCCAAGTCCGCGTAGGGGAGGGCCTCTTCGCCCGCCGCCACTACTACGTGGTGCAGACGGGGGTTGGAGGCGATGGCGCCCGCCCGCTCCAGTTCGGCCTCGCGGCCGTTGACCGCCAGGTCGTTGAAGGTGACCGCAAGGAGGCGTTCGCCCGCGCCCGTTCCGTGGCCCAGGACCGTGCCGGGCATGCCGGGGAGACCGGCCGCAAGGAGGGCGAGGGTTCCCGAGGCGGGTCCTCCGGAGAGGTCCGCTCCGATGCCGGGCACCGGCATGCCCCGGGCCGCGCGCCGTTCGGCGGGGCCCATGCCGGGGACGGGGCCCGGGTCTATGTCCGTGCCGGGTACGTGGCGCGGTGCGCCGAGCCGGGCCCGTACGGCCTCGACGAGGGCGTCCCGTACGCCGTCCACGGCGCTGTTCGCGTCGCCCGCGGGGGCCGCGACGGCGAGCGAGGCCACGGGCTCGTAGCCGGCGATCTCGCGGGCGCCCGTGCGGAGGATGAGCGCGTGGCCGGGCGGGACGCGGCGGACGCCCTGGTAGGGCGTGGAGTCCTGGAGCGCCTCGGGGACGTCGGGGGCGGCGAGCAGCGCCGCGAGGTGGCCGATGTCGAGGTGGGCCTCGATGAGGTCGGCAAGGGGCAGCGCGGCCGTCGCGTAGGCCGTGCCCTGTGCCCAGGGGGTGTAGAACACGGGCCGTGCGCCCGCGAGATCGCCCGCGATCATGACGCGGCGGCCGACCTGGACCACCGCCGTGTAGCTGCCGGACCAGGCGGTGAGGTGGCGCAGGGCTCCCCCGCGCGCGGCGAAGAGGGCCACTCTGAGCTCCTCGTCGGAGGCGCCGCAGATGCCGAGGACCGCTATCCGGGTCTCGGCGTCGGCCTTGACCACCCGCACCTCGTCGGAGCGCCAGTCGCCGACGGCCCACAGCGGATCCGGGTCGCCCCACAGGAGTTGGGAGCCGACGGGATGGACGGTCTCGCCGTCGTCACCCGTGGTCCCGGCCGCTCCGGGCAGCGGACTCCTTGCGGTGGCACTGCTCCACCCCACCAACCACCGCATCGCCGCCTCCACAGGCTGTGGACAAACCTCAGGACAACCAGTGCACCGAAGAACGTGGGCACCATGCTGCCACGAAGGCGGCGTGCAGGAGGGGCTACGGAGCTGGCCGCACTCCCCTGAATGCGCCCCGGAAGAGCCGCAGTTGAGCCCCGCGCGAGCCCCGCATGAGCCCCGTACACGCCATGGTTGATCCTCGTACGGGACCGGGCCGCAGGACGCGGTCATGGCCCTCTCCTTGCGGGCGCATACCGTTGCGCGCGCTTTTCACCGCTCGGAGAGGGGTCGTGTTTCGGCCAAATCGGCCGGGTCGGCACGCAGCGCGGAACCGCCCGTGGGCGGCCTCGTCCAACGCACAGCCCGGGAGGCGATGTTCGCCTCCCGGACCGGTCCGCCGCCCGCGGGGATGGAGGCGGCGGTGTCCCCCAGCCCACTGACTCCAGCGCAGCGGGCCGACCCACGCACCGCCCATGGAAGCGCTCCCCCTGTGGCCGGAGAAGAGCGCACGGACGGGCGCACGGCCACACGCACCGGAGCACACCACCGCGCCGCCGTACTTCCGTACGGACAACAATCTCGCCATACGGAACTGCGCCTCTTAACGCTTGGGATGCGGCGAACTACGCTGTGTGTGCTGATGTTTTCGCGGAGGCATATACCTCGGGGCTCGGCCAAGTGCTCTTGCGGGAGGCCGGTATTCCGGGGCGCTGCCCCACGGCGGGTGGGTGGCCGAGGTGACGCTGTCCCCGGGGGAACGCAGCACGAATGCCGCGCGGTCGAGCCACTGCCCGGCAGCCGTCTGTGTCGAGGGGTGGCGCATGTCCAGGGAGCAACGCGGGCCGAACGAAAAGCTCGGCACCGTTCTCGCCCTCGCGGGAATCAGCAACGCGGGACTCGCGCGCAGGGTCAACGACCTTGGCGCTCAACGCGGGTTGACGCTTCGCTACGACAAGACCTCGGTCGCCCGGTGGGTGTCCAAGGGCATGGTGCCCCAGGGCGCCGCGCCGCACCTGATCGCGGCCGCCATCGGGCAGAAACTCGGCCGCCCGGTGCCGCTCCACGAGATCGGCCTGGCGGACGCGGACCCCGCCCCCGAAGTGGGCCTCGCCTTCCCGCGCGACGTGGGAGCGGCGGTGAAGTCCGCCACCGAGCTGTACCGCCTCGACCTCGCCGGGCGGCGCGCGGGCAGCGGCGGCATCTGGCAGTCCCTCGCGGGCTCCTTCGCCGTCAGCGCGTACGCGACGCCCGCCTCCCGCTGGCTGATAACCCCGGCCGACAGCTCGGTCGCCCGGGACGCCTCCCGGGACGCCGCGCCCGCGGAGGACAGCGGCGCCCCCATGAAGGTGGGCCACAGCGACGTCCTGAAGCTGCGCGAGGCCGCCGAGGACGCGCGCCGCTGGGACTCCAAGTACGGCGGCGGGGACTGGCGTTCGTCGATGGTCCCCGAGTGCCTGCGGGTCGAGGCGGCACCCCTGCTGCTCGGCTCGTACTCGGACGAGGTGGGCCGCGCCCTCTTCGGGGCGAGCGCCGAACTGACGCGCCTGGCCGGGTGGATGGCGTTCGACACGGGCCAGCAGGAGGCCGCGCAGCGCTACTACATCCAGGCGCTGCGGCTCGCGCGCGCGGCGGCGGACGTGCCCCTCGGGGGCTATGTCCTCGCCTCCATGTCCCTCCAGGCGACCTACCGGGGCTTCGGCGACGAGGGCGTGGACCTCGCGCAGGCCGCCCTGGAGCGCAACAGGGGCCTGGCCACCGCCCGCACCATGAGCTTCTTCCGTCTCGTCGAGGCACGCGCGCACGCGCGCGCCAGTGACGCGCACGCCGCGGGCGCCGCCCTGAAGGCCGCCGAGGGCTGGTTGGAGCGCGCCCGGGACGGGGACAACGACCCGTCGTGGCTCGGCTTCTACGGCTACGACCGCTTCGCCGCGGACGCCGCCGAGTGCTACCGCGACCTGAAGGCGCCCCGGCAGGTCCGCCGCTTCACCGAGCAGGCGCTCTCCCGGCCGACGGAGGAGTTCGTGCGATCCCACGGATTGAGGCTCGTGGTGTCCGCGGTCGCCGAGCTGGAGTCCGGGAACCTGGACGCGGCGTGCGCGCAGGGCGTGCGGGCCGTGGAGGTCGCGGGCCGCATCTCGTCCGCGCGGACCACGGAGTACGTGAAGGACCTGCTGCACCGCCTGGAGCCGTACGGGGACGAGCCCCGCGTCGCGGAGCTGCGGGAGCGGGCCAGGCCGCTGCTGATGGCTCCGGCGTAGACCCCCGGGTGGCCCGGGGGTGAACGGCCGCCGGCGAACCGGCGGCCGGTCCGCGTCCGCGCCCGCACCGGGTTTGGCGGCGTTGTCAGTGGCGCAGTGCACTATTCGTGGTGGCAGCTGTTCGTGGTGGGAGGTTTCGTGGTGGGAGGTGAGGCCGGGTGACCGAGTTCGCGTACGACTGCGATGTGCTGGTGATCGGCGGCGGCATCGTCGGTCTGTCGACGGCCTATGCCATGACCCGCTCCGCGCCGGGCACACGCGTCACGGTGCTGGAGAAGGAGCCGGGCCCGGCCCGCCACCAGACGGGGCGCAACAGCGGCGTCATCCACAGCGGGATCTACTACACCCCGGGCTCCCTCAAGGCGCGGTTCGCGGTCCGGGGCGCCGCCGAGATGGTCAAGTTCTGCGCGGAGTACGGGATCGCGCACGAGGTCACCGGAAAGCTGATCGTCGCCACCGAGCGCGAGGAGCTCCCCCGCCTCCACGCCCTCGTCCAGCGCGGCAGGGAGAACGGGATCCCGGTGCGCGAGCTCGGCCCCGCCCAGATCGCGGAGTACGAGCCGTCGGTGCGCGGCCTCGCCGCCATCCACGTCGGCACGACGGGCATCGTGGACTACGGCACGGTCGCCGAGCACCTGGCCCAGGCATCCGGCGCCGAGGTGCGCTACGGCTCCGAGGTGGTCCGCATCGACCGCCGCCAGGGCCGCGGCGTCGCGGTGCGCACGGCCGACGGGGCGATCGTCCGCGGCCGCGTCCTCGTCAACTGCGCGGGCCTCCACTGCGACCGCGTGGCCCGCCTCACCGGGGACGAGCCGGGCATGCGGATCGTCCCCTTCCGGGGCGAGTACTTCGACCTGGCCCGCCCCGAGCTGGTGCGCGGCCTCGTCTATCCGGTGCCCGACCCGGCCTTCCCCTTCCTCGGGGTGCACCTCACCCGCGGCATCCACGGCGGCGTCCACGTGGGACCGAACGCGGTCCCGGCACTCGCCAGAGAGGGCTACGACTGGTCGGTGATCCACCCCCGCGAGCTCGCCGGCACCCTCGGCTGGCCCGGCTCCTGGCAGCTCGCCCGCAAGCACTGGCGCTACGGCGCGGGCGAGCTGCACCGCTCCGCGTCGAAGTCGGCGTTCACGACGGCGGTGCGCAGACTGCTGCCCTCGGTGAAGGCGGACGACCTGGTGCCGGCGACGGCGGGCGTGCGCGCCCAGGCGGTGCTGCGGGACGGCACGCTGGTCGACGACTTCCTCATCAAGGAGGGCCCGCACGCGGTGCACGTGCTCAACGCCCCGTCCCCGGCGGCCACGGCATCGCTGCCCATCGGCCGCGAGGTGGCCCGCCGGGCGCTCGCGGCGCTGGCGCTCTAGGCCCCGCCGGATGTGCCGGACGTTCCACCGGACCTGCGACGGAAGAGGAGGTCGTGCACCACATGCCCCTTGTCGAGGCCCTGCCCCTCGAAGCGGGTGAGCGGCCGGAAGTCGGGCCGGGGCGCGTAGCCGCCGTCCTCCCGCGTGTTCTCGAAGTCGGGGTGCGCGCCGAGGACTTCGAGCATCTGCTCGGCGTACGGCTCCCAGTCGGTCGCGCAGTGCACCAGGGCGCCCGGCTTGAGGCGGGGCGCGACGAGGGAGAGGAACTCGGGCTGGATGAGCCGCCGCTTGTGGTGCCGCGCCTTGGGCCAGGGGTCCGGGAAGTAGACGCGGAGCCCGTCCAGGCTCTCCGGGGCGAGCATCTCGCGGAGCAGGATGATCGCGTCCCCGTTGGCGACGCGGACGTTCTCCAGACCGTTCCGCCCCGCGAGCCCCAGCAGGTTGCCCATCCCCGGGGTGTGCACGTCCACGGCGAGGATCCCGGTGCCGGGGTCGTCGGCGGCCATCTGCGCGGTCGCCTCCCCCATCCCGAAGCCGATCTCCAGGACGACGGGCAGCCCCCGCCCGCCGAACAGCTCGTCCAGGTCGAGGACGCGCTTGCCGTCGATGTCGAGCCCCCACACCGACCAGTACTTCCGCAGCGCCTCACCCTGGCTGGTGGTGACCCGGCTGCGGCGCGGCTGGAAGCTGCGGATGCGGCGCTCGAAGTGCGAGCCCGCGGGGTCCGGGGACGGGCCGTCGGGGAAGCGCGGCTCGCCGCCCCGCGGGCGGGGGGACTCGGCGGGGGGCTGGGGAGAAGGCTGGGAATCAGACACAGTGCGGGCAATTTTACGGGGCCTCGCGGCCCCGCGGGCCACGCCCCGTTCACGGGGCCCCGCGCCCCCTCGGACCACGTCCGGGCCGATGGCCTGCGACGCCACCGCACCCGCCCCGGCGGTCCGCGCCCCGGCCGAGGGCCCGAGGCACCGTCGCGCCCCGCCCCCCACCCTCGTTAGGGTCGACGCCGTGGCCACCGATTCTCCGTACGAGGCGTACGGCGCGCAGCACGCGTACGACGCGTACGGGACGCACCCCGCGGAGACACATCCCGCGCCCCCGGCTCCGTCCCCCGACGGCACCGGGCACCCCGGCCTGCGCACGCCCCGCCCGCACTGGTGGCAGCGGCGGGCCGTCCGGGCCGGCGCCCTGGTGACGCTGCTCGCCCTGTCCGGCCTGGTGATCCTCGCGCTGGTGCGGCAACAGACCGGCACCGAGGGCTTCCTGGTGGGGCTCGGCCTCGCGACGCTGCCGGTGCCGCTGCTCGTCGCGGCGTTCCGCTGGCTGGACCGGGTGGAGCCGGGGCCCTGGCAGAACCTGCTGTTCTCGTTCTCCTGGGGCGCCTGCGCGGCGGCGCTCATAGCCATCGTCGCGAACAGCTTCGCGACCCGCTGGATAGCCACCGCGACCGCGGACCCCACCAGCGCCGACACCCTCGGCGCCACGGTCATAGCGCCCATCGTCGAGGAGAGCGCCAAGGCCGCCGCGGTCCTGTTGATCTTCCTGTTCCGCAGACGCGACTTCACCGGCATCGTCGACGGCGTGGTCATCGCCGGGGTCACCGCCACCGGCTTCGCGTTCACCGAGAACATCCTCTACCTCGGCAACGCCTTCGGCACCGACCAGCTCAGCGGCGCCGACGGCGGCCTCGCCACCTCCGTCACGGCGGCGACGTTCTTCGTGCGCGTCGTCATGTCGCCCTTCGCGCACCCCCTGTTCACCGTTCTGTCCGGCATCGGCTTCGGCGTCGCCGCGCTCTGCGCGGAGCGCCACCACGTGCGCCGCGCGCTGATCCCGGTCGGCGGCCTGCTCCTGGCCATGGGCATGCACGCGCTGTGGAACGGCTCGGCGACCTACGGCGACTACGGCTTCATCACCGTCTACGGCCTCTTCATGGTGCCCGCGTTCGGGCTGCTCACCTGGCTGATCATCTGGACCCGCCAGCGCGAGCTGCGCACGGTCCGGGCCGAGCTGCCCGCCTACGTCGTCACGGGCTGGCTCACCCCGCCGGAGCCGTACGCGCTCGGCTCGATGCGGGCCCGCGCCATCGCCCGCGACTACGCGGCCCACACCTTCGGCAAGCAGGCGGCCCGCACGGTCGCGCAGTACGAGGCGCACGCGACGTCCCTCGCGTTCCTGCGCCACCGGGGCCGCCGCGGCCGGGCGGGCGCCGACTTCGTCGTACGGGAGCGGGAGTTGCTGCACGCGCTCTGGGAGCGCCGCGAGGTGGCCCGCCCCGCCCTCGCGTACGCGGCACAGGCCACGGCGCCGGTCCGGGTGCCGCCGCCGCACGGGCTGCCGGTGCAGGGCGCGCCGTACGGGATGCCGGTGCACGGCGCACCGTACGGGTTCCCCGCGCAGGGCGGCCCCCCGTACGGATACCCGTACGGGCAGCCGACGGCGCCCCACCCCTCGTACAACGACCCGGCCCACAACCCCTACCGGGGCGGCTGAAGGGCCTCGCTCAGGCGCTTGCCTCCGTGAGCCGCGCGACCTCAGCCTCCGTCAGCTCCAGGTCCGCCACCGCGAGCAGCGCGGGCAGCTGCTCCACCGTGCGCGCCGAGGCGATGGGCGCCGCCACGGTGGGCCGGGCGGCGAGCCAGGCGAGGGCGACCGTCGCGACCTCGGCGCCGCGGTCCAGGGCGATCTCGTCGAGGGCGGCGAGCACCTTCGTGCCGCGCTCGGTACCGACGTGCTTGCCCGCGCCCGCGGCCCGCTGGCTCTCCACCGTCGTGCCGGGGCGGTACTTGCCGGTGAGGAAGCCGGAGGCGAGCGCCCAGTAGGGGACGGCGGCCAGGCCGGCGCGGGACGCGACCTCCTGGAGCGGGCCCTCGTAGGTGTCGCGGGAGACGAGGTTGTAGTGCGGCTGCAGCGCCACGTACCGGGCGAGGCCCTCGCGGTCGGAGAAGTCCAGGAACTCCTGGAGCCGCTCGGGGGAGATGTTCGACGCGGCGATCTCGCGGACCTTGCCCGCCGTCACCAGCTCGTCGAGCGTGCCGATGATCTCCTCGACCGGGACGTCCGGGTCGTCGTAGTGCGTGTAGTACAGGTCGATGTAGTCGGTGCCCAGGCGGCGCAGGGAGGCGTCGGCGGCGGCCTTGATGGTGTCGGCGCGCAGGCCCAGGTACTCGGGGTGGCGGGAGACCTTGGTGGCGATCACGACGTCGTCGCGCCTGCCGCGCGCCCGCAGCCAGTTGCCGATGACGGTCTCGGACTCGCCGCCCTTGTTGCCCTCCACCCACGCCGAGTAGGCGTCGGCGGTGTCGATGAAGTTGCCGCCCGCGGCGGTGTAGGCGTCGAGCACCGCGAAGGACTGCGCCTCATCGGCAGTCCAGCCGAAGACGTTGCCGCCGAGGGAGAGAGGGAAGACCTCGAGGCCGGAAGAGCCGAGCGTGCGAAGAGAAGTCATGCTCCGTCAACGCCCTTACGGATCAGGGAATTCCATGCTCCGTACACTCTTCTCGGCCGTTCGCGGGCGTGCCGGACCGGCAGCCCTGACGTCGGGGGGTTGCCGCCAGGACCGCCGGGGATCAGGAGTGAGTACCGCTCACGGATGACCGCTCGCTGCCCACCGCACACCGCTCACCGCATGCCGCTCACCGCATGCCGCATGCCGCCGCGGTGTCAGGGAGTGAGGCCCTTGTCACGGAGCCAGGCGGCGGGGTCGACACCGGTGGACTGGCCGCCCGGGTGGACCTCCAGGTGCAGGTGCGGCCCGGTCACGTTGCCGGTGGCGCCGACGCGGCCGATGACGTCACCGGTGCGGACCTTCTGCCCGGCGCTGACGTTGAGCGAGGACTGGTGGCAGAACCACAGCTCGGTGCCGTCGTCCAGCTCCAGGACCGTGCGGTAGCCGTACGCCCCGGCCCAGCCCGCTTCCTTGATGGTGCCGGAGTGGATGGCCTTGATCGGGGTGCCCGTGGGGGCGGCGAAGTCGAGGCCCGTGTGGTAGCCGGAGGACCACATGGAGCCGGGCTGCCCGAAGGTGCCGGTGACGGTGTACGAGGCGACGGGGAGCGTGTAGCTCTTCGCGAGCTTGGCGAGGCGCTCGGCCTCCGCCTTGCGCTTGGCCTCCTCGGCCTTGCGCCTGGCCTCTTCGGCCGCCTTCTTCTTCGCGGCGGCGACCTTCGCCTCGGCGGCGTCCTGTGTGGCCTTGGCCTCTTCGTTGGCCTTCTTCACGGCGGCCGCCTCGGCCGCCGCCTGGGCCTTGTCGTCGACCTGGTCCTGCTGGTTCTCGGCCTGCTGCATGATGCGGGCGCGCAGTGCCTCGCCCGCGTCGGTGGTGCCCTGCTCGGCGTCCTGAGTGGTGACACCGGCGCCGGTGAGCGGGGCGGCCGCGGGGCCGGAGGGCTCGGACGAGTCCGAGTCGGATATCAAAGAGCCCACGCCGGGAAGGGACTTGGCCTCCGGCAGCGAGTCCTTGACCGCGTCCACGCCCGGTATGTCGGGCATCGATATCGCGACCGGCGACTTGCCGTCCTGCGCGGTGGCGATGCCGCCCGCGCCGACAGCGGCTATGACGCCGACGCCGAGGACCGTGGAGCTGCGGGCGAACCCGCCGCCCTTCTTGTGCACACGGTGCCTGCCGCGGACGGGGCGGACGGAGTCCTCGGTCGGATTCCACTCCTCCCAGGATTCCTCGTCGTACCCGCCGAAGTCGTCGTCATTCGGCACGTACACGGCTTGGGGGGCAGGCCGGTTGGACGCCACTGGGGCGCACTCCTTTCCTTCCTTCTCGCCTACCGGGTTAGCTGACGGGTTCGGAGCAGGAAGGTCTCCTACGAACATCTGGCACGGAGGCACAGATGCCCGATTCACCCCAAGTTGGTGGTTCCCCGGCTCCCTTGCGGGATTAGGCGTGTGCGCACGGAGCCGACTCGTGTGCCGGCTGGGACGACCGCGCTGCGTTATCGAACGTTAATAGACACCCGTGCGTGATTCCAAGCTGTTCCCACTGATCATTAACGCCTTTGGCCCGTACTTATTGGGACACCGGGGTCCGGACCAGGGCGAGTTGACCGCAGGATTTTGCCCACCGGACCTTCACATTCCACTGACGTTCTGTCAGTTGTTGAGCGGAGGGGCGCCGTTCAGTCACGGGGGGTGACAGAGCCCCCTCCGTCAGCAGCGGCGGGGCCCTCCTCGGCCGTGGCGGAGCCGTCCTCGGCCGGGGCGGAGCCCTCCTCGGCCGTCGGCCTGCGCACCGCGAGCAGCGCCATGTCGTCCGTCGCCCCGCCCCCCGTGTGCTCCCGCACCTCCTCGGCGAGCGTCGCGAGGAGCGTGTGCGGGCCCTCGGGGCCGGCGAAGATCCGGCCGCCGAGCCGGGCCGCCGGGTCGTAGAACTCCCCGTTCGCGTCCCGCGCCTCCGACAGGCCGTCCGTGTAGAGCAGCAGCGTCGAGTCGGGCGCGAACTCCGTCTCGTCCGCCCGGTCCGGCCAGCTCCCCAACTCGCCCATGCCGAGCGGCAGCGCGGGCTCCGACGGCGAGAGCACACACATCCGCCCGTCCCCCCGGAGCACCAGCGGCTCCGGGTGCCCCCGGTTGATGACCCGTACGACGTCCCGGCCGCGCGGGATCTCCGCGAGCACGGCGGTGGTGAACCCCTCGAAGGCGTCGAGCCCGTCGCGCCGCGTGCCCTCCCGGGCGAGGGCCCGCTCCAGGCGCTGCGCCACCGCCTCCAGGGTGCTCTCCTGCTCGGCGGCCTCCCGGAAGGCCCCGATGACGACGGCGACGGCGGCCACCGCGCCCATCCCCTTGCCGCGCACGTCCCCCACGATGAGCCGCACGCCCTGCGGGGTGTCCTGCACCGCGTACAGATCGCCCCCGATGAAGGCGTCGGCCTGCGCGGCCTCGTAGCGGGCGGCGATGTCGAGCCCGCCGATCCGGGCGTCCGGCAGCGGCAGGACGGCGCGCTGGGTGGCCTCCGCGATGGAGCGGGCGGAGGCGAGCTGGGCGTCGCTGCGCCGGACGACGCGGTTGATGACGAGGGCGAGCACCGCGACGGTCGCCACGGTGAGCAGCTCGGTGACGGCCTCGACGTCGGTGGTGGTGTTGTTCTTGAGGTGCAGCGAGACGACGGCGGCGAGGGAGCCCGCGCAGATGAGGGCGGTGCCGAGCAGCGAGTAGAAGGGGGCGGCGATCAGCGGGGCGGCCGCGAAGAGCGGGGCTGCGGTGAAGCGGGGCGGCGTCGAGAGGTCGAAGACGACACCGAAGGCGAGGAAGCAGAGGGGCAGGGCCCGTACGAATGCCTGGACCCGGGTGAGGGCCCCGTCGTCCCCGGTCCCCCGCCCCCCGTCACACGCGTCGCCCCTGCCACCACGGCCACCACTGGCGCCCGTGCCACCACGGCCACCGCCGGCGCCCGTGCCACCCATGCCGCCACGTCTGCCGCCACGTCCGCCTCCCCTGCCTGCGCCGCTGCCGCCTCCTCGCTGCCCCACCGCTCGTCTCCTGCCAGGTCCGCGGCCACGCCCGATGGCCTGCCCATGTCCGCGCCTCGTCCAAGGCTTCCCGCAGCGGGGGCGGGGGGCGACCTGATGTGGTCCGACCGGGTTACGGGCCGGGCTGCGGGGGCTGGGGGGCTCTTGGGCTTACGGAGGGTGGGGCGCCCCCGTCGCCACGCGGCCACCCCACCTCCCCGGCTCACCCGGCTACGCCACCGTCGTCACCACCGGAGCCAGCCGCCCCGACCGGGCGAGCCCCCGCAGCGCCACGGTGCAAGCACCGCCGACCCCGGCCAGGGTCAACCACGGCAAGGCGGGCAGCTCACGCCCCGCGTCCAGGAGCGCGCCCATGCCGAGGTTCCCCAGCGTGATGCCGATCCCGCACACCGTGTTGTAGAGGCCGTAGTGGGTGGCCACCCACCGGTCCCCGGCGAGCGAGACGATGGTGTCCATCTCGAACGGGTAGAGCACCGCGGTCGCCGCGGCGAGCCCCGCCGCACACAGCAGCAGCCCCGCGACCCCCACGTACCCGCTCCCCCCGAGCGCGGGCGGCACGAAGGCGGCGCCCATCAGGCCGAGCCCCGCGACGAGGCACTGCTCCCGGGTCCAGGTCCGCTTGCACCAGTCGGTGATCCTCAACTGCCCGACGAGCGCGACGAGTCCGGAGACCACGAAGAGCGCACTGGTCGCGACGGTGGCCCCGGCGGTGTCGCCGAGGAGCCGCTCCACGGAGAGCGGCAGGGCGAGATAGACCTGGAAGGACAGGACGTACGAGCCGGTCATGGCGAGCGCGAAGAGCCAGAAGGACCGGTTGCCGAGCACGACGCCCCACTGCCCGCGCCCCTCGCCCTTGTCCCCTCCGACGTCCCCTCCGACGTCCCCTCCGACGTCCCGGCCGCGCACCGGCAGCCGCAGCACCTGCACCACCGAGAGCACCGCGAAGAGGACCGCCGACACCGCGCAGGTGAGCCGGAAGTCGACCCCGGTGAGGGCGAGCCCGACGAGCGGCCCGAGCAGGATCCCCGTCTGGTAGAAGACGTTGAACAGCGCGAACGCCTCCACCCGGTTCTCCTGCGACCCGGCCTCGGCGGCCACGTACGCCCGTACCGCCGGATTGAACAGCGCCCCCGCGAGCCCGGTCGCCACCGACGCGGCGATCAGCACGGGCAGCGTGTCCGCGAACGCGAGCGCCCCGAAGCCGACCGTGCGCAGCGCGCACCCGGCGACGATCATCGGCTTGAACCCGAGCCGGTCGGCGAGCGCCCCGCCGACCAGGAACATCCCCTGCTGCGAGAGGTTCCGCACCCCGAGCACGAGCCCCACCGCCCAGGCGGCGAGCCCGAGTTGGCCCGAGAGGTGGGCGGCGAGGTACGGCATCAGCATGTAGAAGCCGAGGTTGATCGTGAACTGGTTGACGAACAGCAGCTGCACGGCGGGCTCGAAGGCCCGCGCCCGCCGCCAGACGGCCATCACCGGGCACCACCCGCAGCACCCGCAGCACCCGCAGCACCCGCAGCACCCGCAGCACCCGCAGCCGAGCCAGAGCCAACACCAACACCGGCACCGGCACCGGCACCGGCACCGGCCTCAGCAGACACGGCAGACACGGCAGACACAGCAGAACCCGTGACCTCCCCGGACCTCCCCGTCCGCCACCGCGACCACCCCGTCACCCACTCCCCGGGCCCGGCCACCTCCTCCGGTGCGTCGGGCACGGCGCCACTCCCCAACAGCCCTTCCCGCACGCAGAATTCATCGCTGAAGACGGAGTCGAAGTAGCGCTGCGGCCCGTCCGGGAAGACCGCCGCGATACGGGTGCCACGCGGCCGCGTCCGGGCCAGCCATCCCGCGACGAGCGCCACCGCCCCCACGCTCCACCCGCCCGTGGCGAACTGCCGTTCCGCGAGCCGCCGCGCGCACCGCACCGCCTCCGCGGGGCCGACCCAGTGCACCTCGTCGAAGGCTCCGTGGTCGACGTTGCCCGGGTGGATGGAGGAGCCGAGCCCCCGCATCAGGCGCGGCCCGGCGGCGAGTCCGAAGATGGTCGAGGCGACGCTGTCCACCCCCACCAGTTCGAGCCCCGGCATCGCGGTCCCGCGCAGCGCCCGCGCGATCCCCGCCGAGTGCCCGCCGGTCCCCACCGCGCACACCAGCACATCGAACTGGCCGAGCTGCCCGGCGAGTTCGGCGGCCAGCTCGCCGTACGCGGCCGGGTTGTCGGGGTTGTGGTACTGGTCCGGGCACCAGGCGGCGCCGCCCATCGAGGGCGCGGCGAGCAGCTCCGCGACCCGGTCGACCCGGGCCTGCTGCCAGCCGCCCTCCCTGCTCGGCTCGCGCACCACGTGCACCTGGGCGCCGTGCGCGAGCAGCATGCGCTCCACGATGGGTTCGAGGCCGGGGTCGGTGACGACGTGCACCGGGTGCCCGTAGTGCACCCCGGCGAGCGCGAGCCCGAGCCCGAGGGTGCCGGACGTCGACTCGACGATGGGCGCGCCGGGCCGCAACTGGCCGCGCGCCCGCGCCCGTTCGACCATGTGGAGGGCGGCACGGTCCTTGATGCCGCCGAAGTTGAAGCCCTCCAGCTTGGCCCAGAAGCCCCGGCCGCCGCGGTCGTCGGCGGGGGCGGGTTCGTCGATCCAGAGCACGGGCGTGTTCCCCACGGCGGCCGCCGCGGGCTGAAGCTTGCTGATCATCTGCGTCTGTCCTTCGGGTACGCGGATACGGAAGCGGAGACGGGACGGGCAAGGCCCGCCCGGTCCCGCTCAGTTCCGGTCCACTCCGAGGGCGATGAGGAGCTGCTGTCCGGCGGCCCGCGGCCCGGCCCGCACCGGCGCACACGTCAGGCGCCGACTCTCGGGCACCGCCCGGCCGTTGACCTGGGCGCCGCCGCTCTCGGGCAGCTGCCGGTCGAGGGAAGGTCCCGCGGCGTACTCCACGGGGTCGGCGTGCTCGCCGTGGCCCGGCGCCGGACAGTCGTGCTGCGCGCCGTGCGGGGCGGCGGCGACGCCCGGCACCCGGACCGCGTCCTGCCCCTGTCCCCCGTGGCTGTGGCAGACGCCGACGAGCAGCGTGCACCAGGCGAGGAGCAGCACGAGAGCGGAACCCCGCCTCAGCGCTCCCCGGCGCCCGTGACACCACCCACGACTCATGGTGACCATGAAACTACGTAGGGAGATCAACAGCCCGTAAGGACGCCGGAGTCGGCCAAAAGGAGACTGAAAAACACCGAAGGCCCGGAACCAGTTGGTTCCGGGCCTTCGGCCTTCAGTAGCGGGGACAGGATTTGAACCTGCGACCTCTGGGTTATGAGCCCAGCGAGCTACCGAGCTGCTCCACCCCGCGTCGGTGAAGACAACACTACGCCATCCGGAGGGGTGCGTCGAACCACTTGGGCGTTCAGGCGCTCTCCGCGTGCGTGAGCGTCTCCCAGGCCACGAAGAGATCGTCGGTGCCCTCGGGCCGCCGCTGCTCCGTGTACTTCTCGGTCTGCGGCATGTCCAGCTTCAGGCGCCCGCGCAGATGGTTGAGCCCCACCTCCGTGTCGGGCCCCATGTCGCGCTGCACCTTGCCCCCGCACAGCCACTTCGGGGCCTCGGCGCCCAGCTGGTACGTGGAGTGGAACTCGAACGCGGCCCGCAGCCGGTCCTTGGCCTCGCCCCACAGGTCGACGCCCTGGTGGTGGGCGGTCTCGGCCATGTGCGAGGCGGCGGCGAGGGAGTAGCTGGCGTGCTTGAAGTTGCGGCAGGTCTCCTGGGAGAGCCCGTCCTCGAAGGTCTTCTGCCCGAACCAGTACTTCTGCAGTTCGGCCGCCGTGTCGATGCCGCTGCCCTCGGGCGAGACGGGCAGCTTCCCGTCCGACTTCATATAGAAGTAGGCAGGAACCCGGGTCCGGAAATGATGCACGGCCTTGTCGAAGGTCGCGTGGTCGTTCAGGAAGACGGCCATGCTCATGGTCGCGTCGGCCATCACGAGATCCCAGTTCCCGTTGAAGTCGGCGGATCCGTCGCGCACTTGGGGCAGATAGGCGTTGCGCAGCATCCGCTCGAACCGCAGCAGGTCCCCGTCGCTCCACCCGTCGTACGTGTACCGCACGGCTTCGGCGGCCCGCGCCCACGAGGAGGCGGCCCAGGCGGTCTGCAGCCCGGCGTTGGCCTCGGTGTGCTTCGTCACGACCTTCGACCAGGCGTCCATGATCTCGACGGCCTTACGGGCATGCGCCCGCTCGCCGGTGATGTCGTAGAGCAGGGCCTGCGTGTACGCGGCGATGGCGTCCTCGCGCTCCTCCACGCACCCCTGGCCGGGGCGGGTGTCGGGCGGGCACTCGACGACGGCGTAGGGCTGGGCCCGATAGTCGGCGGCGGCGTACTTGCTGCTGCTCATCTGCCGATAGGCGTCGTACCAGGGCTGTTCATGGGCCTTGACCCGCTCCTTGACCCGGTCGAGCTGGGTCTTGCTGACGAGGACGCCGGGGTGTGCGAAGGGCTCTCCGGCGGGCCGTGCGGCGGCGGTGCGCGTCGCGGTGCCACCGGAGGACGACCCCCCACACCCCACAGCCCCCACGGCAACCAGCAACCCCACAACCACCAGGGCCCCCACACGAGCCCGCCCGCGCTGGGCCCCGCGTACGCCTGCCATGTGCACCTCCGGTTCGGCCGTCCCAGCCTCCCCCGCACACGGGCCCCCCGCACGGCGGGACCACCCGGACGGGCACCCTCCGCAATCCGGCGGCGTCAGATGACGGGCGGCCGCCCGAGCCGTGTGAGCCGCCACACCGTCCGCCACCGCATGGGCCGCCGCTCCCCGCAGGGCGCCCGTACGCCTTCGGTGAAGCCACCGCCCCAGGCACGCAGCCCGGCCACCGACCGGGCCCGTACGAGCGTCAGCAGCACCCAGACCCCGAGGTGAACGGGCACGAGCACGGCGGGCAGCCGCCTGCGCACCAGCCAGACGCGGTTGCGGGCGGTGTTCCGGTAGTAGACGGCGTGCCGGGCGGGCGAGGTCCTGGGGTGCTGAAGCAGCAGTTCGGGCGCGTAGAGCACCTTCCACCCCCCGTCGATGGCCCGCCAGGCCAGATCGGTCTCCTCGTGCCCGAAGAAGAACTCCCCCGGCCAGTCACCGATCTCCCCCAGCATCCGCATCGAGAAGGCGTGCCCGCCCCCGAGGAACGCGGTGACGAGCCCCCGCCGCATCGGATCCCCTGCCCGCAGCCTCGGCACATGCCGCCGCTGCGTCTCCCCCGTCTCATCGGCCACCCGGAACCCGACAACCCCCAGCCGCCCGTCCCCCGCGAACAGCTCCCCCACCTTCCGGAACACATCCCGGTCCACGAGCAGCCCGTCGTCGTCGAGCTCCACGACGACGTCCACGTCGCCGAACTCCCGCAGCCGCTCGATGGCGACGTTGCGCCCACCGGGGCAGCCGAGGTTCTCGTCGAGCTCGATGACGGTCAACTCGCCGGGGAGCGCGGGCTGTCGGGGCCCGGGCAGCGGCGGCGCCCCGTTCCCGACGAGGACGGTGCGCACCGCAGGGACGTCCTGCGCGGCGATCGAGTCGAGGAGCGCGGCCAGCTCGCGCGGGCGGGTGCCCATGGTGACGAGGGCGACGCCGATGCGGGGCGGAGAGGGAGCCATGACGGGGACCTCCTTGAGCGGGGCGAGGCGGCCGGCGCGGGGAACGAACAGGGCCCCGGCCAGCCGAAGCTGGTCGGGGCCCTCGTATCGGTAGACCGTGTGGGACTCGAACCCACAACCAATGGATTAAAAGTCCACTGCTCTGCCAATTGAGCTAACGGTCCTCGCCGACGCACCCCCGAGCATAGCCGGACCGGGCCCGGCATCCGATCGGGTATCGGGCCCGGGGGTGTGCGAGCAGGTCATCCGGCTCTCAGGGGTCGAGCGGCTCCAGCGCGTTCGCGCGGGCGGCCTCGCGGGCCGTCGTGCGCTCGTGGTCGGGGTTGAGGAACCAGTGCCGGGCGGAGGCGAACCACCAGATCGCGGCGAAGCCGAGGACGGCCAGGACCGCGACGGGCGCGTAGTTGAAGGTCTTCCAGGTGACCGGGGAGACCTGCGGCAGCATGAAGAGCACCGTGATGACGCCCACCCAGACGACCGCGACGATCCCGACCGGCCGGGACCAGCGCCCCAGGTGCCAGGGCCCGCGCTCGAAGGCGTCCCCCTTGCGCAGCCGCAGCAGCGTCGGGATGACGTACGCGATGTAGAGGCCGATGACGGCGATGGAGGTCACGGCGGTGTACGCGGTCAGGTTGATCAGATACGGCAGGCCGAGCAGCAGCGCCCCGCCGGCCGCGAGCCAGACCGCCGCGACGGGCGTCCGGGTGCGCGGGTTCACGGAGTGCCAGATGTGCGAGTAGGGCAGCGCGCCGTCCCGCGAGAAGGCGTAGATCATGCGGGAGTTGGCGGTCACCGAAGCCATCCCGCAGAACAGCTGGGCCCCGATCACGACCAGGAGCAGCAGCTTGCCCGCGCTCGCGCCGAGCGCGTCGAGGAGGATCTGCGCGGGCGGCGCCCCGGTCTTCGAGCCGAGCGCACCCGCGTACGACTGGATGGCGAAGGTGAAGCCGAGCAGCAGCACGAAGCCCGCGATCCACGAGGTCCAGATGGAGCGGACGATGCCCTGGGGGCCGGCGGTGGACGCATCGTGCGTCTCCTCGGTCATGTGCGCGGAGGCGTCGTACCCGGTGAAGGTGTACTGCGCCATGAGCAGCCCGATCAGCGCCACGTAGAAGCCGCTGCCCCACCCGGTGTTGTTCACGAAGTGCGTGAAGACGAACGACGCCGACTGGTGCGAGTCCGGCGCGAAGGCCAGCGCCCCGACGATGACGGCGACCCCGAGCACGTGCCACCACACGCTGACGCTGTTGAGCAGGGAGACGATGCGCACGCCGAAGGTGTTGAGCAGCCCGTGCAGGACGAGGATCGCGGCGAAGAGCAGCATCGTCCGCCCCTCGGTCACCTCGAAGTCGAACTGCAGATTCAGATAGGCCCCCAGGAAGGACGCCGCCCCGAAGTCGATCCCCGCGGTCACGGCGACCTGCCCGAGCACGTTGAACCACCCCGTGAACCACGCCCAGGCCGCGGCCGACCGCGGGGGCGCGAGCCGGTGCGCCCAGAAGTACAGCCCGGCGGACGTCGGATAGGCCGAGCAGATCTCCGCCATGGCAAGCCCGACGAACAGCGTCATCAGACCGACCCCGACCCACCCCCAGGTGATCAGGGCGGGACCGCCGGTGTTCATGCCGAACAGGTACATGGTGAGGCAGCCGGACAGGACCGAGATGATCGTGAAGGAGACCGCGTAGTTGGAGAACGCGGACATGCGGCGGGCCAGCACCTGGGTGTAGCCGAGCTGCGCGAGGCGTTCCTCGTCGGAGCCGGGCGCCGCAGGGATCGTGTCGGCCGTCGGGACCGGTGCGGTGGGCGGTGGTTGCTTCCGTTCGCTGGGGTCACTTGTCATGCCCCCAGCGATTCCCTCACCGGGGGCACGACATGCGCCGCGCCTGGCCAAAAAATGCCTACGCTCAGCGCACGCCGAAGGGCCCGCACGACAGACGTCGTGCGGGCCCTTCGTTCAGTTCAGCGCGGCCGTGTGTCAGCCGTTGCGCTTCCAGCGCGGCTTGTCGTCGCGGCGGCCGCCGAAGGAACCGGTGCCGGAGCCGGAGCCACGGTGGTCGTCACGGCGGTTGTACGACGGACGGTCGTGGCCGCCCGAGCGGTAGCCGCCGGAGGGGCGGTCGTCGCGGCGGTCGCGGTTGAACGGGCGGTCGCTGCCCCGGTGGCCGCCGGACGGACGGTCGTCGCGGCGGAAGCCGCCACCACGGTTGTCGTCACGACGGAAGCCGCCCTCGCGACGGTCGTCACGGCGGAAGCCACTGCCACCGCGGTTGTCGTCACGACGGAAGCCGCCACGGTTGTCGTCACGACGGTCGTCGCGACGGAAGCCACTGCCACCGCGGTTGTCGTCACGACGGAAGCCACCGCGGTTGTCGTCACGACGGTCGTCGCGACGGAAGCCACTGCCACCGCGGTTGTCGTCACGACGGAAGCCACCGCGGTTGTCGTCACGACGGTCGTCGCGACGGTCGTCGCGGCGGAAGCCGCCACCACGGTTGTCGTCACGACGGAAGCCGCCCTCGCGACGGTCGTCGCGGCGGAAGCCGCCCTCACGGCGGTCGTCCCCGCGGCGGTCGCGCTCGTAGTTGCCGCGCTCGTCGCGCTGCGGACGGCGCTGCTCGTACGAGGAGGACCGCTCCTCGCGGACCGGGCGCTCGGCGCGCTCGGCCTGCTCGGCGGCGGGCTGCGCCGGAGCCGCGACGGCGGCCTCGGCGGCGGCGGTGGCCTCGGCGACCGCGGTCTCCGGGTCGTCACCGCGCTCGCGGGCGGCACGCGCGGTGAGGCGGTCGGCCTCCTCGCGCAGCTCGGCGGCGCGACGGGTGGCGCGCTCCAGCTCCTTGGTGAGGTCCTTGACCTCACGCTCGGCCTGGGTCGCGGCGTTGCCCGCGGAGTCGGCCTGCACCTCGGTCATCGAACGGGCGCCGGTGATCTCGGCGACCTCCGGGTCGAAGGTGCCGCCGCCGTTGATGATGTGGCGCGAGGCGTCGACGCCCGCGTCCTCCATCAGGCGGAAGATCTGGCGGCGCTGGTGCGGCAGCGACAGGGACACGACCGTGCCGGAGCGGCCCGCGCGAGCGGTGCGGCCGGAGCGGTGCAGGTAGTCCTTGTGGTCGCCGGCCGGGTCCACGTTCAGGACCAGGTCGATGCCGTCGACGTGGATGCCGCGGGCGGCGACGTCGGTGGCGACGAGCGCGTTGACGTAGCCGTCCTTGAAGTCGGCGAGGGTGCGGGTGCGCGCGCCCTGCGTCATGCCGCCGTGCAGCGCGTCGGCCTTCACGCCGGACTCGCGCAGCTGCTCGGCGATGCGGTCGGCGCCCAGCTGGGTGCGGACGAAGATGATCGTGCGGCCCTTGCGCGCGGCGATGGCGGCCGTGACGGGCGCCTTGTCGCGGGGCTTCACGATGAGGATGTGGTGCGTCATGGTCGTGACGGCGCCCTGGGCGGCGTCGACCTCGTGCGTCACCGGGTTGTCCAGGTAGCGCTTGACCAGCGTGGAGATCTCGTTCTCCATCGTGGCGGAGAACAGCATGCGCTGGCCGCCGGCCGGGACCTGGTCGAGCAGCTCGGTGACCTCGGGCAGGAAGCCCAGGTCGGACATCTGGTCGGCCTCGTCGAGGACGGCGACCTCGACGTTCTCCAGGGAGCAGGCGCCGCGGTTGATGATGTCGCGCAGACGGCCCGGGGTGGCGACGAGGATGTCGACGCCGCGCTCCAGGGCGTAGATCTGGTTGCCCATCGACGTACCGCCGCAGACGACCTTCATCTTCAGGCCGAGGACGTCGCCGTAGGGCTGGAGGGCGTCGGCGACCTGCATCGCCAGCTCGCGGGTCGGGGTCAGGATGACCGCGCGGGGCTTCTTCTTGTCGGTGTGGCCACCGGCCAGGCGGGCCAGGGTCGGCAGACCGAAGGAGAGGGTCTTGCCGGAGCCGGTGCGGCCGCGGCCGAGGATGTCCTTGCCGGCCAGGGCGTCCGGGATGGTCGCGGCCTGGATCGGGAAGGGGGTGTGCACGCCGTTGCGCGCGAGCTTGCGGACGACTCCGTCGGGCAGGCCGAGGTCACCGAAGGTGATCTCGGGCTCGGCGTCGGCGTCGGCCTCGACGGACTCGGCGTCGGCGTCGGTGGTGACCTCGGTGACGTCCTCGACGATCTCGGAGGCGGCCTCTACGGCGTCGGTCTCGACGGCCTCGGCGGCCTCGACGATCTCGTTCTCGGGCAGGACGGCGTGGTCAGAACTGGAAATGGACATGCGAAATGCGAAACCTTCCGGAGTCTCGGCACGCGCCCGTCAACTCCGTGATTTCGCAATGGACCGCCTCTATGCGGTCAGCCACGGCAAGGGAGAGTACGCGCCACGCGGCGCTCTTCTGTTTCGGCGCCGGGCAAATGGGATCAAACGATCTACCACCATACGCACTCCCCACCCCCCAAGGCAAACCGAACCCCCCGAACCCTCCCTGACCTGCCCCTACGCGGGTCCCGCCTGCGGCGACGGCTCCTTCGCGGCGAGCGGCGTGCCCCCCTCGTGCGCCGACGAGGACGGCTCGGCGGTGCTCGGCGTCGGCTCCGGGGTGGGCGTCGGCTTCGGAGGCGTCGGGGTCGGGGTGGGGCGCGCGGAGGACTTCGTCGGGGTGGGCTTCCCCGGCTTCCCGCCGCCGCTCTTGGTGGGCGAGGCGGACGGGCGCTCGGCGCCGGAGCCGGAGCCGGAGGCCGACTCGGACGGGGACGCGGACCCCGAGGCCGCGTCATCGGGTTCGGCGGAGGCGTCGTGACCGGCGCCCGCACGCGCCTTCGCGGGCCCGCCCCCGTGCCCGGTCCCGGCCCCCGCTCCCTCGGGCCCCGCCTTCCCGCCGTCCGGAGCGGCCGCCCCGCTCCGCTGCCCGGCGGACCGGGAGGGCTCGGCGTGGCCCCCGTCGTCGCCGACGCTCATGCAGCCCGCGGTCGCCGCGACGGCCACCACCGTGGCGGCCCATCGGACGGGAACGTACAACTGGCGCACGGGAGCACCTCCGAGGCGCGGGGAAGACAGACGCCCTGCCCAACTCCCTTGCGGCGCAAGAGGACACGCGCGCCGGTCAACCGCTCACCCGTACCCCAGCGCGTGCAGCCGCGCGTCGTCGATCCCGAAGTGGTGCGCCACCTCGTGGACCACCGTGATCTCGGTCTCCGCGACGACGTCCTCGCGCGACTCGCACATCCGCAGGGTCGGCCCCCGGTAGATGGTGATCCGGTCCGGGAGCACGCCCGCGTACCACTCGCCCCGGTCGGTCAGCGGCGTCCCCTCGTACAGCCCGAGCAGCTCGGGATCGTCGGCGGGCGGCTCGTCCTCCACGAAGACGGCCACGTTGTCCATCAGCCGCGTCAGCTCCGCCGGAATCCGGTCGAGCGCCTCTGCGACCAGTTCCTCGAACTCCTCGCGCGTCATCTCCAGCACCCCCTCATTGTCATCCACGAGCCCGCATACACACCCCTCCAATTGGGCATACGGGACCAATGGCCCGCGACTTCACGGTCGTTCAGCTCGGCATACGCGCCCTGCGCGCCCTGCGCGGCGGCATCCGCGGCACGCCCCGCACCCTGCGCGCCGCCCCCGCCGCCCTCGCCCGCCACTACCGCTCCCGCCACACCCACCCGGTCGGCGAGCTCGTCAGCCCCCCGCACCCGTACGGGAGGGCCCTCGGCCTGGTCGCCGTGGTCCTGCTCGGCGCCTGGCTCGGCCTGCTGATCGTCGGCAGCGTGCACGCGCCCGTGGGCCCGATGGACACCCGTATGACCCTGCGGCCCTCCCTCACCGGCGGCACGAAGATCAACGTCGCCCCGCTCGGCTCGCTCCAGCTGGCCTCGCACACCGCGCCCGTCCGCCTCGACGTGGACGTGGACCGGCTCGACCCGGTGCGCTCGCAGGCCCTGGTCGACCACCCCGAGCGCATCTCCGGGCTCCAGGACGAGGTCGCCCACGACGTCGTGCACGGCACCGCCGACCTGGCCGTCCGCTCCTGCGTCGCCGTCGTCTCCGGCGCCACCGCGCTCGGCCTCGCCGTCTACCGCCGCCCGCGCCGCGCCCTCGCGGCGGGCGGCCTGGCCCTGGCCCTGCTGACCGCGTCGGGCACGGCGGCCTACGCGACGTGGAACCCCGACTCGGTCCTGGAGCCCAAGTACTCGGGCCTGCTCGCCTCGGCCCCCTCCGTCGTCGGCAACGCCCGCAACATCGTCAGCGAATTCGACGTCTACCAGCGGGAGTTGGCGCGCCTGGTCACCAACGTCACCAAGCTCTACGACGTGACCTCCACGCTCCCCGCGTACCAGCCGGACCCCTCCACGATCCGCGTCCTGCACGTCTCCGACATCCACCTCAACCCGGCGAGCTGGCACATCATCGCGTCCCTCGTCGAGCAGTACGGGATCGACGTGATCGTCGACACCGGCGACACCATGGACCACGGCAGCAAGACGGAGAACGGCTTCCTCGACCCGATCAAGGACCTCGGCGCCCCCTACGTCTGGGTCCGCGGCAACCACGACTCGCTCACCACCCAGCGCTACCTCAAGGGCCTCAAGAACACCCACGTCCTCGACGACGGCAGGGCGGTCACCGTCGCGGGCCTGCGCTTCGCGGGCATGGGCGACCCGCAGTTCACGCCGGACCGCTCGGTCAAGGCGGAGGGCGACAACGCCGAGCGGGCCGCGGGCCTCACCCTCACCGCCGCCCTGCGCACCCAGCGCGCCGAGGGCACCCCCGTGGACATCGCCCTCACCCACAACCCCACCGCCGCCCGCACCACCGACGGCGAGGTGCCCCTCGTCCTCGCGGGCCACATCCACCACCAGGAGATGGAGGTCATGGACCGGGGCACCCGGCTCCGCATCGAGGGCTCCACCGGAGGCAGCGGGCTGCGCGCGGTCGACGACTCCCACCCGGACCCGGTCGAGGCGTCGGTCCTCTATCTCGACAGCTCGACCAAGCGCCTCCAAGCCTGGGACGAGATCAGACTCGGTGGGCTCGGCCTGACGAAAGCCGAGGTCAGCCGCCATCTCCCCAAGGAGAACAAGCCCGGAGCGACGCCCTCGACCCCACCGCCCACTCCCTCCCCCGCCCAGCCATCCGGGGAGCGACCCCCAGGCCCCCGATAAGCGTTTTGGCGATAGCTCCCCCCATCCCATATGCTTCTCACGTCCCCGACGCGCTGCGAAGCGCCCACGGCGGGCCTCTTAGCCCTCATCGTCTAGTGGCCCAGGACGCCGCCCTTTCAAGGCGGTAGCACGGGTTCGAATCCCGTTGGGGGCACGCAACACCCTGTGCGAGACTTGTTCTCGCACAACGCTTGGTCCTGTGGAGCAGTTTGGAGTGCTCGCCACCCTGTCAAGGTGGAGGCCGCGGGTTCAAATCCCGTCAGGACCGCTGCAGTTCGTCTCTGCGAACTGCGTGGCTGGGTAGCTCAGTTGGTACGAGCGATCGCCTGAAAAGCGATAGGTCGCCGGTTCGATCCCGGCCCCAGCCACTTCCTCGAAGGCCCCGTCCGAGCGGACGGGGCCTTCGTCGTGCCCGCGCCCCGCACGGGCACCCGCTCGCCCGGCGGGAGCACTCACCCCGCAGGCGCACTCACCCCGCAGGGGCCGCCGCATGGACCGGCCCCGCCTCGCGGCCGCCCGGGTGCCGGTGGCGCCAGACCCAGAAGACCGTGCAGGCGAGCAGCGCCCACCCGCCCAGGACCAGGAACGGGAACGCGTGCTGGTGGCCCCCGAAGTACACCGCCGTGTGCTGCGCGTTCACCGAGGCCCCCGGCGGCAGCCAGCGCCCGATGTGCCCGAGGACCGACGGCAGCAGCGGCCACGACACCGCCCCGCCCGACGAGGGATTGCCGAGCAGCACCATCAGCCCCCACGTCGGGATCATCGCCCAGCGCCCGAACAGCGTGTTGAACATCGTGAAGACCATCCCCGACGTGAACATCGTCAGCGCGAGGATCAGCCACGACTCCGCGAAGGGCAGATCCACCGCCCCCAGCCACCAGTCCACCACCGCCGCGATCACGAACCCGCCGAGCAGTGCGTAGACCACCGTCACGGCGATCCGCTCCGCAGGGTTCAGCCCGCGCGCGTGCACGCTCAGCTGGATCGCCCCCACGAAGCCGATGATCACCGCCGCGAGCGAGATGTAGAAGATGGCGAGCCCCCACGGATCGCCCTTCTGGAGCGGCTTGATGTCCTGCACCGCCACCGGCACCCCGACGTCCTTGCCCACCTTCGGCGCCGTCTCCGCGAGCACCTGCGCGACCGACGCCCCCGAGGCACCCGACACGTCGAGCGTCACCCGGTCCTCGCGGCCCACGTCCAGGATCGCGAAGACCTGCTGTTCGTCGACCCCGGTCCGGGCCGCCGCCAGGCTGTCGTAGCGGTGCACCTCCACCGAGGCGTTCAGTGCCTTCTCCATGCCCGCGAGGAACGCCTTGCCGTGGGTCGCGTTCTCCGCCCCGACCACCGCCGTCGGGATCCGGTGCGGCGTCGGGTTCGCCATGGAGTACGTGTACGAGCCGGCGAAGAGCCCCGCGGCCGCCGCCAGGATCAGGACCAGCACGCTCGCGGGCAGGAACGGCGACTCCTTGAAGGCCGCCCACCGCTCGCCCCACGTGGGCACCTTCCCGTGGGCGCCGTGTTCGTGCTGTTTCCCCTGTTCAGGCTCGTGCTCAGACATACGAACACGCTAAACCACCCATAACGGACCTACCGGGTGAGGGGTGACACGGGGTGCGGCCGCCGGGCCCGGCCAAAAGCATTCGCCAGGCTTTTCCCCGAGGTGAGATCCTGGACCGCGTATGTCTACGCAGCCTGCCCTCACCTTCGACACCCTCGCCCCGCGCCTGGCCGAGCTCTCGCTGCGCGATGAGCACCGGCTCGGCCGCCGGCTCGAGGGTGCCCGCCGGATCCGCAAGCCCGAGGCCCGCGCAGCCGTCCTCGCCGAGATCGCGGCGGAGGTCGACAAGGGAGCGGCCAGGATGGCCGAGCGGGGCAGCCGCCTGCCCGCGATCACCTACCCGGAGCAGCTCCCGGTCAGCCAGAAGAAGGACGAGATCGCCGACGCGATCCGCGACCACCAGGTCGTGATCGTCGCCGGTGAGACGGGCTCCGGGAAGACGACGCAGATCCCGAAGATCTGCATGGAGCTCGGCCGGGGCGTGCGCGGCATGATCGGGCACACGCAGCCCCGCCGCATCGCCGCCCGCACGGTCGCCGAGCGCGTGGCCGACGAGCTGGACACGCCGCTGGGCGAGGCCGTCGGCTGGAAGGTCCGCTTCACCGACCAGGTCGGCGGCGACACGTACGTGAAGCTGATGACGGACGGCATCCTGCTGGCCGAGATCCAGACCGACCGCGAGCTGCGCGCGTACGACACGATCATCATCGACGAGGCCCACGAGCGCTCCCTCAACATCGACTTCCTGCTCGGCTACCTCGCCCAACTCCTGCCCAAGCGGCCGGACCTGAAGGTCGTCATCACCTCGGCGACCATCGACCCCGAGCGCTTCTCGCGGCACTTCGGGGACGCCCCGATCGTCGAGGTCAGCGGCCGTACGTATCCGGTGGAGGTGCGCTACCGCCCGCTCCTGGAGGAGGACAGCGAGGAGTCGGACCGCGACCAGATCACCGCGATCACCGACGCCGTCGAGGAGCTCCAGTCCGAGGGCAAGGGCGACATCCTCGTCTTCCTCTCCGGTGAGCGCGAGATCCGCGACACGGCGGACGCGCTGGAGAAGAAGAGATACAAGTTCACCGAAGTGCTGCCGCTCTACGCCCGGTTGAGCCATGCCGAGCAGCACCGGGTCTTCCAGCCGCACACCGGCCGCAGAATCGTCCTCGCGACGAACGTGGCGGAGACCTCCCTCACCGTCCCCGGCATCAAGTACGTGATCGACCCGGGCACCGCCCGCATCTCCCGCTACAGCCACCGCACGAAGGTGCAGCGCCTGCCCATCGAGGCGGTCAGCCAGGCCAGCGCCAACCAGCGCAAGGGCCGCTGCGGCCGTACGTCGGACGGCATCTGCATCCGCCTCTACTCCGAGGACGACTTCCTCTCCCGCCCGGAGTTCACGGACGCCGAGATCCTCCGTACGAACCTGGCCTCGGTCATCCTCCAGATGACCGCCGCGGGCCTCGGCGACATCGAGAAGTTCCCCTTCATCGACCCGCCGGACCACCGCAACATCCGCGACGGCGTCCAGCTCCTCCAGGAGCTCGGCGCGCTGGACCCGTCCCAGAAGGACCCCAAGAAGCGCCTCACCCAGCAGGGCCGCAAGCTCTCCCAGCTCCCCGTCGACCCGCGCCTGGCCCGCATGGTCCTGGAGGCCGACAAGAACGGCTGCGTACGGGAAGTCATGGTGATCGCCGCTGCGCTCTCCATCCAGGACCCGCGCGAGCGCCCGCAGGAGAAGCAGGCCCAGGCCGACCAGCAGCACGCCCGCTTCAAGGACGAGACGAGCGACTTCCTCGCCTTCCTCAACCTCTGGCGCTACCTCCGCGAGCAGCAGAAGGACCTCGGCTCCTCCGCGTTCCGCCGCATGTGCAAGCGGGAGTACCTGAACTATCTGCGGGTGCGCGAGTGGCAGGACATCTACACCCAACTCCGCACGGTCGCCAAGCAGATGGGCATCCACCTCAACGACGAGGACGCCCCCGAGCAGCACGTCCACATCTCCCTCCTGTCCGGCCTGCTCTCCCACATCGGGATGAAAGACGTGAAGGAGTCGAAGGAAAGCCGCGACAAGGACCCGAAGCAGCGCGGCGGCGGGCGCAACGAGTACGTGGGCGCGCGCAACGCGAAGTTCGCGATCTTCCCGGGCTCGGCGCTCTTCAAGAAGCCCCCGCGCTTCGTGATGTCGGCCGAGCTGGTCGAGACGTCCCGCCTGTGGGCCCGGGTCAACGCCCGCATCGAGCCCGAGTGGGTCGAGCCGCTCGCCCAGCACCTGCTCAAGCGCACCTACAGCGAGCCGCACTGGGAGAAGGACCAGGCCGCCGTCATGGCGATCGAGAAGGTCACCCTCTACGGCGTCCCGCTCGTCACCGACCGCAAGGTGAACTACGGCCGCATCGACCCCGAGGTCTCCCGCGACCTGTTCATCCGCAACGCGCTGGTCGAGGGCGACTGGCGCACCCACCACAAGTTCTTCGCGGACAACCGCCGCCTCCTCACCGAGGTCGAGGAGCTGGAGCACCGCGCCCGCCGCCGCGACATCCTCGTGGACGACGAGACGCTCTTCGACTTCTACGACCAGCGGGTCCCCGAACACGTCGTGTCCGGCGCCCACTTCGACTCCTGGTGGAAGAAGAAGCAGCGCGAGGAGCCGGAGCTGCTCGACTTCGAGCGGTCGATGCTCATCAACGAGAAGGCGGGGGACGTCAGCAAGTCCGACTACCCCGACTCCTGGCGCCAGGGCCCGCTCAAGTTCAAGGTGACGTACCAGTTCGAGCCGGGCGCGGACGCGGACGGCGTGACGGTCCACATCCCGCTCCAGGTCCTCAACCAGGTCACCGACGAGGGCTTCGACTGGCAGATCCCGGGCCTGCGCGAGGAGGTCGTGATCGAGCTGATCCGCTCCCTGCCCAAGCCGATCCGCCGCAACTACGTCCCGGCGCCCAACTTCGCCAGGGCGTTCCTGGACCGCGCGGTGCCGCTGCAGGAGCCCCTGCACGTGACGCTGGCCCGCGAGCTCCAGCAGATGGTCGGCGTCCCGGTGCACCCGGAGGACTTCGACCTGACCCGCGTCCCGGACCATCTCAAGATCACTTTCCGGATCACCGACGAGCGGCGCCGCAAGCTCGCGGAGGACAAGGACCTTCAGGCCCTGCAGCTCCAGCTGAAGCCGAAGGCCCGCCAGGCCCTCTCCAAGGCCGCCCAGGCGACCGCGGAGCGCTCCGGCGGCGAGTCCGTCGAGCGCAAGGGGCTCACCGACTGGACGATCGGCACCCTCTCGCGGGTCTTCGAGACCCGTCGCGCGGGCCAGCCGGTGAAGGCGTACCCGGCCCTCGTCGACGACGGCCCCCAGGCGGGCACCGTCTCCGTGCGCCTCTTCGACTCGGAGGCCGAGCAGCAGCAGGCGATGGTCAAGGGCACCCGCCGCCTCATCCTCCTCAACATCCCGGTGAACCCCGCCAAGTTCGCCTCGGACAAGCTCACCAACCAGCAGAAGCTGGCCCTGTCGGCGAATCCGCACGGCTCCATGCCGGCCCTCTTCGCCGACTGCGCCATGGCCGCCACCGACAAGCTGATCGCGGACTTCGGCGGCCCCGCCTGGGACGAGGAGTCGTACCGCAAGCTCTACGAGAAGGTGCGCGCGGAGATCGTCGACACGACGGTCCGCACGGTCGACCAGGTCCAGCAGGCCCTCGCCGCCTGGCAAGCCTGTGAGCGCCGCCTGAAGTCCACGAAGAGCCCCACGCTGCTCGCCAACCTCACGGACGTACGGGCGCAGCTGGACGCCCTCATCAAGCCCGGCTTCGTCACCGCGACGGGCCTGCGCCGCCTCCCGGACCTGATGCGCTACCTGGTCGCCGCCGACCGCCGCCTCCAGCAGATGCCGACGAACGTCCAGCGGGACACGACGCGCATGGAAAAGGTCCACGAGATGCAGGACGAGTACGCCTGGCTCCTGGAACAGCTGCCCCAGGGCCGCCCCGTCCCGCAGGAGGTCCTGGACATCCGGTGGATGCTGGAGGAGCTCCGCGTCAGCTACTTCGCGCACGCGCTCGGCACGGCGTACCCCGTCTCCGACAAGCGCATCGTGAAGGCGATCGACGCGGCGGCACCGTAACGAACCAACCACACAGGGTGAGTTCGACCGCCGGGCCTGCACTGCTGTACAGTCTCATCTCGCAGCGCAACGAAGGCAGAGTCCACTACCGACTCCGCCGGGGGCGCCGCAAAGCCTGGTCCTGTGGAGCAGTTTGGAGTGCTCGCCACCCTGTCAAGGTGGAGGCCGCGGGTTCAAATCCCGTCAGGACCGCAAGAAGAAGGGCCCGCACCGGATGGTGCGGGCCCTTCTCGTGTCTGCGCACGAACCTTGACGCCGTCACATTCGCCGGGTACCCCAGACAGCAAGGACCGTCGGACGCTCCACCAGGAGGCCGTACATGGCGACGCCCGTTCGGCACGAGACGCGCGCCCTGCTGCGCGCACACCTCTCCGCGGCCTCCGGCTACCGCCACCTCACCCGCCACTGCCCCATCTGCCACCGTCTGCTGCGCCTGGCCCTGGAGCCCCAGACCGGGCCCTGTGAGCCCATCGTGGGGAGCGGGGACGAAAGTCCCCCCAAGGCATGACCAAAGCCGACCCTGAGACCCCCTCCCGAGTGGGAGGCTGGGAGCCGGACCTCCTTGTACTCACGTCCGGACACCACCGCGCCCTCCTCTAGCGCAGGAATGTCCCACGCAACAAGGACCCCAGCATGTGACGGGTGTCACCGCTCGAGTTTTGGAAACCCCGGAACTTACACCCTCCCTACAACGAGTCAATTTAATATGTGCAATTGCACCACCCTCACGGGCGGCCCACAGAGTTACCCGGCGTCACTCCGGACGGCGCCCCGAGCCCTCCCCGACGGACTTCCAACAGGGCCCCTCAGAGCCGAACAGGCCCACTCACCAGCACCTCCCCCGCGCTGACGGGGCACACAAAAAAGATCGCGCTGGACCCGGCGGAGTCCAGCGCGATCGACGACGCACCCATGAGGTTCAGGCGTGGGCCCCCGTTGGGGCGGGAACCCTCGTCGTGTGTAGCTCTATGTCGGACGTACGGCCAGGTTGGGGGACCCGGCAGTGGTCATGCTCTTCGCCCGATTTGTGCTTTTGTGCCGTGTTTCGGCTGCTGTTCAGGCCTCGCTGCGCTGCTGCGGGATGCCCGCAAGAAGCGCGCGGACCTCAGCCTCGCGGTAACGGCGGTGTCCGCCGAGCGTACGAATCGACGTGAGCTTGCCAGCCTTGGCCCAGCGCGTGACCGTCTTGGGGTCGACGCGGAACATCGTGGCGACCTCAGCCGGGGTCAGCAGCGGCTCGGCATCAGGGGTGCGAGCGGTCATGAGCGGCCTCCTCGGGAGAACCGAACCTTCTCGGTTCATTCCTCTAAATTCTGCACCTTGACCCGCGTTGCCCGAAATGGCGGACGCGAGTCGAGTCGGTTATAGGACGAACGGCTTGTCCTCGGCACTACAACTACACCATCCGTCCAGCCGCGTCGGCCAAACCGATGGAATTGCCCTCCCAGGTGTCCATCAGCGACGGAAGCCGATGGACCATGCCATAGCGGACAGTCACGCCACAGTGACGATCAGTCACAGAGCGATCAGGAGTCAACAGACCCCCCATAGCGTGCAATGCTGAGCAATCCGGCCTTAGTTGGACGGAAGGAGCCCTCCCCGGGCTCCTTGTCCTATTTTGGCACGAGGAGGGGCGATGGACGCAAGGGCGAAGTAAGTGCGGTCCGTCACGCTTGACACAAAGGCCCGGATCGGGACGTAGGTCCTCGCGGGCGTAAGCGATAACTTATGTGGTGCCCCCGACAACTATGCGACCGCCCCCCGGCTTGTGGGCCGTCTCAGGGCGGGGGCGCGGCCGTGATCAGTTGGAGAACTGCCGGTCCCGGACCGCCCGCCAGCGCTCCACGAGCCTCGCATACGCCTCGCCGGCGACCTCTCCGTCGCCGTTGCGCAGCGCCTCGATGCCCTCGGCCACATCCGCCGCCGAGTGGTCCTCGTCCAGGTCCGCCACCGGCAGCGCGTGCACCAGGCCGCCGTAGTCCAGCTCGACGAGCGAGCGCGGGTGGAACTCCTCCAGCCAGCGGCCGACGTCGACCAGGCCGTCGATGAGCGGCCCCTCGTCCATCGCCTCCCGCAGTGCCTTGAGCCCGCGGGCGACCCGGCGCCGCGCCTGCACCATCGGGGTGCGATAGCGAAGGACCGGCAGCCGGTCCACGGCGGGGTCCTCGCCCTCGCCCTCGGCGCCCGCCGTCCCCTTCTCGAAGTGGCGCTCCTCCTCCGAGACGAGCACGAACCAGTTCAGCGGGATCTGCCACGTCGAGGTGCGGATCCAGGGGCGGGCGTCGGGGTTGCGGGTCAGCCACTGCTCGTAGTCCGCGGTGGCCTGGCGGCGCACCACCGGCGGCAGCACCGCGTCGAGCACCGGCGCCGGCAGCTGCTCGGCCAGGTCGCCCAGGGCCTGCCAGCCGCGCAGCCGGGTGCGCCAGGGGCAGACGCACAGCACGCCGTCGACCTCCAGGACGAAGGCGTCGCTGCTCTCGTGCACCGGCACCGGGATCGGCGGTGTGGGCAGCAAGTCGGCCAGGGACTCGCGCAGTTCGTCCTGGCACGAGGGGAGGTCCGGGCGGCGGGCATAGCGGGCCCAGTGGCCGCGCTCCGGCTCCGGGAAGGCCGCTAGGGGCTCGTACACCCGCAAGTAGGACGCGTACGGGACGATCAACGACGACACCTTGGGCACGGCTGCTCCCTCCCCCGCGTACCGGCTGGAAAACACTGCACAGCGTGCCATGGCCGAACTGCGCCGCCCCCGCCCGTGCTCCGGCCCGAACTCCCGCTCGTACTCCGGGAGGGGGTGATCCTCGGCACTGCGCGGCCGATGCCCGGCCGCAGGCTCTAGTCTCATGCCCAACGGGGCCCGCCACCCGCACGGGAGCCCGCTCAACTGCCGCTACTTACCTGGGAGTCACCACAGTGACCGATGTAACCGGCGCACCCGCTGATGTCCTGCACACCCTGTTCCACTCGGACCAGGGCGGCCATGAGCAAGTCGTGCTGTGCCAGGACCGCGCCAGCGGTCTGAAGGCCGTCATCGCCCTCCACTCCACCGCCCTCGGCCCCGCCCTCGGCGGCACCCGCTTCTACCCGTACGCGAACGAGGAGGCGGCCGTCGCCGACGCGCTGAACCTCGCCCGCGGGATGTCGTACAAGAACGCGATGGCCGGGCTCGGCCACGGCGGGGGCAAGGCCGTCATCATCGGCGACCCCGAGCGCCACAAGACCGAGCAACTCCTGCTCGCCTACGGGCGCTTCGTGGCCTCGCTCGGCGGGCGGTACGTGACGGCGTGCGACGTCGGCACCTATGTCGCGGACATGGACGTCGTAGCCCGCGAGTGCCGCTGGACGACGGGGCGCTCGCCGGAGAACGGTGGCGCGGGCGACTCCTCCGTGCTCACCGCGTACGGCGTCTTCCAGGGCATGCGCGCCTCGGCCCAGCACCTGTGGGGCGACCCGACGCTGCGCGGCCGCAAGGTCGCCGTCGCGGGCGTCGGCAAGGTCGGCCACCACCTGGTGGACCACCTCATGGAGGACGGCGCGGAGGTCGTGGTCACCGATGTGCGCGCGGAGTCCGTGCGCCGGGTCGTCGAGCGGCACGCGGGCCGGGTCACGGCCGTCGCCGACACCGAGGCGCTCATCCGCACCGAGGGCCTCGACATCTACGCCCCCTGCGCCCTCGGCGGCGCCCTCGACGACGACTCCGTGCCCGCCCTCACCGCCAAGGTGGTCTGCGGCGCCGCCAACAACCAGCTCGCGCACCCCGGCGTCGAGAAGGACCTCGCCGACCGCGGCATCCTCTACGCGCCGGACTACGTGGTGAACGCGGGCGGCGTGATCCAGGTCGCGGACGAGCTGAACGGCTTCGACTTCGACCGGTGCAAGGCGAAGGCCGCGAAGATCTTCGACACCACGCTTTCGATCTTCGCTCGCGCAAAGGAAGACGGGATTCCGCCCGCCGCGGCGTCCGACAGGATCGCCGAGCAGAAGATGGCGGAGGCGCGCGGCAGCCACTGACCGGCCCCCGGCCGAAGGCCCGCCGACGCACAGCCGAGTGACGTCCGGGAGGCGTCCGGGACACCCCTGGGACGCCTCTGGGAGACAAGACTCACGCCCGTCGGCGGGTCGCCCGCCAAGAAGAGGTTAAAATCGCAGCTGACCAGCGAGGACAGGGCGCCTCGCGGGTCCTGCGCTCACGCGCGTCCTGCGGGCGACGTACCGTATGGCCGCAGGAGCAGGTACCGTGGAAGCCCTACAGACCGGTCTCTCCGCGGAGAGCCCGTTCTAGATCATGAACGCGTGTCAAGACTCTGGGGCCATGAAGCCCCGATACCGAGGGGGTCGAGCCATGGGGCGCGGCCGGGCCAAGGCCAAGCAGACAAAGGTCGCCCGCCAGCTGAAGTACAACAGCGGCGGGACTGACCTGTCGCGTCTGGCCAACGAGCTGGGCGCTTCGACTTCGCAACAGCCGCCGAATGGCGAGCCGTTCGAGGACGAGGACGAGGAAGACGACCCGTACGCGCAGTACGCGGATCTCTACAACGACGACGAGGACGATGACGGCTCGGACGAGTCCGGTCCTTCGTCTCAGCGCCGCGGCGCTTGACCGCGTAGCACTCGCAGCACATTCGCAGTTCTCGAACTTCTCGTAGCGACTGCACCTCACCCGGTCCGGGGTGGTGACACCGACGGACCGGGTTTTGTGCTGCCTGGCGGCGCCTACTTGAGGTAGTCACCCGTGAGCTCAGCGCCCGTGGTGTGCGTGCCGCGGTCCATGATCTCGCCGGCGACCCAGGAGTCCACGCCGCGGTCGGCGAGGGTCGTGAGGGCCACGTCCACCGACTCCTCGGGGACGATCGCGATCATGCCCACGCCCATGTTCAGGGTCTTCTCCAGCTCCAGGCGCTCGACCTGGCCGGCCTTGCCGACGAGGTCGAAGACCGCGCCCGGGGTCCAGGTGGAGCGGTCGACCGTGGCGTGCAGGCCGTCCGGGATCACCCGGGCCAGGTTGGCCGCGAGGCCGCCGCCCGTGATGTGGCTGAAGGCGTGCACCTCGGCGGTGCGGGTCAGGGCCAGGCAGTCCAGCGAGTAGATCTTGGTCGGCTCCAGGAGCTCTTCGCCGAGGGTGCGGCCGAACTCCTCGACCTGCTGGTCCAGGGTCATGTGCGCGCGGTCGAAGACCACGTGCCGGACCAGCGAATACCCGTTGGAGTGAAGGCCGGACGACGCCATCGCGATCACCGCGTCACCCTTACGGATACGATCCGCGCCCAGCAGCCTGTCGGCCTCCACGGCGCCGGTGCCTGCGCCCGCGACGTCGAAGTCGTCCGGGCCGAGCAGGCCCGGGTGCTCGGCGGTCTCGCCGCCGACGAGGGAGCAGCCCGCGAGGACGCAGCCCTCGGCGATGCCCTTCACGATGGCGGCGACGCGCTCGGGGTGGACCTTGCCGACACAGATGTAGTCGGTCATGAAGAGCGGCTCGGCGCCGCAGACGACGATGTCGTCCATGACCATCGCGACGAGGTCGTGGCCGATGGTGTCGTAGACGCCGAGCTGGCGGGCCAGGTCGACCTTCGTGCCGACGCCGTCGGTGGCGGAGGCGAGCAGGGGGCGCTCGAAGCGCTTGAGCGCGGAGGCGTCGAAGAGGCCGGCGAAGCCGCCGAGGCCGCCGAGGCCCGCGACCTCGGGGCGCTGGGTCTTCTTGACCCACTCCTTCATCAGCTCGACGGCGCGGTCGCCCGCTTCGATGTCTACGCCTGCCGCTGCGTAGCTGGCACCAGTGGTCTCAGACATAAGGGGTGAGAGCTTTCGTGTCGTTACTACGTGGGCTTACGGGCGACGGATCGCGTCGGCCGCTGCCGTGGCGGCGGGGCCCGCCGCCAGCTCCGTCTCCAGGAGCTGCTTGCCGAGCAGCTCGGGGTCGGGAAGATCCATCGGGTACTCGCCGTCGAAGCAGGCGCGGCAGAGGTTCGGCTTGTCGATGGTGGTGGCCTCGATCATGCCGTCGATGGAGATGTACGAGAGCGAGTCGGCGCCGAGCGAGGTGCCGATCTCCTCGATGGTCATGCCGTTGGCGATCAGCTCCGCGCGGGTGGCGAAGTCGATGCCGAAGAAGCAGGGCCACTTCACGGGGGGCGAGGAGATCCGGATGTGGACCTCGGCCGCGCCCGCCTCGCGGAGCATCTTCACCAGGGCGCGCTGGGTGTTGCCGCGGACGATCGAGTCGTCGACGACCACCAGGCGCTTGCCCTTGATGACTTCCTTGAGGGGGTTCAGCTTGAGGCGGATGCCGAGCTGGCGGATGGTCTGCGAGGGCTGGATGAAGGTCCGGCCGACGTAGGCGTTCTTCACGAGTCCGGCGCCGAAGGGGATGCCGGACGCCTCCGCGTAACCGATCGCGGCGGGGGTGCCGGATTCGGGCGTCGCTATGACGAGGTCGGCCTCGACGGGGGCCTCGGCGGCGAGCTTGCGGCCCATCTCCACGCGCGAGAGGTAGACGTTCCGGCCCGCGATGTCGGTGTCCGGGCGGGCCAGGTACACATACTCGAAGACACAGCCCTTGGGCTTCGCTTCTGCGAATCGAGAGGTGCGCAGGCCGTTCTCGTCGATGGCGACGAACTCGCCCGGCTCGATCTCGCGGACGAAGCTGGCGCCGCAGATGTCGAGGGCGGCGGACTCGGAGGCGACGACCCAGCCGCGCTCCAGGCGGCCGAGGACCAGCGGGCGGATGCCCTGCGGATCGCGGGCCGCGTACAGCGTGTGCTCGTCCATGAAGACGAGGGAGAAGGCGCCCTGCACGTCCGGGAGGACCTTGGCGGCGGCGTCCTCTATGGTCAGCGGCTTGCCGTCGTCGTCGGTCTGGCCCGCGAGCAGCGCGGTGACCAGGTCCGTGTCGTTGGTCGCGGCGACCTGGGTCGCGCGGCCGTTCTCCTTCGGCAGGTCGGCGACCAGCTCGGCGAGCTGGGCCGTGTTGACCAGGTTTCCGTTGTGCCCGAGCGCGATGGAGCCGTGCGCGGTGGCGCGGAACGTCGGCTGGGCGTTCTCCCACACGGAGGCTCCGGTGGTCGAGTAGCGGGCGTGACCGACCGCGATATGACCTTGGAGGGAACCGAGGGAGGTCTCGTCGAAGACCTGGGACACGAGGCCCATGTCCTTGAAGACGAGGATCTGGGAGCCGTTGCTGACCGCGATTCCCGCGGATTCCTGGCCCCGATGCTGGAGGGCGTAGAGCCCGAAGTACGTGAGCTTTGCGACCTCTTCGCCCGGAGCCCAGACACCGAAGACGCCACAAGCGTCCTGGGGGCCTTTCTCGCCGGGGAGCAGATCGTGATTGAGTCGACCGTCACCACGTGGCACGGCACCGAGTGTAGGCGAGATCGACCACTGGTCCGAATTGGGGATACGGGGTTTGTACGGAGCGTTAGCCCCGGCCCGGTGGGGCCGGGGCCGCGGCGGTCACCCGGTGATCACTTCAGGCCGAGCAGGCCGCCGAGGATGACGCCCAGGTCGAGACCCGTGTTGACCTCGGTGTTCACGTTCAGGCCCAGGTCGAGCTTGAGGTCCGCGTCCGCCTGCAGGGACAGGTCGGTGTTGGCGGTGAGCAGCGCCGAGCCCGCGGCGAGGACGTCCACCCCGAGGTCCGCGTTGATCTTCGCGGCGACGTCGGCGTCGACCTTGACGTCGCTGGTGAGCGAGACGGAGTTGGCCGCGGTGTCGACGGTCTTCTTGTCGAGGGCGGGCCGCGCGAACGTGCCGAGCCTCACCTGTGCCTCGCCCTTCGCGCCGTGCAGGGACGCGAGGAGGGTGCCGGTGGACAGGTCGGCCGAGAGGTTGGAGACGGTGACGGCCGTCTTCGTCTTCGTGTTCACCAGGCCGAGGCAGGTGTCCGCGAGGGCCAGCTTGCCGCCGACCTTGGCGTCCAGGGCGGCCACGGCGCCGGACTTCACGCCGACGCTGAGCGCGGTGACGGGCGGCACGTAGGGCTTGCCGTCGGGGGCCTTGGGGACCTTGCAGTCGTTGGTGAGCTGGGTGAGGACGACGCCCTTGGCCTTGAGCCCGTCGAGCAGCGAGGCGTCGAGAGTGAGCTTCACGAAGCCGCCGTCGACGGGGACGTCCTTCTTGGCGCCGGCGGGCTTCGGGGGCGGGTCGGCGGGGGCGGCGGCCCAGGCCGTGGCGGGGGCGGCGAGGCCGAGGGTGAGGACGGTGGCGGTGGCGAGGGCGGTGCGCGCTATACGCATGGTGTGGCTCCTTGCTGGTCGGTCGTGCGGGGTTTGTGTACGTACAGTCAGCTCACGCCACGCTCCGTGTCCGCGCGATTTCAAGGGGTTCTTCTGGAGTACGACAGCGCTGTGAACAGGCACGACAGCCCTGTGAACAGGTGGGGCTCCGCGTTGACGCGTGGCTGAGGGGACGGTGAGGCTCCTGGGGCCGGCACCCCCTGATCGCCCTTCTTCCTGGAGCTCGCTGTGTCCCCGTACGAGAAGAAGCTGTCCCGGCGCGCCTTCGGCGGGGCCGTCGGTGCCACTGCCGCGGCCGCCGCCGTGGGTGTGCCCGGTGCCGCGGCCGCCGAGAACGCGCACGCCACCGCTGCCGAGCGGCCCTTCCGGGCTGACACCCGGTCCCGGTCCCGGCGGCCCAACATCCTGTTCATCCTCGGGGACGACCTCGGCTGGGCCGATCTCTCCTCGTACGGGTCACCGCACATCAAGACCCCGAACCTGGACCGGCTCGCACGCCAGGGCGTGCGGTTCACCGACGCCTACGCGGGCTCCGCGACCTGCTCCCCGACCCGGTTCAGCCTGTACACGGGGCGCTTCCCGGGGCGTACGGAGGGCGGGCTCGCCGAGCCGATCGCGGACAGGTCGGCGGGGCTCGACCCGAACCACCCGACGCTCGCCTCGCTGCTGCGCGACGCCGGGTACGCGACCGCGCTCATCGGCAAGTGGCACTGCGGCTACCTCCCGGACCACTCCCCCACCAAGTCGGGCTGGGACGAGTTCTTCGGGAACTTCGGCGGAGCCCTGGAGTACTACTCGAAGCTGGGGCTCGGCGGCGAGTACGACCTGTACGAGGGGGATGTCAGGGAAGGCGACGCCGAGTACAAGGACCTGCGGTACTACACCCGGATCCTGACCGAGCGGGCCGGCGACTACGTGCGGCGCGACCACGGGGGCAAGCCGTGGCTGCTGAACCTCAACTTCACCACCCCGCACTGGCCGTGGATCGCGGACGGCGACGAGGAGGAGAGCGCCGAGGTCGTGCGCCGGGTCAAGGCGGGCCAGAAGGGCGCGCTGTGGCACCAGGACGGCGGCTCGGTCGAGAAGTACACGGAGATGGTCCAGGACCTGGACCGGTCGATCGGGAAGGTGCTGCGGGCGCTGAAGCAGTCGGGGCAGGAGCAGGACACCCTCGTCTTCTTCGCCTCCGACAACGGCGGTGAGCGGTTCTCGTACAACTGGCCGCTGTCCGGCAACAAGAGCTCGCTCCAGGAGGGCGGGATACGGGTGCCCACCCTCGTGCGGTGGCCCGCGCGGATCGACGGCGGGCAGGTCAGCCACGAGCCGGTCTTCACACCGGACTGGACGGCGACGCTGCTGGAGGTCGGCGGGGCGCGGCCGCACCCCGCGTATCCGCTCGACGGGACCAGCCTCGCCGGGTATCTGCTGCGGGGCGAGGAGCTCGCCGAGCGGGAGCTGTTCTGGCGGGTGCGCGGGGAGCGGGCGCTGCGGCGCGGCCAGTGGAAGTACTACCGGGGCAAGGGCGGCAAGGACCAGCTGTTCGACCTGGGCGCCGACCGGCGGGAGCAGGCCGACCGGGCGGTGGACGAGCCGAAGCTGCTCGGTGAGCTGAAGGCGGCCTGGGAGAAGACGGACGAGGGGCTGCTGCCGTATCCGGCGGCCTGACCTGGCCGCGGGCGCCCGGACCGGCTGGCTGACCGCGGGCGTCCGACCGGCTCTGGCCGCGGGGGCGCCCGGAGCGGCTGTCTGAAGGGAGTCTTAAGCGGGCCCTAACGGCCGTTGTGGAGGGCTTTCGGGCGGCGCGGTGATCGATAACGTGCCTCGGGCGCGCGTCAGTTGGCCCTCGCCACCTCGCCCCCCCGCCCCGGAAGGCTCCCCCATGAAGTTGTCCCGTGCCGCCCTGATACCCCTGGCCTGTTCGGCCGCCCTCGCGGCCTCCACCGCCCAGGCGACCGCCGCCGACCGGCCCGAGCGCCGGGTCCAGGTCGCGATGGTGAACTTCACGGACAGCCGGATCCCGGACGCCACGAAGCTCGAAGGCGCCCTGAAGCAGAACTACTTCGGCAAGAGCGAGTCCCTGACCTCGTACTACAACGAGGTCACCAATGGGGCGACCACCTTCAAGGCGGCCGACGGCGACGGCGTGACCGGCCCCGTCACCATCGACCTCGCGGCCACGGGCTGCGACACCGGCAAGATCAACGAGCTGACGCGGAAGGCGCTCGCCGAGGAAGGCGTGGCGGAGTCCGACTACGACCACCTGTCGATCGTCTACCCGTCCGAGAAGGCGGGCTGCGACTGGCTGGCGCTCGGCACGGTCGGCGGCGGCACCACGTGGATGCCGGTCGGCGCCGACGGCAAGATGTCGATGACCGCCCTGGTCCACGAGTTCGGGCACAACTTCGGCTACAGCCACCACATGCGTCTTCGCTGCCCCGAGGGGGACCTCGGCAAGGGCTGCAAAGAGGACGGGACCAGCCACAAGACCCCGATGGGAGGCGGCGGTTGGGAGGCCGGGCTCACCTCTCCCGAGCTGATCCACAACAAGTGGCTGACCGGCGGGCAGCTCGCGAACGTCGCCAAGTCCGGTACGTACACGCTGCGTCCGCTCTACGGCAGCGGGGGCGGGGTGCGGGCGCTCGACATCCCGCTGGGCGAGGACCGGCTCGTCGTCGAGCTGCGGCACAAGTCGGGCACCGTCGACGGCGAGATCCAGGGCGTGCACGCCTACCGGGTGCCCGCCAAGGACTACACCAAGTCGGCGCTCCTCGACCCGACGCCCGACGCCGACGAGACCACCGGCTCCGACGCCGCCGCCGACGCGGACGCCCTGAAGGCGGGCGCGAAGCTCACCGACACGGCGCGCGAGGTCGAGGTCAAGGTCGTGAGGTCGGGGGCCACGTCGGCGACGGTGGCCGTGAGCCTGGACGGGGTGGCGGCGCCCAAGGAGGCCGCACCCGCACCCAAGGAGGCCGCACCCGCGCCCAGTGAGGCCGGGTCCACCAAGGCCGCACCCACCAAGGCCGCGCCCACGGACGGCGACGCCAACGACACCCGCCCCGAAGGGGGTTCGTCACAGCTCGCCGAGACCGGGGCCGACTCCTCCACCACGCTCCCGTACGCCTTCGGCGGCGCGCTGCTGCTCGCTGCGGGCGGCGCCTTCGTGCTGAAGTCCCGCAACCGCCGTACGGCGAGGGCTACTTCCGGTGCTGACCGGACGGGGCGGCATTCGCGCTGACCACCGTGCCGTCCTTGGCGGTCAGCGTCAGGGAGCGGTGCTTCAGCTCGTAGCGGGCCGTGCCGTCGAAGAGCTTCAAGAGCTTGCGCTCGGTCTGCATCGCGGCGCCCGGGCACATCTTCCGGGTGGTCGCGGGCGGGCCGAGGGCGATGCGGCCGTCGCGCGGCTTCGCCTTGGCCGTTACCTCGTTGCAGCCGAGGTTGCCGCGGACCTTGCCGTCCTTGCCGAAGGTGAGCCGGACCTTCCCGGTCACGTCCTTCGGCAGGGACGTCGCCGTCCTGCCGTCGCCGACGGCGGTCACGGTCCACTGGGTGCCGACGAGCGGGGAGCCGGGCTCGGACGAGAGCCGCACGCGGTCGCCCTTGGCGGTGGTGAGCGTCAGCCGGTCGCCGTCGACCTTGGCCTTGATCTTGCTCTGGACGCCGAGCGCCTTGCTGAGGGTCTCCTCGAACCGCATCGGGACCTTGTCGCAGCCCATGTCGGTCATCCGGGTCTGCGAGAAGTCGATGGCGTCGCCGTGGATCTTCACGTCGGCGCCCATGCTGTTGCAGCCGTAGTTGCCTTCGGCCTGCCCCTTCTCCGTGAACTCGACGAAGGCGCCTGCCGGGGCGTGCCGGGTGGTGCCGCCGACCGTGACGCTGTCGACGTTCCAGTGGACGCCGGTGAGCGGGAGCTCGGTGTCGACGGAACGGCCGCCGCGGTCGTCCGAACGGTCCGCACCACCGCTGCCGGACTGCGTACCGCAGGCGGTGAGCAGCAGCCCGGCGGCGGCCAGGGCGGTGAGGGCTGGGGTGACACGGTGCTTCTGCATGTCGGTGTGACGGGGCGAGGGGGGAATCCGGTTCCACCAGGCCGGTCGCCCCCGCCGATACGTCAGTTGAGCCCCGCCGGTACGTCAGTTGAGCCCCGCCGATATATCAGCCGAGCCCCGCCGATACGTCGGCCGGGCCCCGCCGAGCCCCGCCTCAGCTCATGACCGGAAGCAGCGCCCCGAGGTCCGCCCGCTCCCCGCTCGCCCGCACCGTCCCCGCGTCCAGCTCCGCCCGCCACCCGGTCCGCCCGGTCGCGAGCCGGATCCAGGTCAGGGGGTCCGTCTCGACCACGTTGGGCGGGGTGCCGCGGGTGTGCCGCAGGCCCTCGACGCACTGCACCACGGCGTACGGCGGGACGCGCACCTCGGTGGAGCCGCCGGGGGCCTTCACCGCGAGGGCGTCGGCGAGCAGGCGGGTGCAGGCGGCGACGGCCTGCCGCTCGTAGGGGACGTCGAGGCCCGGCACCGCGGCGTTCAAGTCGTCGGTGTGCACGACGAGTTCGACGGTACGGGTGACCATGAAGTCCCCGAGCGTCATGGCGCCGAACCGGGAGGGCACGAGGCGGCCGTCCGGGGCGGCGGGCAGGGCCTCCTCGATGCGGGCGAGCGTCGTCGCGAAGAGCTCGTCGAGCCCGGCGCCCGCCACCAGCTCGCGCACGTCCTCGTCGACCTGGGCGGCGGCGGACCGGGTCGCGAACGGCCAGTCCATCAGCGGGACTTCGTGCTTCGAGGGCTCGGGGGTGTCCAGGTAGCGCACGACCGAGCCGAGCACCATCGACAGGTGCGCGGCCAGCTCGCGCACGGTCCAGTCCCCGAGCCGCGTGGGCCGGTCGAGCTGCTCGGGCGTGAGGGTCGCGACCGCGTCGCGCACCTGCCGGAACTGGGCGAGGACCGCGGGGCGGATCTTGGCGGAGTCGTACGAGCGCGTGCGCTTCTTGGCCGGTGGCATGGGTCCGAGACTAAAGCTTCGCCGCGTACCCCTTCAGGCCCTTTTCCACCAGGTCGAAGGCGCGCCCCGCATACGTCGCGGCATCCTCGGCGACCTGGTCGAGCGGGTCGCCGGCGAGGGTGCGGCGCTGGTTCTCCATGATGACCGCGTTGCGGGCGCCGAGGAGCTGGCCCGCGGCGACGCGCGCGAGCAGCGGGTCGCCGGTGTCCTCCGCGAGGGCCTCGGTGAGGAGCTGGAGTCCGCGCAGCTGGAAGATGAGCAGCCGGTGGCTCAACGCCGGTGTCTCGCTGATGAGTTGGCGCAGCTTGACGGCGAGCGCGCTGTCGCTGAGCCCGACCGAGGCGTCGCGCGCGGCGATCTGCTCCATGAACTGGCGGCGCACCGCGTCGACGGCCGGCTCCCCCTGCCGCCGCTCGCGCACCGCGCGGGCCGGGTCGCCGACGTGCTCCTCCATCGGCGCGACGAGGATGTCCTCCTTGGTCCCGAAGTAGTTGAAGACGGTCATCTTCGACACCTCGGCGGCCTCGGCGATCTCCGCGACGGACACCTTGTCGTAGCCGCGCTCGACGAAGAGCTGCAGCGCGGACCGCCGGATCCGCAGCGCCGTCTGCTTCTTCTTGCGCTCGCGCAGCCCCATCTCCTCTGCCATGCCGTCACTGTACCAGGATGAATTTTTGCCTGAGCAGAAATATTGACCCGATATATATTTCTGGGCATGGTGGTGCCACCGACCGAGAGAAGGACCGAGAGGAAAAGGGGGGAACCCATGACCGAAGGCCAGCGCAAAGCGGGCTTCGTCATCTGCCTGGCGACGATCGTCCTGGCCGTGCTCGACCTGCAGATCGTGTCGTCGGCCAGCGTCCCGATCGTCCACGACCTGGACCCGCGACACGGCATCGCCGCGATCCCGTGGCTGGTCAGCGCCTACGCGCTGGCGAGCGCCGCGATGCTCCCGCTGTACGGCAGGCTCTGCGACGTGTTCGGCGCCCAGCGCGTCTTCACCGGCGCGGTCGCGGTCTTCCTGCTCGGCTCCGCGCTCTGCGGCGCCGCCCAGTCGATGGGGCAGCTGATCGCGGCCCGCGCGGTGCAGGGGCTCGGGGGCGGCGGCCTGATGAGCGTCACGATGGTGGTGCTCGCCCACCTCAAGGGGCCCGGGGAGCAGGGCGAGGGCAAGGGCGGCAGCTTCGGCGGGATCGTCGCGGGCGGCGGCATGGCGCTCGGGCCCTGGCTCGGCGGCTTCCTCTCCGACCACGCGAGCTGGCGCTGGATCTTCTACGTCAACCTGCCGATCGGCGTCGTGGTCCTGGCCGCCTCCGCCTTCGTCCTGAAGCTGCCCGAGCACCCCGTGCGGCGCGCCGTCGACTACCTCGGCGCCACGCTCGCGGCGGCCTTCTCCACCTGCCTGCTGCTGATCGCGGACTGGGGCGGCAAGGACTACGCCTGGTCCTCACCGGTCGTGCTGGGGCTCGTCGCGGGCGGGGCGGCGGCGCTCGCCCTGTTCCTGTGGCGGCAGGCGAAGGCCGCCGAACCCGTCCTGCCCCTCTCCATGTTCCGCATCCCGCAGCTGCGCCGGGGTTTCGCGATCCAGGGGCTGCAGGGCGCCGCGATGATGTGCGTCATCTACTACGCGCTGCTCTACCTCCAGGTGGCACGCGGCATCTCCAGCTCGGCGGCCGGGCTCTACCTGATCCCGATGGCGGCCGGCATGACGGCGGTCGGGCTGGTCTCGGGACGCCTCGCCGAACGCGGCTGGTCCGCGCGGACGTTCACCGTCAGCGGCACGCTCACCTCGGCGCTCGCCTTCGGGCTGCTCGCCACGATCGGGCCGGACACCTCGCTGTGGCTGGTCCGGGGCGGGCTGCTGCTCGCGGGCATCGGCTTCGGCCAACTCATCGGGCAGCTCGTCCAGTTGGTGCAGGACGCGGCGCCGCGCCACCAGCTGGGGGTCGCCACGACGGGCATCCGCTTCTTCCAGACCCTGGGCAACGCGCTGGGCAGCGCCGTCTTCGGCACGCTGCTGCTGCGGCTGTACGCGGCGGACGGTCCCGGTGGCGAGGTCAGCGCCATCGCCGGGCTCACGGGAGGCCCGCACGGCGAGGCGGTGCGGGCCTTCGTCTCCGCGACGGACGTGGTGTTCCTGTGCGGGGCGGGGGTGATGGTGCTCGGGACGCTGCTGGCGCTGCGGCTCCCCGGCTCCCGCCACCCGGTCAGCGCGCCGGAACCTCCGGCTGAGGTGCGGCCCCAGCCCGCTCTCCGGCCGTGAACACCTCCTTGTTCGCGGGCACCCCGACCCCCCGCCACCGGAACGGCACCCCGCGCGCCGTGTCCAGGTCCGGGCCGTCCATGAGCTGGAAGTGGACGTGCGGCTCGGTGGAGTTGCCGGAGTTCCCGCACTCCGCGAGCTCCTGGCCGGCGAGGACCTTGTCGCCCGCGCGGACCTTGAGGGAGCCCTGGCGGACGTGGGCGTACATGGCGTACGTGCCCTCGCCCAGGTCGAGCACGATGTGGTTGCCGACGATGCGGCGCGTGCCGCTGACGCTGCGGACGATGCCCTCGACCAGCCAGAAGTACAGCACCCCGGCCAGGGAACTGCGGCTGAAGTGGTCGCGCTGGCCGTCCTCCGCGTGCACGACGGTGGCGTCGGCCCCCGCGCGCAGCGGCGCCCCGAAGGCCGGGTAGTCACGGGGGTGCCGGGCGACGGGCCAGAACCAGACGGGGGCGGGGCGGGCGGGGCCCTCGGCGGGCTCGGCCGTGATGTCGATGGCGTAGGTCTGGCCGAACTGGTGGGTGCCGTGGCTGGGCACCTTGGTGGCCGGGCTGTTGAGGGCGGACCAGCGGCCGGTGACCGGGGCCTCGACCTCGACCGGCGCCGGGGGCTCCGCCGCGATCTGCTGCCGGGTGGACCGCGAGGTCGCGAGGGCGAGGGCGATCGCGCCGAGCAGGGGCAGCCAGCTCACCCAGTAGTTGTACGGCAGGTCCACGAACCGCTGGACGACGAACTGGACGAAGAAGACCAGCCACAGCACGCGCTGGGCCACGGCGGCGATCTTGCGTTGGCGTACGGACATGAAGTTCCCCCTCGTACGGAATGCGATCAGGTCACCGGTCGGGCGGCGGTCAGCACGACCAGCAGCGGCACCACTCGGCCCGCCGGAACCTCATAGCGGCCCCGCCCCGGCGTGTGCAGCCAGCCCGCGCCGGTCAGTTGGCGCAGGTGGTGGTAGATCTGGCCGGTCGTCCCGACGTCCTCCAGGGAGGCCAGCTCGGCGGCCGTGCGCCTGCCGTCGAGGATCTCCTTCAACAGCCGCAGCCGTACGGGGTTCCCGAGCGCGGCGAAGGACTCGGCCACCTCGGACCAGTCGCCCTCGAACACCGTCTCGGTGAGCAGTCCGTACTGCCACTCGTACCGGTGCCCCGTCGGCACGCGCACCGCTCCGGTGAACAGGACGGCGCCGTCCGCGTCGTCGGACACCGGGTGGCGCGCCTTCAGCGCGTCGAGGGCCCAGAAGTCGCCCTCGCCGACGGGGGGCGCGGCCTCGTCCTCGGACTCCAGGGCCGCCACGCGCCGTTCGAGCTCGGCGACCCGCTCTTCCAGATCCATGACTGCGAGATTACGTAATTACGTAATCCCGCGCAACCCATGAACGACGAAGCCCCCGCCCGGACCAGGTCCGAACGGGGGCTCCCGAGAAGGCGGATCAGGCGAGCAGGCCCGGGATCGTCTCCTCGTGCGCCGTCCGCAGCTCGCTCAGCGACAGCACGAACTCGCCCTGCACGTCCACCACTGCATCTGCATCAGACTCTGCATCAGACACAGAGCCGTCGACGACGCCGATGCGCGCGACCGGCAGGCCCCGTGCCCCGCACATGTCGGTGAAGCGGAGCTCCTCGCTGCGCGGCACCGAGACGACCGCGCGCCCGGCCGACTCGCTGAACAGGAAGGTGAAGGCGTCAAGGCCGTCCGGCACGACGAGCCGCGCGCCCTTCCCGCCGCGCAGGCAGGACTCCACGACCGCCTGCACCAGGCCGCCGTCCGAGAGGTCGTGCGCCGCGTCGATCATGCCGTCGCGCGAGGCGGAGATCAGGATCTCGCCGAGCAGCCGCTCCCGCTCCAGGTCGACCTGGGGCGGCAGGCCACCGAGGTGGTCGTGGACGACCTGGGACCAGGCCGAGCCGCCGAACTCCTCCCGGGTGTCGCCGAGGAGGTAGAGGAGCTGGCCCTCTTCCGTGAAGGCGACGGGCGTGCGGCGCGTGACGTCGTCGATGACGCCGAGCACGGCCACGACCGGGGTCGGGTGGATCGCGGTGTCGCCGGTCTGGTTGTACAGCGAGACATTGCCGCCGGTGACGGGGGTGCCCAACTCCAGGCAGGCGTCCGCCAGTCCACGGGTCGCCTCGGCGAACTGCCACATCACCGCCGGGTCCTCGGGCGAGCCGAAGTTCAGGCAGTCCGAGACGGCGAGCGGCTTGGCGCCGGTCGTCGCCACGTTCCGGTACGCCTCCGCGAGGGCCAGCTGCGCACCCGCGTACGGGTCGAGCTTCGCGTACCGGCCGTTGCCGTCGGTGGCCATCGCGACGCCGAGGTTGGACACCTCGTCGATGCGGACCATGCCCGCGTCCTCGGGCTGCGCGAGCACCGTGTTGCCCTGCACGAAGCGGTCGTACTGGTCGGTGATCCACGCCTTGGACGCCTGGTTCGGGGACGCCACGACCTTCAGGACCTGCTCGCGCAGCTCCTCCGAAGTCGCGGGCCGCGGCAGCTTGCCCGCGTCGTCCGCCTGCAGTGCGTCCTGCCACTGCGGACGCTCGTACGGGCGGTGGTAGACCGGGCCCTCGTGGGCGACCGTGCGCGGCGGGACGTCCACGATCTGCTCGCCGTGCCAGAAGATCTCCAGGCGCTCGCCCTCGGTGACCTCACCGATGACGGTGGCGATGACGTCCCACTTCTCGCAGATCTCCATGAAGCGGTCCACGTGCTGCGGCTCGACCACCGCGCACATGCGTTCCTGCGACTCGCTCATGAGGATCTCCTCGGGCGAGAGGGAGGAGTCGCGCAGCGGGACGGTGTCGAGCTCGACGCGCATGCCGCCGGAGCCGGCCGACGCCAACTCGCTGGTCGCACAGGAGAGTCCGGCGCCACCCAGGTCCTGGATGCCCGCGACGAGCTTCTCCTTGAAGATCTCCAGGGTGCACTCGATGAGGAGCTTCTCCTGGAAGGGGTCGCCGACCTGGACGGCGGGCCGCTTGGCCGGACCGGTCGACTCGAAGGTCTCGCTCGCCAGCACCGAGACACCGCCGATGCCGTCGCCGCCGGTCCTGGCCCCGTACAGGATGACCTTGTTGCCGGGGCCCGACGCCTGCGCGAGGTGGATGTCCTCGTGCTTCATGACGCCGATGCAGCCGGCGTTGACCAGCGGGTTGCCCTGGTAGCAGGAGTCGAAGACGACCTCGCCGCCGATGTTGGGCAGCCCCAGGCAGTTGCCGTAGCCGCCGATGCCGGCGACGACGCCCGGCAACACCCGCTTGGTGTCCGGGTGTTCGGCGGCACCGAAGCGCAGCGGGTCCACGACGGCGACCGGGCGCGCGCCCATCGCGAGGATGTCGCGGACGATGCCGCCGACGCCGGTGGCCGCGCCCTGGTAGGGCTCGATGTACGAGGGGTGGTTGTGCGACTCGACCTTGAAGGTGACCGCGTAGCCCTGGCCGACGTCCACGACACCGGCGTTCTCACCGATGCCCACCAGCATGGCGTCGCTCTCGGGAGCCTTCTCGCCGAACTGCTTCAGATGGACCTTGCTGCTCTTGTACGAGCAGTGCTCGCTCCACATGACGGAGTACATGGCGAGTTCGGCGCCGGTGGGGCGGCGGCCGAGGATCTCCCTGATCCGGGTGTACTCGTCCTCCTTGAGGCCGAGCTCCTTCCAGGGCTGGGCGGACTCGGGGGTCTCGGCGGCGTGCTTGACGGTGTCGAGAGTCATGCGCTGACCAGCTTCTTGAGGATCGAGGTGAAGAATCCGAGGCCGTCCGTTCGACCGGTGCCGACCAGCGGCTCGACCGCGTGCTCGGGGTGCGGCATCAGCCCGACGACGTTGCCCGCCTCGTTCGTGATGCCCGCGATGTCCCGCAGCGAGCCGTTCGGATTCATGTCCAAGTACCGGAAGGCGACGCGGCCTTCGGCCTCCAGCATGTCGAGGGTGCGCTCATCGGCGACGTACCGGCCGTCGATGTTCTTGAGCGGGATGGAGATCTCCTGCCCCGCCTCGTAGTCGGCGGTCCAGGCGGTCCTGTCCGTCTCGACCCGCAGCTTCTGGTCGCGGCAGATGAAGTGCAGGTGGTTGTTGCGCAGCATCGCGCCGGGCAGCAGGTGCGTCTCGGTCAGAACCTGGAAGCCGTTGCAGATCCCGAGGACCGGCATGCCGCCCCTGGCCTGCTCGATGACCGACTCCATGACGGGCGAAAAGCGCGAAATGGCCCCGGCCCGCAGATAGTCGCCGTACGAGAATCCACCGGGCAGCACCACGGCGTCGACCTGCTTGAGGTCCTTGTCGCGGTGCCACAGCGGCACGGCCTCGGCACCGGCGACCCGGACGGCCCGCTGGGTGTCGCGGTCGTCGAGCGTTCCGGGAAAAGTGACGACTCCGATTCGAGCAGTCACTTCTCGCCCCCGGCGGCCTCTTCAAGCTCTTCGACCTTTACGACGAAGTCTTCGATCACCGTGTTGGCGAGGAAGGTCTCCGCCATCTCATGGATACGGGCGAGCGCGGCGTCGTCCACCGGCCCGTCCACTTCCAGTTCGAAGCGCTTTCCCTGACGTACGTCGGAGATGCCCTGGAATCCGAGGCGCGGCAGCGCACGCTGCACCGCCTGTCCCTGGGGGTCGAGGATCTCCGGCTTGAGCATGACGTCGACTACGACGCGTGCCACTGGCACTCCCGGTGTGTGGTCCTTGCGATGTGCTGCTTGCGGTGCGCTGAGCAGGTTCCTTCAGACTACCGGCACAAAATTTCTACTCGCGTAGATTCGTAGCAACCTACGTGACCGCCATCACGTTCGGACACCCATCAAGGCGTCGAACACGACACCTTCACGGAAAACACTTGGAAAAAATCGCCCCACCGCATTGCCCTCGGACACGCGGGCAGATTAAGTCGGGCTTCACAATGCAATGCCGGGCCCTGTACAAAGGAATTGGCTTTAGCCGATACTTTGCCCCAAAACAGCCGGACAGTCGGCATCAGCGCACGTCAACGCGGGGATGCCGCACGAAGGGACCGATATTCGTGGCGCAGCGTGTCGTGATCACTCTCTTTGACGACATCGACGGCGGGGAAGCGGCGGAAACAATCGCCTTCGGACTTGACGGCAAGTCGTACGAGATCGACCTCAACCAAACCAATGCCAAGAAACTGCGCAAGAGCCTGGCGCCCTACCTCGAGGCCGCCCGCAAGCAGTCGAAGTCGGGCAAGACCTTCCGCCGCACCGCGGTGAGCCCCGACCCGGCGGCGGTGCGCGCCTGGGCCCGCTCCAACCAGATGGAGGTCCCGCCCCGCGGCCGCATCCCGAAGCGGATCTACGAAGCCTTCGAAGCGGCCAACTGACCCGGCCCCGCCCACCGCGGGCCGGACTCCGACAGCGGGCTCCAGCAGCCGACTTGCATTGCACCCCCGCTGGTCAGCTAGAGTCTGGAGCACGCCGAGGGGCGAGGCCGAAAGGCCAAACCTCACGGAGTCGTGCGGGTGTAGTTCAGTAGTAGAACATCCCCCTTCCAGGGGGAAGGCGCAGTGTGCAATTCCTGTCACCCGCTCCGCACCGCCGACCGACCACCCTCCGGGGTGCGGTAGGCTGGTGGACGCACCGATCGGTGAAAGCCGGTCGGAGGCAATGCGAACGTAGCTCAGTTGGTAGAGCGCAACCTTGCCAAGGTTGAGGTCGCGAGTTCGAACCTCGTCGTTCGCTCCACATAGAAGGCCCCGGTCCACTGGACCGGGGCCTTCGACGTGTGCGCGCCGTTCCCGGACCCGGCCTTCTGACATTTGTCATGCGGGCCGGTGACAGCGCGCACTGCCCGCGCCCCGATCCACGGGGGACGCTCGACACATGACTGACCAAGTGATCGACGTGTCCGAGCTACGGCGCGTGTACGGGGGAGGTTTCGAGGCGGTCCGGGGCATCTCGTTCGCCGTCGGCCGGGGCGAGCTCTTCGCGCTCCTCGGCACCAACGGAGCGGGCAAGACCTCCACCCTCGAAGTCCTCGAAGGGCTCGCGGCCCCCGCCTCGGGGCGGGTGCGGGTGCTCGGGCGCGACCCGTACACCGAGCGCGCCGAGGTGCGCCCCCACATCGGCGTGATGCTCCAAGAGGGCGGATTTCCTTCGGAGTTGACGGTTCTGGAGACCGTACGGATGTGGGCCGGCTGCACCAGTGGGGCGCGGCCAGTGGGTGAGGCGCTGGAGATCGTGGGGCTCGGCAAGCGCCACGGGGTGCGCGTCAAGCAGCTCTCCGGCGGCGAGAAGCGGCGGCTCGACCTGGCGCTCGCGCTGCTCGGGCGGCCCGAGGTGCTCTTCCTCGACGAACCCACGACCGGTCTGGACGCCGAAGGGCGGCGCGGGACCTGGGAGTTGGTGCGGGCGCTGCGCGACGAGGGCACGACCGTGCTGCTCACCACGCACTACCTGGAAGAGGCCGAACAGCTCGCCGACCGGCTCGCGATCCTGCACGAGGGGCGCATCGCGGCGGAGGGGACCGTCGCCGACGTCGTCGCCGCACAGCCCTCGCACGTCGCCTTCGACCTGCCCGAGGGCTACTACCTCGGCGACCTGCCGCCGCTCGCGGAGCTCGGCGTGACCGGGCACGACATGACCGGCCGCCGGGTGCGGCTGCGCACGAGCGAGCTGCAACGGGCCGCCACGGAGCTCCTGTTGTGGGCCCGGCACGCGAACGTCGAGCTCGGCGGGCTCGACGTGCGGGCGGCCTCGCTGGAGGAGGCGTTCCTGCGGATCGCACAGCGGGCGCAGGAGGACGGCGAGCAGGGACGATCCCTGGGGCAGTGGGAGAAGAAGGAGGTCGCGGCATGAGCGCGACGACGGCTGTGACGGCGCGCGGCGGGGCGCGCACGACCCCGGCGGGGCGCCTGGGGGCCCTCGCACGCGCCGAACTCACCCTGCTGGGGCGGAACAAGGGCACGCTCTTCGCGGCGGCCGTGGTGCCGCTCATCATGCCGCTGAGCACCCGCTCCGCGACGTCCGGGATGGACCTGAAGGGCAACGGGCTCGACAGCGCGACGCTGGCCCTGTCCGCGGGCATCGGCTTCTCGCTGCTCTTCGCCGTCTACACGACGATCACCAGCGTCTTCGTGGCCCGGCGCGAGGAACTCGTACTGAAGCGGCTGCGCACCGGTGAGCTGCGGGACCCGGAGATCCTGGCCGGGGCCGCGCTGCCGTCGCTCGCCATCGCCGTGGTGCAGTGCCTCGTCCTCGCGGTCGGGTGCGCCGTGCTGCTCGACGCCGGGGCGCCGCAGGCGATCCACCTCACGGTCCTGGGGATCCTGGCGGGGCTCGTGCTGTTCACCGCGCTCGCGGCCGTCACCTCGGCCTTCAGCCGGAGCACCGAGTCCGCTCAGGTCATGACGATGCCCCTGATGTTCCTGTCGATGCTGGGCTCGGGCCTGTTCATCCCGCTGGAGGTCATGCCCGACAAGCTCGCCGACGTCTGTGAGCTGCTCCCGCTCACCCCCGTGATCAAGCTGGTGCGCGGTGGCTGGACCGGGGACCTGTCGGCGGCCGGAGCGCTGGGCGCGCTCGCCGTGGCGGTGGCCTGGATCGTCCTCGCGGTGTTTGCTGGTCAGCGGTGGTTCCGCTGGGAACCGCGGCGCTGAAGGGGAAGGAAACCGAGGTGGTCGGGCGGATGTGGGGCGTGCGGCGCGGCTGGCACGAGCGGAGCAAGGTCGAGAAGGTCGAGCTGCAGAGCGTGATCATGTGGCATCTCGTGCCGTGGATCTTCTTCGCCTGCTACGGCGCCCTGCCCCTGGCGCCCGCGCTGCGCCCCGAGCCCGCGCCGATCGCCGTCGGCGGGGCCCTGCTCGCCGCGGGCGCGGCCCAGTGCGTGCACGTCAACTACACCGTGCGGCGCTCGCTCGACCGCTTCCTCGGGCGCGGGGGCGAGGCCGAGACGCGCCGCGACCTCGCCGTGTCGGCCGCCCTGTTGGGCATCACGCTCACCCTCCTCGTGGCACTCGAAGCGGTGCACGGCATGAAGGACGGGCTGCTCGGCCTCATCGTGATGTTCCCGGTCCTGCCCTTCGGCGGGGCGTACTGCCTCACCGTGCCGATCCGGACGTACATGCTGCGCATGCTGGCCCTCGACGCCGTGCTCGTGGCCGCCTTCGCCGCGGTCGGGGCGCGCGACGAGCGGCTCGTCCTGGTGGCGGGCCCGTTCGCCTTCGGCGCCCTCCTCGCCCTGCTCTGCTCGCGCTGCGGCGCCTGGACCCTCTCCGTGATGTGGGAGACCGTCCGGGCCCGCGAGGTCGAGGCCCGGCTCGCGGTCGCCGAGGAGCGGCTCCGCTTCGGGCGCGATCTGCACGACGTGATGGGCCGCAACCTCGCGGTCATCGCGCTCAAGAGCGAGCTCGCGGTGCAGCTGGCCCGGCGCGGACGGCCCGAGGCGGTGGACCAGATGGTCGAGGTGCAGCGCATCGCGCAGGAGTCGCAGCGCGAGGTCCGTGAGGTCGTACGGGGCTACCGCGCCACCGGGCTCGGAGCCGAACTCGTCGGCGCACAGGGCGTGTTGGCGGCCGCCGGGATCGAGTGCCGGGTGGCCGGGGCGGACCTCGCCGACAGGCTGCCCCCGACGGTGCAGTCCGCGCTCGGCTGGGTGGTGCGCGAGGCGGCGACCAATGTGCTGCGGCACGGCGACCCCACGGAGTGCCGGGTGACCCTGCGGGTCGCGGGCGAGCGGGCCGTCCTGACCGTGGAGAACGACGGCGTCCCCGAGGCCACCGCGACCACGGCGGCCCGCTCCGGCGGCTCCGGGCTCGCGGGCCTGCGGGAGCGGCTCGCCTCCGTGGCCGGCACCCTGACCGCAGGGCCGGCGGGGAAGTCCGAGTTCCTGCTGACGGCGGAGGTACCCCTGCCGGAGCGGGACCCCTCGCAGGGCGACCACTTGGAGCGTGACCGCTCGACGGGCGACCACTCGACAGGCGCCGAAGAGCAGAAGCCCGGCCCCACCCGCGTACGACACGAGCACCAGCCCTCGGAACGGAGCGTCGCGTGACCGTGCGCATCCTGCTCGCCGACGACGAGCACCTCATCCGTGGCGCACTGGCCGCGCTGCTGGCCCTGGAGGACGACCTCGTGGTGGTCGCCGAGGCCGCCTCCGGACCCGAGGCCCTCGCCATGGCCCGCGCCCACCGGCCCGACGTCGCGGTGCTCGATCTGCAGATGCCGGGCGCCGACGGTGTGAGGGTGGCCACATCGCTGCGGGCCGAACTCCCGGACTGCCAGACCATGATCGTGACCAGCCACGGCCGGCCGGGCCACCTCAAGCGGGCCCTTGAGGCGGGTGTGCGCGGGTTTGTGCCGAAGACGGTCAGCGCCCAGCGCCTCGCCGAGATCATCCGCACCGTGCACGACGGAAACCGTTATGTGGACCCGGAGTTGGCGGCCGACGCGATCTCCGCCGGGGACTCCCCGCTCACCACTCGCGAGGCCGAGGTCCTGGAACTCGCCGCCGACGGGGCGCCCGTCGCGGAGATCGCCGAGCGGGCCGCGCTCTCCCAGGGGACGGTCCGCAACTACCTCTCGTCGGCCGTCTCGAAGACCGGTGCCGAGAACCGTCATGCGGCAGTGCGTCTCGCACGCGAGCGAGGTTGGGTATAGTTGCCTTCGCGCTTACGGCGCAGCGCGGACGTAGCTCAGTTGGTAGAGCGCAACCTTGCCAAGGTTGAGGTCGCCAGTTCGAACCTGGTCGTCCGCTCCAGATGAAAGGCCCCGGTCGAATCGACCGGGGCCTTCTTCGTACCTGGATTACCAGGCCGTGCCCGTCAGCATCTCGTACGCCTCGACGTACTTCGCGCGCGTGGCGTCCACCACATCCTGCGGGAGCGCGGGCGGCGGCTGCTCGCCGCTGCGGTCCCAGCCGGAGGCCGGCGAGGTCAGCCAGTCGCGGACGTACTGCTTGTCGTACGAGGGCTGGGCGCGGCCCGGCTGCCACTGGTCGGCCGGCCAGAAGCGCGAGGAGTCCGGGGTGAGGACCTCGTCGGCGATGATGAGGTCTTCGCCCTCGAAGCCGAACTCGAACTTGGTGTCCGCGAGGATCACGCCGCGCTCGCGGGCGATGTCCCGGGCCCGGCCGTAGACCGCGAGGGTCGTCTGGCGCAGCTGGGCGGCGGTCTCGGCGCCGACCTGGCGGGCCACTTCCTCGTAGCTCACGTTCTCGTCGTGCTCGCCGACCTCCGCCTTGGTGGCGGGCGTGAAGATCGGGGCGGGCAGCTCCGAGCCGTTGACCAGGCCCTCGGGCAGGGCGAGGCCGCAGACGGTGCGCGAGTCGTTGTACTCGACCAGGCCCGAGCCCGCGAGATAGCCGCGGGCCACGCACTCGACCGGGACCATCTCCAGGGACTTGCAGATCAGCGTGCGGCCCGCCCAGTCTGCGGGGGCACCGGGCGGCAGCTCCGTGGAGAGCACGTGGTTCGGGACCAGGTCGGCGAGCTGGTCGAACCACCACAGCGAGAGCTGGGTCAGGACGCGGCCCTTGTCGGGGATCTCCGTGGGCAGCACCCAGTCGTAGGCGGACATGCGGTCGCTCGCGACCATGACGAGGTCGCCCGCCTCGTTCTGGTACAGCGCGCGCACCTTGCCGGTGTGCAGGTGCACCAGGCCCGGAACCTCAACGGGCTCGGGCTTTTCGACGAATCCGGACACGGTTCCTCCCCGTGGTTCTGTACGAGTCCCTCGATTCTCCCGTATGCGGGTGCCCACCCTGGTCAGGGGTAGTTCCTGTCCGGGGTGGGATGGGTCTCGGTTCTTGTGCGGGGTGGGTCTCAGTCGCGCTTGCAGATGCGGTCGAGGAGGTTGGCCGTGGCGCGCTGGACGCGGGTGTCCACATGGCCCGGTCGGTCGAGCGCCGGGGACCAGGCGAAGGTGCCGGAGGCGAAGACGAGGGCGCCCGAGGGGGCGCGGTACAGGGACGTCTCCTGGTGGCGGACGCCGCCCTCGCCGTCCGCGTACGGGGAGTGGGCGAGGAGGATGCGGCCCTGGTGCTCGGGGAGCGGGGTGCGCGGGAAGTAGCGGTCGGCCTCGCCCGCGACGAGGTGCTCGATCTCGTCGCCCTCGTGCGCGCCCGTCGCGTCCCACAGCCAGTGGTCGGCGTTGCGCACGACGAGGGGGTGCGGCTCGGGGACGCCGCCCGCGTACTGGATGCCGAGCAACTCCTGCTCCGCGCGGTCCTGTTCGCGCCAGAGCGCGGAGCGGCCGGGGCCACGGCGCTTGCGGCAGGTGAGCAGGCGGTCCGGGACGCCGGAGGGCGAGGGGCCCAACTCCACCTGCCAGTACATGGTGTTGGCGGAGAGGAAGACGAGCGAGGTGCCGCCGTCACGGGCCAGCTCGGTGGTGCGGCGCATGTTCGCCGACCAGTACTCGTCGTGGCCGGGGAAGACCAGGCCCCGGTAGCGGGTGGGGTCGATGCGGCCCGCGTGCAGATCGCGGGTGTCGGCGTAGGCCAGGTCATAGCCGTAGCGCTCGGCCCAGCGGATGAAGTCGTAGGCGTGGCCCACGTGGAGGGGCAGCCCCGCGCCCGCGTACGGGCGGTCGAAGGAGACCGTGACGGCGGCCTCGCTCTCGCCGAGGAGGCCGCCCTTCTCGTCCCACGCGTGGTAGAGGCTGGCGCCCGTCCTGCCGTCCTCCGGGTAGAGGTTGTACGCCTGCCAGGTGATGTCGGGCAGGAGCAGCAGGAGGTCGGCGGGGTGGTTGTCGCGGACCGTGAAGGGGACGTGCGAGCGGTAGCCGTCGGCGGTGGTGAGGACCGCCACGTACGCCCCGATGTTCCAGTAACTCGGGATCTGCAGGCGCCAGGAGAGCCACCAGTGGTGGCAGGAGACCGTGCGGTCCGCGGTGAGCGGGGCGGGCTGGACGATGCCGGAGAGGCGGGGGCTGGTGGTGATCTTCGAGGCCCCGTCGCCCCCGTAGTGCCCGATCCGGTAGATGTCGACGCTGAACTGCTGGGGCGGGTCGACGGTGATGTGGAAGTCGATCGCCTCGCCGGGGGCGGCGGCTCCGGTGGAGGTGAAGCCCTTGATCTGGCAGCGCACGTCGTCGGCGGTGCGCGGGCCCGTGGTGTCGGCGCGGGGAGCGGGGATCTCGGCGGCGCCGGGGGCGGGGACGTGGTCCACGTACCAGGGGACGACCTGGCCGGTGTCGTCGAAGTAGTGCTCCGCGCCGCGCAGCCAGGGCAGCGGGCCCTGGCCGAAGGGGTCCGTCACGGCATGCGCGAGCGCGCCCGATTCCCACCGCCGGATGTGCGCGCCCTCCGACCCCATGGTTCTTCCCCTCCCTCGCTCCCCCGAGCGACGGGCTCCGCCCCGGCCCCGTACGGCTGGGGTGGCGTGCCCTGGTGCGCTGTCAGTGACCGACCCCAGCACATCACATTACGCACGCACTCCGTCACCGTTTGTCGCGGATTGACGTGACCGGAACGTTTCCCTCCGGTGCAACTTTGCAAGCCCGGCCTGGCTCACACCAGGCGGACCGGCTTCTCCGGGCGGACGCCGAGGGTGGTGAGCCAGCCGCGCAGGGGCTCGGGGTCGCCGTCCTCGACCAGGCTGAGGACGCGGGGGGTGAGGTCGACCGCCCGCTCTCCGTTGACCAACAGGGAGGGGCCGTCCAGCCAGTCCAGGCCGGGGGCCGCGCCCGCGGTGTCGACGGCCGCGCAGCAGACCATGGCGGTCACGTGGTCGGCGAGCAACTCGCGTCCCGTGCGCGGGGGTTGGAGGGGGAAGAGAGGGAGCAGGCCGTCGTCCCACAGCGCGTCGTCCGGTGACGTGCCCGTGGGGGCCGGGGGCGCGGGGGCGGCGGCCTCCTCGCGGGCCAGCTCGGCGCTGAGGCTCGCGGCGAGGATGCCGCCGTGGCCGTCCATCCCGTCCGTGGGGTCCTCCTCGTCGGTCTCCGGGAACGGGACCGGCTCCGGGACCGGGACCGGCTCTGGGACCGGCTCCGGGGCGGGGCTCACCGGGGTGGGGCCCGGCCGGTGGGCGGCCCGGGTGTCGGGGGCCGCCGTGAGGTGGTCGAGGACGCGGCTGAGGGTGGGGCCCTCGGGGTCGGGGGCGGTGGAGTCGGCGGAGTGGCTCACGCCGAGGGAGTCGAGGACGCGGTGGAGGCGGGCGGCGTCGGTGCGCCACTTGCGGTCCACCACCTCGTCCGGATACTCCTGCCAGGCCACCGGGGCCCAGCCGGGGCCGGGCTCCGCGGGGCCGCCGTGGAAGAGGCGGGCGGCGAGCAGCGAGGCCGCCTCGTCCACCGAACCCGGCTCCTCCAGGAGGTCACAGGCGGGGCGCTCGCCGAGGCGGGAGGTGAAGCCCTCCGCGAGGCGGTCGCGGCGGGAGAGCTCGGTGAGGGCGGAGACCACGCCCGCGTCCAGGCGGGAGGGCCAGCGGCCCATGCGCCAGGCGGGCAGCGCGACGCGGGTCAGGAGCCGGTCCCAGCCCGCGTAGGCCAGGCCGACCTGCTCCTGGGCGACGATCCGCACCCCGTAGTCCACAGCCTGGGCGCGCTCGGCGGCGGCCGCGGCGACGCCCCGCTCCATCTCGGCGGCATGCCCGCGACAGCTGCGCAGCAGGAGCCGCGCCACCCAGCCGACGCCGCCGAGGACCGAGCGGGTCAGCGGGCCGCGCCCGGGGGCGGAGGCGACCGCGACGGCCGCGTCGAGTCCGCGCACGAAGCGCCGGGCCGCCGCTATGTCGGGGTGCGCCGAGGGTCCGGTGCCCGCCACGACGGGGGCGAGGACGGCACGGAGCTCGCCCACCCGCATCCACCACAGGAAGGGGGAGCCGATGACCAGGACGGGGGCGGTGGGCTCGCGGGTGCCGCTCGCGCGGCCCGGGGGCGTGCCCGGGATCTCCTGGGGCGTGGGCGGGCCGTGCGCGGGGTGCGTGCGGTCCTCCAGCCAGCTGTCGCAGTCCGGGGTGAGCGCTATGGCCGAGGGGGCCGGCACGTCCAGGCGGTCGGCGAGGTCGCGCACCATGCGGTAGAGGTCGGGGGCGGCGGTCTCGGCGATCGGGACCGTGGGGCTCACGGCCGGGCGGGCGCGGGCCACCACGAGCGCGATGCCGGCCGCGGCGAGCAGCACGAGCACGGCGGCGACCGTCACGACCCAGCGCGCGGCGCCCCAACTGCCGCCGCTCATATGGCCCGTGAGTCCGCCGGCGATGAGCACGACGGCGACGGCCGCGGGCAGCAGGGCCACGGCCAGCGCCCTGCTGCGGATGCGCAGCACGGCGAGGGCCCGGGAGCGCGCGGCCTGCGCGCCCACCTCCGTGCCCTCAGCACCCCCTGTACCCATACCGGACACGAGCGATGTCACCCCCTACTGCCCACTGCGGCTCGGCCCCCGGCCGGAGCCGATGTCTGACCGCACAGGCTTGCGTTGCTCACTCCCCCACTGTGGCACCCGCCACTGACATCGCAATGCCGGTGGTCTGTTTGGCTTCTGGGCGCCGGAAGTCTTGCGCCGCACCCTAGTTGGGGTGCGGCGCAGCGTCAGCCGGATGGGGCAGTGGTCACCCGATGGAATGGCTTTGGGCAAAGCTGGGTGACGGGAGGCGGGGCAGTCCAGGGGCTGCCCGGGAGTTGTCCGAGAGTTGTCCGAGATTCGCCGGGGTGTGGCTTACGCCTGCTTACGCCCCTCCGGCCGCCTTCGCCGCGATGTCCGTACGGTGCTGGGAGCCGTCGAGCCGGATCCGGGCGACCGCCGTGTACGCCCGCTCACGGGCCTGCGCCAGGTCGGTCCCGGTCGCCGTCACGGAGAGCACACGGCCGCCCGCGCTGACGACGTCCGCGCCGCTCTGCTTCGTCCCGGCGTGCAGGACGTACGCGTCCGGGGCATCCTTCGCCGCGACATCCGCGAGCCCCTCGATGGGGTCGCCGGTGCGCGGGGTGTCCGGATAGTTGTGCGAGGCGACGACCACGGTGACCGCGGCGTCGTCGCTCCAGCGCAGCGGGGGCAGGTCGGCGAGGGTGCCGTCGGCCGCGGCGAGCAGGACGCCGGCGAGCGGGGTCTGGAGACGGGCCAGGACGACCTGGGTCTCGGGGTCGCCGAAGCGGGCGTTGAACTCGATGACGCGGACGCCCCGGCTGGTGATCGCGAGCCCCGCGTACAGCAGTCCCGAGAAGGGGGTGCCGCGGCGGCGCAGCTCGTCGACGGTCGGCTGCAGGACGCTCGCCATGACCTCGTCGACCAGCTTCGGGTCGGCCCACGGCAGCGGCGAATAGGCGCCCATCCCACCGGTGTTGGGGCCCTCGTCGCCGTCGAGCGCGCGCTTGAAGTCCTGGGCGGGCTGGAGCGGCAGGACCGTGGTGCCGTCGGTGATCGCGAAGAGCGAGACCTCGGGGCCGTCGAGGAACTCCTCGATGACGACGCGGTCGCAGGCGTTCGCGTGCGCGCGGGCGGCCTCGATGTCCTCGGTCACGACGACGCCCTTGCCCGCGGCGAGCCCGTCGTCCTTGACCACGTACGGCGCCCCGAAGGCGTCGAGCGCCTCGTCCACCTCGGCCGGGGTGGTGCACACGTACGAGCGCGCGGTGGGCACGGCGGCGCCCGCCATCACGTCCTTGGCGAACGCCTTCGAGCCCTCCAGCCGGGCGGCCTTCGCCGAGGGCCCGAAGCACGGGATGCCCACGGCGCGCACGGCGTCGGCGACGCCCGCGACGAGCGGTGCCTCCGGGCCGACGACGACGAGCTCCGCACCGAGCCCGGTGGCGAGCGCGGCCACGGCGGCGCCGTCGAGAGCGTCGACCGGGTGCGTCTGCGCCACCTCGGCGATGCCCGCGTTGCCGGGCGCGCAGTGCAGGGCGGTGACGCCGGGGTCGAGGGACAGAGAGCGGCACAGGGCGTGTTCGCGGGCACCGCCGCCGATGACTAGGACCTTCACGGGGCCAGGGTAGCCCGGCCCACGCACCACTCTTGTACGGGTTCCCAAGCTGGGGGCGGAGGGGGGTTTGTGGGTTTCTCCAGGTGGGGGCGGGGCCGGACGGGGTTGGGACTGGCGACGGAGGGGCCGGGCGCCCTGCGGCCCGCATGGCGGCGACGCCTGCGACGAGCGCCACCCGCGGACCAGGGACCGGTCGGTCCGGCGGCCGGGACGGGCAAAGAGGTGGGGCGAGGGGTGGGCCGGCGGTCGGCATCGCGGCGGCGACGCCCGCGACGAACGGTGCCTCCGGGCCCGCCCCGGACGGATCGGATCGGATCGGATCGGGGTCGGATCCGATCGGGGTCGGATCCGATCGGGGTCGGATCCGATCGGGGTCGGATCGGGTCGGGTCCCGGACAAGCGACGGTGTGCCTGTGCGCCCCCCGGCGGTTACTGGTTCGGGTACTCGTCGACCACCGTCGCGCCCAGCTCACGGATGATCAAGTCATGGCCGGACAGGGCGGATTCGACCAGGTCCGGGTCGTCGTCCTCGGGGATGTCGTCCTCGGGGGCGACGTGGTGGTACTCCGGGGCGGGGGGCTCCGGGGGCGGGGGTGCGTCGGGGGTCCGGTCGGCCGGGGCCGACGGGGCGGATCCCGTGGGGGCGGACGGGGCCTGTGTCTGGGGCGGGGCGGAGGGCTGGGCCGCGGGCTGCTGCGGGGGCGCGGGGCGCTGAGGGGCGGGCGCGGAGGGGGCGCCGTACCCGCCACCGCCGCCGAAGCCACCGCCGGATGCCGGTCCGCCTGATCCGCCGAAGCCGCCGCCCGCGGGGGCGCCGCCGCCGAAGCCGGGGCCCGCGCCGGGCGGGGGTGCCGAGCCGCCCGAGGGGTCGACGATCGCCTCGACCTTCCACTGGACGCCGAACTGCTCACTCAGCGCCTGGCGCAGGACGTCCTCGCTGCCGCTGCTCGCGAAGTTGTCCCGCGCTCCCGCGTTGACGAAGCCGAGCTGGAGCGTGGTGCCGTCGAAGCCCGCCACCTGGGCGTTCTGGCTGAGCAGGATCCAGGTGAAGCGGCGGCGGTTCTTCACCGCTTCGAGGATGTTGGGCCACAGGGAGCGGGGGTCGGGTCCGCCCATGGGCGCGGCGGCCTGGGGCTGCGCGGCCGGGGCCTGGGGGGCGGACGGCTGGGAGGCGGACGGCTGGGGCGCGGGGGCGCCGCCGCCCGCGGGTGCCGCCGTGGGCCAGCCGCCGGGGCGGTTGCCCTCCGGGGCGGACGGGGCAGCTGACGGGGCGCCCCCTCCAGAGGGTCCAGAGGGCCCGGAGGGTCCAGAGGGCCCGGAGGGTCCAGAGGGTCCGCTGCCCGGTGCGGAGGCCGTGGGCCAGCCGCCGGGACGGCGCTCTCCGGCCGGGGCAGGAGCCGGGGCGGAGGGCTCAGGGGCCGCAGCCGACGGGGCCGGAGGAGCAACTGGCTCCGGAACAGCCGGAGTTACGGGAGGTCCAGCGGGGGCGGGGGCGGGGGCCGCGGGCGCGGCGGGCGCGGCGGGCGGCGCCTCGGCGGCTCCGCCTCCTCCACCGCCACCCCGCACAGCGGCCCGGGCCGCAGCGGGCCCGCCCCCGGGCGGCACCGGCGGCATCGGCGGACCGGAGGGCCCCGAAGGCCCGCCGCCCGGCATGCCGCCCCCGGGCATCCCGACGCCCGGCTGCTGCACGCCCGCGTGGGCCTCGGGCCCGGGGACGTACCCCATGGCGGGGCCCGCGCCGGGGCCGCCCGGCATGAAGTTCCCGCCGCGCTCCAGGCGGTCCAGGCGGGCCATGACCGAGCGCTCGTCGTCGTACGCCGCGGGGAGCAGCACGCGCGCGCAGATCAGCTCCAGCTGGAGGCGGGGCGAGGTGGCGCCCCGCATCTCGGTCAGTCCCTCATTGACGAGGTCGGCGGCGCGGCTCAGCTCGGCGCCGCCGAAGACGCCCGCCTGTGCCTGCATCCGCTCCACGACGTCGGCCGGGGCATCGATGAGCCCCTTCTCCGCCGCGTCCGGCACCGCCGCGAGGATCACCAGGTCGCGCAGCCGCTCCAGCAGGTCGGCGACGAACCGGCGCGGGTCGTTGCCCCCCTCGATGACGCGGTCCACGACCTCGAAGGCGGCTGCCCCGTCCCCGGAGGCGAACGCCTCGACCACGGAGTCGAGCAGCGAGCCGTCCGTGTACCCGAGCAGCGAGGTGGCCATGGCATACGTCACACCCGCCTCACCCGCACCGGCGAGGAGCTGGTCCATGACGGACATCGAGTCACGCACGGACCCGGCCCCGGCCCGCACGACGAGCGGCAGCACCCCGTCCTCGACGGCCATCTGCTCGCGGCCGCACACCTCGCCCAGGTACTCCCGCAGCGTCCCCGGCGGGACGAGACGGAAGGGGTAGTGGTGCGTGCGCGAGCGGATCGTCCCGATGACCTTCTCGGGCTCCGTCGTGGCGAAGATGAACTTGAGGTGCTCCGGAGGCTCTTCGACGACCTTCAGAAGGGCGTTGAACCCCGCCGACGTGACCATGTGGGCCTCGTCGATGATGTAGATCTTGTACCGGCTGCTCGCCGGACCGAAGAACGCCTTCTCCCGCAGATCACGCGCGTCGTCCACACCACCGTGAGAAGCGGCGTCGATCTCGATGACGTCGATCGACCCCGGTCCGTTCCTCGCCAGGTCCCGGCAGGACTGGCACTCCCCGCAGGGGGTCGGAGTGGGACCTTCCTCACAGTTCAGACAGCGGGCCAGGATCCGCGCGCTCGTCGTCTTGCCGCAGCCGCGCGGGCCGCTGAACAGGTACGCATGGTTGACCCGGTTGTTCCGCAGCGCCTGCTGCAGCGGGTCGGTCACATGCTCCTGCCCGATGACCTCGGCGAACGACTCCGGGCGATAGCGGCGGTACAGCGCGAGAGACGACACGCATACGAGGTTATAGGCGCCCACTGACAACCCGAACCGCCCGAACCGATCCGGCCCCGCGTGGATACGCAAAGCGCCCCTCACGCACCCGCCAGAGCCGACCTACCCTTGCTGCCTTCCGGCCCTGGGGGAGTTCAGTCAGATAGCGCCACGTGAGGGGCTGACCCACACAGTAGCCGATCCCCGGGGGTGCGAACGAGTCCGCTCCCCGGACAGGAGCGCATCGGACCCCCTCACCGGGAACGGGTTCGCGAGCACTCCTCAACGTCTTGTATTGTTTGCGGCGGAGGATTCGCCTAGTGGCCTAGGGCGCACGCTTGGAAAGCGTGTTGGGGGCAACCCCTCACGAGTTCGAATCTCGTATCCTCCGCAGTCGCCCGCCAAGGGCGAACAGAAGGCCCCGATCACTCAGTGATCGGGGCCTTCGTCGTTTCCGGGTCCGGGCGGATTCCCCCGTCACTCCGGACGGATCTCCCTGTCACCCCAGCCGCAGGTGCGAGCCCCTGAAGCGGGAGCGGGTGCGGCGGTCGTGGGTGACGAGCACCAGGGCGCCCTCGTAGTGCTCCAGGGCCTGCTCCAGGTCCTCGACGAGCGCGGGGGCCAGGTGGTTCGTCGGCTCGTCGAGGAGGAGCAGGTCGGTGGGCTCGGTGACCAGGCGGGCCAGCTCGATGCGGCGGCGCTGGCCGTACGAGAGGCCGCCCACCTTCAGGCGCAGCTCCGCCGGGGCGAACAGGCCGAGGGAGAGCAGGAGTTGGGCGTGCTCGTCCGGGGTGCCCACGCGGCCCCGGGCGAAGGCGGCGAGGACCGTCAGGGCCGGGGGCCACGGCGTCCCCTCCTGCCGCAGGTGGCCCACGCGGCCGCGCACCCGCACCGCACCGGAGTCCGGGCGCAGCTCCCCCGCGAGCACCTGCAGCAGGGTGCTCTTGCCCGCGCCGTTCGGGCCGGTCACCAGGAGGCGTTCGGCTGCCCCCAGGTGCAGCTCGGGGAGGTGCAGGCGGCCCGCGACGCGCAGGTCTTCGATCTCGACCGCCGTCTCGGCCCCCGTCTCGGCCACCGTCACGACCGCCGTCTCGGCCCCCGTCCCGGCCACCGTCACGACCGCCGTCTCCACGCCTGATCCCTCATGGGGCCCCTTCTCCGCTGCCGTCGTGATCCGGGCCGTGAACGTGAGCGGAACCGGGGGCGGGGCCACCGGGGTGTCCGTCAGGCGTTCCAGGCGGGCCTTGGCGTTGCGGATGCGGCTCATCGCGCCGTGGCCCCGGCCGCGGGCACGGAAGGCCCCGTGGCCGAAGACCGCGAGCGACATCTTCTGCGGCATCCCGTCGAGGCGGGCCGTGTGGGTGTCCACGAGGCGCCGGTTGCGGGCGAGTTCGGTGCGCCACTCCTCGTACTCCCTGAGCCTGCGCCGCCGTTCGGCCGCCTTCGCCGCGAGGTAGCCCTCGTAGCCGTCCCCGTAGCGCCGCACCGTGCGGGCGCCGACTTCGAGGACGGTGGTGGTCAGCCGCTCCAGGAACACCCGGTCGTGGGTGACCGCGACCACGGTGCCGCGGTGGCCGCGCAGGTGTTCCTCGAGCCAGTGCACGGCCTGGTCGTCCAGGTCATTGGTCGGCTCGTCGAGCAGGAGCAGCTCCGGCCGGGAGGCGAGCGTGGCGGCGAGCGCCAGGCGGGAGCGCTCGCCGCCGGAGAGCGTCCCGAGGCGCCGGTCGCGCGCCAGGCCGGGCAGTCCGAGTCCGTGCAGGGCGGTGTCGACGCGGGTGTCGGCCGTGTAGCCGCCGCGGGACTCGTAGCGCTCGACCAGCTCCCCGTACGAGGTCAGGGCCGCGTCGAGGCCGGGGCCCCCGAGCCCCGCGGCCAGCTCGGCCTCGGTCGCGCGCAGGCGTGCCTCGAGGTCGCGCAGGTCGTCGAGGGCGAGGTCGACGGCGTCCTGCACGGTGGCCGCGGGCGGCAGTTCCAGGGTCTGCGCGAGATAGCCCGTGCCACCGGGTGCGTGCACCGTCAACTCGCCGCTGTCCGGCTCCAGTCGGCCCGCCATCAGCTTCAGGAGGGTCGACTTGCCCGAGCCGTTGTCCCCGATGACGCCGACCTTCTCGCCCGGCGTGACGGTGAGGGAGACGGAGTCGAGGACCGGGGCGTCGGAGTAGCGCTTGGTGACGTGGTGGAAGGCCAGCTGTGCGATGCCGGCCGCGGTGGTGGTCGTGGGTGATGAGGTGTGCATGGGTGCGCCCCCTGTTCTCGGCGGCTGAGCCGGCCGTGGGTCGTCGGTCGATGACGGGCGGCGTGCGCGGAGGCGGCGGAGCTCGGCTCTACGCGGCCATCGGCGCGGCGGTCAACATCACAGGGAACCCATGCGCAGCACTCTACGGGCGCGAGACATCCTTGGCAATACGATCCGTCTCGTCTCGTGAAGTGACGTGCGTCACCGGAGCTGACGCAGGCGACGTAGGCGACGCAGGCGCCGCAGGCATCGGAGATGTCCGCGGCGTCGGAGGAATCGGCGGCGTCGACGGCGTCGGCGTCGACGGCGGCTTTCCGCGGAGCGGCACCTCCTTGATGAAGAGCGCGGCCACGAAGGCGAGGGCGCACAGTCCGGCCGCGACCAGGAAGATCTGGTGGGTGCCGGTGGCGATCGCCGAGAGGTGGCCGTGGCCGCCCTCGGGGGCCGCCTCCGTCGCGTGGTTGAACAGGGAGCCGAACACCGCGACGCCGAGCGAGCCGCCGATCGTACGGAAGAGGGTGACGCCCGCCGAGGCCACGCCCATGTCGCGCATCTCGACGCTGTTCTGCGCGATCGTCGTGGTCATCTGCATCAGGAAGCCGAGGCCGATGCCGACCAGGGCCATGTAGACGCCGGAGACGGCACGCGACGTACCGGTGTCCATGGTGGCGAGCAGGGCGCAGCCCACGGTGAGGAAGGCGCCGCCCAGGACCGGGAAGATCTTGTACTTGCCGGTCTTCGACATCACCTTTCCCGCGATGTTGGAGACGACGGCGATCGGCAGCATCAGCGGCAGGAGCAGCAGGCCCGAGTTGGTGGCCGACGCGCCCTGGACGCTCTGCTGGAAGAGGGGCAGATAGAGCGTGGCCCCGAACATGACCGCGCCCGCGCCGAACACCATCACGCAGGCGAGCCGGAAGTTGCGGTCGGCGAACACCCGCAGCGGAAGGACCGGTTCGGGCGCCCGGCGCTGGGAGGCGAGGAAGAGCGCGAGGCCGGCCGCGGCGGTGGCGGCGAGGCCCAGGATCTGCCAGGAACCCCACGCGTAGCGCGTGCCCGCCCAGGTGGCGGCGAGGACGACCGAGCTGATCGTGAGGGTCATCAGCGCGATGCCCGGCCAGTCGACGCGGGCCCGGCCCCGGGTCGACTGGCCGGGCAGCTTCAGCAGCGCCGCGCACCAGACGAGGGCGAGCAGGCCGAGCGGGATGTTGACGTAGAACGCCCAGCGCCAGCCCAGGTGGTCGGCGACCAGGCCGCCCACGAGGGGGCCGCCGACGGTGCCGACCGCCATGACGGTGGCGGTCATGCCCTGGTAGCGGCCGCGCTCACGCGGGGACACCAGGCTGCCGATGAGGGCGAACGCGAGCGCCGCGATACCCCCGGCCCCGAGCCCCTGGACGGCCCGGAACCCGATGAGCTGGCCCATCGACTGCGCGGCCCCGGACAGCACCGAGCCGAGCAGGAAGACCACGACCGAGGCGAGGAAGACCCGCTTGCGGCCGAAGAGATCGCCGAACTTTCCCCATACGGGGGTCGAGGCGGCGGTCGCCAGGGTGTACGCGGTCACCACCCAGGAGATGTGGGCGAGGCCGCCCAGGTCGCCGACGATCGTCGGCATCGACGTACCCACGATCGCGTTGTCGAGCATCGCGAGCAGCATCGCCAGCATCACGCCGAGCAGCGTGAGACGGATGTTCTTGGGTGCGGACATGGCTGATCACCCCTTTCAGGGAGGCAGCGGGGAGGAAGAAGGAGAAGGGGCGAGAGGCGGATCCGGGCACCCTCGACGCCATCAGAAAAGCACACTCACTAAATAAGTGCAACGAGACAACTTTTAAAGCGGGGCAACCGAGAGGGGTACGCTCGGACCATGACCGACACCACGCCGCAGCCCCCCGCCCCCGCCCCGGGCCGCCGCGAGCGCAAGAAGGCCGCCACCCGCAAGGCCCTGGCCGACGCGGCGCTGCGGCTCTTCCTGGAGCGCGGCTACGACCGCGTGAGCGTGAAGGACGTCGCGGACGCCGCCGACGTCTCCACGACGACGCTCTTCAAGCACTTCCCGAGCAAGGAGGCGCTGGTCTTCGACCGGGACTCGGAGATCGAGGAGTACCTGGTCTCGGCCGTGCGGGACCGCGGCCCCGGCCAGTCGGTCCTCGCGGCCCTGCGCGAGCGGATCCTGGAGCTCACGGACCCGGCGCGGGACGAGCCCGAGCAGCAGGACTTCGTCGCGCTCATCGAGAACACCCCGGCCCTGCACGACTACGGCCGACGGATGTGGATGCGCCACGAGACGGCCCTGGCCCGCGCCGTCGCCGAGGCCGAGGGCGCCCCCGAGGACGACCTCCTCTGCGCGGCCCTGGCGCGCTTCGCCCTCCAGACGGGCGACATCGCCAGCGGCCCGCACACCCGCCGCGCCGCCGTCGAGCGCGGCTTCGCCCTCCTCGAACGCGGCTGGGACGGCGCCCGTGGCGAGGAGAGCGGGAACGGGAACGGGAACGGGAGCGGGGACAAGGACGGGGGCGGCGGGTGTCGCGGATAGCGGCGGAGAGCGCCACCGAGGGCACGGCGGACACGGGCACGGCGAGCGAAGGCGCGGCGAGCGCGGGCACAGCGGGCGCGGGCGACGTCGACGGTGCGGGCGCGGGCGACGTCGACGGTGCGAGCACGGACACAGCGGGCGCGGGCGACGTCGACGGCGGCATATCGAGCACCGGACAGGCGTACGAAGGGCAGGCTGCCGGGGCCCCGCGGCGGACCGTCCCCCGGCTCCTGCGCTGTGCCGCCGCCCTCCGGACCGCTCTCCGTCACGAAGGGCGGGCCGTCCCGGTCGCCGCTTGGCGTGCGCTCCGGGTGCGCGGCGTCGCCGGGATCTCGCTGGCCCTGTTCGCCGTCGTCTCCGTCGTCGGCCTGCACGCCTGGCAGCAGACGCCCGCCGGGGACGCCGCGCTGCGCGTGCTCAGCGAGGTGCGCGCGGACCAGCCGTTCTGGGTGTCCCTGCTGCGCACCCCGGTCTCGCTCTTCGTCCCCGCGCGGGACCTGTCGGCGTGGGGCGGACTGCCGCGGCTCTTCTTCGCCTTCGCGCTCGGGCAGTTGCTGCTCGGGTGGGCGCGGACCCTGTTCGTCGCGTACGGCGTGACGCTCGCCGGAACCGTGACGGCGCGCCTCATGGTGGCGCTCGGGCCGGAGCGCGTGGGGCTGCCCGCCGACACCGCACAGGCTGTGGACACCGGGGCGTCCGCCGCGATCGTGGGGCTCTTCGTCTATGTGGCGGCGGTCCGCGGGTCCACCGCCCTGTTCGCCGCGGGGGCGCTGTCCACCGTCATCGGCTCAGTGGCCCGCCCCGACCTCGCGGGCCGCGAGCACCTGGCGGCAGTGGCCGTGGCGCTCGCCCTGGCCCTCGTACACCGTCGGCGTCAGAAGGTCACAGCCACGGTCACGCCCACGCCCACGTCCGCGGTCACGGCCAGTCGACCAGCGCCATGAAGAGCAGGAACTCGAAGACCACGACGACCGGGGCGAGGAACGCCACCAGCGCCCGCTTCGCTTCGTAGCGCTGCTGCGCGGGCATGGACCAGCTGGCGACGAGCATGCCCGCCGGGATGAACAGGCCGAACTGGAGGAGGAGGAACGCCACTTCGAAGCTGGACTCGAACGGAGCCGCCTCCGCGCTCGAGCAGGCGTCGCAGGCCATCGAGGAGAACCCGGCGCTGAGGTAGGCGAGGCCCATCAGGGGCAGGGTGATGAGGGACGCGACCAGGGGCGCGACCCAGGAGCGGGGAGCCGCGGTCGCCTGCCGGGGAGCCGGCTGCGCGGGAGCGGTGGTCTCGGACATGGGACCAGTCAACTCTGCGGCCCCGGCGCCCACATGAGTGCGCGTACTCAAGGGCGACTGGGTAACCGGGAACCAACCGTGGGCCCTTGGTGTCTGGAGCGCTAAGGTCAGGATCCAGGGCCAGGCATGACAGCTGGCAGACCAGGCACACGGACCAGGCATGACGTATGTGCACGACAAGGGGGCGGCCGCCCATGGCGCCGGACGAGGCTGTCGTCGGCCTCACGGGGGAGCTGGTCATCGGCACCCGTGGAGTCGCGGGACCGGGTGAGGTGTTGGTACGGGTCCGCGGGGGCTCCGAGACCTTCCTCGCCTGGTCCGACGAGCCGCTCCCCCATGGCGCCACCGTGCTGGTGATCGAGTCGCGGGGCAGCCGTCAGGTCGCCGTCATCGCATGGGCTGATCCGTTGGACGCGTTGACCGGCGGGTCCGGCGACGCAGGTTGAGGAGACGATCCATGTTCGGTTACCGCGTTCCCGCACCCGACCAGGCGATGCTGATCTCGGGCGGCAGGCGAGGGCTCAAGGGCGCGCCGTTCCGCGTCGTGACGGGCCACGGCAAGTTCGTGCTGCCGGTCTTCCGCAAGACCCGCTTCCTCACCCTCGCGATGTGCGAGGCGGAGGTCGTCGAGAAGTGCGTGACCCGGCAGGGCATCGCCCTGACCGTGCGCGCCGTGATCGCCTTCAAGGTCGGCAACGACGACGAGTCGATCGTCAACGCGGGGCAGCGCTTCCTCTCCGACCAGGACCAGATGTCCGTCCTGACCGGGCGCATCTTCGCCGGTCACCTCCGGTCCATCATCGGCTCGATGACGGTCGAGGAGATCGTCACGGAGCGGCAGAAGCTGGCCACGGAGGTCCTGGACACCTCGAAGGCCGAGATGGCGAAGATCGGCCTGCACGTGGACTCGCTGCAGATCCAGTCCATCGACGACGGCGACACCGGCTACATCGCGGCGATGTCCGCCCCGCACAAGGCGGCCATCCAGCAGCAGGCCCAGATCGCCCAGGCGAAGGCGAAGCAGGCCGCCGCCGAGGCCGAGCAGGTGGCCGCCCGCAACCAGGCGGAGTACGCCCGCCAGACCGCCGTCGTGCAGGCCGAGTACACCGCGGAGGTGGACCGCGCCCAGGCCAGGGCCGCCCAGGCGGGCCCGCTCGCGGACGCGCACGCACAGCAGGAGGTCCTGGACGCGCAGACCGAACTCGCCCAGCGCCAGGCCGAGTTGCGCCAGCAGCAGCTGGTCGCCGAGGTGGTCAAGCCCGCCGAGGCCGACGCCGAGCGGATCCGGGTGCTCGCGATGGCGGAGGCCGAGCGGATGAAGATCCAGGCCGAGGCCGCCGCCTCGTACGACCGGGTGGCGCTGGACCGGATGCTGATCGACCAGCTCCCGCAGATCGTCAAGGAGGCGTCGGCGGGCCTCTCCGGCGCCAACGTCAACGTCCTCAACGGCGCCGACGGCCTCGGCGAGATCGCGGCCGGCCTCGTCGGCCAGGGCCTGACGATCCTCGACTCGGTGCGCACGAACCTCTCGGGCAACGGGGCGGAGAAGTCCGGCGCCGACGGGCCGGGCACCGCGATCCAGCGGTACCTGGGCGGTCAGGCGAACCGGGGCGACCGGGGCGAGGCGGGCCAGTCGTCCGGCGGCGCCGTCGAGATCGAATAGCCCGTACGCAGGCGGGTCCTCCCGTACGGGAATCCGTCACGTCGTGCGGGAATCCGTCACGCTATACGGGAATCCGTCACGTCGTGCGGGAATCCGTCATGCCGTACGGGATTCCATCACTCCGTCCGCATACGGAGCAGCAGGGCCGCGAGGGCCAGCGCGGTCCCGTGCGGCGTGGTGAGGTCGATGCCGGTCAGGGCGGCGACGCGGGTGAGGCGGTTGTCGACCGTGTTGGGGTGCAGGCTGAGCCGCCGCGCGGTGGCCCTGCGGTCCTGGCCCGCCTCCAGGTAGGTGCGCAGCGTCTCGGTCAACTCGGGCCGGTCCGCGACCGGTTCGAGCAGCGCGGCGATCCGCTCGCTGCCCGCGCCGGTCCGGGAGAGGTGGAACTCGAGCAGCACGTCGTCGAGCCGGTGCAGGCCCGGCGGGCGGCCGCAGGCGCGGGCCACCCGGACGATCTCCGTGGTGGTGCGGGCGGCCTCCGGGATGTCCGCGGGGCGCTCGGCACGGGCGGCGGCGAGGCGCAGCCCCGGTCCGCAGATCTCCCTCAACTCCCTGAGCAGGGCGGGCAGTTCATCGGGTACGTCGGTGTGTCCCGGCACCAGGGCGTGCCCGCCGCCCCCGTCCACCAGCGTCAGCGCCTCGGCGCCGAAGGCCCGGTCGAGGGCGGCCTGGAGCCGGCGGGCCAGGCGGCGCGCGGCCACGGGCGCCGGAGTGGGCGAGGGCGCGGGAACGGAGCCCGGGGGGAACCGCAGACAGAGGACCAGGACCGGCCCCTCGACTCCGCCGCCCCCGCCGCCCCCGCCGCCCCCGCCGCCCCCGCCGCCCCCGGCGCCCCCGGCGCCCGCCAGCAGGGCCCGCGCCAACGACCGCCGCTCCTCCCTGCGTTCGGCCGCGATGGCGGTCTGCTCGTCGAGGTAGGTCTCGGTGACGGCGGTGACGATGCGCTGCTGGGCGCCGAAGAGGTAGTCGCTCAGCTCGGCCAGGGCGCCCTCCTCGCCGGGGCGCGCCGCGTCCCGCAGGGCCCGCCACAGGACGTGCGCGCCGAGCGTGTGGGTGCCGAGGAGCAGGTGCAGGGGCATGCCCTCCTCGGCGCGCTGGGCGGCGCGCTCGCGGAAGTAGTCGTAGTCGCCCGCCGGGTGCGCGCCCTCGCCGCCGCCGACCCGGTCGAGGAAGAGGCGCAGGCCGTGCCGGGCGGTGGCGGCGATCTCCACGTCCCTCACGTCGGACGGGAGCCGGTCGTAGCCGCGCAGCCGCCCGAAGGCGCCCTGGCTCATGCGCCGGGCCAGCTCGTTCACCCGGGGCTCGCAGCGGGCGGCGAGGGCGCGGGCCGCGTCACTCAGCTCCGGGAGCGGATCCGTCTCCGTAGCCTCTGTAGCCTCTGTGTCCCCCATGGCTCCTCCTTGTGACACGTCACACTAACCGGCCCCCGGAACTGTGACCCCGGCGCCTGCCGCGCACGCCCCGGCCGCCACAGGATCGAGGCGGTGCGGGGCCGCTGCGCGGGACCCGAGCCGTCGTCGACGAAGGGGAGCGCGGGTTATGACGGAGCACAGGAGCAGCGGCACCGGCGCCGCCTGGCGCACCACGTGGACCCTGCTCGCGTTCGTGCTCGTCAACTTCGCCGACAAGACGGTGACAAGACGGTGATGGGCCTCGCGACGAAGCCGATCCGGCACGAACTCGGCCTGCCCCGGGGCGAGTTCGGGCTGGCCTCGGCGGCGTTCCGACGCTAGCGAGCCGGCCGGCGTCTCGCGCTCCCCGGCCGGCCCGGCCCGTCCGACGGACCCGACCGGCCCGATCGCGCGAGGCTGAGAAGCCACGCCACCCCCACCAGCGAGACAAGGACGAGCCCTCCGTCCGAGAAGGCCGTGAACAGGTGCTTCTGCTGCTGGGTGGGCTCGGGCATATAGCCCTGCGCGAAGAGCTGGCGCTGCAGTCCGGTGTCGGTGACGCGCGTGACCAGCCAGATGGCGATGCCGTGCATCGAGTCCCACAGGGCGTGCAGCAGGGAGACGCCGAGATACGTGAGGACGACGGCGCCCGGGAAGCGGAAGCGGCCCCCCGGCTCCCGGAACCTCAGCAGCACCCCGCCCGCGATCGCCGTCCACAGCCCGTGCCCGAACGGCGCGAGCAGCCCCCGCAGGATCTCCGTCTCCATCAGCGAGCGCAGGTCGAGCCCGCGCATCGTGACGACGGCGTTGAACGCGTACCCCGCGCTCTCGAACGCGGCGAACCCGAAGCCGACCGCCGCCCCGAGCACCATCCCGGCCCGCACCCCGCGCAGCCGCCGGAACCGCCGCAGCACCCACATCAGCGCGGCCAGCTTCACGGCCTCCTCGATGAGCCCCACCAGGACGAACATCCACACCGAGGGATGCACCAGGTAGTACTCCATGACCGAGGCCCCGAGCACCCCCAGGACGCCGCCCACCACAAAGCAGTTGAGCAGCACCCCGAGCCCGAGGTCGCGGCCGTGCTTCTCGTACGCCCAGAGCACGAAGACACCCGGGACCAGGAAACTGCCGAGGAGGATGAGGGTGGGCAGCAGGTTGGTGTTCTTGGTGGCGTACGTGATGACGGCGGTCAGCAGCCACAGGGCGAGCCCGCCCCACAGGCACCGCTTCCACAGCCCCGGCTTCACCGCCGGAACGCCCCCGTTCCTCTCGTCCGCCTTCTCGTCCGCCTTCTCGTCCACGTCCTGGCTCATGGATCCCCTCACGCGCCACAGAGTCCGACTGACCGTTTTGCCCGACTTTACTGTTAGATACGGACTATGTCGCAGCCGGGGACGCTGATCCTGATCATGAGCATCGCGGTGCTCGCCCCCCTCCTCTCGTACGGCATCGGCCGCTGGATCCCGGTCCCGCTCGTGATCTTCGAGATCCTCCTCGGCATCCTCATCGGCCCCGACGCGCTCGGCCTCACCCACCACGAGGAGGCCGTCGACGTCCTCTCCCACCTCGGCCTGTCGATGCTGATCTTCCTCGCCGGGTACGAGATCGAGTTCGCGGCCGTGCGCGGGGACACCCTGCGCCGCTCGGTGGGGGCCTGGGGGATCTCGCTGGCGGCCGGGCTCGGCATCGCCTTCGCGCTGACCGGCGGCGCGGTCACCAAGAGCTTCGTCATCGGCACCGCCCTGACCAGCACCGCGCTCGGCACGGTGCTGCCGATCCTGCGCGACTCCGGGGACCTGAAGGGCCGCTTCGGGACGGTCATGATGGCGTTCGGGACGGTCGGCGAATTCGGCCCGATCATCGCGATGTCGCTGCTCCTCAGCGGCCGCAACCCGGGCCGCTCCACCGTCCTGCTCGCCGCCTTCGCCGCCGTGACGGCCGCCGCGGTCCTCTGGGCCCTGCGCCCGCGCCCGCCCTGGTTCGCCGACGTCATCGCCAGGACCCTGCACAGCAGCGCCCAGTTCGCGGTCCGCTTCGTGATGCTGCTGCTCGCGGCGATGCTCGGCCTCGCCGCCGCCTTCGGCCTCGACACGCTCCTCGGCGCCTTCGCGGCGGGCCTGCTCACCCGGCTCGTCCTGAACGGCGCCGCCCCGGAGAGCAGCGAGCTGATCCTCTCCAAGATCGAGGCGATGGGCTTCGGCTTCCTCGTCCCGATCTTCTTCATCGTGACGGGCATCCAGTTCGACCTGGACGCCCTCCTGCACGGCGGCCGCTCCCTGCTCCTCCTCCCCGCCTTCGTCCTGCTCTTCCTCCTGGTCCGCGGCCTGCCCGCGTACGCCCTCGCCCCCCGCGACCTCGACCGCAGGGACCGCACGGCGCTCCTCCTCCACAACGCCACGGCGCTCCCCCTCGTCGTCGCCATCACCACGATCGGCCTCGACGACAAGGTCCTGACGGCGGGCGAGGCGGCGGCCCTGGTCGGCGCGGGCATGGTCTCGGTCCTGGTCTTCCCCCTCCTCGCCCTGCGCCTGCGCCGGTCGGGGAAGGAGACAAAGCCCCTCCCCCGCCCGATGCAGGGTTCACAGACCTGGTAACTCCCGCACGCCACAAGGCAGTTCGAGCCCGAGGCGGCTCAATCAAGAGCGACAAGCTCCCGATAGTCGGCACTCCACAGGTCCTCGACCCCGTCCGGCAGGACGAGGACCCGGTCGGGCCGCAGCGCGTCGATGGCCCCCTCGTCATGGGTGACCATCACGACGGCACCGGGATACGTGCCGACGGCCCCGAGCACCTCGTCCCTCGACGCCGGGTCGAGGTTGTTCGTCGGCTCGTCCAGGAGCAGCACATTGGCCCCCGAGTGCACGAGCCCGGCGAGCGCGAGCCGCGTCTTCTCGCCCCCGGACAGGACGCCGACGGCCTTCTCGGCGTCATCGCCCCCGAACAGAAAGGACCCCAGCACCCCCCGCACTTCCCCGTCCGTCAGATGCGGCGCGGCCCCGGCGAGGTTCTCCCGCACGGTCAGGTCGGCGCGCAGGGTGTCGTGCTCCTGCGCGAAGTACCCGAGCCGCAGCCCGTGCCCGTGCACGACCCGCCCCGAGTCGGGCTGCTCCTGCCCGGCGAGAAGCCTCAACAGGGTGGTCTTCCCGGCCCCGTTGAGCCCGAGAACGACCAACCGTGCCCCCCGGTCAACGGCAAGGTCAACCCCTCCCAGAACGCTCCGGCCCCCGTACGCCTTCACGAGCCGGACGGCCCCGAGCGGCATCCGCCCGCAGGGCGCGGGCTCGGGCAGCCGGATCCGGGCGACCTTGTCCACCCGGCGTACGGGTTCCAGGGCGTCGAGCATGCGCCCGGCCCTGCGCTCCATGTTCTTGGCGCGGGTCGCGGTGGAGACACGGGCCCGCATCGTGGCGGCCTGGGCGCGCAGCGAGGCGGCCTTGCGCTCGGCGGCGGCACGCTCCCGCACCCGCCGCCGCTCAGCGGCGTCGCGCTGCTCGAGATAGACGTCCCACCCGGTGTTGTAGACGTCGACGACACCCCGCCCCGCATCCAACGCGAAGACCCGATTGACGACACCCCCCAGCAGCTCCCGATCATGACTGACAAGAAGAACACCCCCCGGATAGCCAGCCAGATAACTCCGCAGCCAGGCAACGGAGTCGGCGTCGAGATGGTTGGTGGGCTCGTCGAGCAGCAGCACGTCATGCCGGGCGAAGAGAATCCGGGCGAGCTCAACTCGCCTCCGCTGCCCACCGGACAGCTCCCCGACGGCCTGCCCCAGCACCCGCTCGGGCAGCCCGAGCCCCGCGGCGACCCGCGCGGCCTCCCCCTGCCCCGCGTACCCGCCCCGGGCCTGGAACTCCTCCTCGGCCCGCACGTACCGCCCCATGGCCCGCTCCAGCTCGGCGCCCCCGCCCGCAGCGGCCATCACCCCCTCGGCAGCACGCAGCTCCCGCACGGCCCGATCGAGCCCACGGGCGGACAGAATCCGGTCCCGCACGCTGACCTCGGGATCGGCGGCACCGGGATCCTGCGAGAGATACCCCAGGGACCCCGTGCGGCGAACACTTCCGCCAGCAGGCGCGAGCTCCCCCGCCAGCACCTTCATCAAAGTGGTCTTGCCCGCCCCATTGCGGCCGACGAGGCCGACGCGATCGCCGGGGGCAAGGTGAAAGGAAACGCCGGACAGCAGCAGACGCGCACCGACGCGCACGTCCGCGTCACGGACGGTAATCATGGTTGTCGCTCCGAAAAACTCTTGGCTCAGGACACACGTGTGGCGTGGAAGCGGGTGTCCTGGCTAAGAGATGCGGGGCGTAGACATGAATCCGAGGCTAACGCGCCCCCGCGACAGACGCACCGGATTTTCCGCCGCCGGAGCGCGCCACTCCGCACCCCGCGAGATCATGCAGACATGAATGCCAAGGCCGACGTCACCCTCCACCTCGCCCAGCAGCCCGAGGCGGACGAGCTCCTCAGCCGCAGCCCCCTGGCCGCCCTCGTGGGCATGCTCCTCGACCAGCAGATCCCCATGGAGTGGGCGTTCGCGGGCCCGTACACGATCGCGCAGCGCCTGGGCGCGGACGACCTGGACGCCCACGAGATCGCGGCCTACGACCCCGAGTCCTTCGCCGCACTGCTCTCCACCAAGCCGGCGGTGCACCGCTACCCCGGCTCCATGGCCAAGCGCGTCCAGCAGCTCTGCCAGTACCTGGTCGAGCACTACGACGGCGACCCCACGGCCCTCTGGGAGGACGCCACCACCGGCAAGGAACTGCTCCAGCGCCTGAACGACCTCCCCGGCTTCGGCAAGCAGAAGTCCCAGATCTTCCTGGCGCTCCTGGGCAAGCAGATGGGCGTACGCCCCAAGGGCTGGCAAGAGGCGGCGGGCGCCTACGGCGAGCCCAAGTCCTTCCGCTCGGTGGCGGACATCAAGGACCCCGAGACCTTGGCAAAGGTCCGCGCCCACAAACAGGAGATGAAGGCGGCGGCAAAGGCGGCAAAGGCATAAGCGGAGGCCGCCCCGCAGCCGATCGACGGCGCAAGGGGTGGGGACGCGGCGGTATGTCCGCGCGCAGTACAGCAAGCGACCCAGGCCAGTACTCGTACTCGCACAGCGCCTCCGGCTTTTCGAGGACGGACATACCGCCGCGTCCCCACCCCGCCCCACCGACGACGGACAGAGAGAGCGTCACCCGCGCACCCTCTCCGTAGCCCAAGAGGGCGGATCTCCCCGCCTATAGATCAACAACCCCCCGCCCATGGGGGACATTGCCCCTCATGAGGCGCAGGCGACCCACACCCCCGCGAACACGGACGCTCCTCATCGTCCTGCTCGCCCTCCTCTGCGCCACCCTCCCCTCGTACGGCATCCCGGCCACACCCGCCTACGCCTACGCCACCGCGCCGGCGCCCGAGCCCGCACCCGACCCCTCCGGCGAACTCCAGCAGGAAGCCCCCGCTCCCCGCACCCCGGACTCCCCGCGCCCGGCCGAGCCGACCCCCCGCACCACCCCGCGCGCAGCAGCCGTACGCCCTCAGGATCCCCACGCCCACGCCCGCTCCGCGCCCCGCCGCCCCTACTCCGCGCAGATCCTCCGCACGGTGGTCCTCCGCTGCTGACAGGCCCCGCCCCCGGACCTGTTCACCCCCCACATCAGCAGAGGGACCACTCAGCCATGCCCATCGACCCGTACGCGGCCCTGCGCGCCCTCCTGCGCGCCGAGGCATCCCGCAGCGCGCCCGGCGACACTCCCGCGGACTCCGCGGAGCGCACAGCGCCGGAGCACCGCAGCAAGGAGAACAGGCAGGACGACAAGGAGAAGTAGCACCGGAACAGAGCGGGGCGCCGGGCCACCCGGACCCGGCGCCCCCAGCGGGAGCTCACCCGCTCAACGCCGCCTCCGAGCCGTCCCGAACACGGACCGCGAGATCTCCCGCCCGATCTGCGTCCCCATCGACCGCAGCAGCGACTTGAACATCCCGCTCCCCACCACCTGCTCCACCACGGACCCATCCCCCTGCGGCTTCGCCCGCGCCGCGGCCCGAGCCGCCTTCTCGGCCTCCAGGGCCTCCAGCTCGGCCTGCTTGCGGGCCTGCGTCTCGGCCTCCTGGGCGGTCAGCTTCTCGTACGCGGACTCCCGGTCGACGGCGTCGGCGTACCGCGAGTACAGCAGCGACCCCTTCACCGCCGCGTCGAGCGCCCCCGCGTCCACGGGCCCCATCAGCGACTCCGGCGCCCGCAGCCGGGTCGCCGCGACCGGCGTGGGGGCGCCCTTCTCGCTCAGCACGGTGATGACGGCTTCACCGGTGCCGATCCCGGTGAGGACCTCCTCCAGGTCGTACGCCGAGTTCGGGAAGGTCTTCACGGTCGCCTTCAGCGCCTTCTGGTCCTCGGGCGTGAAGGCGCGCAGCGCGTGCTGGACGCGGTTGCCCAGCTGGGCGAGCACGTCGGCGGGCACGTCCTTCGGGGTCTGGGTCACGAAGAAGACGCCGACGCCCTTGGACCGGATGAGCCGGACGGTCTGGGTGATCGCTTCGAGGAACGCCTTGGAGGCCCCGTTGAACAACAGGTGGGCCTCATCGAAGAAGAAGACGAGCTTGGGCTTCTCGACGTCCCCCACTTCCGGCAGGTCGTTGTAGAGGTCGGCCAGCAGCCACATCAGGAAGGTCGAGAAGAGCTGCGGCTTGTCCTGCACGGCGGGCAGCTCGAGCACCGAGACGAGCCCCCGCCCGTCCGGCGCCGTCCGCAGGAACTCGCTCGTGTCGAACTCCGGCTCCCCGAAGAAGTCGGCCATTCCCTGCGCCTCGAAGGTCGTGAGCGCCCGCAGGATCACTCCGGCGGTCACCGACGAGAGCCCGCCGATCTCCTTGAGCTCGGGCTTGCCCTCGTCGGAGGTCAGGAACGTGACGACGGCCCGCAGGTCCTTCAGGTCGAAGAGCTCGAGCCCCTTCTGGTCCGCGTAGTGGAAGATCAGGCCGAGCGACTGCTCCTGGGTCTGGTTGAGCTGCAGCACCTTGCTGAGCAGCACCGGACCGAAGCTGGTGACGGTGGCCCGTACGGGAATCCCGGTCCCGATGCCCCCCAGCGCGTAGAACTCGCACGGGAACCCCGTCGCCTCCCACGACTGCCCCACGTCCCGCGCCCGCTCCGCGACCTTGTCGTTCGCCTCTCCGGGCGCCGAGATCCCGGAGACGTCGCCCTTGATGTCCGCGAGGAACACGGGCACGCCCTGCGCCGCCAGCTGCTCGGCGATGAGCTGCAGGGTCTTCGTCTTGCCGGTACCGGTGGCCCCGGCGACGAGCCCGTGCCGGTTGAGCATGGGCAGCGGAATGCGGATCTGCGCGTCGGGCAGGCACTGCCCGTCCCAGAGCAGCGCCCCCAGGTCGAGCGCGGGCCCCGTGAAGGCGTACCCGGCGGCGATCTCCATGGCTTCTTGCGGCAGCGCGGCCGCCGACGTCACGGACTCCGGGTGCACGGCGGGCTCGGCGGCCGTGGCGGTGGCCCCCGCCCCCGCGCCCGTGCCCGCGCCCGCAGGAGCCGCACCGCCCTCCGCACCGCCCGCACCACCCGCACCACCCGCAGCGGCGGCCGCAGCCGTCGGCGGGACGAATCTGGAGGAACCAGTTCCGGGTGTCACCTCGGCGCCGGATCCTGACTCGTTCGGGCGGTTCACTTCGTCCGGCGTGGACGGTATCGGCTGGCTCTCGCTCACTTCGGCCCCTGTTCCCGGCTTGAGAGTTCCCGGTTTGCCCCGAAATCTGGCGTCATTTCCCAGGGTCGCACTCCGTCTCCATGGCTGCGCCCGGAGAGCCTCGCCCGGTAGGCTTTCCGTGTGATCTTCAAGCGCATCGGAAACGGCCGGCCGTACCCCGACCACGGCCGGGAAAGCACCCGGCAGTGGGCGGACGTCGCGCCGCGCCCGGTCCGCCTCGATCAGCTCGTGACGACCAAGGGCCAGCTCGACCTGGAAACCCTGCTCGCCGAGGACTCCACGTTCTACGGCGACCTCTTCGCGCACGTCGTGAAGTGGCAGGGCGACCTGTACCTGGAGGACGGCCTGCACCGCGCCGTCCGCGCCGCGCTCCAGCAGCGCCAGGTCCTGCACGCCCGCGTCCTCGAACTGGGCTGATCCCTTCCCCAAGCTCTCAGCTCCGTTCGAGCAGGGGAGACCCCATAGGCAGGCCGTCTGACGCGGCCTCAAGTCCGCATTGGCCCTTTTGGGTTGGACTGCGCGTCAGGTAATGATCATTTAGTAGGCATCGTTGCCGAGCCGCACTACGCTGCGCCCATGAGCATGCTCACTCCCCCCGGCATGGGCGGCAAATACCGCATCACGGGGGACAAATATCCGCGCATGCGCCGCGGCCACGGGCGGCGCAGGATCGTGCTCGCGGTCATCGCGTCCGCGGTCGCCGTCGGTCTCGTCGGCTGGGGCACGCTGCAGCTCATCGACGTGTTCACGGGCGGCGGTGACAAGGCCACGGCGGCCGGTCCGAAGTCCGGCTGCGCCGGGAAGTCCGCGCCCTCCGCCAAGCCTTCGGGCCCCTCGGCCACGAAGCCGAAGCCGCTGCCCGAGCCGGGCCGGATCACGGTCAACGTCTTCAACGCCACGCCCCGCGGCGGCCTCGCCAAGGACACCGCGGACGAGCTGAAGAAGCGCGGCTTCCGCATCGGCAAGGTGGGCAACGCGACCAAGGAGTTCGACAAGAAGGTCAAGGGCACCGGGATACTGCTCGGCCCCAAGTCCCAGGCCGAGACCGCGCTCCCCGTCCTCGCCACCCAGCTCAGCGGCGCCGAGCGCAGGACCGACGCCCGCAAGGACGCCGCCGTCGACCTGATCCTCGGCGCGGAGTTCAAGGACCTGGCGAAGAAAGAGGACGCCGCGAAGGCCCTGACCGCACTGGCCAAGCCCTCCCCGACGCCCTCGTCGTCCGGCAAGAACTGCTGACGCTATTCGGCCGTTCCGTACATGCGGTCCCCGGCGTCGCCGAGGCCCGGCACGATGTAGCCGTGCTCGTTGAGCCGCTCGTCGACCGAGGCGGTCACCACCGTCACCGGCGTGCCCGCGAGCTCGCGCTCCATGATCTCGACGCCCTCGGGCGCGGCCAGGAGCACCACGGCGGTCACGTCGTCGGCGCCGCGCTTGATGAGCTCCTGGATCGCGGCGACCAGGGTGCCGCCGGTGGCCAGCATCGGGTCGAGGACGTACACCTGGCGGCCGGAGAGGTCCTCGGGCATGCGCGTCGCGTACGTGGACGCCTGCAGCGTCTCCTCGTCGCGGATCATCCCGAGGAAGCCCACCTCGGCGGTGGGGAGCAGCCGCACCATGCCGTCGAGCATGCCGAGCCCGGCGCGCAGGATCGGCACGACCAGCGGCCGCGGGTAGGAGAGCTTCACGCCGGTGGTCTGCGCGACCGGGCTCTCGATGTCGACCTGCTCGGTGCGCACGTCCCGCGTCGCCTCGTACGCGAGCAGGGTGACCAGCTCGTCGGCGAGGCGCCGGAAGGTCGGGGAGTCGGTGCGCTTGTCGCGCAGCGTGGTGAGTTTGTGCGCCACCAGCGGGTGGTCGACGACGTGGATCCGCATGCCTCAACAGTAACCGGCACGCAAGACCCCCGAATCCCTCCGCGCTGGCATCAAACGCGCCATCGGGGGGAAAGTGGAGGGACTGACTGGGGTGGTGTGCCGATGCCGGACCGGAACAACGCACAGGGCTCTCGTGAGACGGACGCGGAGCGCCGCAGGCGCCGCGCCCAGTTCCTGCGCGACCTGACCGAGGCGCGCGAGCTGCGCGACCGTGTGAAGCCGCGCCGCGCACGGGCGGCACGCATGCGACAGGCGATGCGCATGCGTACGTTCCGCTGGTGACCGAGGCCCTTCGGACGGCCTCCGGGACCCACCCGCGGAAACCGGACGCGGACACAGCGGGCGGAAGACCTCTCCTGAAGCCGTCGTTTCTGCCACGATTCCGAGTGGGCGGGGCTTGGAACAGGAATTCCCCGCTCCCCGACCTCCGCCGGGGGGACCCCAAACCGCCAACCGGCACTGCCTATGACCAGTGGGAGAGTCACGGTGTACTTCGCCGCACTGCTCGCGCGCACCGAAGACGGGTGGGAAGCGAGCGACACGGAGCTCGACGATGTGGAGACCCTGTCGGATCTGGCCGACCTGGCCCGGGAACACCGGGAGGAGGCCGAAGCCGACGACGACACAGTGCTCGTCTTCATCGAACAGGAAGACGCCTGGTTCGGCGTCGTCCGCGTGGACGGCGAGGAGGACCCGCGCGTCTACGTCTCGGACGCGGCCGCGGCCGCCCGCAGTTCGTACGGGGAGATCCTGCTCACCGACGAGATGCTCGGCCGTGAGCCGGGCGACGACGGGGCGGACGAACTGGACGCCCTCGACCTCGACGGCACCGAGGACGGAGAGGACTCCGTCGACGACGAGGACGAGGGAGAGGGCGGATCGGACGACGCCGTCCCGGCCGGTCCTCTCGGCGACACGGAGATCCTCGCCGACCTCGGTGTCTCCGAGAAGAACCTGCTCAGCCTGGAGAGCGGTGACGCGCTCTCCGAGATCGCCGAGGTCCTCGGGGCGGCGGAGGTGCTGGAAACGGTCCGCTAGGTTCCCCATGTGAACGACCAGACCCCCGATCCCGTACGCGATCGCTGGCGGGCGCCGATGCGGCTCGCCCTGGCCGAGGCCGAGCAGGCCGTCCGGGGCGGCGACGTGCCCGTCGGCGCCGTCGTGCTGTCCCCGGACGGCGCGACGGTGCTCGCGACGGGCCACAACGAACGGGAGGCGGCCCACGACCCCACCGCCCACGCCGAGGTGCTCGCGCTGCGCCGGGCGGCCGCCAGGCTCGGCGCGTGGCGGCTCACGGAGTGCACGCTCGTGGTGACCCTCGAGCCGTGCACGATGTGCGCGGGCGCCATCCAGCAGTCCCGGCTCGGCCGCCTCGTGTACGGGGCCCGCGACGAGAAGGCCGGAGCGGTCGGCTCCCTCTGGGACGTCGTCCGCGACCGGCGGCTCAACCACCGCCCCGAAGTCATCCAGGGCGTACTCGTCGAGGAGTGCGCCGAACCCCTGCGTCGCTTCTTCCGCCAAACGGATTTCAGAACACGGCCCACCTTGGGCTAGAGTTCCTCTCGGTAGCGTGTCCGAGCGGCCGAAGGAGCTCGCCTCGAAAGCGAGTGTGGCGCAAGTCACCGAGGGTTCAAATCCCTCCGCTACCGCTCTTGAAGAAGGCCCCGTCCGCGAGGACGGGGCCTTCTTCGTTTCCCGTGGAGATTCGGGAGTGGAGGAGATTCGGGCGTACGGGCATACGCGAGAGCCCCGGCGCTCCGCTAAGGCGCCGGGGCTCATCCCGCTAGGACGGGGGAAGCGGCATCGGGGGGACAAGCCGCTTCCCCCGACGAGGACTGGAACCCTCAAGTCCACACCGCCGTCAGGGGGGAAGCAGACGGCGCGGACCCCGCAGTGGAGTCCAGTCCCTGGCCCGCGGATTCCTGCCAGATCCGCTGGGCTCATCACCCATCCTGCTCCTCCCGCAACCGCTCACAGCCAGGCAAAGGGCCTGTGCTGCCGGGTCGTTGGTCCTTAAAGGCCAAGTGAGGAAAGGGGCCGGGAAAGGTGATCGTCAGGGGCCCCGGGTTAGACTCACGCCCTGCACAGGGGTCACACGGGGCGCAGGGGAAAAGGGGAGGCCATGAGCGTGTTGGAGCCGAAGAAGATCGCTCTGTTCGTCTTGGTCGTCTTCGTGCTGTACGTGATCATCACGGACCCCGCCAAGGCCGCCGACTACGTGCAGATAGGGTTCGAGGGCGTTTCGAGCGCCGCCAAGAGCATCGGCGACTTCATGACCTGGGTCGCCAACGGAGGCGGCGACAAGTGAGCGTCCCGCACGCCGCCCACGCGCGCTGAACCCTTATCGCCTAGGAGTGCCCTGTGATCCGCCATCTGGTCCTCTTCAAGCTCAACGACGGCGTGCGGCGCGACGACCCGCGCGTGGTGGAGGGCGTCAAGGCGTTCCGTGAACTCGGCGGCGCCATCCCGGAGCTGAAGTTCTGGGAGTGCGACTGGAACATCACGGACCGCCCCATCGCGTACGACTTCGCCATCAACTCGGCGGTCGAGGACACCGATGCGCTGAAGCGCTACCTGGAGCACCCGGCCCACCAGGCCGGTGTGGCCCTCTGGCGCGAGTTCGCCACGTGGGTGATCGCGGACTACGAGTTCTGAGCCGTCCGTACGCCCGGGGCACGCCCCGCGTACGAAATCGGGCCCCTCACTGGAACGGTGAGGGGCCCTTCTGCGTCTCACGCCCCAACTTGCCCCTCAACACGGCGTTATGCGGTGCTTGCACACAGTGCACATGTCTTGTGATGCTATGACCGCTTTTGACGGATGAGTTGACCGTGGTTGAACGGGGTCGACCCAGTTTGATCCAGAAGGGGTGGCGTTGACCGTGCCGGCCAGTACTGCGCCAGAAGCACCACCCGCGAAGGCGGCAAGAAGCACCACGAGCACTCGGGGCGCCGACACCCGGGCCCTCACACAAGTGCTCTTCGCCCAGCTCAAGGGCCTTGAGCCGGGCAGTCCCGAGCACGGCAGGGTGCGCGGTGCGCTCATCGAGGCCAACCTGCCGCTCGTGCGGTACGCGGCCGCGCGCTTCCGCAGCCGCAACGAGCCGATGGAGGACGTCGTCCAGGTCGGCACCATCGGCCTCATCAACGCGATCGACCGCTTCGATCCGGACCGGGGCGTGCAGTTCCCCACCTTCGCGATGCCCACCGTGGTCGGCGAGATCAAGCGGTACTTCCGCGACAACGTCCGCACCGTCCACGTACCGCGGCGCCTGCACGAGCTGTGGGTGCAGGTGACGGGCGCGACCGAGGACCTCACCACGGCCTTCGGGCGCTCGCCCACGACCGCGGAGATCGCCGAGCGGCTGCGCATCAGCGAGGACGAGGTGCTCGCCTGCATCGAGGCGGGCCGCTCGTACCACGCCACGTCCCTGGAGGCGGCCCAGGAGGGCGACGGGCTGCCCGGCCTGCTCGACCGGCTCGGCTACGAGGACCCGGCCCTGGACGGCGTCGAGCACCGCGATCTCGTACGGCACCTCCTGGTCCAACTGCCCGAGCGGGAACAGCGGATCCTGCTGCTGCGCTACTACAGCAATCTGACGCAATCTCAGATCAGCGCCGAGTTGGGCGTTTCCCAGATGCATGTGTCAAGACTGCTGGCCAGAAGCTTCGCGCGGCTTCGATCCGCAAATCGAATCGAGGCGTAACCGCTGCGGGTGGACTGCCGTTCGGAACCTTTCCGACGCGTCCGCCCGCGATGACGCTTCAAACCCCCTCCTTCCTGCGGTGATGTCACCCTTCTTTGTCGACAAGTAACTACAGCGTGTTGCCGACATGTGACATTCTGCTGGAACCGCGTTTGGCGCAGCTCCGCCTCCGGTATTCAGGTGGAGGCTGCGTTCCTCCGACGGGAGCGCCCGCCGTGACCGTCCGCGACCTCAAGGGGGTGGCATGTCCGCAGACCAGGGCAGCTCGAAGGTGCTCACACTCACGAAGAGCGCGTCCACGCCTGACGCGCCGAACACTTCGGCGGCGACCGAGGCTCCCGCCTCCTCCGTGACCACCGGTGCGCTCGACACCCGCACCCTGTCCCGCTCCCTGTTCCTGCGGCTCACCGCACTCGACGAGGACAGCCCGGAGCGCGTCTACGTACGTGACACGCTGATCGAGCTCAACCTCCCTCTGGTGCGGTACGCGGCGGCGCGCTTCCGCAGCCGGAACGAGCCGATGGAAGACATCGTCCAGGTCGGCACCATCGGCCTGATCAAGGCCATCGACCGTTTCGACTGCGAACGGGGCGTGGAATTCCCGACGTTCGCGATGCCGACGGTCGTCGGTGAGATCAAGCGCTTCTTCCGCGACACGTCGTGGTCGGTGCGGGTGCCCCGGCGGCTGCAGGAGCTTCGCCTCGCGCTGACGAAGACGAGCGACGAGCTGGCCCAGAAGCTGGACCGCTCGCCGACCGTGCCCGAACTCGCCGCGGCGCTCGGGGTGTCGGAGGAAGACGTCGTCGACGGCCTCGCGGTGGGGAACGCGTACACGGCGTCCTCGCTGGACTCGCCCACCCCGGAGGATGACGGTGGTGAAGGGTCGCTCGCCGATCGGCTCGGGTACGAGGACTCCGCCCTCGAAGGCGTCGAGTATCGGGAGTCGTTGAAGCCCCTGCTCGCCAAGCTGCCGCCGCGTGAGCGGCGGATCATCATGCTGCGGTTCTTCGCGAACATGACGCAGTCGCAGATCGGTGAGGAAGTCGGGATCTCGCAGATGCATGTGTCGCGGCTGCTGACGCGGACGTTGGCGCAGCTGCGGGAGGGACTGATCGGGGACTGATCGGGGACTGATCGGCGGTTGAGAGGTGGCCCGTTGCTGGGCGGCGGGTCAACTCTTGCGTGTGTGAGCGGTGTTGCTGACGGGGTTCCTAATTGACGGACCGTCAGCCACACTGGCGCGATGCGACGTGGTGTTCGGAATGTGCTGGGCGCCGGGGCGGCCGTGGTGTGCCTGGGCGGGATGCTGGCCGCGTGCGGCGGTGACAGCGGTGACGGGTATGTGGCCACGGGGGCGGCGGGGGCCTCGCCTGAGCGGGCGCCCGGGAAAGGTGTGGGGCCCAGCGGGGATGTGACGTTGGTGCCGTTGGATGGGGCGCGGAGTGGGGGGCGGGGTGGGGTGCGGAGTGGAGTGCGGGATGAGGCCCGTAGTCCTTCCGGGGCCGGGTCCGGGCCCGGGTCCGGGGGTGGTTCTGGGGCGCGGGGGTCCGGCTCCGGTGAGGGGTCCGGTGGGTTGCAGGGGAAGTCGCCGGGTGGGGGCGGGAGTTCGGGTGGCTCGGGTGGGTCTGGTGGGTCTGGTGGCTCGGGGGGTTCTTCCTCGCCGTCCGGAGGGTCTTCGCCGTCATCCGGCTCGGGGGGCGGTGGTTCGGGAGGGTCCGGTGGTACGACGCCCTCGGCGCCTGGAGATAGTGGTGAGCCCTCGGGCGGTGGGCCCGCCGTGCTCAAGGTCGGTAAGCCCGAGCGGGCCGCTGCCGATGACCGGTGGTGCGAGAAGGTGACCGTCGCCTTCCGTAACACCGGCGGTGCGCCCGTGCGTTCGGGGACGGTCACCTTTGCCACGCATGTCATCGGGGCGCTCGGGGTTGACTGGGCCACGATCGAGTCGACCGAGAAGCTGCCGGCGCCGATCGGCGCCGGGCAGAAGAAGGAGAAGACCTGGTCGGTGTGTGTGGACGCCTGGCGGGTGCCGTTGGGCATGCACATCGAGACGCGGGACGTCTCCGTGAAGTGGAAGTGAAGCGACCTGAAGCAGCTGTGAAGTCGCTGGTGGCTGTGAAGTTGCCGGGGCTGCTGGTTACTTGAGGGCCAGCCAGGCCACGCCCGCTACGACGGCGATTCCGAGGATCACGCCGAGGATCAGGCCGACGCGGGGGCCGGTGGGCGCGGCGTTCTGCTGGGTGCGGGTCGTCTGCGGGGCCTCGTCGACGAAGGCGCGGAACATCTGCGTGCTGCCCGCGGGGTCGTGGTTGCCCTCGGGGCCCTGGGGGGCGTGGGGGTTGTGTGCCATGGGCCAGGACCCTAGCGAATGTGGGGGCTTGCGGCGAGGGCGGGGTGAGGGCTCAGTGGTGTGTCCGTCGCCGGGTGCGGGTGGTGGGCGGGTGCGGGTGGGTGGTGGGGCGGGGTGGGGACGCGGCGGTATGTCCGTCCTCGAAACGCCTCGGGCGCTGTGCGAGTACACGAGTACTGGCTTGGGTGGGGTGCTGTACTGCGGGCGGACATACCGCCGCGTCCCCACCCCTTGCGCCGGTCCTCCGTCTGCAGGCCGTCCCACCTTGCTGCGCGGGGCGGGCCCCACCCCCTTGACCGTCACGCGTCCGCAGCCCGTCCCCCCATTCCGGCCACACTTCCGCGTATCCCAGCCCCATGGCCATTACGCGCCCGCAGGCCGACCCGCCTTCCGGCCACGCTTCCCCACGCCCCAGCCCATGACCCTCACGCGTCCGCAGGCCGACACCCCATTCCGGCCACGCTTCCACCTGTCCCGGCCCCGTGGCCGTCACGCGTCCGCATTCCCCACGCCCCAACCCCATGACCCTCAGGCATCCGCAGGCCGCCCGCGCCCTTCCCACCCCCCCTCACCTCCCCCCCC
>NZ_JBNJLS010000028.1:0-111885 GCF_050510915.1 Streptomyces odontotermitis | reverse complement strand
ACGGTGAGCGGCGGGCGGCGGGCGACCGACGACGCGCGGCGGGTGGCGGGTGGCGGGTGGCTCCAGCCCACGGCGTGTGGCGGCTCGGGCGCGTCGCCGGGGTGGGCGTGTGCGGGGCCCGCGCCCCGCGGGCCCATGGCCCCCGCGTCCTCCAGCCCCTACCATCAGCGGCCGTGACCGAACTGATCAGGGAGTTGCGGCCGGGGGACCCCGTCTCGCTCGGGCCGTGGCGGCTCCTGGGGGTGCTCGGCGAGGGGGGCATGGGGAGCGTCTATCTGGGGCGGAGCGGGCGGCGGGTGGCTGCCGTCAAGACGCTGCGGACCCAGTTCCTCGACGATCCGCACTTCCTCGCCCGGTTCCGGCGGGAACGGCAGGCAGCCGGGGCCGTGCGCAGTCCGTACGTTCCCCGCGCGCTCGGCGCCGACCTCGACGGCACCGGCGGGCAACCCCCTTGGCTGGCCACCGAGTTCGTCGCCGGGCCGACCCTGGAACGGTGCGTCGAGGAGCGCGGGCCGCTGCCCGCCGACTCCGTACGGACCCTCGGTGCCCTGCTCGCCGCCGCGCTCGCCGCGCTGCACCCGGCCGGGGTCGTGCACCGGGACCTCAAACCGTCGAACGTCCTGCTCACCGCCGACGGGCCCCGCCTCGTCGACTTCGGCATCGCCCGGATGCCCGCGGCGACCGCCGTCACGGTGACCGGACAGCGCCCCGGCTCCGCCGGATACATGTCGCCCGAACAGGTCCTGGGAGGTGAACTCGGGCCGCCCAGCGACGTGTTCACGCTCGCGTCGGTGCTGGTGTACGCGAGCACCGGGCACCACGCCTTCGGCGGCGACGGCCTCGCGCTCGCCGACTACGGCATCGCGCACGAAGAGCCGGATCTGTCGCGGGTTCCGGGGGCGTTGGCCGGTGCGCTGCGCCGCTGCCTGGCCAAGGACCCGGCGGGGCGGCCGACGGCCGGGGAGCTGGTGGAGCTGTGGCGGGACACCGGCAGCGCTCGGGGAACGGGCCGCCAGCACGCGTGGCTGCCCGTCGACGTGGTGCGCGACCTTCGCGAACTGGAGCGGCAGGCACGGGAGTTGACCGGTTCCGGTGTGCGGCTGACGTCCGCCTCGGGGGCGTGGAACCGGCGGCGGGTCCTCGGTGCCGCGGCGGGCGGAGCCGTCGCGCTCGCCGGGGCCGGGGTCGCCGGGTGGCGGTGGCTCGGCCCGGGCAAGGGCGACGGGGGCGACGGGGCTAACGGACCCGGCGGTGCGCCGCCGCTGTGGGACGGGGCCGCGGGCGAGCGGCCCGAACCCCTGTGGAGCGTCTCGGGGCTCGACCCGGACATGCCCTTCGGGCCCGCACGGGCCGGGGACGTGCTGCTGGTCGCGGACAGTGGGCGGGTGGCCGCGCTCGATCCGCGTACGGGCGACCGGCTCTGGTCGTACGCGGGCGGCCGGGCACCCGCTCCGACGGCCTCCCGGCCCCTGCTCGTCGGGCGGGACGGCGTGCTGCGGGGCTTCGATTCCCGTACGGGAGACGTGAGTTGGCGAGGGCCTGGCGGGCTCGCACGGCTGCTCGCCGCCGACTCCGACCTCGTGTACGCGACCGACTCCGACGGGCGCGTCGTCGCCGTCCGGCACGGCGCGCGACGGGCGCTGTGGCGGTCGGCGGAAGACCTCGCCGGGGACGGCGCCGTGGCCGCCGTCGGGGGCGGGCGGATCGTGGTCACCGGCAAGGACGGGACCGTGCATGCGCTCGACTCCGGCTCCGGCTCCAGCTCCAGCTCCGAATCCGGCTCCAGCTCCGGCTCCAGCTCCCGCTCCGGTAGCTCCGCCGGCTCTCGTGACTCCAGTGAGGAGGAGGGGGGTTGGAGTGCCTCGGGGGCTCCCGGTGGAGTACCTGTCGTCCTCGCAGGTGGGCTCGCGGTCCTCGGCGGGGCGACGCTGCGCGGGCTCGATCTGCGGAGCGGCCGTCGGCGGTGGGACGCCCTGCCGAACGGGGACACCGAGCGGTTCGGGGCGCCCGTGGTCCACGACGGACTGGTGTACGCCACCGACGGCGCCACGGTGCGCTGTCTGCGGCTCGACGACGGGTCCGACGTCCGGCAGATCACCGGTCCTGACGGGATCTACGCGCAGGCGCAGCCCGTCGTGGCGGCGCACGGACTGTACGTACCGCTGGCGTCCGGGGCGGACGGCGTGGCCGCGCTCCCGCTGAGCGGCGACACGGAGCGGTACCGGTTCGCGCCCGCCGCCGAGGGGGACGGGGCCTGGGCCGTGGCGACGGCAGGCGGGGTGATGGCGGTGCAGAACGGGGGGCGGGTGTACGCGCTGCCCCGGTTCTGAGCCGCCGGGCCTGGCTCAGCGTGCGAACGGCGCCCGCGGACTCGGGGAACTCGCGGAACCGATCACTCCCGGCCGCTCGTCCTCCCCCTCGCGCCATACCGCTCCACTGCGCGCGATGGGACCATAACCACCTTGAGATGAACGGGGGTTGAGCTGTGGCGGCAGTGCTGACCGGCGGCCTGGAAGCGCTGCGGGACACGGATCCCGCACGCGTCGGGACGTACTCTCTGCTCGCCCGGCTGCGGGAGAGCGCGTCCGCCACGGAGTACGTGGGCCGGGGCGCCGACGCCGACACCGTGTCCGTCCGTGTCCCGCATCCCCGGCTCGCCGGCTCCCCCGCCCTGTCGGGGAAGTTCCGCAGCGAGGGCGAGCTGGCCGCCCGGGCCGCCGGGCCGTGGGTCGCCGCCGTACGGGAGGCCGAGGACGGGCACCTGGTCACCGCGTACCGGCCCGCCGTCAGTCTCGCCGCCGCCGTCGCCGGGCACGGGCCGCTCCCGGAACATGCCGTACGCGTCCTCGGCGCGGCCCTGGCGGAGGTCCTGACGCGGCTGCGCCCGCTCGTCCCGGTCCATCAGGGGCTCGCCCCGCACACGGTGCTGCTGGCCGCCGACGGACCGGTGCTCGCCGGGTTCGGGCCGCTGGCCGCCGCCACGGAGGTCGGTGTCGACGGGCCCGGTACGGGACTTCGGCTCTCCCTCGGCTTCCTCACCCCCGAGCAGGTCGCGCGGCGGGCGCCCGGGCCCGCGTCCGACGTCTTCGTCCTCGGGCTGCTGCTGGTGTACGCGGCCACCGGGGGCAGCCCCTTCGGCCCGTCCGCCCCGGTCACCCCGGACGTCATCGCCGCGGCCGAGGCCGACCTGGGCGGCGCGGGGGTGCCGGAGCGGCTGCGTCCGCTGCTCTCGCGGTGCCTCGACAAGGACCCGGCGCGGCGCCCCGAGCCCGAGGTGATCGCGGCGGGGCTCGCGCCGGGCGGGGTCGCGGGGCTCGTGCGGGAGGGGTGGCTGCCGGGGGCGGTGGTGGCGGGGCTCAGCCAACAGGCCGCGGACGTGCTGGGGTTGGAGGTTCCGGAGAGGGGGACCGTGGGAGCGGCCGACGGGGTGGCGGGAGGAGGGGCGAAGGCCGGTGCGTCCGTGTCGCCCCAGGAGCCGCGGATGCCCCCGGTGCCCGGGGTGGCGCCCTCGGCCGCCGAGACCCGGGTCGACCCGGCCCAGGACCAGGGGCAGCCGCAGCGGCCGCCCCGCTCCTCCGCCCCCGCCCGCCTCCTGTCGCGCCGCACCCTGCTGGCCGGTGCGGCGGGGGTCGTCGTGGGGGCGGGCGTCGCCGTTCCGCTCGCCCGGAGCGTCGGGGGCGGCCGCCGGTCCGCCAGGACCGTCGCGGCGGGCGCGCGCCGCGTGGCCGGTACGGCGCCGACCGCGCTGTGGCACTTCAAGGCGACCACGCAGACCTCCGGGCACCCGCTCGTGTGGCGCGACGAGGTGCTGGTCGTGCCCACCGTCAGCAACACCGCCGGCATCGACCTGCGCACCGGGAAGGTGCGCTGGACCAAGCCCTTCACCTGCCACTACGGCCTGGCCACCGCCCACGGCGACCTCCTGATCGCACAGACGGACCGCGGCCTCACCCGGTTCTCGGCCGAGACGGGCACCATTCGCGACACCGTCAGGAAGTACGCGCAGGACGAGTCCGTCCAGGCGTTCGTCGGGCAGACCGGCGAGCGCGTGTGGTGCACGGTCGACGGGGCGGACGGGCTGCACCTCGTCTGCTACGACACCAAGGAGAACGACGAGGTGTGGCGCGCCAAACTGCCGCAGGACTACCCGAAGGAGGCGCGGGTGGCCCTCGGGAAGAAGACCGTCTACGTGCAGCGCTTCCCGGACCCCACGGACGACCTGGCCAAGGGGATCAAGGGGAAGGCGCGGTTCCTCGCCCTCGACCGGGGCACCGGCGAGAAGCGGTGGGAGAAGTCGTACGGCAAGGTCATGGCCAAGGACCATGCGTGGCCGACGGCCGAGGGGGTGCTGTACGCCGACGAGGACTCCACGCTGACGGCGTACGGCCTGGAGAGCGGCAAGCGCCTGTGGAGGTACAAGAACGAGTTCGGGGACACCGTCGCGACGCCCCGCGCCGTCGTCCGCCGGGGCGACTCTCTGTACGCCGTCGACAAGGGCAGGACCATGTTCAGCGTCAACCCCCGCGACGGCGCCTCCCGTTGGGTCTCCCGGCCGCCGGACGACGAGATCATCACCAACGACTACATGGACATGGCCGCCGGGCCCCCGGGCGCCCCGCTGTACTGCCTCAGCTGGGCGGGCGTCACTGCGGTCGACCCCGAGTCGGGCAAGAAGCTGTGGGTCTTCCAGGGAGTGGGGGAACAGGAGAACGACGGGCTGGGCTGGAAGGTCTACAGCGGCACGAAGACCGCCGTGTTCGCGCGCGGCACCGGCAAGCACTACTTCGCCCTACCGGTCGGGTGAGCGCCGTGTACACAGTGCCCGACACTCCCGGCAGCCCCGACAGCCCTCATACCCCTGGCAGCCCCGACACCCCCGGCCACGCCCCGGACGCGTCCCTGCTCCGGCCCCTGCGCCCCGAGGACCCCGACCGCGTCGGCGGCTTCACCCTCCTCGGGCGGCTCGGCGAGGGCGGCATGGGCGCGGTCTATCTGGCCCGGTCCGACGGCGGCCGGGTCGTCGCCCTGAAGGCGGTGCACGAACGCCTCGCGCGCGAACCGGAGTTCCGGGTGCGGTTCCGGCTGGAGGCCGAGGCCGCACGGACGATCGGGGCCCGGCACGGCGCGACCGTCGTGGACGCCGACACCCAGGGGACGCTGCCGTGGCTGGCCACGGAGTACGTGCTCGGGCCCTCGCTCGCCGAGGCGGTCGAGCGGTACGGGCCGCTGCCCGAGCCCGCCGTACGGGCCCTCGGCGCCCGGCTCGCCCGCGCCCTCGCCGACATCCACGGCTCGGGGCTCGTCCACCGCGACCTCAAGCCCTCGAACGTCCTCGTCACGGCCACGGGGCCCCGGGTCATCGACTTCGGGATCGCCCGCGCCCTGGGCGCGGGACGGCTGACCCGCACCGGGCAGGTGCTCGGGACGCCCGCCTACATGTCGCCCGAGCAGGCCATGGGGCGCGAACACGAGCCGTCGGGCGACGTGTTCGCACTCGCCGCCGTCCTGGTGTTCGCGGCCGCCGGGCACGGGCCGTTCAGCGGTGCCGGGAACGCGGAGGTCCTGCACCGCGTACGGCATGGCGAGCCGGAGCTTGCCGGGGTGCCGGACGCCTTGCTCCCCACGCTGGCGCGCTGTCTGGCCAAGGACCCGGCCGAGCGCCCGGATGCCGCCGGGCTCGCCGCCGAACTCGACGACGGGAACGGCGACTTCGCCGGTCTGCTGCCCGGCCCGCTCCTCGCCGACCTCGGCCGCCGCGCCGCCGGGGTGTGGGAGCTGCGCCCGTCCCGGCTGCCCGGCCCCGAGCGCACGGAGGTGCCGCCCGCCCGGGGGCTCTCACGGCGGCGGCTGCTGCTCGGCGGGGCGGGCGGGGTGCTGGCCCTCGGGGCGGCGGGGGCGGTGTGGGCGGTGAACGGTTCCGGCGGCTCGTCGGGCACGCCGCGGTCGGCCGCGTCGTCGCGGGCGCCGGGGCTGGCGCCCGAGCCGATCTGGACGCACGACACGAAGGCCGAGGCCACGCTGGAAGCCTTCCGGGGCAGCACGCTCGTCGTCTCCGTCGGTGACGAGAAGCAGAAGCGGTCGGCCATCGGCATCGAGGCCAAGTCCGGGACGGTGATCTGGCGGCAGCCGGAGCACCTCGCCTTCGAGACCGCCGGGGCGGTCGGAGCGGCCGGGACGGACGCGGACGGACTCCTCGTACGCGACTGGTCGCCCTGGGGGGACGAGGCAGACCTGTTCCGGCTCGATCCGGCGACCGGCAAACTGGCCCGGTTCCCCGGGGAGTTGAAGAAGCCGCGGCTGCGGGGCTTCCGCGTCGTGGCCGCCACCACCGACACCGTGTACCTCCAGGGCGACACCTCCGACCACGCGGCCGTCGCCGCCTACGCCGTCGACAGCGGTGAGCGGCGCTGGCTGCGGCGGTCGGGGGACGGCGACACCCTGAGCCCCGGGGCGGTCGAGGGCGACGTGCTGCTCCTCACCACCCTCACGGACATCGTGGCGATGGGCTGCGACGACGGGCGGGAGCGCTGGCGGGTGCGCGCCGTCGCCAAGGACACGCCCCGCCTCGATGCGGTGCACTCCGAGGCGATCGGGAACGGTGTCGTCCACGTCGGCGGCTCCGAGGTGCGCGCGGTGGACATCGCCACCGGGAAGGTCCGCTGGCGCTACCGCGTGTACCGCGAGTCCGCCACCGCCGCCCTGCGCCCCTACTACGGGACCCCGGCGGTGCGCGGCGAGACCGTCTACGTCTTCGCGGGCGGCGTCCGCAGCAAGCAGAACCCGGAGGGGAACGGGACCGAGCTGCTGGCCCTGCGCGCGGCCGACGGCAAGCTCCTGTGGAGGTACCACGTCGACGGCGCGGTCCGGGACACCCCGCCGCCGCGCTTCCACGGCAGCCGCCTGTACGCCGACACCGGCGCGGTCCCCCAGCCCTTCCTCGCCGTCGACCTGAAGACCCGCCGGCCGCCCTGGACCTACCGCAGCGGCATCCCCGACGACGGCCGCCTGACGGTCACCGGGGACTTCAGCCGCACCTCGATGATCCTCAGCGACCGCCGCCTCCACCTCTCCGTCGGCACCCGCGTCCTCACGCTCCCCCTGTGACCTCCGCGACCTCCGCGACCTCCGCCAGGTACGCCTCGGCCTTCTCCGGCTCGTAGAAGTAGTTCTCGAAGTCGGCCGGGTCGTTGAAGCCGTTGGCGAATCGATGCGCCACGGGCGGGAGCTGGCCCGCCGCGCCCAGCAGGTTCAGGACGTGCTCCGGCGGGGCGCCCAGCATCGCGTTGGTCCACTTCGTGACGTGCTGCGCCGTGTTCCAGTAGCGGTCGAACGCCGACTGCATCCACGCCTCGTCGAACGCGGCGTCCCCGTGCTCCACGATCGACGCGAGGTATGAAGCGGCGCACTTGGAGGCCGAGTTGGAGCCCTGGCCGGTGATCGGGTCGTTGGCGACGACCACGTCGGCCACGCCGAGGACCAGGCCGCCGCCGGGCAGCCGGCCGATCGGCCCCCGCACTGTCGGGGCGTAGCGGCCCGCCAACGTGCCGCCCGCGTCGGTGAGTTCGACGTTCGTGGCGCGCGCGTACTCCCAGGGCAGGAACTTCTCCAGGAGTTCGAGCGTCAGCGCCAGGTGCTCGGAGGGGTCCTTCACGCCCCGGAAGACGTCCAGGGGGCCGCCGGGAATGCCCTCCCAGAAGAGGATGTCGGCGCGGCCCGACGTGGTCAGGGTCGGCATGACGAAGAGTTCGCCGACGCCGGGGACCAGGTTGCAGCGGACCGCGTCGAACTCGGGGTGCTCGGGGCGCGGGCCGAGGCCGTGGACGTAGGCGACGGCGAGGGCGCGCTGCGGGACGTCGTACGGGGAGCGGGCCGCGTCGCGCTCGAACATCGAGACCAGTTCGCCCTTGCCCGCCGAGACCAGGACGAGGTCGTAGGTGCGGGAGAAGTAGTCGAGGTCGGAGACGGCCGCGCCGTGGATGACCAGCTGGCCGCCGCGCTGGGCGAACGTCTCCATCCAGCCCGCCATCTTCACGCGCTGGTCGACCGACTGCGCGTAGCCGTCCAGCTTGCCGACCCAGTCGATGACGCGAGCCGATTCGGGGCCCGCCACGGAGACGCCGACGCCCTCGATCTTCGGGGCCTGGGACTCCCAGAAGTTGAGCTTCAGGTCGCGCTCGTGCTGGAGCGCGGTGTGGAACATGCACTGCGTGGACATGACCCGGCCGGACCGGATCTCGTCCGCCGTGCGGTTGGACATCAGGGTGACCTCGTACCCCTGCGCCTGGAGTCCGAGGGCGATCTGGAGCCCGGACTGGCCGGCTCCGACGACGAGTATCTTGCGCATGGGAAACCTTCTGGGGAACGGGGGCGGGGAGGGGGACGCGTACGGGCCTTACTCGGGGGCCGCTTCGAGGGCGTGCCCGACCAGGGCGAGGAGCGACTCGATCACCGGGATGCGCTGGCGGGCGTCCATGATGAGGACCGGGATCGAGGGCGGGACCGTCAGCGCCTCGCGGACGTCCTCCGCCGCGAACTCCTTGGTGCCGTCGAAGTGGTTGACCGCCACGACGTACGGAAGGCCGCAGCTCTCGAAGTAGTCGAGGGCCGGGAAGCAGTCGGACAGGCGGCGGGTGTCGGCGAGGACCACGGCGCCGATCGCGCCGCGCACCAGGTCGTCCCACATGAACCAGAACCGCTCCTGGCCCGGGGTGCCGAAGAGGTAGAGGACCAGGTCGTCGTCGAGCGTGATGCGGCCGAAGTCCATGGCGACCGTCGTGGTCGTCTTGTCGGGGGTCGGGGTGAGGTCGTCGGTGTCCTCGCTCGCCCGGGTCATCAGCGCCTCCGTCTGGAGGGGCGTGATCTCGGAGACGGTGGTCACCAGCGTCGTCTTGCCGACGCCGAAGCCGCCCGCGACGACGATCTTCGTGGCTATGGGGGCGCGGGTGGTGTCGGTCTGCCAGGCCCGCAACTCGCCCGCGTCTTCGGCGAGTTCGATGGCCTCAGAGGCGGCGGAGTCCACTCAGCACCCTTTCCAGCAGCGCGCGCTCGGGGCGTCCGGGGCCGTGGCCCGTGCCGTACACGCGGATCTTTCCCTGGTCGGCGAGGTCGCTGAGCAGCACGCGGACCACACCGAGCGGCATCTTCAGGAGCGCGGCGATCTCGGCCACGGTGCGCATGCGGCGGCAGAGTTCGACGATGGCGCGCATCTCCGGCATGCCCCGTCCCGCACCCGCGCCGCCGCCCTGCCCCTGCGTCAGTTCACGTCGCTCCTCCGGCGCTTCGAGCGCCGCCACAAACGTTTCCACCAGCAGGACGTGGCCGAAGCGGGTGCGGCCGCCGGTGAGGGAGTACGGGCGGACCCGGGCCGACTTCCGGTGGCCGCCGCGCACCGGGAGCTTGGCGGTGTTCGCCGCTGCGCCCGGCGTGCTCATCGGGGGCTCCCCATCGACTGGCGCAGCTCGCTGCGGAGTTCGGGGGTGAGCACGTGTCCGGCGCGGCCGACGAAGAGCGCCATGTGGTACGCGACGACGCTCATGTCGCAGTCCGGCGTCGCGTGCACGCCGAGCAGGGAGCCGTCGCTGATCGACATGACGAAGAGGCTGCCCTCCTCCATGGCGACGACCGTCTGCTTGACCCCGCCGCCCTCCATGAGCTGGGCGGCACCGAGGGTGAGGGAGCCGAGCCCGGACACGATGGTGGCCAGGTCGGCGCTGGATCCCTTGGGGCCCTCGGGCTGTGCCAGCGGGCGCCGGTCGATGTTCTGGCCGGGGTCGGACGAGAGCAGCAGGAGCCCGTCGGACGAGACCACCGCGACCGACAGCAGCCCTGGCACCTCCTCGACGAGGTTCGTCAACAGCCAGTGCAGGTTGCGGGCTTCGCTGCTCAGTCCGGTACTGAGTCCGGTGCGCGTGGGCGCAGTCAACTGCTTGCCTCCTCGACTGTGTCCCCCATGACGTCTGCGGCTTCTGCGGTGGTTTTGTTACTGCTGGTGCCTTCGGTACGTTCCGTGCGCCCTGTCGAACCCGTCGAACCCGTCGAACCCGTCGTCCCCATCGCCTCCGCCGTCTCCGCCGTCTCTCCGGCGATCTCGGCCTCGGCGTCGCGGCGGCCGCTCTTGGCGCCCTGGTGGAAGCCGCCGAGACGGCGGCGCAGCGCCTCCGCGTCCACGGATCCGGTACGGGGCTTCGGCGGGGCGGCGGGCGCGGGCGCGGCCGCCTTGGGGGTGCGCTTGGGCAGGCCCTTGTCGGTGACGCGCTCCCACTTGGGGGCCCGGGCGGACTCTTCGGCGGGGGCCGCGGGGTCCGGGTCGGGCTCACGCTCGTGCACGGGCTCCGCGGCAGCGGGCTCCGGCGCCAGGGGTTCCCGTATCCCGCGCCCGGGCGTCGCCTCGGGCGGCTGGGGCGGGATGAGCTCCATGGTGGTCTCGGCCGAGAACGCGGGCTCGGGTTCGGGCTCGGGTTCCGGTGCGAGCTCGGGCTCGGGCTCGGGTGCGAGCGCGGGCTCGGGTTCCGGCTCGGGCGTGCGCTCCGGCTGCTCCCCCAGCGACCACTCCGCCGCCGCGATCAGCGGGTCCGGCTGGGCGGAGGAACGGCTGGGCAGGACATTGGAGTTGGCCTCGGCGTCCGCGCCCGGCAGATGCACCAGCGGCACTCCCCCGCCCAGCGACGCGCCGCCGCCCAGGGGCGGGACGACCGCCGACGGGGCGTCGGCCAGGATGTCCGTGGGCAGCACCACGACCGCCGCGACACCGCCCGGCTTCTGCTCGCGCAGCCGCACCCGCACCCCGTGCCGGGCCGCGAGCCGGGCCACCACGTACAGGCCGAGGCCGAGTCCGGCCTCCTCGTCGGCGTGCTGCTCGTACGCGGCGTCCGGGTTGAAGTCCGCGAGGCGCGCGTTGAGTTCGCGCATCCGCTCGGTGGTGACGCCGATGCCCTCGTCGCGCACGGAGAGCATCACCTCGCCGCCCTCCAGGAGCCAGCCGGAGACCTCGACGGAGAGGTCCGGGGGCGAGAACGACGTGGCGTTCTCCAGGAGTTCGGCGAGCAGGTGGCTGACGGCGTCCGCGACGAAGCCCGCGACGTGGGCGTGCGGCGGCAGCGCGGCGATGCGCACCCGCTCGTACCGCTCGATCTCGCTGACCGCGGCCCGCACGACGTCGACGAGCGGCACCGGGCCGGGGTGCTGGTGGCCGTGCTCGGCCCCGGCGAGGACGAGGAGGTTCTCGCTGTGGCGGCGCATGACCGTGGCGAGGTGGTCGAGCTTGAAGAGCGTGGCGAGCCGGTCGGGGTCCTGCTCGTGGTCCTCCAGGCCCTCGATGACGGCGAGCTGCCGCTCGACCAGGCCGAGGGTGCGCAGGGCGAGGTTGACGAACGTGCCGTGGATGGACTGCTTGACCTGCTCCAAGTGGGCCGCCGCTGCCGCCAGTTCGGCGCGCAGCTCCTCCCGCTCGTCGGCCATGGACTGGCCCCGGCCGACCAGGTGCTTGCGGTCGGACTCCAGCGTGGTGAGGCGCTCGGTCAACGCGGCGGCGCGCTCGTTCAGGATGTTGACGGAGCGGACGACCTGGGCGAACTCGTCGTCGCGGCCGGTGAAGCGGATCGGCTCCGCGGGCGGCGCACCGGCGGCCCGCTCGGCGGTGGCCAGGCGCGCGGAGCCGAGGCGCAGCACGGCGAGCGGCCGGGTGAGCGTCCGGGCGGTGGCCATGGCGACGCCCACGGCGGCCAGCAGGCAGCCGCCGACGAGGGCGACGCGCAGCTCCAGGGCGGTGACGTCGTCGTCGCGCAGCCGCTCCAGGTCCTTGGTGCGCCGGTCGGCGAGCGAGGACTCGGCGCCGCGCATCGTGTCGACGCGGGCCGAGAGCGCGGCGTCGACCTTGGCGCGGTCGTAGCGCTGCTCGGCGGCGGAGAGCGTGGGCTGGTCGGTGAGCCGGGCCAGGTACTTGTCGGCGGTGTCGACCTCGGAGCCGGTCACGGTCGACTCGTAGGTGGTGCGGGCCTCGTCGGGGGCGGCGTCCAGGAAGTCCGCGAGGGCGGCCTGTTCGCGCACCCGGGCCTGCTGGGCGGCGGCGCTGAGGCCGTCGCGGCGCTTGGCGTCGGCGGCGGACCCCCCGGCGGCGCGGGGCAGGCCCGTGACCGGGTCGAGGGTCGTGGCCGTGCCGGTGGAGCGGGGCACGGCGAGGGCGGCGAGCAGCAGTCCGCGGGTGGCGGCGGCCTGCTCCACGGCGTGGTCGAGGTCGGCGAGGGCGAGGCCGCCGGGGCCCGCCTCGGGCGGCAGTTTCTCGGCCAGCTCGCGGGTGAGCCCGTGCAGTTCCCCGATGGCCTTCGAGTACGCGACGTGGGCGGCGAGCGCGCTGGCCCGGCCGGTGACCGCCGATCTGCGGACGGCCGCGATGTCCGCGAGGTCGCGGCGCAGCTCTCCGGGGAGCTCCCCGGCGCGCAGCTCGTCGATCTGCCGGTCCACGCGGGCGCTGCGGCTGTCGGCGGGGCGCTTGCTCTTGGGGCGCCCTGCGGCGATGTAGGAGGTGACGTCGTCGCGCTCGTCGGCGAGGGCGTGGCTGAGCGAGACGGCCTGCTGGGTGCGCTCGCCGAGGGTCACCAGGTCCTGTGCGTCGCTCAGCCTGTCGGAGGCGGCGACGACGGCGGGGGCTCCCGCTCCGGCGACGGCGGCGGCCACCACGGCGACGGCGACGATCAGGCGGGAGCGGACGCGCTTGGTGGGCGGGGCGGGGCGGGTGGCGGGGGCGGCGGGAGCAGGGGCCGTCGCCTCCGGGGTCTGCGGGGCTTGCGGGCCTTCTTCGGGTCCGGCGGCTCCGTCAGGTCCGGCGGCTCTGTCGGCGCCGTCAGCTCTGTCGGCGCCGTCAGCTCTGTCGGTGCTGTGGGCCGGGCCGGCGTCGTCGGGGGCGTGGCCAGAGGTGGTGGTCGCGCCCGGCGTGGCCGTGGTGGCCTGCTTGCCTTTGCGCCGAGGCCGCATTTTCTGCACCGGTGCTCACATTCTTGACTCGTCTGCCCTTGGGCCCGGGTGACGATCCGTCAACACGAGCGACGCTCCCCGGCTACGGGTCCTGACCCTTCCAGTGCCGGTGAACGGCGGTCGCGCATCGCCTGCCTGGCCACCCGAAGGAGTGAACATCGGCCGGGAGTTGGCGAGCAAGTCCCGTCCCGGACCGCACGGGCCTGCGACGGGGCGCCGGTTGGACGTCTCCGGCGGGCTTTGGCAAGATGCGCCGCCACACCCCGCCGGAAGTGATCATTCCAGCCAAAACCCGGCGGTTGCGCCGCCCCTGAGGGCCGATCTCCCGTATCGATTCGGCTTCTTGTGGGTGCTGTGAAGGGGTCGTGCAGACTGGCCGGATGCGCATCGAACTCGCCACTCGACCCGGTGACCCCGCCCGCCCCAATGAGGACTACGCGTCGGTAGCCCTGCCCGCGTCCGGTCGGGGCGGTGCGCTCGTCCTCCTCGACGGCGTGACGCCCCCGCGCGGGGACGACGGCTGTCTGCATTCCGTTCACTGGTTCACGGCCCGGCTCGGCGGCGCACTGGGTGAACTGTCCGTTTCACGGCGGGATATGGCGCTGCCGGAGGTCCTCTCGGCCGCGATCGAGCGCACAGCGGAGGCCCATCGTCAAACCTGTGACCTTTCTCACCCGCGCACGCCGCAGGCCACGGTGGTCCTCGTCCGGTGGGACGAGGAGCGGGTCGAGCACCTGGTCCTGTCGGACTCGGCGCTGCTGCTCGCGCGGCCCGGGGGCGAGGTGGCGGCCGTCCTGGACCACCGTCTCGCGCAGCTGCCGCCCGCGGTCCGGGCACGGCGGGACGCGGTGCGGGCGCTGCCGCGCGGGTCGGCCGAACGGGAGGTCGCGGGGCGGGAGTACGCGGCGGCGGTCGAGGCCCTCCGGAACGCGGAGGGCGGCTTCTTCACCGCGGCGGCGGACCCTGCCGTGGCCGGGCTCGCCGTGACCGGGTCGGACGACCGGGACGCGGTCACCGGCATGGTGGCGCTCACTGACGGGGTGGGGCGCTGGGTGGAGACCTTCCGTGAAGGCGGGTGGGAGGACCTCTTCGCCCTCGTACGGAAGGAGGGGCCGGAGCGGGTCGTGGAGCGGGTGAGGGAGCTGGAGCTGGGAGACCCGCAGTGTGCGGAGTTCCCCCGGGGCAAGGTCCACGACGACGCCGCGCTGGTGCACGTGGAGCTGTGACCCGGGGACGGCCGGGCCTCAGGCCCCCTCGGCGCCCAGGTTCAACTGGTGCAGCAACCGCGCCAGTTCCGCCACCTCCCGCCGGTCCCACCCGGCGAGTTGGCGCACGTAGCGTTCGCGGCGGCCCGCCCGTACCGTGCGGAAGCGGTCGCGGCCGTCCGGGGTGAGCCGGACCAGCCAGGCGCGGCCGTCCGCCGGGTCCGGTTCGCGGGCGAGGAGGCCCAGCTCCTCCAGGGCGCGCAGCTGGCGGCTCATGGTCGCCTTGCCGACGCCGATGTACGCGGCGAGGTCGGTCGCCCGCTGCGGCCCCGCCTCGTCCAGGCGCACCAGCAGGCCGTACGCGGCGGGTTCGAGGTCCGGGTGGACCTCGCGCGCCATCTCGCCGGACGAGGCCCGAGCGCGTCGCAGAAATACCGTCAACTCCCGTTCGAGCGCCAGGAATTCGTGGTCTACGCCACTCTCGGGACGCCCCGGCAGCCCGCCCGGGGCACTCTCTCGGTCCACACCCTCGTGCACGTCAGCACCCATCCCGCACTTTCCCGATCCTGAAAGTTTCCGCCATTCTCGGCCATCGCCGCAGCTCCGCCAGTATTTCGCAGGCGTAGACCAACGGCAGCCCCCTGGCCCTCTTCCCACACACGGGTCTACGTGCGTAGCGTCATCGGTGACATGTTCACACCATTACTCGGCGACATGTCGACCGGCCCGACAGTTGGTCCCCCCACCGAGCTCCGCCCGAGCTCCATCGAGGCCCTTCGGAGGCACGCAATGCCCGTGCACAGACCCGGTACCGCCCGCAGATCCCCCGGCTCCCGCCGGACGGCGCTCCTGTTCGCCGTCGTGTCCGCCCTGTCCTCGCTCGCTCTCCTCGTCACCCTGCCCGGGGCGGCCGCCGCCCGGTCCGACGACGTGCCGCCGCGCGGCTCGGCCCACATGGGCATGGGCGTCGCCGAGCACGACGGCCAGGGGCCCGCCCCGAGTGACGGGAACGCAGCGAGCGTCGAGGGCGTCGACGTCAGCAGCCACCAGGGCAACGTCGCCTGGCAGACCCTCTGGAACAGCGGGGTGCGGTGGGCCTACGTCAAGGCCACGGAGTCCACCTCCTACACGAACCCGTACTTCGCCCAGCAGTACAACGGCTCCTACAACGTCGGCATGATCCGCGGCTCGTACCACTTCGCCACCCCCGACACCACGAGCGGCGCCACCCAGGCCAACTACTTCGTGGACCACGGCGGCGGCTGGTCCAAGGACGGCAAGACCCTGCCGGGCGCGCTCGACATCGAGTGGAACCCGTACGGGGCGGCCTGCTTCGGCAAGTCGGCCAGCGGCATGGTCAGCTGGATCCGGGACTTCCTCAACCAGTACAAGGCCCGCACCGGGCGGGACGCCGTGATCTACACGGCCACGAGCTGGTGGAAGCAGTGCACCGGCAACTACGGCGGCTTCGCCGCGAACAACCCGCTGTGGATCGCCCGCTACAACACGAGCCCCGGCGAACTGCCCGCGGGCTGGGGCTTCCACACGATCTGGCAGTACACGTCGACGGGCCCCACGGTCGGCGACCACAACAAGTTCAACGGGGCGTACGACCGCTTGCAGGCGCTCGCGAACGGTTAGGCGCACTCGGACGCACGCGGGCCCGGACCCCATACAGGGTCCGGGCCTTCGCGCACCGGCAGCCTCCCTCACGCGGCCGCCGGAACCTGCACCTCGCCGTCCACCTTCGCCGGGGTCAGGGCCAGTTCGAGCACCTGGCGGACGTCCGTCACCGTGTGCACGTCCAGCCTCTCCAGGACCTCGGCGGGGACGTCGTCGAGGTCCGCCTCGTTCCGCTTCGGGACGATCACCGTGGTGATCCCGGCGCGGTGCGCGGCGAGCAGCTTCTGCTTGACGCCGCCGATGGGCAGGACACGGCCGGTCAGCGAGACCTCGCCGGTCATGGCGACGTCCGTGCGGACCAGGCGGCCGGAGAGGAGCGACGCGAGGGCGGTCGTCAGGGTGATGCCCGCGCTCGGGCCGTCCTTCGGGACCGCGCCCGCCGGGAAGTGGATGTGCACGCCCCGGTCCTTCAAGTCGGCCACGGGCAGCTCCAGTTCGGCGCCGTGCGAGCGCAGGAAGGAGAGCGCGATGTGCGCGGACTCCTTCATCACGTCGCCCAGCTGGCCGGTGAGCTGGAGGCCCGCCGCGCCCGTCTCCGGGTCGGCGAGCGACGCCTCGACGAAGAGCACGTCGCCGCCCGCCCCGGTCACCGCGAGCCCGGTCGCGACGCCCGGCACCGCGGTGCGCCGCTCGGCCGGGTCCTGGGCGGACTCGGGCACGTGGTGCGGGCGCCCGATGAGGCCGCGCAGCTCGTCCTCGGTGACCGTGAACGGCAGCTCGCGGTCGCCCAGTTCGTGCTGGGCCGCGACCTTGCGGAGCAGCCGTGCGACGGTCCGCTCCAGGGTGCGCACCCCGGCCTCGCGGGTGTACTCGCCGGCGAGCTTGCGCAGCGCGCCCTCGTCGATGGCCACCTCGCCCGTCGCGAGGCCCGCGCGCTCCAGCTGGCGCGGGAGCAGGTGGTCGCGGGCGATGACGACCTTCTCGTCCTCGGTGTAGCCGTCCAGCCGGACCAGTTCCATGCGGTCGAGCAGCGCCTCCGGGATGGCTTCCAGGACGTTGGCCGTCGCGAGGAACACCACGTCGCTCAGGTCGAGTTCGACCTCCAGGTAGTGGTCGCGGAAGGTGTGGTTCTGCGCCGGGTCGAGGACTTCGAGGAGGGCGGCGGCCGGGTCGCCCCGGAAGTCGGAGCCCACCTTGTCGATCTCGTCGAGGAGGACGACGGGGTTCATCGACCCGGCCTCCTTGATCGCGCGCACGATCCGGCCCGGCAGGGCGCCCACGTACGTGCGCCGGTGGCCGCGGATCTCGGCCTCGTCGCGCACGCCGCCCAGCGCCACGCGCACGAACTTCCGCCCCATCGCGTGCGCGACGGACTCGCCGAGCGAGGTCTTGCCGACGCCGGGCGGGCCGACGAGGGCGAGCACGGCACCGCCGCGGCGGCCGCCGACCACGCCCAGGCCCCGGTCGGTGCGGCGCTTGCGCACGGCCAGGTACTCGGTGATGCGCTCCTTCACGTCCTGGAGGCCCGCGTGCTCGGCGTCCAGGACCTCCTGGGCGCCGCGGATGTCGTAGGCGTCCTCGGTCCGCTCGTTCCAGGGGAGTTCGAGGACGGTGTCGAGCCAGGTGCGGATCCAGCCGCCCTCGGGGGACTGGTCGCTGGCCCGCTCCAGCTTCTCGACTTCCTTGAGGGCGGCCTCGCGGACCTTCTCGGGGAGGTCGGCGGCCTCGACACGGGCCCGGTAGTCGTCGGACTCGTCCTCGTCACCGCTCTCACCATTCAGCTCGCGCAGCTCCTTGCGGACGGCGTCGAGCTGGCGGCGCAGCAGGAACTCGCGCTGCTGCTTGTCGACGCCCTCCTGGACGTCCTTGGCGATGGACTCGGCGACGTCCTGCTCGGCGAGGTGCTCGCGCAGCTGCTCGGTGGCGAGCTTCAGCCGGGCGACCGGGTCGGCGGTCTCCAGGAGTTCGATCTTCTGCCCGATGCTGAGGAAGGGCGAGTAGCCGGAGTTGTCGGCGAGCGCGGACACGTCGTCGATCTGCTGGACGCGGTCCACGACCTGCCAGGCGCCGCGCTTCTTGAGCCAGCTGGTGGCGAGCGCCTTGTACTCCGTGACGAGCTCGGCGACGGCGCCGGGAAGGGGGTCGGGGCCGGAGTCGTCGAGCCGCAGCCCCTCCACCCAGAGGGCGGCGCCGGGGCCGGTGGTGCCCGCGCCGATGCGGACGCGGCCGCGCGCCCGGATGAGGGCGCCCGGGTCGCCGTCGGAGAGACGGCCCACCTGCTCGACGGTCCCGAGGACACCCGTCGCGGCGTAGGTCCCGTCGATGCGCGGAACAAGCAGCACCTGCGGCTTGCTGGCACCGGAGCGGGCGGCCGCCTGGGCGGCCTCCACCGCCGCGCGCACATCAGTGTCGGACAGGTCGAACGGGACCACCATGCCGGGCAGCACGACCTCGTCGTCGAGCGGCAGCACGGGCAGCGTGAGCAGAGTGTTCGCCGTGTTGGACTCAGCAGCCATGATCTCCCCTTAGGCATTCAAGTTGAGCTATGCCGACTCAATGCTCGTGAGCGCGCCATTGTTCCCCCGGGGGTGTTCGCTGTGAGCGATCACCGTGGGGCGGTGTGGCTCCGAGGGGTCCGTGAACCGCCCGGCGGGGCGCGGGCGATAGAGGGGACGTGAGACTGTTCCGCCCCATGGGGGCCGACCGGGGGGACGACGACGCGGCGCTGCTGCGGGCCGTCGCCGACGGGGACGCACAGGCGCTGGCCGTGCTCTACGACCGGCACGCCGGGTGGCTGCACGCGCGGCTCACCCGGCGGTGCGCGGACCCCGACGTCGTACGGGAAGTGCTCCAGGACACCTTCCTCACCGTGTGGCGCTCGGCCGCCGCGCACCGGGGCGGGGAGGCCGGGGGCTGGCTCTGGGTGATCGCGGCCCGCCGCCTGGTGGACGCCGGGCGCGCGCAGGCACGGGCCGTCGCGGCGCAGCGCGCCGCCACGGAGAGCGCCCCCGAGCAGGCGGCGCCGTCCGCCGAGGACCGCGTGCTCGCCGCGCTCGAGTACGGGGACGTGGGCACCGCGCTCGACCGGATCTCCCCCGAGCTGCGCGAGGTGCTCCGGGCCACCGTCGTGGACGGGCTCACCACCCGCGAGACCGCACGGCTCCTCGGCATACCCGAGGGCACCGTGAAGACCCGGGCGATGCGCGCCCGCCGCGAGCTGCGCGCCGCGCTCGCCCAACTCTCCCCAGGCGGCGACCCGTTGGGAGGACTGACATGACCGTACGAGAGCCGGGGCGCCCGCCCTGGCACGTGACCGGCGACCTGGCGGCCCGGTACGCGACCGGCGACCTGCCGGAACCGGACGCGTGGTCGCTGGAGAAGCACGTGGAGTCCTGCGCGGACTGCGCGGGGGCGGTGTCGGCGGCGGTGCGGGACGGGACGGCGGGGGCCGTGCTGGGCACAGTGCGGGAGGCCGTGCTCGCGGAGGCCGTCCGCGTGGAGACCGTCCGCGTGGAGACCGCGGCGACGGTACGGGGGTCCGTCGCCGCCGGGTCTTCCTCGGCGCGGCCGCGGCGGGGGCCGCGGCTCCGGCCGTCGCGGGCCGTACGGGGATCCGCGCCCGACGGGTCCCCTCCGTCACGGCCGCGCTGGGCGCTGCGGCTGCTGTGGGCCGTCGGGCCCGCCCTGCGCGGGGCCTGGGTGGCGGCCCTGCTCGTCGTGTGCGCGGGGGCGCTCGGGCTCGCGCACGGGGCCGGGTTCGGCGGGGCCAGGCCGATGCTGTTCGCCCTCGCGCCCGTACTGCCGCTGGCCGGGGTGGGGTTGTCCTACGGGGCGCATGCCGACCCCATGTACGAGATCACCGCCTCGACTCCCGGTGGCGGGCTGCGGCTGCTCCTGACGCGGACCGCCGTCGTCCTCGGCGTGAGCCTGCCGCTGCTCACCGCCGTGGGCGCCGCCCTGCCCGCCATGGGCGCCGCACCGGGCGCCGCCGCGCTGCTCCTGCCGTGCCTCGCCCTCACCCTGGCCGCCCTCGCCCTCGGCTCCTGCGTCGGCTGCCGCGCCGCCACCGGCGTCACCGCGACGGCCTGGCTGCTCGCCGTGCTCGGGCCCGCCCTCGCGGCGTCCGGTGACGGCCGCGCGCCCGGCGTCTTCCCCAGCGGCGCGCTCGCCGAGCAGCTGGCCCGGTATGTCTCCGGGCCCGCGTCGCAGGGGAGTTGGGCCCTCGCGGCCGCCCTCGGCGCCGCCCTGCTCGGGCTGCGCCGCCACTCCTTCGACTTCCACCGCCGTACGGAGGCACCGTGACCGACCACGAGAGCAGCACTCCCACCCGTCTCCCACCACCGCCCTCGACCGAGGCGCTGCGCGCCGCTCCTCCTGACCCTGCCGTCCGCGTCAGCGGGCTCACCGTCCGCCACCGCAGGACCCTCGCCCTCGACGCGGTCGACCTCGGCTTCGGCACCGGCGTGCACGGCCTGCTCGGCCCGAACGGGGCGGGCAAGACCTCGCTGATCCGCGTCCTCGCGACGGTCGCGAAGCCGGACGGCGGGCGGGTCGAGCTCTTCGGCGCCGACGTGGCCGGGCACCGCGAGCGGTCCGCTGCGCGGCGCCGGCTCGGCTATCTGCCGCAGGAGTTCGGGTACTACCCGGGCTTCACGGTGCGGGAGTTCGTGGCGTACGTCGCGTGGCTCAAGGAGATGCCGCCCGCGCGGACGGCGGCCGCGGTGGAGCGCGCGGTGCGCCGGGTCGGGCTCGCCGACCGCATCGACGCGAAGGTGAAGACGCTCTCCGGCGGCATGGTCCGCCGCGTCGGCATCGCGCAGGCCGTCGTCAACGACCCCGACGTGCTGCTCCTCGACGAGCCGACCGCCGGGCTCGACCCGGAGCAGCGCGTCGCATTCCGGACGCTGCTCCAGGAGTTGGGCACGGAGGCGACGGTCGTCGTCTCCACGCACCTCGTCGAGGACGTGGCCGCGGCCTGCACCGAGGTCACCCTCGTCGAGGCGGGCCGGGTCGCCTACCGCGGCACGCCCGCGACGCTCGCCGGCCTCGGCACCGAGACCGCCGGAGCCACCGACGACGGCTCCGGCAGCCCCGGCGGCAGCCCCATCGAGCGCGGCTACACGGCGGCCCTGCGCAGCCACCGGTCGGGCACGGCAACGGCCACGGCCCCCAACTCCCGCACAGAGGGCGCCCGATGACCCTCCTCGGCGCCTCCCCCGCACCCGGCACGGCGCCCACCGCCCCCACCCCCCTCTCCCTCCGCCTGCGCGCCCACCCCCTCACCACCGAACTCCGGCGCGGCATCGGCCCCTGGTCCGGGCTCGCCGTGGTGGCCGTCGTCGCGTTCGGCATGGGCGCCCACACCAACGACTGGCAGGGCCACTGGGCCCGCACCTGCGACCTGCTGCGGTCGTCGGGGCTGCTGCTCGGCGGGCCCCTCGCCCTCGCCGCGGGGTGCTGGAGCGGCGGCCGTGAGCGGCGCCGGCGCACCGGTCCGCTGCGCGCCTCGCTGCCCCGCACCCCACTGCGCCAGACCCTGCTCGCCGCCGCGCCCACCGCGTTCTGGCCCGCCGCCGGATATCTGCTCGCGGCGGCCGGCTCGCTCCTCGCGACCTGGCCGTACGCGGGCGGCGGCAGCCCCTTCCTGTCGCTGATCGCGGCCGACGCGGTGGCCCTCGCCTCGCTGTCGCTGATCGGGTTCGTGGCGGGCAGGGTCGTCCCGTGGCGGCTCACCGCGCCGCTGCTCGCCGCGCTCGGCTACCTCGCCCTGGGCGCCCCCACCTACTCGACGCGCGACGCCCGCTGGCTGAGCCCCGCCCTGGAGCACAGCTATGACTGGGACCGGCCGGTGTGGTGGTTCGGGGCCGCCGCCGTGGTGTGGGCGGCGGGGATCGCGGGCGCCGTGCTGCTCGGGTACGCCGCCCGCGTGCGCGCCGTCGCCCTCGTCCCGCTGGCCGCCGCGGCCTGCGCGGGCGCGCTCCTCGTGCACACCGCCGACGACCTGTGGCGCCCCGACCCCGAGGCCGCCGCCCTGGTCTGCGACGGCGGCACGCCCCAGGTGTGCGTGACCGCCGTCGAGAGCAAGCTGCTGCCCGACGTGAGCCGGGCGACGGCGGGCTTCCGGGCGAAGCTGCGCGGCGTCGGGGGTGTGCCGGAGCGGCTGGTGGGCGGGCCCTGGGACGCGCGGCCGAGGCAGCGCGACAAGCCCCGCTACGCGCCCGCGAAGGGCGCGGACCGGCTCGCGGGACTGGATTTCTCGGTCCTCCGCGACCACCTCACCGACCCCGACTTCTACGCGAACACGGCCGCGGGCGAACTGTTTCAGGACCGGGACTGCACGAGCGCGGAGGTCGACGACGGCAACCGGTACGGGGAGCGCGCCACGAACATCAGCGACGCCGTGCTCCAGTGGCTCGCCCCTGTGCCCTCCTTCTCGTACTACGGAGAGGGCGCCGAGCGGCAGTTGAAGAAGATCGAGGCGATGTCGGACAAGGAGCGGAAGGCGTACCTCACGCGGTACTTCGCCGTGGACTCCTGCGACCCGGAGCAGGTGCCCGTGCCATGACCGGTCTCCCTCTCACCCACCGCAACGGCGCCTTCCTCTACGCCCGTTCCCGCGCCCTCCCTCTCACCCTCACCACCCTCGCCGGGGCCGCCGCCGTCGCCGCGTGGGGCGCGCACTGGCTGCAGGAACAGCTCGGGTACGGGGGCAACGCCCGGGTCCCCGTGGTGGTGCTCGCCCCGCTGCTCGCCGCCTCGGCGATCGGCACCGGACTGCACAGCCACAGCGACGACCTCGACCGCACGGCCGTGCGCCCCTGGTGGCCGCGCCGGGCCGCTCAACTGCTCGTCCTGACTGCCCTGGCCGCATGCCTGCTCGCGCTCGCCGTGCCAGGGGATCCGGGGCGGTGGGGCGCCGCCGCGATCGTCCGCAACGCACTGGGCGACACCGGGCTCGCGGCCGCGTCGGCGGCCCTCCTCGGGGCGCGCCTGAGCTGGCTGCCGGTCACGGTGTACGGGAGCGCCGTGTACCTCGCGGCGCCGAGGGAGGCGGGGGGTGCGCCCGCCGTGTGGGCGTGGGTGATGCAGCCGGGGCCGCAGGGGGCGGCCTGGGCGGTGGCCGTGGGGCTGTTCGCCGCGGGCGGGGTGCTCTACGCCTTGCGCGGGGCCCGCCCGGAGGAGCCCGGTCCGCGGGCCTGACGCCAGCGCCGCACCAGCGGCCAGGTGGAGACGCCGATCACCAGGGACAGCAGATGGCCCCAGTTGGTCATCGGGTCGGTGAAGGCGATGAGGTCGTCGACGAGCATCCAGCCGAACCCGGCGAGCACCGTCCAGCGCAGCCACGGCGTGAGCAGCCCGGCGAGCGCGCCGACGCTGGCGGCGACGCCGAAGCTGATGCCGTAGTCGAGCCGGTGCAGCGAACTGTCGGGCAGATGGCCCGCCAACACCGAGAGCCCGACCGGCACTTCGGTGGCCAGCGTCGCCACGACGTGCCCGAGCAGGAAGACCCCGGCGGTGCGCAGCGCGCCGATGCGGCGTTCGAGCGCGGTCAGGACGAGCAGGAACCCGATGGCGTACGGGGAGGTGATGCCGCCCGCGATCCACAGCGCGCTGGCGACGAGGACGAGCAGCGGCTGCTGCGTGAGGTGCGCGACGTCCGTGCTGGAGCCCTGCTGCAGTCCGGACACGAAGGACGGGTCGGCGTACTGCGCGAGCAGCGAGGTCGCGGTGAGCACGGCCGCGTAGCCGAAGGTGAAGGGCGTGCCGGTGGGCGTCGGCAGGATGCGCCAGGGGCGCAGCTTCCGCCAGGAGGCGGTGCGGGCGCACGCACCCGCGGCCGGAGCCGCGGCCTCGGCGACGGCGGCAGCGCCCTGGGCAGCCGCACCCGGATCCTGGTCCACCGCATCCGGCGCACTCACCACAGGAGGTCTCACGCCACCGGCCCGGCCCTGCTGGCGCGGGATCCCGTCCAGCGGCGGCGCGTCGGTGGTCGAAGGCTCGGCGGTCGCCGCGGCAGCGGTGGAACTCAAGTTCACAGTGAGGCGCTCCTTCCGTCTGCGCCCACCCTTTGCCCAGTTTTGCGGCGCTGTCTATGACCGACGCCACGTGAGGCGCGATTCACAGAAGTTCACAGCAACCTCTCAGGCCGGTCCCGCGTTGCGGGCAGCCCCGAACCGTCCGCCGTGAGCGACCTCAGGAGCCGGTCCACGTAGGCCCGCAGACGCGCCGTCATGTCGTAGTGCTCCGGGTCGAGCGCACTGGAGAAGCCGCACTGCGCGAAGTGCTCGACGGCCCGTCCAGGGTCGCTCCGGCCCGCGGATCCGAGCGGGCTCTCCCCGTCCTCACCGCGGGGGACCGCACCCGGCCGCATGGGTGAGGATGGGGAGCATGCACGAAGACACCAACGCCCCGGTCGTGCTCGACCGCCGCGAAGGCCCCTACGGCGAGGTCGTGCTGCGCCGCCACGGCGCGCTGCTGCAGATCATCGCCAACGGCACGTTCCTGATGGACACTTCGGACGGCCGCTCCGAGCGCCTCCTCGTCGACGCGGCCCGCGACGCCCTGGACGACCGCCCCGCACCGGGCGTCCTCATCGGCGGCCTCGGCGTCGGCTTCTCCCTCGCGCACGCGGCCGCCGACCCGCGCTGGGGCCGGATCACCGTCGTGGAGCGCGAGCCCGCGATCATCCACTGGCACTGCTCCGGACCCAGGCCGCCCCTGTCCGCCCTCTCCCGCGAGGCGATCGCCGACCCGCGCACGAGCATCCGGTTCGTGGACCTCGTCGACTACGTACGGGAGTCCGCGGACACCTACGACGCCCTCTGCCTCGACATCGACAACGGCCCCGACTGGACCGTCACCGACGGCAACGACAGCCTCTACTCCCCCGCCGGACTCGCCGCCTGCCGGGCCCGCCTCACACCCGGCGGCGTCCTCGCCGTCTGGTCCGCGCAGCCCTCGCCCGCTTTCGACGACGCTCTACGGAATGCCGGGTTCCAGCAGGTACGTACGGAAGAGATCCCCGTTGCCCGGGGCGTACCGGACGTGGTCCACCTCGCCGTAAGGGCTGCGTAGCCGAGGTGCGGTCACGCCCCGTACTCTGCTGACCGAACACCAAGCGATCAGTGTCAGGGGCGGGCGATGGAGCAGACACACACCTCCCACAACGGCGCCACGGCGGCGATGCCCGGCGCGCAGCGCCGGGTGCTGGTGGTCGAGGACGATCCGACCATCGTCGACGCCATCGCCGTGCGGCTGCGGGCCGAGGGTTTCGTGGTGCAGACAGCGGCCGACGGCCCCTCGGCCGTCGACACCGCCCAGGCGTGGCAGCCGGATCTGCTGATCCTGGACGTCATGCTGCCGGGCTTCGACGGCCTGGAGGTCTGCCGCCGCGTGCAGGCCCAGCGCCCCGTGCCGGTCCTCATGCTGACCGCGCGTGACGACGAGACGGACATGCTGGTCGGGCTCGGCGTCGGCGCCGACGACTACATGACCAAGCCGTTCTCGATGCGTGAGCTGGCGGCCCGGGTGCACGTCCTGCTCCGGCGGGTCGAGCGGGCCGCCCTGGCCGCGACCACGCCGCGCTCCGGCATCCTGCGCCTCGGCGAGCTGGAGATCGACCACGCCCAGCGCCGGGTCCGGGTGCGCAGCGAGGACGTGCACCTGACGCCCACCGAGTTCGACCTCCTGGTCTGCCTCGCCAACACGCCGCGCGCGGTGCTCTCCCGCGAGCAGCTCCTCGCCGAGGTCTGGGACTGGGCGGACGCCTCGGGCACCCGTACCGTCGACAGCCACATCAAGGCGCTGCGCCGGAAGATCGGCGCGGAGCGGATCCGCACGGTGCACGGCGTGGGGTACGCGCTGGAGACCCCCACTCCGTGAGGGCGGCCGCGAGATGAGCGGGCCCTTCGGAGCCCTGAGGCCGTTCTCCATCAAGACCAAGCTCGGCGCTCTGGTCGTCGTCTCGGTCTTCATCACCACGGGCCTGCTCGTGGTCGCCATGAAGACCGAGACCGAGCTGCGCTTCATCACGGTCTTCTCGGTGATCGCGACGCTCCTGATCACCCAGTTCGTGGCGCACAGCCTCACCGCGCCCCTCGACGAGATGAACTCGGTGGCCCGCGCCGTCTCGCACGGCGACTACACCCGCCGCGTGCAGGGCGCCGACCGCCGCGACGAGCTGGGCGACGTGGCCACCACCATCAACCGCATGGCCGACGACCTGGAGGCCCAGGACCAGCAGCGCAAGGAGCTCGTCGCCAACGTCTCGCACGAGCTGCGCACCCCCATCGCGGCCCTGCGCGCGGTCCTGGAGAACGTCGTGGACGGCGTCGTGGAGGCCGACCCCGAGACCATGCGCACCGCCCTGAAGCAGACCGAGCGCCTGGGCCGCCTGGTCGAGACGCTCCTGGACCTGTCCCGGCTCGACAACGGGGTCGTGCCCCTGAAGGCCCGCCGCTTCGAGGTCTGGCCCTATCTCTCGGGCGTCCTGAAGGAAGCCAACATGGTGGCCTCCGCGCGCAAGGGCATGCCGTCCGGCTCCGGCAGCCACACCCGTACGGACGTCCATCTGCACCTCGACGTCTCGCCGCCCGAACTGACGGCGTACGCGGACGCCGAGCGCCTGCACCAGGTCGTCGCGAACCTCATCGACAACGCGGTCAAGCACAGCCCGCCGCACGGCCGCGTGACCGTCCGGGCACGCCGCGGCCCCTACCCCGAGTCGCTCGACCTGGAGGTCCTGGACGAGGGGCCCGGCATCCCCGAGTCGGAGTGGCACCGGGTCTTCGAGCGGTTCAACCGGGGCAGCGGCGCGGGCGCGGTCCCGCACGGCCCCGGCAGCGACGGCGGCACCGGACTCGGCCTCGCCATCGCGCGCTGGGCGGTCGATCTGCACGGCGGCCACATCGGGGTGGCCGAATCCTCGCGGGGCTGCCGGATCGAGGTCACCCTTCCGGGCCTGCCCGAAGACTGAACTTGACGTAGGGTTCGAACCGGGCCGGGCATCGCGCACACGACGGAGCCGATGGTCAGGCACGCAGCCGCGGGGCGACACACCCACGCGGCTCCCCACGTGTACGAAACCTCGCTTGTTTCCCGCCATTCACAGCCCCGAAACCCACGATCCAGTGTGACTTACGCGACGGATGCAGGGCCCGGCCTGCACCTGGCGAGGTTGGGGGCGTAGCCTTTATTTCCGCTGTCCATCACCTTGTGAAGCGGAAGAGGGCGGTTACCGCCGTGTCGCCACAGTCCCCCAGTAACTCGAGCATCTCCACCGAGACCGACCAAGCCGGGCAGGGCAAGAACCCTGCCGCAGCCTTCGGTCCCAATGAGTGGCTCGTCGACGAGATCTATCAGCAGTACCTCCAGGACCCGAATTCGGTCGACCGTGCCTGGTGGGACTTCTTCGCCGACTACAAGCCAGGGGCGGGCGCCACCGCCGCTCCGGCGAAGCCGTCGGGCAACGCAGCCGCGGGGGCTGCGTCGACCACGTCCCCGGCCGCACCGGCCGCACCCAGTACTCCCGCAGCGCCCGCCGCGCCCGCAGCCCCTGCCGCTGCGAAGCCCGCGGCCGCCGCCCCGGCCCCGGCCAAGGCCGCCCCGGCCGCTCCCGCCGCGAAGCCCGCGGCCACTAAGCCCGCCGCCAAGACGGAGCCCGCCACGGAGGCCCCGGCCGGTCCCGAGTACGTGACGCTGCGCGGCCCCTCCGCCGCCGTCGCGAAGAACATGAACGCCTCGATCGAGGTCCCGACGGCGACGTCGGTCCGCGCGGTCCCGGTGAAGCTGCTCTTCGACAACCGCATCGTCATCAACAACCACCTCAAGCGCGCCCGCGGCGGGAAGATCTCCTTCACGCACCTCATCGGGTACGCGATGGTGCAGGCCATCAAGGCCATGCCGTCGATGAACTACTCCTTCGCGGAGAAGGACGGCAAGCCCACCCTGGTCAAGCCGGAGCACGTCAACTTCGGCCTCGCCATCGACCTGGTGAAGCCCAATGGCGACCGCCAACTGGTTGTAGCGGGCATCAAGAAGGCCGAGACGCTCAACTTCTTCGAGTTCTGGCAGGCGTACGAGGACATCGTCCGGCGCGCCCGCGACGGCAAGCTCGGCATGGACGACTTCACCGGCGTCACGGTCTCCCTGACCAACCCCGGCGGCCTCGGCACCGTCCACTCCGTGCCGCGCCTGATGCCCGGACAGTCGGTCATCATGGGCGTCGGCTCCATGGACTACCCGGCCGAGTTCCAGGGCACCAGCCAGGACACCCTCAACAAGCTCGGCATCTCGAAGGTCATGACGCTCACGTCGACCTACGACCACCGGGTCATCCAGGGCGCCGCCTCCGGCGAGTTCCTGCGCATCGTCGCCAACCTCCTCCTCGGCGAGGACGGCTTCTACGACGAGATCTTCAAGGCCCTGCGCATCCCCTACGAGCCGGTCCGCTGGCTCAAGGACATCGACGCCTCGCACGACGACGACGTCACCAAGGCCGCGCGCGTCTTCGAGCTCATCCACTCCTACCGGGTCCGCGGCCACGTCATGGCCGACACCGACCCGCTGGAGTACCGCCAGCGCAAGCACCCCGACCTGGACATCACCGAGCACGGCCTCACCCTGTGGGACCTGGAGCGGGAGTTCGCGGTCGGCGGCTTCGCCGGCAAGTCGATGATGAAGCTCCGCGACATCCTCGGCGTCCTGCGCGACTCGTACTGCCGCACCACCGGCGTCGAGTTCATGCACATCCAGGACCCGAAGCAGCGCAAGTGGCTGCAGGACCGCATCGAGCGCACGCACGCCACGAAGCCGGAGCGCGAGGAGCAGCTGCGCATCCTGCGCCGCCTGAACTCCGCGGAGGCGTTCGAGACCTTCCTGCAGACGAAGTACGTCGGCCAGAAGCGGTTCTCCCTGGAGGGCGGCGAGTCCGTCATCCCGCTGCTCGACGCGGTCATCGACTCCGCCGCCGAGTCCCGCCTGGACGAGGTCGTCATCGGCATGGCCCACCGCGGCCGGCTGAACGTCCTGGCGAACATCGTCGGCAAGTCGTACGCCCAGATCTTCCGCGAGTTCGAGGGCAACCTCGACCCGAAGTCGATGCACGGCTCCGGCGACGTGAAGTACCACCTGGGCGCCGAGGGCACCTTCACCGGCCTGGACGGCGAGCAGATCAAGGTCTCCCTCGCCGCCAACCCCTCGCACCTGGAGGCGGTCGACCCGGTCCTGGAGGGTGTCGTCCGCGCCAAGCAGGACGTCATCAACAAGGGCGGCACGGACTTCACCGTCCTGCCCGTCGCGATCCACGGCGACGCGGCCTTCGCGGGCCAGGGCGTGGTGGCCGAGACGCTCAACATGTCGCAGCTGCGCGGCTACCGCACGGGCGGCACGGTCCACGTCGTCATCAACAACCAGGTCGGCTTCACGGCGGCGCCCGAGTCCTCGCGCTCCTCCATGTACTCGACCGACGTGGCCCGCATGATCGAGGCCCCGATCTTCCACGTGAACGGCGACGACCCCGAGGCCGTCGTCCGCGTCGCGCGGCTCGCCTTCGAGTTCCGCCAGGCGTTCAACAAGGACGTGGTGATCGACCTCATCTGCTACCGCCGCCGCGGGCACAACGAGTCGGACAACCCGGCGTTCACGCAGCCGCTGATGTACGACCTGATCGACAAGAAGCGCTCGGTGCGCAAGCTCTACACCGAGTCCCTCATCGGTCGCGGCGACATCACCCTGGAAGAGGCCGAGCAGGCCCTGCAGGACTACCAGGGCCAGCTGGAGAAGGTCTTCACCGAGGTCCGCGAGGCCACCTCGCAGCCCGCCCCGGCCGAAGTCCCGGACGCCCAGGCCGAGTTCCCGGTGGCGGTGAACACCGCGGTGACCCAGGAGGTCGTCAAGCGGATCGCCGAGTCCCAGGTCAACATCCCCGAGCACGTCACCGTCCACCCGCGCCTGCTGCCCCAGCTGCAGCGCCGCGCGGCCATGGTCGAGGACGGCACGATCGACTGGGGCATGGGCGAGACCCTCGCCATCGGCTCGCTGCTCCTGGAGGGCACCCCGGTCCGTCTGGCGGGCCAGGACTCCCGCCGCGGCACGTTCGGCCAGCGCCACGCGGTGCTGATCGACCGGGAGACGGGCGACGACTACACGCCGCTCCTGTACCTCTCGGACGACCAGGCGCGCTACAACGTCTACGACTCCCTCCTCTCCGAGTACGCGGCGATGGGCTTCGAGTACGGCTACTCGCTGGCCCGTCCCGAGTCGCTCGTCATGTGGGAGGCCCAGTTCGGCGACTTCGTGAACGGCGCGCAGACGGTCGTGGACGAGTTCATCTCGTCGGCGGAGCAGAAGTGGGCGCAGACGTCCGGCGTCACCCTGCTCCTCCCGCACGGCTACGAGGGCCAGGGCCCCGACCACTCGTCGGCCCGCCCGGAGCGCTTCCTCCAGCTGTGCGCGCAGAACAACATGACGGTCGCGATGCCGACCCTCCCGTCGAACTACTTCCACCTCCTGCGGTGGCAGGTGCACAACCCGCACCACAAGCCGCTGGTCGTCTTCACCCCGAAGTCGATGCTGCGCCTGAAGGCCGCGGCGTCGAAGGCGGAGGAGTTCACCACGGGCGGCTTCCGCCCGGTCATCGGCGACGAGTCGGTCGACCCGGCGGCGGTCCGCAAGGTCGTCTTCTGCGCGGGCAAGGTCTACTACGACCTGGAGGCGGAGCGGGTCAAGCGCGGCGCCACGGACACGGCGATCATCCGCATCGAGCGTCTGTACCCGCTGCCGGGTGCGGAACTCCAGGCGGAGATCGCCAAGTTCCCGAACGCGGAGAAATACCTGTGGGCCCAGGAAGAGCCCGCGAACCAGGGCGCCTGGCCCTTCATCGCGCTCAACCTGATCGACCACCTGGACCTGGCGGTCGGCGCCGACATCCCGCACGGCGAGCGCCTGCGCCGCATCTCGCGGCCGCACGGCTCCTCTCCGGCGGTCGGCTCCGCGAAGCGCCACCAGGCGGAGCAGGAGCAGCTGATCCGTGAGGTCTTCGAGGCATAGTCCTCGAGCGGACCCCAACGGATTGCCGGGGCCCGGCCCCGAGTCAGCGACTGACTCGGGGCCGGGCCCCGGCGTATGCGCGCTGCCGCCCGTCAGATCGGCTGGGCCTCGAAGTCCCAGCCGGTCTCGCCGGGGACCAGGCGGGCCTGCCGGATCCCCAGGGTCAGGGGGTGGTTCTCGCCGAGGGCGCGCACCGAGCGCCGGGCCGCGTCCCGGGCCAGGGCGCGGGACTCCTCGGGCTCACCCGCTGCCGCCAGCGCCGCGACCCCGTTGCGGGCGCTGCCCACCGCCCAGGGGTGGTCGGGGCCCACCGCCGCGTCCATCTCCGCCATCGTGCGCCGGGACAGGTCGAGCGCGGCCCGGTGGTCGCCGAGGTCACGGAGGATCGTGGCCACGTTGTCGCGGGTTCCTATCGCGTACGGGTGGGTGTCACCCATCAGCGTCGCGTACCCGTGGGCGGTGGCCTCCGCCAGCTCCCGGGCCTCCTCCAGGTGGCCAAGGCCGCGCAGCAGCATGGCGTAGTCGCCGGTGATCATCAGGGCGTCGGGGTGTCCGCGGCCCCGGCGGCGCACCACCTTCTCGCGGACCTCGTGCATCATGGCCTGCGCGGACCGGGGGTCGCCGGTGCGGCGCACGCACAGCGCGAGGTTGTGCTCGGCGTACACGGTCTGGCTGTGGCTGTGGTCCAGGACCTGGCTGTGCAGCCGGGAGTTGTGCTCCTGGATGCGCTGCGCCTCGGTGTAGTCACCGCGCAGCCGCAGCATCCAGGCGGTGCGCAGCGCGGAGTGCAGCGTCAACGGGTTCTTGCCGCCGAGGAGTTCGACGCGGGCCTCGAAGATGCGGCGGTGCAGTGCGAGTGCCTCGGCATAGCGGCCCTGCAGGCCGATGGTGACGGCGAGGTTGCTGCGGATGGCGAGGGTGCGCGGCACCATGTCGCCGCCCAGCTCCGCCGCGGCCTGACCGGCGGCCGCCTCGAAGAGGGCGTGCGCCTCGTCGTAGCGGCCCAGCGCCATCAGGGTGCCGCCGAGACCGTCCTTGGCGCGGATCAGCTCGATGGGGCGGACGTCGGCCGTGCTGCTCAGCCGGTGCAGGATGTCGCGCCCGAGGGTCTCCGCGTCCTGGTAGTTGCCCAGGCTGCGCAGCATGTTGGCCTGCTGGTGGACGGCGACGAGCACGGCCCGGTCGGTGGGTCCCGACACCGGGCGCCAGCGCTCGACGGCCTCCTTGCTGAGCCACCAGCCGTCCCGCTCCTCGCCGCGCATGCGCAGGTATTCGATGCAGTTGAGGACGAGGTCACGGACGTCGTCGTCGGTCGACTCCAGGGCGCCGGAGGGCTCCAGGTGCGGGATCAGCTCCGCGTAGCGCGCCCAGTTCGCGGCGGACGCGGGGTCGCGGGGGTCGGCGGTGACGAGCACCTTCCGGGCGGCCTCGGAGTAGCGCCGGCGGTCGTGCGGGGACTGGATGCCGACCACGTAGCGGTGGAAGAGCCGGTGCATGCGCAGGGTGCTGACGCGCTGGGTCTCCATGGGGCCCGGCTCGTACTCGACGCGCATCGAGGTGATCTCGGAGAGCCTGCGCAGCGCGGTGTTCCAGCTGCTGGGGTCGGAGACCAGGTCGGCGAGCGGGCGGGGCAGGTCGCCGTGGCGCGCCGTCTGCAGCAGGCGGACCGGGACGACCTCCGGCGAGAAGCAGGCCAGGAGGTTGAGCAGCTGCCAGGCGGTGGCGGCGCCGTCGCGCAGGGTGTTGAGGGTCTTGGCCCAGGCGACCTGGAAGGACTCCGGGTAGTCCCGGGACTCCATGATGCCGAAGCGGTCGGGCTTGCCGCCGCGGATGTCCTTGATGTAGCCGGGTACGTCGGCGGTCGGGGTGACGTCGAGCCAGGCCGCCATCTGGTCGAGGAGCAGCGGCATGTCCTCGACGGCCTCGGCGAGTTGGGTGGCGTCGCCCTCGGTGAGCCGTGCGGCCCTGCGGCCGACGAAGGCGACGCTCTCCCGGCGCTCGAAGGCGGGCACGGGCACGGCCGCGTCGGCGTACCCCGCCCAGTCGGCGTGCAGCGTGGTGACCAGGACGCGGCCGCGCCCCTCGGGAAGGAGGTCGGCCACCGTGTCGGGGTGGCCCGCCCCGTCGAGGACGAGCAGCCAGGGGCGGGCCGTGCGGGCCAGTTCGCGGCGCACTGCGCGGATCGCCTCGTCGAGCTGCCCGGACACCTCGATGCCGAGGTCGGGCGCGAGGGCGGCGAACTGCTCACGGGCGATGACGCGCTCCACCGCGGTGACCCACCACACGATGTCGAATTCGCCCGCGAACCGGTGAACGTATTCGAGGGCGAGCTGGGTCTTGCCCATCCCACCGGGCCCGTGCAGGACCAGGGTGCAGCCCTCGGTGCCGGCGGCGCCGAACGCGTCGTGGACGGTCTCCAGGAGCCGGGTGCGGCCGGTGAAGCGCCGGTTGCGGCGCTGGACGTTCCACACGTCGGGCAGGTCGTCGGGGAAGCGGGGGCCGCGCGCGAGGGCGACGAGCGTGGCCGGGGCGGGGATGCCCGCGCACTCCAGGACACGGCTGCGGGCGACCTCGGGACGCAGGCCGCGCAGCTCGACGGGGGCGAGGGCGACGACGGCGACGGGCAGCGGCTGCGCGGTGACGCTGACGGCCGCGACGCGGTCGCGGTGTGCGGGCAGGACCTCGCGCAGGACGGCGGCCCACGCCTGGAAGCGCTCCTCGCCGAGCTTCTCGTACCAGTCGTCGATGATCAGCAGGACGCGGCCGGGGGCGGCGAGCAGATCGGTGAGCGCCTCGGGAGTGGGGGGCCGCTCCAGCGGGTTCCAGCGGACCAGCGCGGTCGCGCGGCCCGCGCCGCGGATCTGGTGCTCGATCCAGGCGGCCCACGACTCGCTCTGGCCCGCGAAGACCACGGTGACATGCGGCCGCCGCTCCACCGTCGCTTCCGCCATCCGGACCTCTCCTCGGCTGAACCTGGCACGGGTGTGTGCAGGGGGTACCCAATTGTGCGTCAAAAGAGTGTCAGCCAGGGCTTGTTGAGGCAGAAGTGAGCCGCCCCGCGACATGCCGGACGAGCCGCTCCAGGTCCGCGCAGTACACGCTGGGGTGCAGGAAGCCGCTGCCGGGCGCGTAACGGTGCACGTAGTTCCCGCCGCCGCACACCCGCACCACGGGGCAGTCCCGGCACGCGGCACAGCGCCCCTCGATGCCCAACTGCCGGGCGGCGACGCCCGGGTGGCGCAGCGCCGCGTCGAAGGAGTGCCGGAAGACGTCGAGCCCGGTCTCCGGCGCCCCCGGGTAGGCGGACTTGAGCGAGTCGACCTGCTCGATCGCCCCGTCCGTGTCCACGACGACGGCGGCGAGCGGCGAGAGCCCGACGGCCTCGGCGGTGCTGTCCAGGCCGAGCAGCAGCGCCGCGATCTCCCGGAAGAGCCGCACCCGGGCCCGCATCCGCCCCGCGTCCCACCAGGCGTCGAAGACGGCGGCCAGCCAGTCCCCGTACGGCGTGGGCCGCGGCCGCCACCGCCCGGGCCGGGTCTCGGCCGCGAGTCCGGGCGGCGGCGTGGCCCAATTGCCGTGCGGGAGAAGGAAGTCGATGCCGGGCGGGGCGAGGCCGAGCAGCGACTCGTAGACGTCGACGGGGTCCGTCCGCGGATCGATGGTGCACAGGATCCCGGCGTACGAGGCGGGGTGCGCGGCGAGCAGTCGCGCGGCGGCGCGGGCGGCGGGCCAGGCGGGACGGCCCGCGCGGTCGGCGCGGGCCACGTTGTGGGCGGCGCGCCCGCCGTCGAGGCTGAGCCCGACCCGCACCCCGGCGGCCGCGAGCCGGCCGAGCGCGGCGGCGGTGAGCAGGGTGCCGTTGGTCTGCACGGTGGCGGCGACCTCGCACCCGGCGGGCACGGCCTCGCGCACCGCCGCCACATAGTCGAGCAGCGGCCCCGGACCCGCCAACAGGGGCTCCCCGCCGTGCAGTTCGACGCGGATGCGGCGCAGCCGGTGAGCGGTGACGTGGTCGGCGATGCGGGCGGCCGCGGCCCGCATCGTCACGGCGTCGGCGCGCGCGGGCCGCTCGCGCCAACTGGTGTCCGGGGAGCGGTAGATGTAGCAGTACGCGCAGTCGAGGTTGCACCGGCCGTGGACCTTCAGGACGAACTGCCTGAAGGGCGTGGGGCGGTGACCGCTGAGGTCGAGAGCGGCGTGCGGCCACCGCGGGTGCCGGACGGGCGGCGCCCCGGACGGCCGGGTCACGGGGCGTCTTCGTACTGGGCGCAGACCGGCTCCCCGGCGGCCGCGCGCTCCGCGAGTTCGCCGAGGAGCGCGGCGTACACGGGGTGCGTGGTGTCCTGCGGCCGGGGTATCGCGGGCAGGGGTGTGTCGTGGGGATCGGCGGGGGTGGTCACGCGTGGCCGCCGAGGAGCTCTTCGAGGCGGCTGACCGCGGCGGCCAGCTCCTGGACGCGGGCCGGGTCCGCGCCGGTGTCGCCGTGGCGGGCCAGTGCCCTGCGGTAGGAGTCCAACGCCGCCTCGGGGTCGTCGAGTTGCTCCAGGACCTCGCCCCGGGACTGGAGCGCCTCGGCCTGGATGTCGCCGTACCCGGCCTCTGCGGCGGCCCCGGCGGCGCGGGAGTAGTACTCGGCCGCCTGGCGCAGCTGCTCCAGGGAGTCGGTGCGCGCGGAGAGCAGGGTCGCCACCTCGCCGCGCTTGAGCCAGCAGACGGGCAGGAGGTGCGGCTGGACCGGGCGGACGCGGCGCAGGGTGCGGACGATGGCGCTCAGGATCCAGTCGGCCTCGTACAGGTCGGCGAGGACCTCCTGCACCCGGAAGCGCTCGATGTACGCGTACGCCAGGTGCATCCGGACCTCCTCCCGCTCGGGGTGGTCGCCCGGCGTCGACTCGTACGCATCCCGCAGCGCACGGACGGCCGCGTCCGTGTCGGCGGCGGAGTTCTCGGCGAGGCCCCGGTAGACCAGCGCCTCCCCGAGCCGGGCGAGCAGCGGGGCGCGGCGCGGGTCGTCCGCGCCGACCAGGATGAGCGCCGAGTCCAGGCTCTCGACGGCGAGTTGGAGCTGGTCGGCGCGGTCGGTGAAGCGGTAGCGGGACCAGTGGGCCTCGGCCTTGCGTATGTGACAGACGAGGGTGAGCTCCTCGTCGTCCCCGGACGCGTCCAGGGCCTCCCCCAGGGCGGCGAGCACCATGCGCCGGCCCCCTTCGTCGGCCTCGTCGTCCCGCGAGAGCCAGAGCGCGTCCGCGATGTCCAGCCACGTCTGGGCGAGTTCGGCGCCTTCCAGGCTGCCCTGGGCGACGGCCGTGCGCAGGTCGTCGGTCGCGTCGCTCGCGAGGGCATGCGCGTCGACCTCGGCGCGGGGGTCGAGGGCGGTCTCGCGGGCGACCTCGCCCGTCCCGTCGTAGTGGCGGGCGAGGCGCAGCCGGTGGCGTCCGCGCAGCAGGTAGCCGTCGGCGGGGTCGGGGCCCTCCGTGAGGGTGCCCGCGGCGTCGACGGCGCGCAGCATGTAGTGCTCGTACCAGTCCTGGGCGCTCCGGTCGGCGGCGACGCTGAGCGGCTCACGGCCGCGCCGGTCGAGGGCCTCCATGACCCGCTCGGCCTCGGCCCGGGTCGCGTACCGGCCCACGCGGAAGCGGTTGCCGTTGTCGTCGTGCCGGATGACGAGCCAGGACAGCTGCCCCGCCCCGGCGGCGGGGCGGGTGCCGGGCACGGGCAAGTCTCCGGCCCCCTCGTCCAGCTCCTGCCGCGGCACCATGCCGCGCCCGGACGGATACCCGGCTCCGCCGCCGCCCGTCCCGCCCGTCCGCTCGCCGCTCCCGGTGGCGACTCCGCTCTCGACGTGCTCCACGCCGTACCGGGAGGCGGCGGCGGACGACAGCCCGCCGCCGTCGGCCGGAGCCTGGCCCCGACCGGCCTCGTCGCGCGCACTCGCCCCCGGGGCCTGGTAGGCGTCCCCAGCGCCGATCCGGCCGCCGCCCTCCACCACCCGCGCCGCGACCACCGCGAGCTGCCCGAGCGCGACCGCGAGGCTGCGCGTGGCGGGCCAGCCGAGGTCCGCCTCGTCGTCCAGGTCGGCATCGGCCGCGAGGACGCCGAACTCGATGACCGCGTCCCGCAGCAGGATGAACTCGACCCACAGCAGGGCCGGTCCGCCGTCACCCGCGTGCTCGGCGGCCTCCTCGCGCACGTACGAGGGGACCACTTCCGCGCCGAGCCCCGCCCGCTCCACCTCCTCGGCGAGTTCCACGAGGACCTGGCCGAAGAGCAGCGCCCCGCGCGGCGCGTGCGGGCCGCGGGCGGCGGCCGTGTCGAGGGCCGCCCGCAGGTCGGCGGGATCGCGCCGGACAGCCCACCGCAGCAGCAGCGCCTCGCCCAGCTCCGTGAGGTCCGCGCCCGGCGCCTGCCCGCCGCCCACGGTCTGCGCCTGCACCAGCGCCTCGAACAGGCCCACCGCGCGGTCGAGTTCACGCGCCTGCCCCTTGCGGGCGTACTGCCGCCACGCCTCCCGGGCCCGCTCCCGCAGCGGCGCCACGTCGGGCGTGCCGCGCTGCCCCTGGGCCGGCTCCGGTACCCGTACCGGCTCCCGCGGCAGGAACCTGCGCAGCACCTCCCCGGAGACCTCCGCGAACGCCCGCAGCACCGGGTGGTCCGCGGTGGCCCCGCGCTCGGCCGGCTGGTCCGGCTCGGCCGCGTCGCCGAGGAGCGCCACCGCCGTCGCGGGGAAGTTGTGGACGGTGCGCCCGAAGCGCCGCTCCAGGTAGTCGGAGCAGTGCTTCTGCAGCAGCCGTACGTCGTCCTCGGCGAGGTGGTCGAGGAGCGCGGCCTCCACGCCGTCCAGGAACTCGTAGCCGAGGACTTCCGGTTCGGCCTGGCGCTCGCTGCGCCGCAGCAGCCCGCCGAGCAGCACCTCGGCGAGCACCTCGGGCCCGCTGCCCGCGAGCATCGCGCGCTGCACCAGCTGCATGACGGGCAGGATCGGCGGCACCGCCGACAGATACACGGCGAGCTGCCACGCCGGTCCCGACGCCGTCCGCTTGAAGGCCCGCACCCGCTCCGCGCCACCGACCTCCTGCCGGGCCCGCACGGGCGCACCGGAGGGCGCGTGACCCGGCAGGGCCCACCCGGCGGCGCCCTCCAGGCACTGTCCGGTCGCGCCCGCGACGAGCCCCGCCCAGCCCTCGACGGCGGAGCGGCGCAGCGCGAGCACCGGGACCGGGATGCCCCCGCCCGGGGCCCGGCCGCCATCCGCGGGCTCGAACTCCAGCCGCCCGGCGGGCCCTTCGCACCGGTGCAGCAGTCCGCGGCGGGCCGGGAGGTGGGTGCGCAGCCACATGCGCTGGGGCAGCGGCTGGACGACGGCGACCGGCGCGAGGGCGCCCCACCGGTGGAGCAGCCGCTGCATCCGGCCGCTGCGCCACATCGGTCCCGCGCAGTCGCTGAGCACGAGTGTGAGACGGCTGCCGGTGGGGTCGCTGAGGCGGCCGGGGTCCTGGAGCGGGGTGCCGGGCCGGGCGGTGGCGGCGTGTCCGGGGCGCCCGCCGGGTCCCTCGTGCAGGAACTCCACCCGCACCTCGCGGAACGCCCCGGAGCGCTCGCAGACCTGCCGCAGCTCGCCAAGTGCCTGTTCCCACACGACCGTCGAGGTCGAGATGTCCATGAGGAGCAGCAGCCGGGCCGCGCGCCGCCGGGCGTGCCGCAGGACGGGCACGAGCAGCCCGGTGTCGGCGGCGCGCTCGGCGGTCGCCTGTTCGTCCAAGTGGCGCGGGACGGGCCGGACGGGAGGGCGGTAGCGCTGCAACGGCCGCAGCGCGCGCTGCAGTCCGAGCGGGTCGGGCAGCACCGCGGCGGCGGGCACCCGCACGGGCACGCCCCGGCCGCCGGGTTCGCCCTCGCCGGTGGTGGGCGCGAACAGCCGGGCGCGCCCCGCCTGTTCGGGCACCCGTGCCGAGCCGGTGTCGAGGCGCGGCTCGGGCGGCCGGAGCATCGACTGGCCGCCCAGGCTGCCGCCGCCTCCGGGTCCGGGCGGCGGCAGGGGCTCGGCGGGCCGCAGCTTGCGGGCGCCGCTGCGCCCGGCGACCTGCCCGGCCAGCCACAGCGTGTCGGCGAGCTCCTCCGCTCCGGGGGCGAGCCCGGCCTCCCGCAGCCGCGCGACGAGCACCGCGAGCGCGCGGCTCGCGGCGGCGTCGGGTCCGGGCGGGGAGGCGGTCACTCAGGTCACCGGGGCCCGCGGTCGAGGGGCCGAAGGAGCAGCCCGGCGATCTCCTCGCGCCGCCCGGGCTGCTGCCGGGCGGCGTGCTGGGCCAGGAAGATGGCGTTCAGGAGCTGGTCGGTGGGGAGCAGGGTGCCGTCCGACTCGGCGTCGGTGAACTGGTCGACGATGTCGATGTTCTCGTCGTACGCGTCGAGCCCGAAGTGGGCCAGGACCATCGCGGCGAGCCGCTGGTCGCGCGGCGGCTCCAGGTCGAGCGAGACACAGCGGCGAAGGAGCGGCCCGGGGAACTCCCGCTCGCGGTTGCTGGTCATGACGACGACGGGGAAGGCACGACAGCGCACCCGCCCCCGGGTGACGGGCACCCGGCGCCCGTCGTCGGTGAGCACGTGCACGGTCTCCTGGCCGGGCCGGTCGGCGATGCGCTCCAGCTCCGGGATGCCGAACTCGCCCTCCTCCAGCACATTCAGGAGGTCGTTCGGCAGGTCGATGTCGCTCTTGTCGAGCTCGTCGATGAGCAGCACGCGCGGCCGTTCGGCGGCGATCAGGGCGGTGCCGAGCGGGCCGAGCCGGATGTAGCGGCCGATGTCCTCGGCCTGGTCGCGGCCGAGCTGGTTGTCCTGGAGGCGGCCGATCGCGTCGTACGAGTAGAGGCCGTCCTTCAGTTCGCTGCGGCTGACGACGGCCCACTGCAGGACCCGGCCGAGGCCCAGCTCATGGGCGAGGGAGTGCGCGAGGGTGCTCTTTCCGGAGCCGGGCTCACCGGTCACCAGAAGGGGGCGCCTCAAGTACAGGGCGGCGTTGATGAGTTCAAGGGTCTCGGCGTCCTGGACGGACATCGGGACGGCGCTGGAGCCGAGGCGGCGCTGGGTGGCGGTGTCGATGTCCGGGACCTCGTACGGGACGGGCTCGGCGTCGAAGTCGCGCCAGGGCGGCGGCGCGGGCCGCCGGTCGATCTTGTCCGGATCCGGACCACCGACACCCTCGTAGATGAACCATCCGGTCACTGCGTGCTCCTCGTCGACGGTCGTGACGGTCGGTGGCTGGCCGGGTCATGGCCGACGGGGGCGACGGGCGTCCACAGCGGGCCCCTGAAGATGTACCCACGCCCGCGCGCCTGAACATCCTTATCCAGCCGGGTGGTTGAACGAGTGGGCGCGCTCATGGTGAGTCCGCCGGAGTGGTGTCCTCCGGCGGCAGCGGCCGCCTCGGGTCGTCGTACAGGAGGGCCATCGGCTCGGCCCAGCGCCAGTGCCCGCCGTCGCCGCCCCGGCTGATGTGGTGCCGGATGTGGCGCAGCCGGTCGGGGAGTTCGGCCACCGAGTCGAGCCCGCCGAAGAGCCGCTCCACGCGCGCGTGCAGCGCGTCGCAGGAATCGTGGCACCCGCGCGTGGCGTGCCCGTCGATGTCCCACAGGGCCACGCCGTGCCCGGTGCCGAGGACGAGCCGCATGACCTCGCGCCCGGTGCCGCGCCCGGCGGGACGGCACATGACCGGGACCGCGGCGTGCGGCAGCCGGGAGAGGTGCCGCGCCTGCGGCCTGCTGTCGCGCACCGGCACCCGGGCCGCCGCCACCCCGCCCGCGTCCGCCTGGGCCAGCCACCGGTCGCCCCACTCTTTGTCCGGTTCTCCCCGGCGTGTGAGCGCGCGCAGGACGACGGCGCGCTGCGTGCTCAGGTGTTCGCCGGCGTGGAGCAGCCCGATGTCGTCGAGCCGCCATCGGTGCACCTGGGTGTCGAAGTGCTCGGCGGGCAGGGCGAATTCGAGCGGTACGGGAGGGCCCTCGCCGTCCTGCCCGTGCAGGGTCCGGGCCAGCGGATCACGCAGCGACTGCACCAGATCCTTCGGCAGAGAGCCCTCTCCGGAGTAGTCCTCGGCGACCATGTGCGTCTCACCGTCGTACACGCTGTCGTTGACCCAGATCTGCCAGTGGAAGCGGACGGGCCGCGCACCGATCACGGGGTCGAGGAGGACGGTGACCGTGGGCCCTTCGCCGGGCCCCGGGTAGGCGACGAGGGAGCGCGGCGGGGCTTCGGGGGCGGGCAGCAGGGCGTCGGGCAGCCGGGCGTCGGTCACCAGCGCGTGCAGATGGGCCCGGTCATCCTCCCCGAGCCGCTCGTCGACCCACCTCTCCAGGGCCCCCACGTCCCCGCCCCGCTCCCGCACATACAGGGCGACGAGCCGCAGGTAGTGCAGGAACGTGAGGGCGTCCTGCGGGAGTTCACCGTCGTAGAGCAGCCCGTGGCCGTCGCGCCAGCCGAGCAGGGACGGCGGGGCGCCGGGCGGCTTGCGGCCGCGCACCTTGCGCACGAGCCGGGCGACGGAGGGCTCGGCGGCGGGCGCGGGCAGCCCGGCGAGCAGGCCGAGGGCGGCGCGCCGGTCCTTCGGCGTCCAGTGCTCGGGCCCCGGCCGCGGATCGCTGCCGAGGAGCCGCTGCTGCTCGTCGATCCAGTTGTCCCCGACGACGGGACGCGGCGACGTGGCGTGCCAGCGGTCGTGCGCGGCCATGACCTCGCGGTAGCGAGCACCGAACCGGCGCAGCGCGGGCAGCGCGATGGCGAGCCCCCCGTCGCGCTCCTTGCGGCGCGCCTTGACGAGGCCGACGACAGCCCCGGTGCGCGGGTCGAGCAGCGGCCCGCCGGAGACCCCCTTGGGGAAGGCCACGTCAGGGGCGAGACGCAGCCCGCAGTCACCGTCGCGCGCGTTCGTCTCGGCCTCCGCGCTCCACGGCTTGGCCCCGGCGGCGCGCCCGCCGGCCTCGTCGGGCTGGTACCCGTAGACGGTGACGGGCCCGAGGTGCCGGACGGCACGATCGGCGAGCCACACGCACTCGTGCTCGTGCGGAGACCCGTACGCGTCCCGGTACACCCCCTCCCCCTCCCCCTCCCCCTCCCTCTCGCTCTCGCTCTCGGCACCGACGAGCCGCACCAGGGCGAGGTCCTCGTGCGGCGGCACCACGGACCGCCCGGCGTCGGTCACCAGCCACTGGTCGAGCCGCGCCGCCACGGGAATCCCGTCGTTGAGCTCGGTCCCGCGCACCGCGAACACCCGCCCGAGGTCCCGCCCCACGTGCGGCATCAGCACATGCGCGCAGGTCAGCACCCACCCGGGCGCGACGAAGAACCCGCTGCCCCACAGCGAGGCCCCGTCCCCGTCCTCTTCGGCGGCGAGCAGCTGGACGGTGGCGGCCTGGGCGAGGGCGTCGAGGCGGAGGTGGGGCTCAGGCATGGGGGCCGCCGGCGCCGGAGTCGTTGCCGCCGCCTTCGGGGCTACGGCCCTGGCGGTCGAACTGCCAGGTCAGCTGGACCTGCACCGACGCCTTGGCCTCGCCCTCGGCGAGCACGGCGAGGACCTTGCCGGACTTGGCGCTGAGCTCCACCCCGAAGGTGATGCTCGCCTCGTCGGGGGCGACCGCGCTCGCGGCGTCGAGCACGGAGCCGCCGACCCTGCGGATCAGCTCGCCGAGCTCCTCGACCTTGGCCACGGCGGTGTCGAGGACGCCGACGTCCTCGTCGTCCTCGCCCGCTCCGGTTCCCGTGGAGACCCGGGCGTACACGACCTGCCCGCCCGGCAGCTCGATCCGCTGCACCTGTCCGGCCACGCCCCGTCCCCCGTCTCCCTGCCTCGCGAGCGGCCCAACTCACCCCTCGGCGACCTCACTTGATCCACGACGAGGTTAAGGGCGGACGCGGTTGCAGGGCGACCGTGTTCCGGCACGGCCTACGATGGATTCTCGCCGGAATTCCGTACGCGGATCCGGCCCCCTACGCACCAGGAACACAGGAGCACGAGTTGTACTTCACCGACCGTGGCATCGAGGAGCTGGAGAAGCGGCGCGGCGAGGAGGAGGTCACCTTCGAGTGGCTCGCCGAGCAGCTCCGCACCTTCGTGGACCTCAACCCGGACTTCGAGGTCCCGGTCGAACGCCTGGCGACGTGGCTGGCCCGCCTGGACGACGAGGACGACGACGAGTAGCCGCTCCGCCCCTCCCAGGTCTCCCGGCCCCGGACCTCACCCCACCAGGGCGGGCGCCAGCTCGCGCCACTCCGCGCGCGGCAGCGCACCCGGGTCGGCGGTCAGCACCTGTACGCACACGTGGTCGGCGCCCGCGTCCAGATGTTCCCGCACGCGCGCGTGGAGAGCGTCGACGTCTCCGTAGGCGACGATCGCGTCCACGAGCCGACGGCTGGGCCACCCGTCCACGTAGTCCTCGTCCCCGAACCCGAGCCGCCGCACGTTCGCGATCTGGTGGTGGGCCATCGCCATGTACCCCGCGACGTGTGCCGCCGCGACCTCGCGGGCCCGGTCCGGGTCCCGGTCGAGCACCACGGCCTGCTCGACCCCGAGGAAGGCGTCGGGGCCGAGGGCCGCGCGGGCGCGGGCGGTGTGGGCGACGGGGACGAAGTACGAGTGGGCGCCCCAGGCCCGCTCGGCCGCGAGCCGAAGCATCTTCGGGCCGAGCGCGGCGAGCACGCGGCGCGGCGCGGATCCCGGCACGGGCTCCGACGCCGACTCCGGTACGGGCTCCGGCACGGGCAGCGCGCCCGGCAGCCGGGCGGCGGCGTCCATGGCGTCCAGGTAGTCCCGCATCATCCCCAGGGCCCCCGCGCGCGGGGCGCCCGTCCGCCCGGACCGCCCACTTCTGTATGCCGGTTCGGCGCCGGTTCCGTACGCCGGTCCGGCGCCGGGCTGGCTCGCGGTGCGGTGCCCGCCGATGCCGAGCAGGAAGCGCCCGGGGAACGCCTCGCCCAGGGTGCGCTCCACCATCGCCATGGAGACGGGGTCCCGGCGCTCGACGCTGGCGATGCCGCTCGCGACGACGAGCCGCCGCGTCGCCGAGAGCAGCAGCGACGCCTGCCCCGCCGCGTCCCGCCCGTACGCCTCCCCGAACCAGAGCGCGCCGTACCCCAGCTCCTCGATCTCCGCGGCGGCCTCCCGCACCAGCCATGCGGGCTGCGCGTCGAAGGCGAACGTCCAGACCCCGACCCGCCCCGGATCCCCGGTGAACATCCCGGTACCTCCCCAACCCCGTCCGAACTTTCCGGAGACCCTCTCCGGATAACCCTCGACACCATACGGAGAACTTCTCCGCTTAGCCACCCCCCTTGTACGATGCGGCGATGACACGGAAGGCACGGGCACCCGAGGCACAGACCCCGCGAACGACGGACCGGACACGCCCCCCGCGCGCGGACGCCCGCCGCAACCGGGAGCGGATCGTCGCCGTGGCCCGGGACGCCTTCGCCGAGCTGGGCCCCGACGCCTCGCTCAACGAGATCGCCCGCAGGGCCGACGTGGGCCCCGGCACCCTCTACCGCCACTTCCCGCACCGCAGCGCCCTGCTGACGGCGGTGCTCAAGGACCGCATCGAGACCCTGTGCGCGCGGGCGGACGAGCTCCTCTCCCCCGCGTCCCCGCTCTCCCCGGACGAGGCGCTGGCCGACTGGCTGAGCGCGTTCCTCGCCCACGCGCGCGTGAACCAGGGCATGGGCGGCGCGCTGGTCCTGGAGAAGACGGCGACGCCCGACGCACTGGGCTTCGACTGCCATCAGCGCATCCTCGAAACGGCGGCAGGACTCCTGACCCGAGCCCAGCGCGAGGGCACGGCCCGCCCCGACCTGGCCCCGGGCGACCTGGTCCAACTGGTCGTGGGGATCGCCCTGTCCACGACACGGGGCACGAGCGACCCGGAACAGCCGGACCGCTTGCTGGGGCTGGTCCTGGACGCGGTGCACGCAAGCCCGTCCGGCGCTTGAGGAAGAGCGCGTTCAGCCGCGCCCGCCCCGCACCCGGTCGTACGCCAGCCCCACGGCCCCCTGCACCATCAACAGCACCCCGGCGACGGCCCACCCACCACTGCGACGCCGGGCCGCCCACACCGCGAGCGGCACCCCCGCAGCCAGTTGGGCGACGGCCAGCCCCCGGGCCCTGGGCCCCCGCAGCCACGCCCCGGCGGGCCCGCTCTCCACCACGTCCAGCTCGGCCCGCACCGCATCACGCCACCCGGACCACTCCACCTGTCGCACGGCGCGCTGCACGCGAGCGACCTCCCGCAGCCGATCGGCCGGTTCACCGGGCCCCAGACCGGGCGGCAGAACGAGCCCCGCCCGCGAGAGAACGGCGACGAGCCCCAGCATCCGCGCCCGCGCGTCCGCCTCCGAGTCGGGCCGGGTCAGCGCCTCCAGGGACTGCATGTCGAGGACGGGATCGAGACCGAGCCGGGCCGCGAAGGTCCGCATCGCCTCGTCCTCCCCGACGGGCGTGCCGTTCGCGAGCCACACGTACCCGACGGTGCGCCGGAACCCGGACGCGAGGGTGTAGCCGGAGCGGTCGGGGTCCCACCACAGGGCGAGCACCGGCCAGGGCGCGCCGACCGCGAGCGCGGTGGCCCACCCGGTGAGCACCCGGTCGACGGGCTCGCCGCCGTCGAGCCAGGGCTTGCCCTCGGGGACGAGCACGCTCCACTCCGGCCCCGCCGGCACCAGCAGCATGCGCTCGCGCAGCAACTGGGCGACGGACTCGACCGCTTCGGGTTCGGACCTGCAGAGCAGCAGCGCGCCCACACCCTTGGCGGGCCCGCTCACGGAGCCGGCGGAGGCGGCGGCATCGTCGGACGACATGGCCCCACGCTAGGACAATTCACCATCTTTGGCGCAGAGAACTAGGCGCAGCGAGCGACAAGACGGGAGGCCACGAGGAGGCCGGACCGCACCTTGACTTCTGCGAACCGCGATATATCGTGTATAGCGAAGACGCGATATGGCGCGTCGCGTCGACCAGGGAGGTCAAGCCCATGTCCGAGTGGATCGTCGACGAGCCCAGGAAGCTCACCTTCGGCGCACCCCTGAAGACCGTCCGCGTCCGCACGGTGAACGGCACGGTGAACGTGGTCGGCACGGACGAGACCTCGGCCCGCCTCGAGATCTCCGACATCGACGGCCCCGCCCTCACCGTCACGCACGAGGACGGCACCCTTTCCGTCGTCCACGACGACCACAAGGGCACGGGCCTGTTCCGGCTGCTCGACCTCAAGAGCCACCGGCGCAGCGCGGCGGTCTCGCTGGCCGTCCCGGCCGGGACCCGCGTCGAGGTGGGCGCCGTCGGCGCGGCGGTCATGGTCTCCGGCATCGAGGGCCCCGCACAGGTGAAGACGATCACCGGCGCCACCACCCTCGTCGGCCTCTCCGGCCCGGTCCGCGCCGACTCCGTCTCCGGGGACGTCGAGATGCAGGGCGTCAGCGGCGACCTGACCTTCAAGTCGGTCTCCGGCGACCTGACGGTCATGGAGGGCGCGGGCCCCTCGGTGCGCGCGGAGTCGGTGAGCGGCTCGATGATCGTGGACCTCGACCCGGCGGACCGCCCCGCCGACGTCACGCTGCTGAACGTGTCGGGCGAGATCGCGATCCGCATCCCCCACCCGGCGGACGCGGAGGTCGAGGCGAACACGGCGAGCGGCTCGGTGTCGAACGCCTTCGAGGACCTCCGCGTCGGCGGCCAGTGGGGCGCAAAGAAGATCACGGGACGGCTCGGCGAGGGCCGCGGCAAGCTCCGGGCGACGACGGTGTCCGGCTCGATCGCACTGCTGCGCAGGCCACCGGCGGAGGAGGACCCTCACGAGCCGACCCCACCGGACGGAACGCCGACCGACGAGTCGCCCACTGTCGAGGCCCCCACCGACAGGACTCCTTCCGACACCTCCGCCCCGACCGACAAGAAGGTGCTCTGAGATGCCCCCCGTGTTCGCCCACGGCCGCCTGCGCCTGTACCTGCTGAAGCTCCTGGACGAGGCCCCGCGCCACGGCTACGAGGTCATCCGTCTCCTGGAGGAGCGCTTCCAGGGCCTGTACGCGCCTTCGGCGGGCACGGTCTACCCGCGCCTGGCGAAGCTGGAGGCCGAGGGCCTGGTCACCCACACGACCGAGGGCGGCCGCAAGGTGTACGCGATCACGGACGCGGGCCGCGCCGAACTGGCCGACCGCAGCGGCGAGTTGGCCGACCTGGAGCTGGAGATCCGCGAGTCCGTCGCCGAACTCGCCGCCGAGATCAGGGACGGGGTGCAGGGCGCCGTCGGCGACCTGCGCCGCGAGATGCGCGCCGCCGCGAAGGAGGCCCGCACCTCCGCCGGCACCACGGGCAACTGGGCCGACAAGGAAGGCTGGGGCCAGGCCAAGGAGGAGTTCAAGCGCGCCAAGCAGGAGTGGAAGGAGCAGGCGCGGCGAGCGAAGGACGAGAGCCGCCGGGCCCGCGAGGAGGCCAAGCAGGCCCGCCGCCAGGCCAAGGACGCCCAGGAGCAGGCACACGCTGAGGTCCAGGAACAGCTCCAGCGCATCGCCACCCGCGTCCAGGACCACTTCGCCCAGGGCGACTGGCCGACGGGAGTGCGCGAGGGACTGTCCGAACTGGCCAAGGAGTTCGGCGAGTTCAGCATGGAGTTCGGCAAGAACATGAGCCGCCCCACCGACAAGACACCTCGGCAGGATCCCCCCACCCCGAACCTCAAGAAGGAGCCGGAGGAGAAGCCGACCCAACCCCTCCCGGTCGAGTTCACCCCGGACTGGGCCAAGGAGCCCGGGACGACGGGCGACCCGGCCCGCGACCTGGAGCGCCTCCTGGACCGCTTCCGCGACGACATCCGCGACCGGGCCCGCGACCACGGCGTCACCGACGCCCAACTCCGCGAGTCCCGCGACCACTTGGCGACGGCGGCAACGCTCATCGCGGCAACGCTGAGCACACCCCACTCGTAAGGCGAGGGGGCAAGCGGCGACGAAAGACGGCGGCCTGCAGGCGCGCGACGGCGCAAGGGGTGGGGACGCGGCGGTATGTCCGCCCGCAGTACAGCACCCCGCCCAAGCCAGTACTCATGTACTCGCACAGCGCCCGAGGCGTTTCGAGGACGGACATACCGCCGCGTCCCCGCCCCGCCCCCACGCACCCGCAGCAGGCGAACCCAGCCAACCAACCAGCCACCCCTACCCGTACAGCACCCGCTCCACGCCCTCATGCGTCACCCCATGATCGGCGAGCACCTCCGCCACGACCCCCGGCCGGGTCGTCAGGGCAAGCAGGATGTGCTCGTCACCGATCTGCCGGTCCCGCCGCGCCGTGGCGATGCGCAGCGCCCGCTCCAGCGTGTCCTTGGACTCCCGGGTGAAGGACCGATGCCCGGTCCAGGCCGCGAGGCTCAACAGCCCCGGCTTCCCCCGCCGAGCCCCAGCTCCACCCCCACCTCCACCCCCGGCACCCGCCAACGCCCCTTCCCCATGGGCATGTTCCACCCGGGACACCACCTCCTCCACATCGATGCCGAGCCCGGCCAGGGCCTCCGCATCTGCCTGCGAGAGCCCACCACGCCGCCGCGCCTCGGCCAGCGCCGCCGTGATCTCCGCCCGCCGCTCCCCCGCCCCGAGCGCGGCCAGGGCGAACGAGGCCCGGCTGGCCTCACGGTCGAGCAGCGCGAGGAGCACATGGGTGTCGTCGATGGCATCGGCACCCGCCTCCTCCGCGGCCTCGACCGCACCGGTCACCACGGCGCGGGCGTCCTTCGTGAACCGCTCGAACATCACTGCCTCCCGTACTTCTTGTGCACGGCCTGCCTACTCACTCCGAGTTCCGTGGCGACTTCCTGCCACGACCAGCCCTGCTGGCGCGCGCTGCGCACCTGCACGGCCTCAAGACGCTCCACGAGCCGCCGCAGCGCGGCGACGGCCCGCAACCCGACCCGTGGGTCGCGATCGCCCGCACGCTCGGCGAGATCTGTTGCTTCGGTCATGCATGTCAACTTACGTTGACACAAAGCCGATGTCAACCAAAGTTGACGCGATGCCCGCGAAAAAGGGGCCGGCGGACACCACCGACCCCTCTGCTCACCCGCTCAACGGGTCAGACCGTGAGCACGATCTTCCCGAACTGATCACCCGCAGCAAGCCGTTCAAATCCCTCACGCGCCCGGTCCAGCGGCAGCGTCTCGTCGATGACGGGCCGCACACCGGTGGCCGCGCAGAACGACAACAGATCCTCCAACTCGTCCTTGGAGCCCATCGTGGAGCCGACGACGCGCAGCTCCAGGAAGAAGATCCGGGTGAGCTCCGCGTGCGAGGGCCGGTCGCCACTCGTCGCACCCGAGATGACCAGAGTCCCACCGGGCCGCAGGGACTTGATCGAGTGGGACCAGGTCGCGGCGCCCACGGTCTCGATGACGGCGTCGACGCGCTGCGGGAGCCGCGCACCCGGCTCGACGGCCTCGACGGCGCCCAGTTCGAGGGCCCGCTTGCGCTTGGCCTCGTCGCGGCTGGTGGCGAACACCCGCAGCCCCGCGGCCTTGGCGAGCACGATGGCGGCGGTCGCGACGCCCCCGCCCGCACCCTGCACGAGGACCGAATCCCCGGGCCGCACACCGGCGTTGGTGAAGAGCATGCGGTAGGCGGTCAGCCACGCCGTGGGCAGACAGGCGGCCTCGGCGAAGGACAGCTCCTTGGGCTTGGGCAGCACGTTCCAGGTGGGGACGGCAACCTGCTCGGCGAAGGTCCCCTGGTACTTCTCCGTGAGGATGGACCGGCCCTCCCCCGGCCCGACACCGTGCCCGGTCTGCCCGATGACGGAGTGGAGAACGACCTCGTTCCCGTCCTCGTCGACCCCGGCGGCATCGCACCCGAGGATCATCGGCAGCTTGTCCTCGGCGAGCCCGACCCCGCGCAGGGACCACAGGTCATGGTGGTTGAGGGAGGCGGCGCGCACCGTCACGGTGCTCCAGCCGGACCGGGCCTCGGGAGCGGGCCGCTCCCCCAATTCGAGGCCACTGAGCGGCTGGTCACGGTCGATACGGGCGGCATAGGCAGCGAACATGGCGCCGACGATAGGCGGGCGCCCACCTCGTACGGAACCGTGTCCCGCTGTGACACGCACCGCTCACCGCCCTGGGAGAAAAAGAAGGCCCCGCCACAACGGGCGGGACCTTCAAAACAGCGCGAGCAGACCTCAGCGCCGAGCAACACCCTCGGCCCGAGCCGCAGCGGCCACAGCCGCGGTCACCGCAGGGGCGACCCGCTCGTCGAACGGCGACGGAATCACGTACTCCGCGGAGAGCTGGTCACCCACGACACCCGCGAGCGCGTCCGCCGCGGCGATCTTCATGCCCTCGGTGATCTGCGAGGCCCGCACCTGCAGCGCGCCCGCGAAGATCCCGGGGAAGGCCAGCACGTTGTTGATCTGGTTCGGGTAGTCCGAACGGCCCGTGGCGACGACCTTCGCGTACTTGTGCGCGATGTCGGGGTGCACCTCGGGGTTCGGGTTGGCCATGGCGAACACGAACGCGTCGGGCGCCATCGAGGCGACCGCCGGCTCCGGCACCGTACCGCCGGAGACACCGATGAAGACGTCGGCACCGGCGAGGGCGGACTCCAGCGAACCGCTGAGCCCCGCCTTGTTGGTGATCTCGGCGAGCTCCCGCTTGACCGGCGTGAGGTCGTCCCGGTCCTTGCTGACGACGCCCTTGCGGTCGGCGACGGCGACGTCACCGATGCCCGCCTCCAGCAGGAACTTGGCGATGGCCACGCCGGCCGCGCCCGCGCCCGAGATGACCGCGCGCAGGTCGCCGAGCGTGCGCCCGGTCAGCTTCGCGGCGTTCCGCAGGGCGGCGAGCGTCACGATCGCCGTGCCGTGCTGGTCGTCGTGGAAGACCGGGATGTCGAGGAGCTCCTTGAGGCGCTGCTCGATCTCGAAGCAGCGCGGGGCCGAGATGTCCTCGAGGTTGACGCCGCCGAAGGAGGGCGCGAGCCGCACGACGGTCTCGATGATCTCGTCGGTGTCCTTGGTCGCGAGCGCGACCGGCACCGCGTCCACACCACCGAACTGCTTGAACAGAATGGCCTTGCCCTCCATGACGGGGAGCGAGGCTTCCGGCCCGATGTCGCCGAGGCCGAGCACGGCCGTGCCGTCGGTGACGACGGCGACCACGTTCGACTTCCAGGTGTAGTCGTTGACGAGCTCGGGCTGCTCGGCGATCGCGCTGCACACTTTCGCGACGCCGGGCGTGTACGCGAGGGACAAGTCGTCCTTGTCGCGGACGGGCACGGTGGCCTGCACGGCCATCTTGCCGCCACGGTGCAGCGCGAAGGCCGGATCGAAGGGCTCTTCGGCGCCTTCGTGATCCGTACTGCTGTCGCTGCGAGGATTGACGATCTCCGCTGCCACTTTTTCTGACCCCTTAAGTCATATTCGTCGAGGGTGACCACTTCCGTGTTGAGAAGTGGGGCGGGCACCGCGTCCGTTCTCCACCTGTCGGCGGAGGGAGGTACGGACACGCGGGCGCGCCGCACACGCGCCCTGGGCCCCGGATGAGGGGTGTAACGCACCTTTCTACCTGAAGGCAGTAGGCGGGGGCGAGTGGCATTGGCCTCACTCCGCCCCGGTACGGCGGGAAGACAGACTTCCGGCCCGGACCCCGGTCAAGGACGCGGGGGCCGCTGCGGGGGACAGCATCCTCCGGGCCGGGCCCAAGGACCTCAATCACGCGCAGTCGAACACCGGACCAAAGTCCCGCACGCACCCGGCACGCGCCCGCCACCGGCTCGGGGTCCGCCCGGCATCCGCCCACCGAAGCCCTCGGAACGGTCCACATGGCGAGATACGGGACGTGCCGTCCAGTTAGTGACGGTTCACTCCGATCCGTCCCACCCGTGCCCTGCCGGGCCCTCCGGCCTCGCGCACACCCCGTTATCCGATTTTGACATCTCTGGCACCCATAATCGGGCAGTCCGAATGGCAAGATGCCTCATCACACGAGGTCGCGACACCCGAAGGTGTGTGCCCGGCCGCACGGCAACTCCCCCTTCATCCGCCGGAGGACCCCACCATGACGACCGCACGCTTCACCCCCTGTACGACGGCTGCGAAGTCCGCGAAGTCCCGGATAGCCGTGGTCGGCGCGGTCGTGGTCGCGGGCTCCCTCCTGCTGACCGGCTGCGGCGACCAGACCGAGGGCGGCAACGACGACGGGGGCGGCAGCAAGAACAACAACGCGCCCCTCTTCGACAAGCTCCCGGCGAAGATCCAGAAGAAGGGCGAGCTGCACATCGGCACCAACGCCGAGTACGCCCCCATGGAGTCGCAGGAGAACGGCGAGATCATCGGCGTGGACCCGGACCTCGCCGCCGAGATCGGCAAGAAGCTCGGGGTCAAGGTCAAGTTCACCTCGACCAAGTTCGACACCCTCGTGACCGGCGTGAACGCGGGCCGCTACGACGCCGCGATGTCCTCCATCACGGACACCAAGGCCCGCCAGGAGGGCCTCAACGACAAGGGCAAGAAGCTCGGCGAGGGCGTCGACTTCGTCGACTACTTCATCGCGGGCACCGCCGTGTACGTGAAGAAGGGCAACCCCCAGGGCATCAAGTCCATCGAGGACCTGTGCGGCAAGGGCGCGGCCGTCCAGCAGGGCACCACGTACGAGAAGGCGCTGCAGACGCAGTCCAAGAAGTGCGAGGACGGCGGCAAGAAGAGCATCGACATCCAGTCCTTCGAGGACGACACCGAGGCCCAGACCCGGGTGCGCTCGGGCGGCGCGGTGGCCGGCGTCAACGACTACCCGGTGGCGCTCGACCTGACCCGCAAGGCGGGCGGCGGCAAGACCTTCGAGATCGTCGGCGAGCAGTACGACGCCGGGCCGTTCGGTATCGCCGTCGACAAGAAGAACACGAAGCTGCGCGACGCCCTCAAGGAGGCCGTCGACGCGATCATCAAGGACAAGTCGTACGAGAAGGTCCTGAAGAAGTGGGGCGCCGAGACCGGCGCGATCGACGCCGCGGCCATCAACAGCGGCAAGTGACCTGCCGGTTCACTGACGTCGTACCACTGAAAGGGCAGTCACGATGACTGACAAGTTGAGCAAGGAGCCGAAGGAGCCGGAGGACACTCCGCCCGCCGACTCCGGGGCGCCCGCCGACTCCGGGGCCGCCAAGGCCCCCCGCGCCTCGGTGTCCGTCTCCAAGGAGGCCGCCGCGCCGGTCGCCATCAAGGCGATCCCGGTCCGCCACTACGGCCGCTGGGTCAGCGGCACGCTGGTCCTCGCGATCCTGATCGTGCTCGGATACGCCTTCTCGCAGGGCGACATCCAGTGGCACACCGTCTCCGACCAGCTCTTCACCGACTCGGTGGTCAAGGGCGCCGGACGGACGCTGCTGATCAGCGTGCTCGCCATGGTCATGGGCGTGGTGCTCGGCATCATCCTGGCCGTGATGCGGCTCTCGAAGAACCCGGTGACGTCCACGGTCGCCTGGCTCTACATCTGGTTCTTCCGCGGTACGCCGGTCTATGTCCAGCTGCTGCTCTGGTTCAACCTCGCGCTGATCTTCCCCGTCCTGAACCTCGGTCCTATCTACAAGGACGAGATGACGGACGTGATGACCCCGTTCATGTGCGCGCTGCTCGGCCTCGGCCTGAACGAGGCGGCGTACATGGCGGAGATCTGCCGCGCGGGCCTGCTCGCGGTCGACGAGGGCCAGACCGAGGCCTCGCACGCGCTCGGCATGAGCCACGCGAAGACGCTGCGCCGCATCGTGATCCCGCAGGCGATGCGCGTGATCGTCCCGCCGACCGGCAACGAGTTCATCAACATGCTGAAGACCTCGGCGCTGGTGTACGCGGTGACCTACAACGAGCTGCTGCGCTCGACGACGGTGATCGGCTCCACCTCGTACGCCGTGATGGAGATGCTCTTCGTCGCGTCGATCTGGTACCTGGTCATGACGAGCGTGTTCAGCGTCTTCCAGTACTACCTGGAGCGGAGGTTCGCGCGGGGGTCGCTGCGGTCGCTGCCGATGACTCCGCTGCAGAAGATCAAGGTGAACCTGCTCGGCGGGTCGAACCGAGGAGCTCTCTGATGTCCCAGATGGTGAAGGCCGAGGGCGTCCACAAGTCCTTCGGCAGCGTAGAGGTGTTGAAGGGCATCGACCTGGAGGTCGCCCAGGGCGAGGTGTTCTGCCTCATCGGCCCGTCCGGCTCCGGCAAGTCGACCTTCCTGCGGTGCATCAACCACCTGGAGAAGATCAACGCCGGTCGCCTGTACGTGGACGGGGAGCTGGTCGGCTACCGCCAGAAGACGAGCAAGCCGAAGAAGAACAAGAGGGGCGAGACGGCGCCGCCGGTCACGAAGCTCTACGAGCTCAAGGACAGCGAAGTCGCCCTGAAGCGCCGGGACATCGGCATGGTCTTCCAGCGCTTCAACCTCTTCCCGCACATGACGGCGCTCGAGAACGTCATGGAGGCGCCCGTCCAGGTCAAGGGCGAGACGAAGGCCACCGCGAGGGCCCGCGCCCAGCAGCTGCTCGACCGCGTCGGCCTCGCCGACAAGGCGGCCAACTACCCGGCGCAGCTCTCCGGCGGCCAGCAGCAGCGCGTGGCGATCGCCCGTGCGCTGGCGATGGACCCGAAGCTGATGCTCTTCGACGAGCCGACGTCGGCGCTCGACCCGGAGCTGGTGGGCGATGTCCTGGACGTCATGCGGGACTTGGCGGAGTCCGGCATGACGATGGTCGTGGTCACCCACGAGATGGGCTTCGCCCGCGAGGTCGGCGACAGCCTCGTCTTCATGGACGAGGGCGTGGTGGTCGAGTCGGGCCACCCGCGCGACGTCCTGACGAACCCGCAGCACGACCGGACGAAGTCGTTCCTGTCGAAGGTGCTGTAGCAGTACGCAGGTGGCATGAGCGAAGGGGCGGTACGGACACCCGTACCGCCCCTTCGCTCTTCTCCCGTGCGGGTGGCCTCACTTCAGCCCGAGCACCACCGCATCAGCCGGCGACCCCCAGACCCCCCGCGCCTCCCCGAACCCCGCCTCTCGCAGGGTCCGCACGTGCCACTCCAGGGGCGGCATGTCCCCGTCCGCGTGGTCGCCGTAGATCTCGAAGCGGCGGGCGGTCGGCCCGGCGAGGACGGGGTCGGCGGCCGCGAGCTGCCACCACTCCTTCCAGTCCAGGACGCCCTCCGCCTTGGCGCGGTCCATGCGGGCGTGGCGCAGGGCGCTCTCGGCGGCGTTGATGCGCGGGGTGGCGGGGTCGGGCATGTGGTCGGCGTTCATGAACACGCCGCCGTCGCGCACCAGTTGGGCGATCTGGCCGTAGAGGGTGGCGAGCGGGCCGCTGGGCAGCCAGTGCAGGGCCGTCGCCGTGAGGACCGCGTCGTACGTGGCGTGCGGCAACTCCGCTGTCCAGGAAGGGTCCTTGAGGTCCGCCGTCACGAACGTGACGCGGTCGTCGCCCGCGAACGTGCCCTCGGCGATGGTGAGGAGGGCCGGGTCGAGGTCGACGCCCGTGCTGGTCGCGTCCGGGAACCTCTGGAGGAGCCGGTCCGTAATACTCCCCGTACCGCACGCGAGATCCAGCACGCGGGGCTCGGTGCCGACCAGCGCCTCGACCATGTCGAGCATGATCCGGAACCGCTCCTCGCGGTCCGGCAGGTACCACTGCTGCTGGCGGTCCCAGCTGTTCTGCCAGGCGCGCCAGTCGGTGCCCGTCGGGTTGGTCGCGTCGTCGGTCGCTGTGTGCGCCATCAGGAACACTCCACTCCGTAATACCCTGATACTGAGATCGACCATTACGTGCCGATGAGCTGACCCTAGCCCGACCCCGTAAGGACTACAAGTGGAACTGGCCTATTACTCGGACTACGCGGTGCGCCTGGTCAACACCGAGGAGCCGGGCCGCAACAAGGACTCACTCACGTCGGTCGATGTGATCCGGGAGCTGTTCGGGCCGCATACGCAGATGGCGCGCCGGGCCACCGAGTCCGATCTCTCGCGCTTCCGCTCCGTGCGGGGGCGGCTGCGGGCCGTCTTCGAAGCTGCCGACGGCGGGGACGAGACGCTCGCCGTGGACCTGCTGAACTCGCTGCTGATGGAGTTCCCCGTCAGTCCGCAGATCTCGGGGCACGACAACCGGGACGACGAGGGGCGGCCGCTGTGGCACATGCACCTCGCGGACCACTCGTCCAACGCGACGGCGGGGTTCGCGGCCATCGCCGCGATGGGCCTCGCCTTCCACCTGACGGAGCACGGGGTGGAGCGGCTCGGCCTGTGCGAGGCAGCGCCGTGCCGCAACGCCTATCTCGATACGTCGACGAACCGTTCCCGCCGCTACTGCTCGGACCGCTGCGCGACCCGTGCCAACGTCGCCGCCTACCGCGCCCGCAAGCGCTTGGAGACGGAGCGGTCGGCGAGCACCGGCCGCACCGCGGACACGGCCCAGGAGGCCAGCGCGGCGAGCGACAGCTGACTCCGGCCCGCGGCCTCCCGCTCCTGCCGCACCCGCGTCAGCGGCCGGAACCGGCCGCGCACCCGGGCGAGCACCAGCTCCTCGGGGACGACTCCGTAGACATTGCTGTCCCCGCCCGTGTTGTACGGGTTGTCCCCGAGCATCCACCAGCCGCCCTCGCGCCGCTCGACGGCACGTTTCACCACCAGCAGGTCCTGTTGCAGCGGATGACGCAGGATCACCACGTCCCCCGGCCGCACCCGGGCCCCGTGCTGCACCAGCATCCAGTCGCCCGGGTACAGCGTCGGCACCATCGACGGCCCGTCCACCTCGATGAGTTGGAACGGCACCCGCGTCTCGCGCCCGTCAACCCCCGCGGTCTCAGGCATCAGACAACCTCCCGCTCACTCCTGTCCGGCCTCCGGTTCCATCCTCCACCAGTCCCAGTGTGGCCCTGGACTTTTGTCCTAAGCCCATGGGGGCACCCGCGAAAACCCGTCTCTCACGGAGTAATGTCCCACCTGAGAAGACGATCACGAGGAAGGACAGCTCAATGCTCTCCCGCCTGTTTGCCCCCAAGGTGAAGGCCAGCGCACACTGCGACCTGCCCTGCGGCGTGTACGACCCGGCCCAGGCCCGCATCGAGGCGGAGTCGGTGAAGGCCGTCCAGGAAAAGATGGCCGGCAACGACGACCCGCACTTCCAGGCGCGTGCCACGGTCATCAAGGAGCAGCGCGCCGAGCTCGCCAAGCACCACGTCTCGGTGCTGTGGAGCGACTACTTCAAGCCCCCGCACTTCGAGAAGTACCCGGAGCTGCACCAGCTGGTCAACGACGCCCTGAAGGCCCTCTCGGCCGCGAAGGGCTCGACGGACCCGGCCACGGGCCAGAAGGCGCTGGACTACATCGCCCAGATCGACAAGATCTTCTGGGAGACCAAGAAGGCCTGACCGCCTGTCTCTCCGCACCCGGACCGCACTACGCCGAGCACGGCGTTCACGGCGGTCCGGGTGCGGTTTTTTTCTGGAGCACGGCGGACGGCACAGCGCCGTAGGCCCTGCGGTACGCGGCAGCGAAACGCCCCGGGTGGGCGAAGCCCCAGCGTGCGGCGATGCGCTCGATCGTGGCACCGCTGCCCTGCGCCGTGCGCAGGTCCTGGTGCGCGAGGGCGAGGCGCACCCTGCGCGCGTAGGCCAGGGGTGTGGTGTCCAGCTGCCGGCGGAACGCGTACTGCAGGGCGCGGATGGACACATGGGCGGCGGCGGCGATCTCGGCGGCCGACAGCGGCTGGTCGGCGTGGTCGTCGATGTAGGCGATGGCCCGCCTCAGGGTGGCCGAGTGGGCGTCGTTTCGGTCCTGGGCCGTCGGCTCGACGCGTGCCGTGTTCGGGAACGCGGCGAGGACGCTCGCGGCGAGGAGCTGGCCGGCGGCCGCGGCGATCAGCGGCTCGCCGGCGGTGGCCGGGTCGGCCAGGACGTGGTCGCGCAGATAGATGACGGTGTTCGTCAACTGGCGGGCCGCGCCCGGTGAGTGCGGCCGGTGCCCGGTCAGCCGCACCGGCTCGCGGGACGGGCCGTCCCCGGCGGCGACCTGGTCCAGGAGGGCGGGGTCCAGGAGGGTGAGGTTGTAGCGGGCGGTGGAGATCCGCCCCGCGTACGGGAGGTCCGGGGGCGCCAGGAGCACCATGTCGCCAGGGCCGAAGGAGTCCCGTACGCCGTGGAAGGCGTGGTCCTGGATGACCCCCTCGTGTACGAGGCACAGGCAGAACTTTCCCAGCGGGGTCACCGCGTAGCTCATGTCGAAACCCAGATCGAGCTCGTCGACGGTGACCATCGGCATGGACTCGCGGCGGAAGTGCGTCCGGCTGTGGTGCGGCGTGCTGCTGCTGACCCGCAGACGGGCATACGCCCGGCAGAAGAAGTCCTCGGCCAGTTCTATGTCGTCGCTGTCGAACACTTGCGAAGCCATCGCTCCACCGCCCCAGGCAGGCCCGTCCCACGGTACCGCTCGGACGGTCCAGGCCGCGGCGCCAGCCGGCGCCGCGGCCTGGGCTCGCGTCCTCCCTGCGAGTTCCAGCCCGGGGGCAACTCCCGCGTGCCCCGGCCCCGGGGAGGACGGCAACGCGCGAGGGGATGCGCGGCGAGGAGGGGAGTCGGGCCGCGGCGCCCTCGCGCAGGGGGGCCGCCACCGCGGACATCACCCGGCGGCGGCCGTGGGCATCCCATCGCGATCCCGCGGTTCCATCTTCGCGGCGGCGCCCCGCATCACCTAGCCGGGAAACGAAACCGAACCGCGCCGTCCGCCCCGGTCGGTCCGGGGAACGAAACCGCGGGGAGCCAGTCGCCAGGGCGGACCCCGACGGACCTCAGCGAGCCAGGTGGCCGCATGCCACCGCCGCGTACAGCGCGGTTCCCGTGGCCATCGCGGGCTCGTCGAAGACGACGCGGTTGGAGTGGAAGTCGGGGGCGTTCTCCGGGGGCTGGCCGGGGGGCCTGGTGCCGAGGAACGCCATGGTGCCGGGGACGTGTTCGAGGACGTAGCTGAAGTCCTCCGCGCCCATGAAGGGCTCCGCGAGCCGGTGCACCCGCTCCGTGCCGAGCGCGGCGGTCGCCCAGCGGGTGGTGGCGGCGGCGAAGTCCGTGTCGTTGACGACGGGCGGGTAGCCCTCGCTGAGTTCGACGGTGGCGGTGGCGCCGTGGGCGGCCGCCACGTTGTGGACGACCCGGCGGAGCGAGTCCAGGACCGCGGCCCGGGCCTCCGGGGACAGGGTGCGCAGCGTGCCGTCGATGCGGGCCGTCTCGGGAATGATGTTGGTCGTCGTGCCCGCGTCGATGCGGGCGACGGTCAGGACGGCCGGGTCGAAGACGTTCACGGTACGGGTGATCATCGTCTGCAGGGCCTGGACGATCTCGCAGGCCACGGGTATCGGGTCGAGCGCGAGGTGCGGCGTCGAGGCGTGGCCGCCCGCTCCGTGCACCGTGAGGTGCAGCGTGTCGGAGGCGGCGAAGGTGGGGCCGGGCCGGAGGTGGACCGTGCCGGACGGGTAGCGCGTGGTGACGTGCAGGGCGAACGCCGCCTCCACCGGGTCGCCGCCGGGCGGCGTCAGGACCCCCTCGTCGATCATGTGCAGCGCGCCGCCGTCCGACTCCTCGGCGGGCTGGAACATGAGGACCACCCGGCCCGCGAGCCGCTCGGTGCGCGCGGCGAGGAGCCGGGCCGCGCCGACCAGCATCGAGGTGTGCATGTCGTGGCCGCAGGCGTGCATGTGGCCCGCCACCTCGGACGCGAACTCGAGCCCCGTCTCCTCCTGTTGGGGCAGGGCGTCCATGTCGGCGCGCAGCAGCACGGTCGGCCCGGGGGCGGCGCCGTCGATCGTGGCGGTCACCGAGCTGAGCGCCTTGCCCCGCACCGGGGTCAGGCCGATGTCCGCCAGGGCCTCGCACACGGCCTCCTGGGTGCGGGGCAGATGCAGGCCCAGCTCGGGGTGGCGGTGCAGGCGGCGGCGGAGGTCGATCACGTCGGGCAGGATCGTGCGGGCGTGTGCGAGCAGTGCGTCCAGTTGATCCTGCGGGGCCCCGGCTGTCATGGCCAGAGCTTCCCACGGGCATCGGCGGCCTCTTCTGGACATGTCCCGTATCTGTCGGAGCCCTGACGCCACCGTGGCCGATACAGGGCCTTCGGCCCGTCGAAAGGTACCTTCGGCGGCTCGGATGATCGATCATCCGGGTGTCCTATGGAGAGGTCCCTCCGGGTAGGGACAGCAGCAACGCCGCCGCACGCGTCCGGAGGTCCCCGTGCCCGTCGAAGAGGCCCACGAGAAGTCGGCCGCCGCCGAGGAGATACGAGGGTTCTGCACCCTCTGCAAGTCCCGCTGCGGCGCCGTGTTCACTGTCGAGGACGGCCGGATCACCGGCGTACGGCCCGACCCGGAGCACCCCACGGGCACCGCGATGTGCCCCAAGGGCCGGTCCGCGGCGGAGCTCGCGCACAGCACCCGGCGCCTCACCACGCCCCTGCGGCGGACCCGGCCCAAGTCCGACCCGGACCCCGGCTGGGAGCCGATCTCCTGGGACGAGGCGATGACGGAGATCGCCCGGCGGATCGGGCGGATCGCCGAGGAGAGCGGGCCGGAGGCCGTGGCCTTCGGGGTGGCGACGCCGAGCGGGACCTCGGTGTCGGACGCCACCGAGTGGATCGAGCGGTTCGTCCGCCACTTCGGCAGCCCCAACACCGTCTACAGCGCCGAGATCTGCAACTGGCACAAGGACGTCGCGCACGCCTTCACGTTCGGCTGCCCGATCCCGCCGCCCGACTACGCGCACGCCGACCTCGCCCTGCTCTGGGGCTTCAACCCCGCCAAGACGTGGCTGGCCCAGTCCGCCGCCGTCTCCGCGGCGCAGGCCCGCGGCATGAAGCTGGCCGTCGTCGACCCGCGCCGCTCCACCAGTGCGCTCCAGGCCGACCACTGGCTGCGGGTCCGGCCCGGCACGGACGCCGCGCTCGCCCTCGGCCTCGCCCGGCTGCTGATCGAGGACGAGGCGTACGACGAGGACTTCGTGCGGGCGTGGACCAACGCGCCGCTGCTGGTGCGCACCGACAGCGGACGGTTCCTGCGCGCAGCGGAACTGGGCCTGTCCGGCGGCGAGTTCACCGTATGGGACGAGGAGGCGGGGGCGGCCGTCACGTACGACACGAACGCCGCCGCCGTACGCCCGGAGCGGTTCGCGCTGCGCGGGACGCGGCAGGTGACCCTCGCGGACGGCAGCGCGCTCGCGTGCGTGCCCGCCTTCCAGACGTACGTGGACGCCTGCGCCGCGTGGCCGGTGGAGCGGGTGGCGCGCACCACCTGGATCCCGGAGCAGGAGATCCGCGCGCTCGCCGGGGAGATCGGCCGGGCGCGGTCGGTGACCTACTACGGCTGGACCGGCGTCGGGCAGAGCGCCAACGCCGCGCAGACCGAGCGGGCCCTCGCCACCCTGTACGCCCTGACGGGGTCCTTCGACCGGCGCGGCGGCAACCACGTGGTGGCCCCGCCGCCCTTCCGGCCCGCCTCGAACCCCGGCCAGTTCGCCCCCGAGCAGCGCGCCAAGGCCCTCGGCCTGGACCGGCACCCGCTCGGCCCGCAAGCCTCCGGGTACATCAACGCGGGCGACCTGTGCCGCGCCATCGAGGAGCACCGTCCCTATCCCGTACGGGCGTTGATCGCCTTCGGGTCCAACCTCGTGGTGGCGCAGCCGGGTTCGGAGCGGACCGCGCGGGCCCTGCGCGCCCTGGACTTCCAGGTGCACCTCGACCTGTTCCACAACCCGACCAGCGCCAGCGCCGACATCGTGCTCCCGGTGAACAGCGCCTACGAACGGGAGGCGCTGCGCTTCGGGTTCGAGGTGAGCCACCGGGCGCAGGAGCAGGTGCAGCTGCGGCCCCGGGTCGTCGCGCCGCAGGGCGAGTCGCGCTCCGACACCGAGTTCGTCTTCGACCTGGCCTGCCGCCTCGGCATGGGCGAGCTGTTCTTCGGCGGGGACGTCGAGGCGGCCTGGGACTGGCAGCTGGAGCCGCTCGGCCTGACCGCCGAGGAGCTGCGCGGGCGCCCGGGCGGGGTGCGGGTGCCCCGGCCGGAGGCGTACGAGAAGTACGCGCGGCCCACGGCGGACGGCAGCGACGCCCCTGACGCCGCGAGCGTCACCCGTGTCACGGGCGACACGGATGCCATGGGCTCCACGGACTCCACGGACTCCGCTGCTGTCACTGCTGTCACCACTGTCACCGGCTTCAACACCCCGACCCGGCGCGTGGAGTTCTACTCGGAGCGGCTCCTGGAGCACGGCTACCCGGCCGTGCCCGAGCACCGCGACCCCGCCGCCCCCGACTCCGCACACCCGCTCGTCCTCACCTGCGCCAAGCACGGCTACTTCGTGCACAGCCAGCAGCGCGCCCTGACCTCGCTGCGGCGCCGCTCCCCCGACCCGTCGGTGGACCTGCACCCGCGGACGGCGGCCGCGCGCGGCGTCCGGGAGGGGCAGTGGGTGGACGTGTCGACGCCGCGCGGCTCCATCCGTCTGCGGGCCCGCTTCGACGAGTCATTGCACCCGTCGGTGGTGGTCGGCGAGTACGGCTGGTGGCAGGACGCCCCCGACCTGGGCCTGCCCGGCGCGGACCCGGTCAGCGGCCTCGGCAGCAACTTCAACCTGCTGGTCGGGCACGAGACGACCGACCCGCTGAGCGGTTCGGTGCCGCTGCGGTCCGCCGTGTGCGAGGTGCGCCCGGCACCGGACGACGGCTCGTGGAGCGGCACGCGGCCCTTCACCGTGGCCGCCGTCGCGGACCAGGCCCGGGGCGTGCGCACGCTGCGCCTTGAGCCGGTGGACGGCGGGCCGCTGCCGGACTACCGGCCGGGGCAGCACGTGACGGTACGGGCCGAGGGCGCGGAAGGCGCCTCCACTCCCCTCGCCGAAGGCACCCCCCTCGCCGAAGGCACCCCCCTCGCTGAAAGCACCCCCCTGGCTGAAGGCACCCCCCTCGCTGAAAGCACCCCCCTGGCTGAAGGCACCCCTCTTGCCGAAGGCCGGAGCTACTCGCTGACCGGCCCCGCCGTCGACGGCGGCCGCACCGCGTACGAAGTCGCCGTGCGCCGCCTCCCCGACGGCGCCTTCTCCTCGTACGTCCATGAGGAGCTGCAGCCGGGCGACCGGCTGCAACTCGCGCAGCCGGGCGGGGTGTTCAGCATCCCCACGGACGCCGACACCCCCGTGGTGCTGCTCGCGGGCGGCATCGGCATCACGCCCTTCATGAGCTACCTGGAGACGCTCGCCGCGACCGGCGGCACCGTCCCCGAGGTGGTGCTGCACTACGGCACGGCGGGCTCCGCCGACCACCCGTTCCGGGACCGGCTGCGGGAACTCCAGGGCCGGATAAGGGCGTTGCGGATCATCGACCACTACTCGGACCCCGGCGCGGGGGACGTGTGCGGCCGCGACTACGACCGTGCGGGCCGCATCACCGTCGACGCCGTCTCCCCGGACCTGATCGCCCGCCGCGCCCGCTTCTACCTGTGCGGACCCGCGCCGATGCTCGATGCGCTCACCGAGGGGCTGCGCGCACGGGGTGTGCCGCGCTTCGAGATCTTCAGCGAGAGGTTCCGGGCCGCGCGCCGCGAGGTGGAGCTGCCGGACGGCGCGGAGTTCACGGTGCGCTTCGCCCGCTCGGGCCGCGAGGTGACGTGGACCAAGGACTCCGGGAGCCTGCTGGCCCTCGGCGAGCGCGCGGGCGTGCGGATGTCCAGCGGCTGCCGGGTCGGCCAGTGCGAGAGCTGCGCGTGCGGGGTGCTCGAGGGCGAGGTCGCCCATCTGGTGACGCCGTCGGAGGATCTGCCGGACGGGGCCGCCCTGACGTGTCAGTCGGTGCCGGTGTCGGATGTCGTGATCGACGCCTGAGTTCCCCTCGGCCCCCGTCCGTTTTCTCACAGTGGCGAAGTTCCTGCGGCGATGACCGGCCCTGATAAGTTCGGGCGACTCATTCACCGGTAGGAGCGGGGGGCTCCCCACTCATGACGACCGACCCGTTCGACGGCCACGACTGGATGAGCCTGATGGGCATCGCCCTGCTCGGCCTCATCCTCGCCACCTCGCTCAGCGTGTACGCCTGCACCACCCTGACCCGGCACGGCCTCCCCCTGGCGGGCCCGGCCGTGTGGCTGCGCGCGACGGCGGCGCTCTCGGGGGCCGGGGCGATCGCCCTGTACGCCTGGGGCGCCGTGCACCTGATGACCTTCGACGAGACGTCGCGCACGGACGCCTGCCAGGACGCGGTGGGGCCCGCGCACGCGGGGGACATCGACGGCTACCGGCCCACCTATCTGCCGCTGCGCTTCGGCTGCCACGTGAAGGGCGGCGCGACGTACGACGTGGGGGTGCCGGGCTACGTCAACCCCGGGGCCCTCGGCCTGGCCGTGGCCGCCCTGACGCTGGCCGGCCTCGCCGGTCTCACGGTCTGGGTCAGCCGGCGGCGGGCGAGGTCGGCGGGCGGGGCCACGGCTGACGCGGCTGCTACTGAGACGGCCGCGGAGTCATCAGGTCGCTGAGGTCCGTGTTCGCACCGCACAGCACCACGCACACCTTCTCCCCGGGGGCGGGCGCGTAGGCGCCGGTGCGCAGGGCCGCGCACGCGGTGGCGGCGGCGTGTTCCACGGCCAACCGGTGCTGGTCCCACAGGAGTTGGCGGGCAGCGACGATCGCCTCGTCCGGTACGAGGACCGAGGGCGAGTCGGTGCGGCGGGCCCAGTCCAGGGCCAGCGGGGTGGCGCGGCGGGCGCCGAGGGAGTCGGCCGCGACCGAGTCCACCGGGACGGCGACGGGTTCCCCGGCGGCGAGCGCGGCGTTCAGGGCACGGCAGTGCTCCGGCTCGGCCGCGACGACGCGGATGCCGTGGTGGTGGGCCGCGGCGGTGACCCCGGCGAAGAGCCCGCCGCCGCCCACGGCCACGACGACGGTGTCCACGTCGGGGCGGGCCTCCCGGATCTCCTCCAGGAGGGTGCCCGCTCCGGCGGCGATCAGCGGATGGTCGTAGGCGTGGCTCTCCAACGCCCCTGACTCCGCCGCGTACTTGCGTGCCGCCTCCAATGCCTCGGCGTACTCGCTGCCGACCTGCCGCACCCGCGCGCCGAAGGCGTGCAGCCGGGCGACCTTCACGGCGGGGGCCGTGGTGGGCAGGAAGACGGTGGCCACGGCGCCGTGCCGCCGGGCGGCCCAGGCGCAGGCCACCCCCGCGTTGCCGCCGCTCGCGATGACGACGCCCGCCGGGGGCAGCGTGCCCGAACTCGCGTGTGCGGAGACGAAGTTGGCGGCGCCGCGGGCCTTGAACGAGCCGGTGTGCTGCAGGTACTCGTGGGCGAAGAAGACCTCGGCACCCGCCGGGACCCCGGGGCCGAAGCGGTCGGGGCCGAGGTGGTCGGGGCCGAGGTGGTCGGGGCCGAGGTGGTCGGACGGCGAGACCGTCACGGTCCTGGTGTGGCCCGCGACGCGGGTACGGGCCTGGGCCACCTCGGCGTACGAGAGGTCGGCGGGGCGAGGGTTCATGGCGGCTCTCCTGGACTTCGGTGACCCCACCGACCGTATGCGCCCCTCAGTCCGCCAGGACCTCCGGGACCCCCAGGGCGGCGAGGCGCTCCGCGTCCGCCAGGATGTTGATCTCCACGATGCGGCCGTCCACGACGGTGAGGTCCATCAGCGACTGCGGCTTGCCGTCGGCCAGCGACAGGACGCCGAGGACCCCGTTGATCAGGACGAGGCGCGGCTCGTGCGCGAACCGGCCGAAGGCCGCCGCCTGCCGCGCCACGTCCGCAGCGCCGCGCACCAGGCGCGACCAGCCGCCCGGCTCCAGGGCACCGCTGTCCGCGCGCAGCACCACGTCCGGGTCGAGCAGCGTGACAAGGGCGTCGAAGTCCCCGCCGCGCGAGGCCGCGAGGAAGGCGCCGACCACCTCGCGCTGGCGCGCGTGATCGGGCTCGGGGGCCGTCGACCGGACCCGGCGCCGGGCACGGCTCGCGAGCTGCCGGGTGGCGGCCGGGGTGCGCTCGACGATGGGCGCGACCTCGTCGAAGGGCATGGCGAACATGTCGTGCAGGACGAACGCGAGCCGCTCGGCGGGCGCCAGCGTGTCCAGGACGACCAGGAGCGCGAGCCCTACGGAGTCGGCGAGGAGCGCCTCCTCCTCGGGGTCGAGGACGGGCGGGGCGGCGCTCTCGGCGGCGCGCCGGACGACGGGGTCCGGCACGTGCGTGTCGAGGAGCTCCTCCCGGCGCGAGGTACGGGAGCGCAGCATGTCCAGGCAGACGCGGCTGACGACGGTGGTGAGCCAGCCGCCCAGGTTGGTGACGCCGCCCGTGTCGGCGCGGCTGAGCTTCAGCCACGCCTCCTGGACGGCGTCCTCGGCCTCGCTGAGCGAACCGAGCATGCGGTAGGCGACGGCCTTCAGATGGCTGCGGTTCTCCTCGAAGCGCGCGGCGAGCGCGTCGTCCGGGTGTCCGGTACCCGTCGGGTTCTTCGTGTCCATCTGCCCCACCCGTCACATTCCCTCGGCGCGTTCCGTCATCGCTCTGACGGTCCAGCCGGACCTTATGTGACAGGGGCGTGCTGCGGCGGCCTTACGGGGTGAGCAGGGCGGAGCGCAGCCCCTGGATGGTCACGTCGTCGAGGCCGAGCCCCTGTGGTGCACGTAGCTGAGGAAGTCCGCCTCGACGGTCGTGCGCGGGACCCCGAGGAGCGTGAGCAGCACGGCGGTGCCCCAGCCGGTGCGCCCACGGCGCTGCACGTGCACCCGAACACGGTGGCGTACCGGATCCACCGCATCACCGAACGGACTGCCCCCTCCCCCTCCCTTCCCTCCTCCCCCCTCCCCCCTCCCCCCCGGAACTCCTATGCCAGGAGGGGAGCGAGCGCATCCCGCAGGTCCCCGGGCTCCCGGTACAGCACCCCGGTCATGCCGAGGGCCACGGCCGCGTCCACGTTCTCTTGCCGGTCGTCCACGAACAGGCAGCGCTCGGCCGGGACGCCCGCGCGCCGGGCGGCCAGCTCGTAGATCCGCGGGTCGGGCTTGGCGAGGCCGACCACCGCGCTGCTGACCACGTCGTCGGCGAGATCGGCGAGGCCGAGCGCGGCCAGGTCCTCGTCGAGCCAGGGCGTCGCGTTGGTGACCAGTGAGACGTGCAGCCGGGCCGCGCGGGCCCGCCGCAGCAGCGCCACGGCGTCGGCGTCCGCCGAGAACCCGGCCCCGGCGAGCGCCTCGCCCAGCTCACGCCCCTGCTCCCACGAGACCTGCCCGCCGCCGGCGAGCCCCCGCGCGATGGACCCCACCCACTGCTCCCGGCTGATCCGCCCCAGCATCAACGGCAGGTCGTTCTCGGGCGCGAAAGCCACCTCGGCGGTACGCCCCGGGGCGAGCCCGGCGGACCGCTCCAACTTCTCGACACCGGACATGTCGTAGAACCGGATGACCCCGTCCAGGTCGGACAGCACGGCGCAGAGCGTCATGCCCGCCAGCAAAACACACGGACCCCGAGCACCACTCTCCAACCCGTCCGGGGGCTCTGCAGCCCGTCCGGCGTTTGAGGACGAGGCCGTCCAGGCCGATACGGGGGTCAGGGGCGACGGAGTCGCCGTATCGGGAAGGGGCGGGATCGGGGAAAAGACCCAACTCCCCCGCCACCCCCTAAAGTTCCGCACGTGACCACCAGACACATACCCTTCGAGCACCTCCACAACGTCCGCGACCTGGGCGGCCACCCCACCGCCGACGGCCGCACCCTCCGCTGGGGACGCCTCTACCGCGCCGACTCCCTCGGCAAGCTGACCGCCGACACAGCGGCGGACGAGGCCCACCGCACGGACTGGGCCCGCTACCTCGACCTCGACGTGCGCACCGTCATCGACCTCCGCTACGACTGGGAGATCGACGCGAAGGGCCGGGTGCCGGACCACCCCGGGCTCGCCTACCACCACCTCAGCATCGAGCACCGCCCGTACGACCAGCCCGCCCTCGGCCCCGACGTCGACCCGGGCCGCTACCTCGCCGACCGCTACGGGGAGGTAGCCCACGACGGCGTGAAGGAACTGCGCGAGGCCCTCGACGTCATCGCGTACGCGCACGAGGGCGCCGTCGCCTTCCACTGCGCCTCCGGCAAGGACCGCACGGGCCTGCTCGCCGCCCTGGTCCTCGCCCTCCTCGGCGTACCGGAGGACGTCATCGTCGAGGACTTCACGCTCACCGAACTCGCCACGGAGCGCCTCCTCGCCGACTGGCGCGCCGCCCACCCCGACCACGGCCCGGTCTGGCCCGGCTACGGCCGCGCCCCGGCCGCGGTGATGCGCCTGTTCCTGGACGACCTCACCGAGCGGTACGGCTCCGTACAGGCGTACGCCACCGAACTCCTCGGCGTGGACCAGAAGTTGGTGACGGCACTGCGGGACAGCCTCCTGGAACCCGCACCGGCCTGACCTCACCCCCTCACCCTCTCCCCCCTCACCCTCTCTCCTTCGCCCCTCTCCCCTTCGCCCCTCGCCCCCCGCACCGCCCAAACCCCCGCCCCCACCACCAGCACCACCGCCCCCAACTGCCGCACGCTCAGCGACTCCCCGAGCACCACGAACCCGACCCCCGCCCCCACGGCGGGCCCGAGCGCGAGCAGTACCCCGAAGGCCCGGACGCCGATGCGGCGCAGGGCGAGCAGGTCGAGGGAGTAGGGGACGAGCGAGGACAGCAGGGCCACCAGGAAGCCGGTGCCCAGGACGCCGGGGTGGGCCGCGACGGCCCGCCCCTCCGCCACCGCGGCGACCGGCACCAGCAGACAGGCCCCGATCCCCAGGGCCACCGTGAGCCCGCTCCAGTCCGGGAACAGGCTCCCCACCCGCCGGTTGAGCACCACATACCCGGCCCGGCACACCGCGGCCGCCGCCCCGAGCGCCACCCCCGCCCCGGACACCGCCCCGCCCGGCGCCGCGAGCAGCAGCACCCCGGCGAGCGCCACCAGGCCCACCACGAGGTGCTCCACGCGCCGCGACAGGGCGAGCGCGAGGGCGAGCGGGCCGAGCAGTTCCAGGGTGGCCGCGACGCCGAGCGGCAGGTGCTGAATCGCCTGGAAGTAGGCGGTGTTCATGCCCGCGAACACCACACCGAGCGCGGCCACCACCCGCCACTGCGCCCGCGTGAGCCGCCCGATCCGGGGGCGCACCACGATCCACAGCACCAGCGCCGCGAACCCGAGCCGCAGCCCCGCGAGCGCGAGCGGACCGACCTCCCCGTACGCCTGTTTGGCGACCGCGGAGCCGAGTTGAAGGCTGAGGAGCTGGGCCAGCACGAGCAGCGCGGCGCTGCTCCCGTCACGAAGGGGGGCGCTCATGGGCTCAGCGTGATGTCATGGCCTTATGCAGTTCAACCATTACGGAGGCGAGGCCGCGCTCCTGGCCGCGGACCTGGTGAACGCGGTGCGCACCACCGAGGACACCGCAGACGCCGCAGGCACCGGCACCGAAGGCAACAGCGCCGAAGGCAACGGTCTCAACGAGCCCCTGTCCCCCCTCCTCGCCACCCGAGGCATCACCGACCACCGCCTCACCCCCGCCCAGGAGACCGAACTCCGCCACTGGGCCCGCCGCCTCACCGACTGTTTCGGGCCACAGGAGCTCGACCGCCGCTGCCGGACGATCAACGAACTGCTCGCCGACGCCTCCAGCCGCCCGTACATCTCGCTGCACGACGGCGATGCCCACTTCCACTACAGCGCCCCCGGCACGGGACCGGCCGCCCACGTCCGCGCCCTGACGGCGGCCGGGCTCGCCTACGTCGTGTGCTTCTCCGACGCCCACCGCCTGGGCCGCTGCGCCCGCGCGGGCTGCGGCCTCGCGTTCGTGGACACCTCCCGCAACGGCCGCCGCACCTACTGCTCGGTGCGCTGCGCCAACAACGACGCGGTGGCCCGCCACCGCCAACGGCAGACCGGGGGTCGACCCCCTGGGGGCTAGCTCCGGCCGAGCACACCCCGCACCGTCACCCGCACCCGCTCCCGGTCCTCCCGCGCCGCGTCGTACGTGGCCTGGTGCCGGGCGATCTCGCGGCGCTCCTCCCGCGCCCTGGTGGCCCACAGGATCCCGGCGAGGTTGTGCGCACGGTTGCACTCGACGTCGGCGACAGCCGTGCCCAACTCCCGCTTCCCGTGCTCGGTGTTGCCGTCCTGGCCGCGCCTCCACGCCTTGTCCCCGAACGCCGCCGACGGCCGCGCGTACCGCTTGAAGCCCTTGTCGACGACGCACTGCGACCACGCCTTCAGGGCGCGCCGTGCCTTCGGATCCCGCGCGACGGCCCGCTCGACCCGCCGGGAGCCCTGGAACGCGTACGAGGTCAGGCGCTTCTCGTCCTCGACGCCCGCCATGAGCCGCCGCTGCCCCTCCCCCGAGCAGCCGCCCTCGGGGACCTTGGGATTCTTGCGAGCCCCGGGGCTCTTGGGAGCCTTGGGGCCCTTGGGGGCCTCGATGGCCTTGAGGGTCCCGCGCTCCCCAAGCCCGTACAGCACCTCGTACTCCGCCTGCGTCGCGGCCCGCCCGGTTCTGGCCTCCCGGCCCTTCCCCGCGCGCTCGGGATCCCACCCATAGCCCCAGCGCCGCGCCTTGCCGAGGTCGAGCAGGCCGAAGGGGTCCCCGGCCACCGCCGTCAGCCCGACGACACTGCCGCCGGGCGGCTTCGGGTACAACGGCACGTCGTCGAAGCCGTACCTCTTCATGCAGCGCTGGGCCAGCCGGGCCGCGGCCTCCGTCTGCCGGGCGTAGTCGTCGTGGCTGAACTCGTAGCGCGCCAGCGGCAGTTCGGGGAGGTCCTTCTTCTCCCGCACCCGCGGAGTCCCGGACACCTCCGGCACGGCGTCGCCCCCGGCGCCCCCTCCGGCACCGTCCTCCGCCCCACACCCGGCCACCCCCACGGCCAGGAACCCGGCGAGCACCCCCGCACCCCACCGCGCACCGCGACGTCCCACCCCCACCATCAGCTCCTCCCCAGGCAGCCTCACAGCCTCACCGGCCATCAGCCGGACGACCCTACCCCCAGGAGGAGTTGGCCCCAGCGGGAGATCCGCTCGAACCCAGCGGGAGCCCCCCGCACCCTCAGCGGGAGATCCGCGCGGTGTCGGTCTCCCCCGCCACCACCCGCGCCGCCAGCTCCGCGAGCCGGAGACGGTGCGAACGCGCATGGGCCCGTAGCGCCATGAACGCCTCGTCGACCGTGCACCCCCAGCGCTCCGCCAGCATCCCCTTGGCCTGTTCGATGACGATCCTGCTGGTGAGCGCCGCCTGCAACTGGCTGCGCTCCACCGATCCGCGGTCCAGGGAGCGTCGCTGCAGGATCGCGATCGTCGCCACGTCGGCGAGGCCCTGCGCGAGCGCGATCTCGTCGCGGTGCAGCGGGCCGCCCGTCTGGAAGAGCCCCAGCGCCCCCACCGGCCGCCCTCGCTGGCGCAGGGGCAGCGCCTGCGCCGTGGCGAACCCCGCCACCCGGGCCCGGAGGACGAAGTCCGGCCATTCCTCGGCCGTTTCGCTCCGGGTCAGATCCATGTTCACGCGTGCCGTGCCCGAGCGGCAGCAGTCCAGAAGCGGCCCTTCGCCGCGCTCGACCGTGAAGTGGCCGAGCTGCCCTGCGCGTTCGTCGGACGCCACGACCGTGTGCGGATCACCCCCGTCATCGACGAGCAGGAAGCCCGCCGCCGCGACGTCCAGGAGCTCCACGCAGCGCGCCGAGACGCCCCGCAGGAACTCATCGACGTCGAAGTCGTCCCCCGAGGAGTCCGCCGCCACGACGAACGCCTCCGCTAATCGGTGTTCACGAGCCATCGGACCACACATCGCCCGTCCGCCCCTCCAGGCTCAACTCAACTCCACGTTTCCCACTCGCCGTTGCGGCGCAGAGGGTTACCTTTACACACGGGAACCGGATGCGTACACACAGGGACGAGCCCCGCACGCATGGCCGGATCGCGATGCATGCGGGGCCCGTGAGAACAACCGGTTCAGCCTCCCAGAACCTTCTGCTTGACCTTGTCGTCGCGGTCCACCGCCAGCTTGCCGACGACCTTCTCCAGCGCGTCGGGCACCGACCGCAGCTGCTCGGTCTTGACCGGGCTGTTCACCTGGCTCCCGGCGGGGACGAAGACCGTCGTCAGGTTCTCGTCATCGGCGTGGGCCGCGGTGGGGACGGCGAGGAGGGCCAGGGCGGCCGTGGCCGCGGCTCCCAGCACTCGGCGGGCAGTTGGCATGGTGGGTCCTTCCAGGAGGGGAGTCGGTCGCGGCTTGTTCTAGCCCGCCTTCGCCCACTTGCCCCGGTTATGGCCCTGACGTGGGCGCGCCATGATCACTTCCCCGTCATCATCTCGTCCAGCAATCGGCTCACCGCCGCCCTCACGTCACTGCGTGCGCCGCGTCACGAACTCCGCGAGCGCGAGCAGCCCGCCCGCCGCCTCGGGGTCCGGGACCGCCCCGGCCAGCTGGCAGACCGCGCGGGACATCCGGTCGGCCGCGTGGAGCTGGGCCCAGTCCCGCCCGCCCGCGCCCTCGACCGCCTGCGCGGTGCGCTCCACCTCGGCCCGTGTCATCTCCCCCGGGGTGCCCGAACACCCGTACAGCCGCGCCAGTTCGGCGGCGGCCGCCGTGCCCGAGGTGAGCGCGGCGACGACCGGCAGGGACTTCTTGCGCGCCGCGAGGTCGGCGCCCGCGGTCTTGCCGGTGCGCCGGGGGTCGCCCCAGATCCCGATGACGTCGTCGATCAGCTGGAAGGCCAGTCCCGCCTGGCGCCCGAAGCCGTCGAGCGCCTCGGTCACCTCGCGGCCCGCGCCCGCGTACAGCGCGCCCAGCGCGCAGGCACAGCCGAGCAGCGCCCCCGTCTTGGCCTCGGCCGTGGTGAGGCACTCGGCGAGCGTCACCTCGTCCGGACCGCGGTGCTCCAGGGCGCAGTCCGCGTGCTGGCCCGCGCAGAGCTCCAGCACACAGGCGGCGAGCCGGGCGGCGGCCGCCGGGGCCGCGGGGTGCGGGTCCTCGGCGAGCAGCCGCTGGGCGAGCGCCTGCAGCGCGTCCCCGGCGAGGATCGCGTCGGCGTCGCCGAACACGGTCCACGCGGTGGGCCGGTGCCTGCGCGTCGTGTCCCGGTCCATCACGTCGTCGTGCAGCAGGGTGAAGTTGTGGGTCAGCTCCACGGCCGCCGCCGCCTTCACGGCACAGGCGGTGTCCCCGCCGAGGGCCCGCACCGCGGCGAGCACGAGCGCGGGCCTGATCGCCTTGCCCGCGTGCCCTGCCGCGGGCGTGCCGTCCGCGTGTTCCCAGCCGAAGTGGTAGAGCGCCACGCGCCGCATCGAGCCGGGCAGGGTCTCGATCGCCCGGCGCAGCTCCGGGTCGACGCACGCGCGCGCCGACGCCATGATCTCTGCCGCCTGTGTGAGGTCCGTCGTGTCCGTCATGAGCTCACTCCGGGAAGGAATGCGGACGGTGGCGATTCCCTGGCCGGTGGGCGCGTACGGGGACGGTGTACCCGCACGCGCCGCCACGGACACGCAGGTCACCGCCAGCGGCCGATCTCCACGTTCTCCAGGACGCCGAGGGCGTCGGGGACCAGGACGGCCGCCGAGTAGTAGGTGGAGACGAGGTAGGAGATGATCGCCTGCTCGCTGATGCCCATGAAGCGCACCGACAGGCTCGGCTCGATCTCGTCCGGGATGCCCGCCTGGTGCAGGCCGATGACGCCCTGCTCGTCCTCGCCCGTACGCATGCAGATGATGGACGTCGTCCGGGCCTCGGTGACCGGGATCTTGTTGCACGGGAAGATCGGGACGCCGCGCCAGGTGGGGATCCTGTTGCCGCTCATCTCGATGGTCTCGGGCACCAGGCCGCGCTTGTTGAACTCGCGGCCGATCGCGGAGATCGCGCGCGGGTGGGCGAGGAACAGCTTCGATCCGCGCCTGCGGCTGAGCAGCTCGTCCAGGTCGTCCGGGCTGGGGACGCCGTCGTGGGGCTGGAGCCGCTGGTCGTACTCGCAGTTGTTCAGGAGGCCGAACTCGCGGTTGTTGATGAGCTCGTGCTCCTGGCGCTCCTTCAACGCCTCGACGGTGAGCCGCAGTTGCTGCTCGGTCTGGTTCATCGGCTGGTTGTAGAGGTCGGCCACGCGCGTGTGGATGCGCAGCACCGTCTGGGCCACGCTCAGCTCGTACTCCCGCGGCGCCGACTCGTAGTCCACGTACGTGCCGGGCAGGACGGCCTCGCCGACGTGGCCCGCGGAGAGGTCGATGGGGGCCTCGCCGAACGTGTTGGTGCGCTGCGCCGGGATGGACCGCAGCTGCTGGAGGTGGGCGCGCAGGGACTCGCTGCGCTCCGCGACCTGCTCCAGGTCCTGGCGGGGCAGCGTGAGCACGGTGCCCGCCGTCACCGCGCGCGCGGTGTACTCCCAGATGGCCTCCGGGTCGAGGAGCGACTGCTCGCCGAAGTACGAGCCGTCCGCGAGGGTGCCGAGGACCGTGTCGTCCCCGTACGGGCCCGTGCCGATCTTCTCCACCCTGCCGTGCGCCAGCAGGAACACCTCGTCCGCCGGGCTGCCGAAGGAGGTGAGAACCTCTCCCGCGGCGAACTCGCGCTGGTGGCACCGCTGGGCCAGCTCACCGAGCACGTCCTGGTCCTCGAAGTCGCGCAGGACCGGGAGCTCGCCGAGCTCGGCCGGGATGACCTGCACCTGGTCCCCGGTCTTCACGAAGGTCACGCGGCCGTCCCCGACCGAGTAGCTGAGCCTTCGGTTGACCCGGTACGTGCCGCCCTGCACCTGCACCCAGGGGAGCATCCGCAGCAGCCAGCGGGAGCTGATCTCCTGCATCTGCGGCGCCGACTTGGTGGTGGTGGCCAGATTCCGCGCGGCCGACGTGCCGAGGCTCTGCTGAGGCCTGGGCGTCTCCGTACGGATCTCTTCGCCTACCGACATGGGTTATGCCCTCCAGAAAACGGATGATCTGCGGCGGCCACACTCTCATCACGCTCTGTGTTGACGCCATTACACAAAAGAGCGGGGTTGGATCACCGGCTGGCTGGGCACTAGATCGAAATTCCCTCGTTCGGCCCCGCCCGGGGTGTGCCGGGTCCGTGCGGCTGGTGGGCTCGGTGAATGAGCAGCTCCGAGGCTTCTGCCGGTCCCGCCGCGGAGGAACCGGCTCCGCAGTCGCCCCTGGCCCCGCCCGGCGAGCGGGGGCCCGTCCGGTGGCTGCGCGCCGTCGCCCGCGCATTCGAACCCGTCACCCGCGCCCCGGTGACGGTGTTCGTCGTCGTGGCGCTGTGGGTCGTCGGCGCGGCCACCGCGAGCCTCGGCGGCGGCCCGCCCGTCTCGCTCCTGGACCAGGTCGGCGTCGGCGTGCCGGCCCTCGCCGAAGGCCGCTGGTGGACCCCGCTGACCTCGATCCTGTGGTGCTCGGGCATCGGCAACTACATCGGTTCCACGCTGCTGTTGCTGCTCCTGGGCGGGGCCGCCGAGCAGCGCATGGGCTCGGTGCGCACCGGCGTCGTCCTCGTGCTCGGCCAGATCCTCGGCTCGCTGCTCGGCGTGGGCGTCGTGAAGCTGGGCTCCGTCGCCGGCGAGGACTGGCTGGACGAGCTCGCCCGGAACCTCACCGCGACCCCGAGCATCGGCACCTGCGCGGTCGGCGCCTTCCTCAGCTTCCGGCTCAGCGCCCTGTGGCGGCGCCGGCTCCAGCTCGCCCTGATCCTGGTCCCGCTGATGCTCGCGCTGTACGTGGGGCACCTCCAGGGGGTGCTGCGGCTCGCGGGCACGGTGGTGGGCCTCGCCATGGGCGCCCTCGCGCACCGCGACAGCCACCGCCTGCGCATGCCGCACGCCTCGCACTCCGAGGGCCGGGTCCTGGTGGCCCTGGTGGTGGCCGCCTCCGCGCTCGGCCCGATCATCGCGACGCTCTACAAGGACTCGCTCGGTCCCTTCAACGTCCTCGACCTGTACGTCTCCGGGGGTCCGAGCCCGCAGGACATCGCGGACACGTGCGCGCAGGCGGGCGCGGCGTGCGACCGGATCCGCGCCCAGGACCACTTCTACAACTCACCCGCGATGATCATGGGCATCGCGATTCCGGCCCTGCTCCTGGTCCTCGCGGAGGGGCTGCGGCGCGGCCTCAGGCTCGCCTGGCGGATCACCGTGGTCGCCCAGCTGGTGTGGCTCGGCCTCATGGCGTACCTGCTGAGCGACATCGTCTCCAACCCCGACCAGTACGTCCTGGACGGCAGCGACTCCGCCGACCAGAAGGCGGCGATGGTCCAGGCGGTGGTGGAGCAGATGATGCTGCCGCTGCTCGTCCTGGTGCTCCTGCTGTTCACCTGGCGCCTGTTCGACCTGGACCTGCCGCGCTCCACGGTCACCTGGCTCACCGGCGTCGTCGGGGGCACGCTGCTGCTCGCGTGCCTGGCGTACGTGGGGATCGGGTACGCGGTGCGCGGCCAGTTCTCGCCTGACGCGACGTTCGGGAAGCTGGTGTCGGGGCTGCCCTCGCAGTTCCTGCCACCGAGTTACGAACCGTTCTTCTTCCAGGGCGAGGCGCCCATCCCGGTCGGCGGCACCGCCCTCTCCTTGTACGAGTACTGCGGGATGCTCTTCTGGGTGGTCGGCGTCGTCGCCCTCCTGGTGGCGTTCCGGCGCCCGTCGATGCACGCCGACGCGGACGCCGCGGCACGCGCGCGTGCCCTGCTCGCCGCGCACGGCGGCTCCACGCTCTCGTATCTGACGACCTGGCCGGGCAACCACTACTGGTTCTCCGACGACGGCCGGGCCGCGGTCGCCTACCGGGTGCACTCGACGGTCGCGCTCACCACGGGCGACCCGTTCGGCGCGCCCTCCGCGCGCGCGGACGCGGTCGACGGCTTCGCGGAGTACTGCGACCGCAAGGGCTGGACGCCCTGCTTCTACAGCGTCACGGCGGAGGCCAAGTCCCGTACGGACGCGCTGGGCTGGAGCTCCGTACAGGTCGCGGAGGACACCGTCGTGCCGCTGCCGGAGCTGGCCTTCACGGGCAAGAAGTGGCAGGACGTGCGCACCGCCCTGAACAAGGCCAAGAAGGAGGGCATCACGGCGGAGTGGCACGTCTTCCCCGAGGCGCCGCTCTCCCTGACCGACCAGATCCGCTCCATCTCCGAGGAGTGGGTCGCCGACAAGGGCCTCCCGGAGATGGGCTTCACGCTCGGCGGCCTGGACGAGCTGGACGACCCGCACGTGCGCTGCCTGGTCGCGGTCGACGAGGACCGCACGGTGCACGGCATCACCAGCTGGATGCCGGTGTACGGCGACTCCGGGGACGACGCGGACAAGGAGGGCGAGGACGGCGCGGACAGCGCGGGCGACGCGGGCGACGCGGGCGTCCAACCCGTGGGCTGGACGCTGGACTTCATGCGGCGCCGCTCCGACGGCTTCCGTGGCTCGATGGAGTTCCTGATCGCGTCCGCCGCACTCGGCTTCAAGGAGGAGGGCGCACAGTTCCTCAGCCTCTCCGGCGCCCCACTGGCCCGCTCCGACACCGCGGAGCCGCCCGCCGCCCTGCAGCGCCTCCTCGACTACGCGGGCCGCACCATGGAGCCGGTCTACGGATTCCGCTCGCTGCTCAACTTCAAGGCCAAGTTCCAGCCGGAATACCGGCCGATGTACATGTGCTACCCGGACCCCGCGGCGCTGCCCAACATCACCCGCGCCATCGGCAAGGCGTACCTCCCCCACATGTCCCCGGCGCAGGGCGTGCGCCTGATGCGCAAGCTCGCCTCGTGAGAGACCCCGGGAGCCCCCGGACCACGGCATACACGGCCGACCCGGCGGGAACTCCAAGATCTGCACCTCCGTTGAACCAGACACATCCGCACCAACCTGTAGGAGAGAGCAATGGCAGGCTTCCTGGACCGCGCCAAGGAGCAGGCGCAGAGCGCCCTCAACCAGGGCAAGCAGAAGGTCGACGAGGTCCAGGCGCAGCGCGCCGGCGGCGACCTCCTGAAGAAGCTGGGCGCGGCGTACTACGCGGAGCGCCGGGGCAGCGGCACCCCGGACGCCACGCAGCAGGCCCTGACGGCCCTGGAGGCCCACATCGCGACGCACGGGGACGGCTTCCTGAAGGGCTGACCCCCGGCACGGCCCCCGACCGCTGACCGGATCGGCTCGCACGGTGCCCGAACAGCCTCTGAACTGGCGGTACGGGCACCGCAGTTCGGGTACAACCATGCGGTACGGGGGTCTGCGCACGGCGGCTCCCGCCTTCCCCAAAGGAGGCGGTCATGTCCCCACCCATGTCCGCGAGCACGTTTCTGAAAGCCCTCAGAGACGAAGGCGTGACGGTCGTCGAGCTCGACGGCTGGCGCGAGCACAACCGCAATCACAAGGGTCCTTGGGGGCCCGTGCACGGCGTGGTGATCCACCACACCGCGACGAAGGGCAGCGAGCGCACCGTCCAGATCTGCTGGGACGGCTGGTCCGATCTGCCGGGCCCGCTGTGCCACGGCGTGATCACCAAGGACGGCCGCGTCCACCTGGTCGGCTACGGCCGCGCCAACCACGCCGGTCTCGGCGACGACGACGTGCTGCGCGCGGTCATCGCCGAGAAGCGCCTCCCTCCTGACAACGAGGCGAACACCGACGGCAACCGCCATTTCTACGGCTTCGAGTGCGAGAACCTCGGCGACGGCGACGACCCCTGGCCCGACGCCCAGCTGGACGCCATCGAGAAGGTCTCGGCGGCCATCTGCCGGGTGCACGGCTGGACGGAGCGGTCCGTCATCGGACACCTCGAATGGCAGCCCGGGAAGATAGACCCCAAGGGCTTCACGATGGACTGGATGCGGGAGCGCATCGGCGAACGCCTGAAGTGATCGCCGAAGCCGTCACAGGGGGCTGTCCGCGGTGACCCCGGGTACCGCCCGGCGCCACCGCGGGCCGCCCTCACCGCCCCGAGGGACAATGGCGGGGTGTCCACCGCCCCGCCGCTCCGCACCCCCCTCGACCCCCGGCTCCCCAGCCCGCTGCGGGAGGCCAGGGACGAGCGGTTCGCCCGGCACGGCGTGCGTCTCCTGCTGAAGCGTGACGACCTCATCCACGAGGCGCTGCCCGGCAACAAGTACCGCAAGCTCGCCCTGAACCTGGAAGCGGCCGCCGACGCCGGCCACCGCACGCTGCTCACCTTCGGCGGCGCCTACTCCAACCACCTGCGCGCCACCGCCGCGGCCGGACGTCTCCTCGGCTTCGCCACCGTCGGCGTGGTCCGCGGCGACGAACTCGCCGCCCGCCCGCTCAACCCCTCCCTCTCCCAGTGCGCGGCCGACGGCATGCGCCTGCACTTCGTCGACAGATCGACGTATCGCCGCAAGGGCGAACCGGAGACGCTGGCCTCGCTCCTGCGCGCCGCCGACGCCCCGGACGCGTACGTCATCCCCGAGGGCGGCAGCAACTCCCTGGCCGTGCGCGGCTGCACGGCCCTCGGCGCCGAGCTGCGCGCCCACACGGACGTCGCGGCCGTCGCCTGCGGCACCGGCGGCACCCTCGCCGGGCTCGCGGCAGGGCTCGGCCCCGGCCGGCGGGCCCTCGGCATACCCGTGCTCAAGGGCGGCTTCCTGGGCCCTGAGATAGCCGCCCTGCAACGCCAGGCGTTCGGCGCCGCGACGACCAACTGGACCCTGGACGAGCGCTTCCACTGCGGCGGTTACGCCCGCACCTCCCCCGAACTCACCGCGTTCGCGCAGGACTTCGAGGACCGGCACGGCCTGCCCGTCGAGCCCCTCTACGTCGCCAAGCTGCTCCACGGACTGACCGCCCTCTCCGAAGAGGGCGCCTTCCCGCCCGGCACCACCGTCACCGCGGTGATCACCGGCACCCCGCAGCCGCCCGCCCGCTGAGCGCGCGGCCCCTCAGTCCTCCATCTCCCGGTGCGCGGCGGCCTCTTCGAGGTCCAGCTTCCGCAGCAGGGTGCGCATCATCTCGTCGTCGATGCGCCGCTCGTCCCGCATCTTCACGAACACCTCGCGCTCCGCGGCGATCGCTTCGCGCGCGAGGCGCCGGTAGGTGTCGTCCGCGGACTCCCCCGTCACCGGGTTCGGCTGGCCGAGCCGCTCCCACACCGAGTTGCGGCGCCGCTCCAGGACGGTGTGCAGACGGTCCTGGAGCGGCGGCGGAAGGCTGTTGCGCTCGTCCTCCATGAGTTCGTCCACCCGCTCCTCCGCGGCCTGCGAGGCGACGCTCTGCGCCTGCGCCTCCGCGAGGGTCTGCGCCCGGGAATCGCGGCCCGGCAGCTTCAGGACCTTGATCAGCCAGGGCAGCGAGAGGCCCTGCACGACCAGCGTGCCGATCACCGTGGTGAAGGTCAGGAACAGCACCAGGTTCCGCGCGGGAAAGTCGTCCCCGTTGTCCATGTGCTCCGGGATGGAGAACGCGATCGCCAGGGAGACCACGCCCCGCATCCCCGCCCAGCTCACGATCAGCGGCCGCCGCCAGTCCATGTCCCCCTCGCGCTCCCTGATCCGCGGCCGCAGCCACAAGGGCAGATACGTCGCCGGATACGACCACACGAAGCGCGTGACCACGACGAAGACGAAGACCCCGACCGCGTACCAGACGGCCTGCCCCGCGCCGTACTCCCCCAGCTCCCCGACGACGACGCGCAGTTGCAGCCCGATCAGCGCGAAGACCGACGACTCCAGGATGAACGCGACGACCTTCCACACCGCGGCCTCCTGCAGCCGCGTCTCGAAGTCGACCTGCCAGGAGCGGTGCCCCAGGTAGAGGGCGACCACGACGACGGCGAGCACTCCGGAGGCGCCGACCTGCTCCGCCGCCGCGTACGCGACGAAGGGGACGAGCAGCGACAGCGTGTTCTGCAGCATCGCCTCCTTCAGGTGCGAGCGCAGCCAGTGGATCGGCACCATCAGCAGCAGCCCGACGCCGACCCCGCCGACCGCCGCCATCAGGAACTCCCTGATGCCGCTGCCCCAGCTGGCGCCCGCCCCGACGGCCGCCGCGAGCGCCACCTTGTAGGCGGTGATCGCGGTGGCGTCGTTCACCAGGGACTCCCCCTGGAGGATCGTGGTGATCCTGGAGGGCAGCCCCACCCGGCGCGCGATGGCGGTGGCGGCCACCGCGTCCGGCGGCGCGACCACCGCGCCGAGCACGAGCGCGGCCGTCAACGGCAGGTCGGGCACGAGCAGATACGCGAGCCAGCCGACCGCGACGGTGGCGAACAGGACGTAGCCGACGGAGAGCAGCGCCACCGGTCTGACGTTGGCCCGCAGGTCCAGGTACGAGCTCTCCAGGGCGGCGGTGTGCAGCAGCGGCGGCAGGATGAGCGGCAGCACGACGTGCGGGTCCAGGTGGTAGTCCGGGACCTTCGGGATGTACGAGACGGCGAGGCCGGCCGCGACGAGGAGCAGCGGCGCGGGCACCGGCGTGCGCCGTGCTGCCCCGGCCACAGCGGCACTGGCCGCGATCAGCGCCACCAGTGGCAATACGTCCATCGGGCAAGCCCCTTCACGGTTTCTCTGCACGTCGTAACCTGGCAATCATGAACGAGTGCTCGCACGTCCCCGCGCTGCCGCACCCCGAGCCGGCACCCCTGAGCGACACCTGCCTGGAGTGCCTGGCCGCCGGGAGCCACCCCGTCCAGCTCCGGCTCTGCCTGGACTGCGGCCACGTCGGCTGCTGCGACTCCTCGCCGTTCCGGCACGCGACGCAGCACTTCAAGGACACCGGCCACCCGGTCATGCGCACCTTCGAACCGGGCGAGAAGTGGCGCTGGTGCTTCGTCGACGGTTCGATCGTCTGACGCCTGGGTACGTCACCCATCTGTTGAAGTGACCGCCCATACTTTCCAATTGGGCCCGCAGACCCCTAGCCACTGTCCGTACCCGTAGGCTTACTATGAGTGACAGCAGCGGGGCGGGGTCCCCGGGACACAGAACTGCGGAGCGCGGTAGCGTCACCGCTGAACCACGTGGCGCGTTACCCGAGTGACGCGGTCCGGACTGCCGCAGTCGCGGTGGGCCTGGAGCCCCGAAAGTGCTTGTACCCCCTTGGAGGTGAGGGTGTCCCAGATCGCAGGCGAGCCCGGGAATCAGGACTTCGTCGAGGTCCGACTGCCGGCTGCGGGTGCCTACCTGTCGGTGCTGCGTACGGCGACGGCCGGTCTGGCAGCGCGTTTGGACTTCACCCTCGACGAGATCGAGGACCTCCGCATCGCGGTCGACGAGGCGTGCGCGATCCTGCTGCAACAGGCCGTGCCCGGCTCCGTGCTCAGCTGCGTATTCCGGCTCGTGGACGACTCGTTGGAGGTGACGGTCTCCGCGCCGACCACCGACGGCCGCGCCCCCGAGCGGGACACCTTCGCCTGGACCGTCCTCTCGGCCCTGGCGGGCAAGGTGGGCTCCGACGTCGCCGACGACAAAACCGTTTCGATCAGCCTCTACAAGCAACGCGGCGCGGGACCCGGGCCGGCGTGAGGAACGGGGACGGGCCGGTGCGGGACGAAGAGCGCGGAACACGTGAGCCACGCAGCACACGGGGCCTGCCCGCCGAAAGCCGGGGAGGTACGCGCATGACCATCCCCGAGCAGCAGGCCAGGCCGCATCCCGAGGACCCGGAGCAGTCGGGGCCCCGCACGGTGGCCGATGTGTCGGAGCAGGCAGAGCCGACCGCCCCGAAGGGGCGGCGGCGGGTGACGGGCGGGCCCATGAGCGAGCACGAGCGACACGGTGAGCAGCACAGCCGGCACGATCCACAGGACCGCAGCGGCGCGCGAGCGATGTTCGTCGAGCTGCGCTCCCTGAAGGACGGCAGCCCGGAGTACGCGGAGCTGCGCAATCAGCTCGTCCGCATGCACCTGCCGCTCGTCGAGCACCTGGCCCGGCGCTTCCGCAACCGCGGCGAGCCCCTGGACGACCTCACCCAGGTCGCCACCATCGGCCTCATCAAGTCCGTGGACCGCTTCGACCCGGAGCGCGGCGTGGAGTTCTCCACGTATGCGACGCCCACGGTCGTCGGCGAGATCAAGCGGCACTTCCGCGACAAGGGCTGGGCGGTCCGGGTGCCCCGCCGCCTCCAGGAGCTCAGGCTCGCGCTCACCACGGCGACGGCGGAGCTCTCCCAGCTGCACGGCCGCTCCCCCACGGTGCACGAGCTCGCCGAGAAGCTCGCCATCTCCGAGGAGGAGGTCCTGGAGGGCCTGGAGTCGGCGAACGCGTACTCCACGCTGTCCCTGGACGTCCCCGACACGGACGATGAGTCGCCCGCGGTGGCCGACACCCTCGGCGCGGAGGACGAGGCCCTGGAGGGCGTCGAGTACCGCGAGTCGCTCAAGCCGCTCCTGGAGGACCTGCCGCCCCGCGAGAAGCGCATCCTGCTGCTCCGGTTCTTCGGCAACATGACGCAGTCGCAGATCGCGCAGGAGGTCGGCATCTCCCAGATGCACGTCTCCCGGCTGCTCGCCCGCACGCTGGCCCAGCTCCGGGAGAAGCTCCTCGTCGAGGAGTGAGCCGCGGAGCGACGGGCCCGCCGGGCGGACCCGTCACGCGGTGTTGCCGGGCCCCCGGATGCCGAGGGCCTCGGTCGTCTCGGCGTTCACCAGCAGGACGAGCGACGTGACGGACACCACGGCGAGCGCGATCCCGGCGACGATCAGGGCGCTGTCGACCTGGAGCAGCTGCCAGGCGACGGGCAGCGCCATGATCTGCGTGATGATCGCGGGCCCGCGGCTCCACCGGCGAAGGCGGAGCAGACCGCGCGCGGCGAGCAGCGGAAGCAGCGCGAGGACGATCAGCGTGACTCCGCCGGTCGTGGCCTGCTCCGGGTTGTCGGGGTCACCCGCGAGACCCATCACGAGCATGTACACACCCCCGGCGAGGAGCGCGAGCCCCTCCACGGCGGCAAGGGCCGCGGCGGCCGTCAGGCGCGCGGGCCGCGGGCCGGAAACCGGGGCTTCGTCCGGGGCTTCGGGGGTGGACTTCCGCTCAGTGCTCACCTCAGCAGGGTAGCTCTGCGTGTCCAGGGTCCGGACCTGGGTCTGGGCCAGGTAAAGAGCGGTAGGTAGTCTGCTGCGCATGCGTGCACTCCTTGTGGTCAATCCGGCGGCAACCACCACCAGTGCGCGCACGCGCGATGTCCTCATCCACGCCCTGGCGAGCGAGATGAAGCTCGAGGCGGTCACCACGGAGTACCGCGGGCACGCCCGCGACCTGGGCCGGCAGGCGGCGGAGAGCAAGGACATCGAGCTGGTCGTCGCCCTCGGCGGCGACGGCACCGTCAACGAGGTCGTCAACGGCCTGCTCCACCACGGCCCCGACCCCGACCGCCTGCCCCGCCTCGCGGTGGTCCCCGGCGGCTCCACCAATGTCTTCGCGCGCGCCCTCGGCCTGCCGAACGACGCGGTGGAGGCGACCGGCGCGATTCTCGACGCCCTGCGCGAGGGCTCGGAGCGGACGGTGAGCCTCGGCCGCGTCTCGGGAACTCCCGGCAGCGAGGACGAGACGGTGCCGCCGCGCTGGTTCACTTTCGCCGCCGGATTCGGCTTCGACGCGGGAGTGGTCGGCCGGGTCGAACAGCAGCGGGAGCGCGGAAAGCGCTCGACACACGCCCTTTATGTGCGCCAGGTGGTGCGCCAATTCCTTCAGGAGCCCAACCGCAGGCACGGCACCATCACGCTGGAGCGGCCCGGCGAGGACCCGGTGACGGACCTGGTGATGTCGATAGTCTGCAACACCTCTCCGTGGAGCTTCCTCGGCAACCGCCCGCTCTACGCGTCACCCCAGGCGTCCTTCGACACGGGCCTGGACATCATGGGCCTGAGCAGGCTTTCCACCGCCGCCGTCGCCCGGTACGGGACGCAGCTGCTGACCTCCTCGCCCGAGCGGGGACCCCACGGCAAGCACGCGGTTACGCTCCATGACCTCGTCGACTTCACCTTGCATTCGAAGGTGCCCCTCCCCCTTCAGATGGACGGTGACCATCTGGGGCTGCGGACCAGCGTGACGTTCACAGGCGTTCGCCGTGCACTGCGTGTGATTGTGTGAGTGGAAGGGCCTAAAGTCCTTTCACTCGAACGTTTAGACCACGATCCACCCCATAGAAGTACGGCTGTGACCCAGCCGACACTGAGGAATCAAAAAAAACTTTCCTGAAGGGGTTGTATCCGCCGCCGAGGTTTGCGAATCTCTACATGGCGATCGGGACGGCCCGCAACATCGGCCCCACAGAGAGCCAGAACCCCACCTCACTCACAAGGTCCACACCAGGCAACTGGGAGTCGGCCCTTCCCGTGCGGGGGGATTCGTGAAAGCGTTCACATTCACAAGCAACCTGCATGTCACACCAAGAGAGGTAGCAGCCATGGACTGGCGTCACAACGCCGTTTGCCGCGAGGAAGACCCCGAGCTGTTCTTCCCCATCGGCAACACCGGTCCTGCGCTGCTGCAGATCGAGGAAGCCAAGGCCGTCTGCCGTCGCTGCCCTGTCATTGAGCAGTGCCTGCAGTGGGCGCTCGAGTCCGGCCAGGACTCCGGCGTCTGGGGTGGCCTCAGCGAGGACGAGCGTCGCGCGATGAAGCGCCGCGCCGCCCGCAACCGTGCGCGTCAGGCCAGCGCCTGACGCCCACTGCCCCAGCCTGGGCCCGGCGGCGCGTACAGCGAGTACGCAACTCCCGCCTCCCGAACCGCAGCGCGCAGTGCCCCCGATGCGCATAGCAACGTGAGCAGAAGGCCCCGGACCACTCAGTGGTCCGGGGCCTTCTGCTGTGTGCCGGCCGCTCCCCCGCGCTCCGCGCCGAGCGGGTGCCGAATTCGCTTCTGCGTACGGCTACTTGTCACCGCGTACGGGAATGTCAAGGAGGACCTGCGTCCCGCGCTCCGGGGCCCGGACCATGTCGAAGGTCCCGCTCAACTCGCCCTCGACGAGGGTGCGCACGATCTGCAGGCCGAGGTTGCCGGAGCGGTGCGGGTCGAAGTCGGCGGGCAGGCCGACGCCGTCGTCCTGGACCGTGATGAGCAGGCGGGACTCCTTGGTGGTGCCGCCGCGGACCGCGGAGACCTCGACCGTGCCGGTGTCGCCGGGGCCGAAGCCGTGCTCCAGGGCGTTCTGCAGGATCTCGGTGAGGACCATCGACAAGGGGGTCGCGACCTCGGCGTCGAGTATCCCGAAGCGGCCGGTGCGACGCCCTGTGACCTTGCCCGGGGAGATCTCCGCGACCATCGCGAGGACGCGGTCGGCGATCTCGTCGAACTCCACGCGCTCGTCCAGGTTCTGGGAGAGCGTCTCGTGGACGATGGCGATGGAGCCCACGCGGCGCACCGCCTCTTCGAGGGCCTCGCGGCCGGCGGCCGAGTCGATGCGGCGGGCCTGGAGACGGAGCAGCGCTGCCACCGTCTGGAGGTTGTTCTTCACCCGGTGGTGGATCTCCCGGATGGTGGCGTCCTTGGTGATCAACTCCCGCTCGCGGCGGCGGAGTTCGGTGACGTCGCGCAGGAGGACGAGCGAACCGATGCGCGGGCCCTTGGGCTTGAGCGGGATGGCGCGCAGCTGGATCACGCCGTCGCCGCCCTCGATCTCGAACTCGCGGGGCGCCCAGCCGCTGGCGAGCTTGGTGAGCGCCTCGTCCACCGGGCCCCGGGACGGGGCGAGTTCGGCGGTGGCCTTGCCCAGGTGGTGGCCGACGAGGTCGGAGGCGAGACCGAGGCGGTGGTACGCGGACAGGGCGTTCGGCGAGGCGTACTGGACGATGCCGTCGGCGTCGAGGCGGAGCAGACCGTCGCCCACGCGCGGGGACGCGTCCATGTCGACCTGCTGGTTCGGGAAGGGGAACGATCCTGCGGCGATCATCTGGGCGAGGTCGGAGGCCGACTGGAGATAGGTGAGCTCAAGGCGGGACGGGGTGCGCACCGTCAGGAGGTTGGTGTTGCGGGCGATGACGCCGAGGACACGCCCCTCCCTGCGTACGGGGATGGACTCCACCCGGACCGGGACCTCCTCGCGCCACTCCGGGTCGCCCTCGCGCACGATGCGCCCCTCGTCCAGGGCCGCGTCCAGGAGCGGGCGGCGGCCGCGCGGGACCAGGTGGCCGACCATGTCGTCCTGGTAGGACGTGGGGCCGGTGTTGGGGCGCATCTGGGCGACCGAGACATAGCGGGTGCCGTCGCGGGTGGGGACCCAGAGCACGAGGTCGGCGAAGGAGAGGTCGGAGAGCAGCTGCCACTCCGATACCAGCAGATGCAGCCACTCGAGATCGGAGTCGCCGAGGGCGGTGTGCTGGCGTACGAGGTCGTTCATGGAGGGCACGTGTGCGAGCGTACCTGGCGGCTCTCGCGGGGCCGCCGGGAGACGGGGTCCGGCCCCGTCGAGCCGCGGCGCCGAGGCAGGACCCTCAGCCTGCCTGGCACCGCAGCCCTTCAGGTGCATCGGCCGCCAGAATGTGCGGTACCGGCGGGCCGACCGGGAGGACTCGACGCGGTCAGGGCAGAGAGCGCCGACTCCTCGGTCCGCCCTCCTGTGCGGGGAGAGCGGAGGCTTTACTCACGCATTGTGGACTAGACCATTCTCCGATGTCCATGCGTGGGGCGATGTTAATCGTTGGCCCTTCCTCCAAGACCGGGCCGACCCCTCCACAAGACGATCCGGGCGCCTCTCAGGTTCCCGGCCAGGCCCGCATCGACAGGTCGGCGACCGCCTCCAGCTCCCGCAGTCCCGCGCCGTCGCGGGACTGCTGCGACATGCCCTGGAGCACGGCGCCGGCGTAGCGGGCCAGGACCTCGGGGTCGGTGTCCGCGGGGAGCACGCCGGTGGTCACGTCGGACCTGATGCGGTCCGCGAAGGACGCGATGTTGGCCTCGCGCCGCTCGCGCAGGGCGTCCTCGACCTCCGGGGTCGCGCAGTTGGTGGCGGCATGGATGACCAGGCAGCCGTGCGGGTGGCCGTCCTCCGTGTAGACGGCGGCGGCCCGGCGGAGCATGCGGTGGACGGCGGCGCGGGCGGTCGGCTCCTCGGCGAAGGCGCGCGAACCGACGTCGTACCGCTCTCCGTAGACCCGCACGGTCTCTTCGAAGAGCGTCTTCTTGTCGCCGAAGGCCGCGTACAGGCTGGGGGCGCCGATGCCGAGGGCGCGGGTGAGGTCGGCGACCGACGTCGCCTCGTAACCGTGTTCCCAGAACGTGTGCAGCGCCTTCTCCAGCGCGGCCTCGCGGTCGAAGGAGCGGGGGCGGCCCCGCTGTTTCGTCGCCATGCGGAAATTGTATAGCGGACGCTAGAGAATGAGAGGGGCGCGGCCGCGCACGGACGGTCAGCGGGTCTCCGTCACCTTGGCCAGGGCGCGCGGGGCGTCGGGGTCCTGGCCCCGGGCGATCGTGACCTCGTACGCGAGGAGCTGGAGCGGGATGATCTCCAGGACCGGCTGGAGCTCCTCGGGCACGCCGCCGGTCGGCAGCACGAAGCCCGCGGATGCCTGCTCGACCTGGGCCTTCGGGCCGACCACCACGAGGTCCGCGCCGCGGCCGCGCAGCCGGTCGAGCACGGGCTGGAGGGCGGTGCCGCCGCTGCCGTCGGTGACGACCGCGATGACGGGCGAGATGTTGTCGACCATGGCGAGCGGGCCGTGCAGCAGATCGGCGCCGGAGTAGGCGAGCGCCGGGATGTAGCTCGTCTCCATCATCTTCAGGGCAGCCTCCTTCGCGGTCGGATAGCCGTAGCCCCGGGAGGTGATCACCATGCGCTCCGCGAAGCGGTAGCGGGCCGCGAGGTCCTTGACCTCGCCCTGGCGGGCCAGCAGCCCGGCGGCGAGGCCGGGCAGCGGGGCCGCCACCGCCGGCCCGTCGCGGCCGCCGAGCCCCTCGACCAGGAGGTAGAGGCAGAGCAGGGCCGCGGTGTACGTCTTCGTCGCGGGCAGGGCGCGCTCGGGGCCTGCGAGGACATCGATGTGGTGCTCGGAGACGGCGGCCAGCGGGGAGTCCGGGTTGTTGGTCACGGCGAGGGTGATCGCTCCCGCCTCGCGCGCGGCCCGGGTGGAGGCCACCAGGTCGGGCGAGCCGCCGGACTGGCTCACCGTGACGGCGAGGACGTCGCGCAGGTCGGGCTTGGCGCCGTACGCCGTAATGGTGGACATCGAGGTGAGGCCGCAGGGGATGCCGAGGCGGATCTCCAGGAGGTACTTCGCGTACAGGGCGGCGTGGTCGGACGTGCCGCGCGCGGTGAGCAGGACGAAGCGGGGGCGCCGGGTCGCGATGGCCTCGGCGGTGGCGCGGATCGCGGGGGCTCCGGTGTCGAGGATGCGGCGCAGCACCTCGGGCTGCTCGGCCATCTCGCGGGACATCATCCGGCCCGGGCGCTCGGCGTGCGCCTCCGACGGTGTCGTGTCGGTCATGCCTTCCACTGTCCCCGCTCGGCGCGAACGGCGCCCGCCCGACGGGCGGGGAGCCGGTGAACGGCCGAGCATGGAGGGCGGAAGCAGGTGCGGAGCCCCCGGCAGCCGTTGCGGAGTACCCGGCGTCACGGCGGTGCGGCTCTGCTAGATTGGTCTATACCACAGTCCGTATGAGTCCCCTCTCCAGATCGGCAGGCCCAGCGTGGAAGTTGTCATCGTCCCGGACGCCAAGGCAGGCGGCGAGCTCATCGCGGAGGCCATGGCCGCCCTGGTGCGCCGCAAGCCGGACGCCCTGCTCGGTGTCGCCACCGGATCCACCCCGCTGCCCATCTACGAGGCCCTGGCCGCCAAGGTCGGCTCCGGCGCCGTGGATGTGGCGCGCGCCCGCATCTGCCAGCTCGACGAGTACGTCGGGCTGCCCGTCGGGCACCCCGAGTCCTACCGCTCCGTCGTGCTGCGCGAGGTCGTCGAGCCGCTCGGGCTCAGCGAGGCGTCGTTCATGGGGCCCGACGGCAGCGCCGAGGACGTGCAGGGGGCCTGCGACGCGTACGACAAGGCGCTCGCGGAGGCGGGCGGCGTGGACCTGCAGCTGCTCGGCATCGGGACCGACGGGCACATCGGGTTCAACGAGCCCTGCTCGTCGCTGGCTTCGCGCACCCGGATCAAGACGCTGACGGAGCAGACGCGGGTGGACAACGCGCGCTTCTTCGACGGGGACATCGAGCAGGTGCCGCACCACGTCATCACGCAGGGGATCGGGACGATCCTGGAGGCGCGGCACCTGGTGCTGCTCGCCACGGGCGAGGGCAAGGCGGACGCGGTCGCGGCGACGGTGGAGGGGCCGGTGGCCTCCGTGGTGCCCGCGTCGGCGCTGCAGCTGCACCGGCACGCGACCGTCGTGGTCGACGAGGCCGCCGCGTCGAAGCTGAAGCTGGCGGACTACTTCCGGCACACGTTCGCCAACAAGCCCGCCTGGCAAGGCATTTAGACGGGCATACGACGGTGGGGCGCCCCTTGCGCAAGGGGCGCCCCACCGTCGTATGCGCGCGTCAGGAACCGGTGATGACCTCCGCCGCCGCGACCCCGCACACCCGGGCCGCGCCGTACGTCGCGATGTGGAGGGCGCCGCGCGGGGTCGACTGGGGCACGCCCATCTCGACCACGATCGTGTCGGGGCGGGCCGCCAGGAGGGTGTCGAGGGCCGACGCCATCCACGGGTGGCGGTGGGCGTCGCGGACCACCGCCACGATGCGGCGCTCCCCCGCCGCCGCCAGGGCGTCCGCGCCCGCCGTGTCGCCGGAGAAGCTGGCCGTCCCGGTGCCCGGGAGGCGGCGCTGGAGTTCGGCGGCGACGCCCCAGGGGGTCTCGTCGCCGACCGCGATGTTGGCCAGGGGCGTGAAGGCGGCGACGTACGGGGCCTCGGTGACCGGGCCCGCATAGGTCTCGCCGTGCGTGACCGTGAGGGCGCGGCGGGCCGCGGTGAGGCCGATCCCGGTGTCGGGCGCGCCCCCCGAACGATCGGCCGCGCCCGACACCGAGGTCCAGGAGGCGAGCGCCCGCACCCGCTGTGCCGCGTCCGCGAGGCGCTCCTCGGGGAGTTCGCCGGCGCGGACCGCGGCGACCAGGGCGTCCCGCAGGCGCAGGACCGTCTCGTCGTCGGCGAGGCCGCCGCCCACGCAGATCGCGTCGGCGCCCGCGGCGATGGCGAGGGCGCTGCCGCGCTCGATGCCGTACGTCGAGGCGATGGCCTGCATCTCCATGCCGTCGGTGACGATCAGGCCGTCGAAGTTCAGCTCCTCGCGCAGGACGCCCGTCAGGATGCGGTGCGAGAGGGTCGCGGGGCGCTCCGGGTCGAGGGCGGGCACGAGAATGTGGGCGCTCATGACCGCCCGGCTGCCCGCCGCGATGGCCGCGCGGAACGGGGCCAGGTCCCGCGCCCGCAGCGTCTCCACGTCCACGTCGATGCGCGGCACCGCGTGGTGCGAGTCGACCGCCGTGTCCCCGTGCCCGGGGAAGTGCTTGGTGCAGGCGGCCACTCCCGAGGACTGGAGGCCCTCGACGTAGGCGGCCGTGTGGCGGGCCACCAGGAGCGGGTCGGCACCGAAGGAGCGGACGCCGATGACGGGGTTGTCCGGGTTGGCGTTGACGTCCGCGGAGGGCGCCCAGTTGAGGTTGACGCCGCAGGCGGCCAGGCGGCGGCCGAGCTCGGCGGCGACGTCCCGGGTGAGGGCGGTGTCGTCGACGGCGCCGAGCGCGTGGTTGCCCGGGAAGGAGGAGCCGGTGCGCACTTCGAGGCGGGTGACGTCGCCGCCCTCCTCGTCGATGGCGACCAGCACGTCGTCGCGCTCGGCCCGCAACTGGGCGGTGAGCGCGGCCAGTTGCTCGGGCGAGGCGATGTTGCGCCCGAACAGGCCCACGGAGGCGAGCCCTTCGCCGAGGCGGCGGAGCAGCCAGTCGGGGGCCGTGGTGCCGACGAAGCCGGGCTGCAGGACGGTGAGGGCGTCGCGGGTGAGGGTGTCGGTGGCGCGGGTGAGCGTCGTCATGTGGCGTTATCCCTTCACGGCGCCGTCTGTCAGGCCGCTGACGGCCCTGCGCTGCAGGAAGACGAAGAGGATCAGGATCGGGATGGCGAAGAGCGAGGCCGCCGCCATCGTGGCGCCCCAGTCGTCACCGAAGGCGGTCTGGAAGCTGGAGAGCCACACCGGCAGGGTCTTGGCCCCGGGTTCCTTGTTGAGCACGAGGACCAGCGGGAACTCGTTCCAGGCGGTGATGAAGCCGAAGAGGGACGTCGACATCAGACCGGGGGCGAGCAGCGGCAGGATCACGCGGCGGAACGCCTGCATGCGGGTGCAGCCGTCGACCATCGCGGACTCCTCCAGCTCCTTGGGCACCGCGGCGACGAAGCCGCGCAGCGTGAGGAGCGTGAAGGGCAGGATCATCACCATGTAGAAGAGGGTCAGCGGGATCAGGCTGTTCAGCATGTCCGCGTCGCGCACGATGATGTAGATCGCGATGACCATGACTTCCCACGGCGCCATCTGCGCCAGCATGAAGCCGACGATGAAGCCCTTGCGGCCCTTGAAGCGCATCCGGGCGAGGGCGAACGCCGCGGTCACGCCGATGACGAGGGAGAAGAGGACCGCGAGGATCGTCACGGTGAGGGAGTTGCCGACCATGGTCCAGAAGTGGTCGGCGTCGATCGCCTTCTTGAAGTGCTCGAGGGTGGCGTCGGTCGGGAACCAGACCGGGTCCTCGGCGATGATGTCGCCGGTCGGCTTGAAGGCCGTCGCGAACATCCAGTACACGGGGAAGACGCAGAAGACGAACATGACGACAGCGACCAGGTTCGGCCACAGGCGGCCCATCAGCGAGCGCTTCACAGCTCGTCCTCCTCTTGCTTGAGCACGATCCGCAGGTAGAACGAGGTGATGGCCAGCAGGATGACGATGGTGAGCAGCGCGATCGCGGCACCCATGCCGAAGTGCTGGTTGCCCATGCCCTCGATGTAGGCGTAGACGGGCAGGATCTCGGTGAGCCGGTCGGGGCCGCCCTCGTTGATCGTGAAGACCTGCACGAACGCCTTGAAGACCCAGATGATCTCCAGGAACGTCGTGGCGTAGAGGAAGGGCCGCAGATACGGCAGCGTCACCTGGGTGAACTGCTTCCAGGCCCCCGCGCCGTCCAGCGCCGCGGCCTCGTACAGCTCCTTGGGGATGGTGGTCGTGGCGGCGTAGAGATTGATCGCCACGAAGGGGATGGACATCCAGACGATCAGCAGCAGGACGACGAAGAAGGTCGAGTACTGCGAGGCCAGCCAGTCGTGGTCGGCCATGGACTCGAAGCCGACCTTGGCGAGCATCCAGTTGACGACACCGAAGCGCTGCGCGAACAGCCACTGGTAGACCGTGCTCGCCGCGACGACCGGCATGGCCCAGGTGAGCACGAGGCCGAGCAGGAGGAACGTGCGCATCTTCCGGCCGAGGCGCGCGAGGAGCAGTCCGACCAGCGTGCCGAGAACCATGATCAGCACGACGTTGACGGCGGTGAAGGCGACCGAGCGGCCGGTGACCCGCCAGAAGTCCTCGCCGGTGAGGATCTCCTTGTAGTTGTCGAATCCGTTCCACTCGGTCAAGTGCAGGATGAACTGCCGCATGTTGAGGTTCTGGAACGACAGGATCCCGTTGTTGACCAGCGGCCAGCCCAGCAGCAGCAGGGTGGCCGCGAGCGCGGGAAGCAGCAGCAGATAGGGCGTCAGGGCGGCGAAGCGGCCCGGGGCTCTGCGGGGCGCCCCCGGCGCCGGGCCGTCCTTCTTCGGCACCTCCGTCGGGCCGGAGGGCGGCCGTTCGGTCTTCTGCACGGTCATGCTCGCCATCTCTTTCGTGGGCCTAGCGGTATCGCGGTACGCAGCGCGGCGCCGGGAGCGGCGGGCACGGGCCGGTCGGCTCTCCCCGGCCCCGGCCCTGCCCTCCGCCCCCGGCGGGAGCGCGTCGTTACTGCTTCTGCGACAGGCGCTTGTTGAGCTCGCCCTCGACCTGCTTGGCGGCGTCGGCGGGCGACTTACCGTTCAGGACCGCGGTCATGTAGTTCTTGATCGGGTTCGGCGTGTTCTCCACCGGGGCCCACTCCGGGATCAGCGGCGTGGTGCCGCCGCCGGCCGTGGCGGGGGCGGCGGCCTCGGCGGCCGCATTGCCCTTGAGGTTGGACTTCAGGGACTCCTTGTTGGGGATGATCCCGTTCTCCTTGGCGAGCTGGCCCTCGAACTTGTCGGAGAGAGCGATCTTCAGGAACTCCTTGGCGAGCTCCTGCTTCTTGCTCGTCGCCGCGACACCGAAGTTGGAGCCGCCGAGGAAGACGCCCTCGGGCTTGTCGGCCGTGGCACCCGGGATCGTGAAGTAGCCGATGTCCTTCTCGATCTTCTTGTTGGCCTTGATGGCCGTGCCGGCCTCCCAGCTCATGCCGATGAAGGCGCCGGTCTTGCCCTTGGCGAAGACCTCGGCCTGCTGCGGGGTGGCCTCGTCCTTGTTCTTGGGGGCCTTGGAGAGCGCCTGGAACTTCTTGTACGTCTCCATGGCCTTGGTGACCTTGGGGTCGTCGAGGTTCGAGACGTACTTGTCGCCGTCCTTCTTGACCAGTTCGGCGCCCTCACCGAGGGTCAGGCCGACGAAGTGGTACCAGTTCTGGCCGGGCAGGTAGATCGGCTCGGCGTCGGTCTTGGAGCCGATCTTCTTCAGGTCCGCGTAGAACTCGTCGCGGGTCTTGGGGGTGGTCTTGATGCCGGCGTCGGCCCAGATCTTCTTGTTGTAGACCACGACCCGGTTGAGCACGAACCACGGGGCGGCGTACTGCTTGCCGTCCACCACCGAGGACTCGTTGATCGACTTGGTCCAGTCGGCGCCGATGGACTCCTTGAGGTCGCCGAGCTCGGCGAGACCGCCGGTCTTGGCGTACGCGGGAGTCTGGGTGTTGCCGATCTCGAAGACGTCCGGCGGGTTCTCCTCGGAGAGGGCGGTGGTCAGCTTCTGCTGAATGCCGTTCCACTGCTGGATCTCGATGTTCAGCTTGGCGCCGGTCTTCTTCTCGAAGGCGGCCTTGACGTCCTTCTGCCAGGTGTCCGGCGTCGAACCGTCCATGGCCCAGAGCGTCAGGGTCTCCCCCTTGAAGCCGTCCGCCCCGGCCTTCTTGTCACCGTCGTCGCCGCCACAGGCCGCTACCGAGATCAGCATGCCCGCGACACCGATGGCCGCTATGAGCTTGCGCTTCATGTCACCCTCCTCAGGAGTGCCATCAACCCCCCACCCGCAGCGACCAATAGGACGAGAACTGCCCGTGGGACCGGAACCTGGTCTTTAATGGTGTAGACCAGTACGGGGAGCTTGGCCTAGACCTTTAGGGGTGTCAAGGGTGTATAAGAAGGGCTGTCGCGTCCGTTATCGGACCGACACCTGAGCGGGCACGACCGGGTCGGCCCGTCCCGTGCCACGATGTGAGCCGCGACAGACGGAGGAGCCGGTGACGGCAGCAGCACAGCCGCAGAACAGCGCCCCGCGCAGGGGGTCCCCCCAGGTGTCCAGCTCTGGGGGAGCGTCCGGCAGGGGTGGCGGCCGGGAGACGGGTGGGCAGGGCATGGGCAGCACCGATGCGGGAAGCACGGGGACCGACGCGGGCGCGCCCTCGGACGGGGCGAGCGTCGGCCGCACCGCCCGCGTGCCCAAGTACTACCGGCTGAAGCGGCACTTGCTCGACATGACAGAGACGCTCCCGCCGGGCACCCCGGTCCCGCCCGAGCGCACCCTCGCCGCCGAGTTCGACACCTCACGCACGACGGTGCGCCAGGCGCTGCAGGAGCTCGTCGTCGAGGGCCGCCTGGAGCGGATCCAGGGCAAGGGCACCTTCGTGGCCAAGCCCAAGGTCTCCCAGGCCCTCCAACTCACCTCGTACACCGAGGACATGCGGGCCCAGGGCCTGGAGCCGACCTCGCAGCTCCTCGACATCGGCTACATCACCGCCGACGACACCCTCGCCGGGCTCCTCGACATCAGCGCGGGCGGCCGGGTGCTCAGGATCGAGCGGCTCCGGCTCGCCAACGGCGAGGCCATGGCCATCGAGACCACGCACCTGTCCGCCAAGCGCTTCCCCGCGCTGCGCCGCTCCCTGGTCAAGTACACCTCGCTCTACACCGCGCTCGCCGAGGTCTACGACGTGCACCTGGCCGAGGCCGAGGAGACCATCGAGACCTCGCTCGCCACCCCCCGCGAGGCGGGCCTGCTCGGCACGGACGTGGGCCTGCCGATGCTGCTGCTCTCCCGCCACTCCCTCGACGGCGGCGGGCAGCCGGTGGAGTGGGTGCGGTCGGTGTACCGGGGCGACCGGTACAAGTTCGTGGCGCGGCTCAAGAGACCGCAGGACTAGGGCCTGTCCGCGGGACCGGCCCAGGAGACCGCGGGACCAGCCCAAGAGGCCCCCGGGGCAAAGGAGTTGACCGTGCCTGCGGTATAGCGCCGGCCTCCTTCCTGCCATACGGTCCTCCCGTCATCGCCTGATCGGTGAACGGGAGGACGCCCCGTGCGCACAGCTAGCCCCCGCACCATCGTCACCTGGACCCTCGTCGCCCTCGTCGGCGCGGCCGGCTGGACCGTCCTCGCGCTCTCCCGGGGCGAGGAGGTCTCCGCCGCCTGGATGGTGGCCGCGGCCCTCGGCTCGTACGCCATCGCGTACCGCTTCTACTCCAAGTTCATCGCGCACAAGGTCCTCAAGGTCGACGCGACCCGGGCCACGCCCGCCGAGCGGCTCGACAACGGCATCGACTTCCACCCCACCGACCGGCGGGTGCTGCTCGGCCACCACTTCGCCGCGATCGCGGGCGCGGGGCCGCTGGTGGGGCCCGTACTGGCCGCACAGATGGGGTACTTGCCGGGCACCATCTGGATCGTCGCCGGGGTGATCTTCGCGGGCGCCGTGCAGGACATGGTGGTGCTGTTCTTCTCGACGCGGCGGGACGGGAAGTCGCTCGGGCAGATGGCGCGCGAGGAGATCGGCCCGTTCGGCGGGGCCGCCGCGCTGATCGCCACCTTCGTCATCATGATCATCCTGCTCGGGGTGCTGGCGCTCGTCGTCGTGAACGCGCTCGCCGAGTCGCCCTGGGGCACCTTCTCCATCGCGATGACCATCCCCATCGCCCTGTTCATGGGCTTCTACCTGCGGGTGCTGCGGCCGGGCCAGGTCAGCGAGGTGACCTTCATCGGGGTCGGGCTGCTGCTGATCGCGCTCGCGGCGGGGAAGTGGGTGGCCGAGTCGTCGCTCGCCGACACCTTCACGCTGGCGCCGTCGACGCTGGTGATCTGGCTGGTGGCATACGGGTTCGTCGCCTCCATCCTGCCGGTGTGGACGCTGCTCGCGCCGCGCGACTACCTCTCCACCTTCATGAAGATCGGCACCATCGGGCTGCTCGCGGTCGGCGTGGTCGTGGCGCTGCCGACGCTGAAGATGGACGCCGTCACGGACTTCGCCTCGCGCGGCGACGGGCCGGTCTTCGCGGGCTCGCTCTTCCCCTTCGTCTTCATCACCATCGCGTGCGGGGCGCTCTCCGGCTTCCACGCCCTGATCTCCTCCGGCACGACGCCGAAGATGATCCAGAAGGAGACGCAGATACGGATGATCGGCTACGGTTCCATGCTGATGGAGTCGTCCGTCGCGATCATGGCGCTCGTCGCCGCGTCCATCATCGACCCCGGCCTGTACTTCGCGATGAACGCGCCCGCGGGCGTCGTCGGCGACACCGTGCAGCAGGCTTCCCAGGCCGTGGGACACCTCGGGTACACCATCTCCCCGGACGACCTGGCGCGCGCCGCCGACCAGGTCGGGGAGAGCTCGCTGCTGCACCGCACCGGCGGGGCGCCCACCCTCGCGATCGGCGTCTCGGAGATCTTCTCGAAGGCGACCGCGGGCGAGGGGCGGGCCTTCTGGTACCACTTCGCGATCATGTTTGAGGCGCTCTTCATCCTGACCGCGCTCGACGCGGGCACCCGGGTGGGCCGCTTCATGCTCCAGGACATGCTGGGCAACCTCTACAAGCCCTTCAAGAACGTGAGTTGGAAGCCCGGCCTTGTCCTCGCGAGCGCCGCCGTCACCGGGCTGTGGGGCTACTTCCTCTGGGTCGGCGTGCACGAGCCGCTCGGCGGGATCAACCAGCTCTTCCCGATCTTCGGCATCGCCAACCAGCTGCTCGCGGCGGTCGCCCTCGCCGTCTGCACCACGCTCCTGGTGAAGTCCGGCCGGCTCAAGTGGGCCTGGATCACGGCGGTTCCGCTCGCCTGGGACGCCACCGTCACGCTCACCGCGAGCTGGCAGAAGGTGTTCTCCGACGACCCGCGCGTGGGCTTCTTCAAGCAGCGCGAGGTCTACCAGGACGCCATCGACGCCGGGAAGGTCCTGCCGCCCGCCAAGTCCATGGACGACATGCACACCGTCGTCACCAACTCGACGGTCGACGGCGTCCTCTCCGCCCTCCTCGCCGTCCTCATCGTCGTGGTGATCGCCGACGCGGCCCGGATGTGCGCGCGCCATCTGCGCGACCCGGGGGCCACGACGCTCAGCGAGGCGCCCTATGTGAAGTCGAAGCTGGTGGCTCCCGCCGGGCTCGTGCCCACCCGGGAAGAGCGGGCACAGGCGCGGGAGTTGGCGAAGTGAGGGCGGCTCTGGGGCGCGCCGCGCACGGGCTGCAGTGGCTGCGGTGGTACCTGCGCGAGCTGACGGACGAGTCGGCGTACGACCGGTATGTGGCGCATATCCGCAGGGAGCATCCGGCCGCAACCGTCCCCAGCCGCCGCGCATTTGAGCGCATGCGGACAGACCGGCAGGAGTCGGACCCACGGCAGGGGTTCCGCTGCTGCTGAGCAGGGACCTTGGCGCGTCCGTTATCCGGACAGGGGTTCCATACGGCGAGACTGTGGCTTAGATTTCCCGCACGTTAAGCATGGGATAAGTGAGGGAGCGGAGCCGCCGTATGTCAGATGCGCCCGAAGTGAGCAGACCGGTCGTGACGCCGGTCCGCGTGGTCATCGCCCTCTGCCTCGTCGCGCCCTTCGTGGCCATGCTCTGGGTGAGCTCCTACGCGAAGGTGGAGCCGCTCTTCATCGGCATCCCGTTCTTCTACTGGTACCAGATGCTGTGGGTGCTGATCTCCACGGCGCTGACGATGATCGCGTACAAGCTGTGGCAGCGCGACCAGGGCGACCGTAACGCCAAGAAGATCGAAGGCGGGGCTGACAAGTGAAGGAGCTCGCAGCGGGAACGGGCGGCGTCAACGGCGTCGCGCTCGCCGTCTTCATCTTCTTCTTCCTGGCCGTCACGGTCATGGGCTTCCTGGCCGCGCGCTGGCGCAAGGCCGAGAACGAGCAGAGCCTGGACGAATGGGGCCTCGGCGGCCGGTCGTTCGGCACCTGGGTCACCTGGTTCCTGCTCGGCGGCGACCTCTACACCGCGTACACCTTCGTGGCCGTCCCGGCGGCGATCTACGCGGCGGGCGCGTCCGGCTTCTTCGCGGTGCCGTACACGATCCTGGTCTACCCGCTGATCTTCACCTTCCTGCCGCGCCTGTGGTCCGTCTCGCACAAGCACGGGTACGTGACGACGTCCGACTTCGTCCGCGGCCGCTTCGGCTCCAAGGGGCTCTCGCTGGCCGTCGCGGTCACCGGCATCCTCGCCACGATGCCGTACATCGCGCTCCAACTGGTCGGCATCCAGGCCGTGCTCGACGTCATGGGCATCGGCGGCGACGCGGGCACCAACTGGTTCATCAAGGACCTGCCGCTGCTGATCGCCTTCGCGGTCCTCGCCGCGTACACGTACTCCTCGGGTCTGCGCGCCCCCGCCCTGATCGCCTTCGTGAAGGACGGGCTGATCTACCTCGTCATCGCGGTCGCGATCATCTACATCCCGATCAAGCTGGGCGGCTTCGACGAGATCTTCGCCGGTGCCGCCGCGAAGTTCGACGCCACCAACGAGGCGGCGGGCAAACCGGTTTCGGGCCTGGTGCCCGGCTCGGCGGGGACGTGGACCTACGCGACGCTCGCCCTGGGCTCCGCGCTCGCGCTCTTCATGTACCCGCACTCGATCACGGCGACCCTCTCCTCCAAGAGCCGCGACGTGATCCGCCGCAACACCACGATCCTGCCCCTGTACTCGCTGATGCTGGGCCTGCTCGCGCTGCTCGGCTTCATGGCGATCGCGGCCGGGATCAAGGTCGAGAACGGGCAGTTGGCGATCCCGCAGCTCTTCGAGGACATGTTCCCCGACTGGTTCACGGGCGTCGCGTTCGCGGCGATCGGCATCGGCGCGCTGGTCCCTGCGGCCATCATGTCCATCGCGGCCGCGAACCTCTTCACGCGCAACATCTACAAGGACTTCCTGAAGCCCGACGCCACGCCCGAGCAGGAGACCAAGGTCTCCAAGCTCGTCTCGCTGCTCGTGAAGGTGGGCGCCCTGGTCTTCGTCCTCACCATGGACAAGACCGTCGCCATCAACTTCCAGCTCCTCGGCGGCGTGTGGATCCTGCAGACGATGCCCGCCCTGGTCGGCGGCCTGTTCACCCGCTGGTTCCACCGCTGGGCACTGCTCGCGGGCTGGGCGGTCGGCATGGTCTACGGCACGTGGGCGGCGTGGAGCATGTCCTCCCCGAAGCAGGCGCACTTCGCCAGCAACTCCAAGGAGATCCCGGGCATCGGCGAGATCGGCTACATCGGTCTCACGGCGTTCGTCCTCAACATCGTGGTCACGGTGGTCCTCACCTTCGTCCTGAAGGCCCTCAAGGCCCCCGAGGGCGTCGACGAGACCTCCCCCGGCGACTACACGGCCGACGCGGGCGACAAGGGCGTCCAGGTCGAGCTCCCCAAGGTGGGCGCGGGCCACTGAGCCTTCCCTGCACGTGGACGGGCCGCCGGGAAATCCGGCGGCCCGTCGTCGTACGCGTGCGGGACACTCCCGGCATGGACCTCACCATCAGGCAGGCGCACACGCAGGAGTACGAGGCACTGGGCGCCGTCGTGGCGCGGGCGTACCGCGCGGACGGGCTCCTCGACTTCGAGGAGAGCGACGGCTACGAGGAGCAGTTGCGGGACGTCGCGGGCCGGGCCGCCGCCGCGCGCATCCTGGTCGCGGTGGACGGCGGCACGGGCGGGAGCGGCGCGGGCGGGGGCGGCACGGACGAGAGCGGCACAGGCGGCCGCGCGGGCGGGGGAGGCACGGACGGCCGCGAGGGCGACGGCGGCCGAGTGCTCGGCGACCGGGTGCTCGGCGGCGTCACCTTCGTGGAGTCCGGCGGCCCCATGGCGGAACTGGCGCGGGCCGGCGAGGCCGAGATCCGCATGCTGGCGGTCGCCCCCGACGCGCGCGGCCGGGGTGCGGGCGAGGCACTGGTGCGGGCCTGTGTGGAGCGGGCCCGAGCGGTCGAGGGCTGCGTCCGCGTGATCCTGTCGACCCAGCCCACGATGCACGCGGCCCACCGCCTCTACGAGCGCCTCGGCTTCGTACGGGTACCGGAGCGGGACTGGCTTCCGGTGCCCGATGTGCGGCTGCTGGCCTACGAGTTGGAGCTCAGGCCCGGGAGCCTGCCCTAGGCCGTGCCCGCACTCACCGTGACCAGCACTCCGCCGACGCGGACCTCGGCGGTGTGCGTGGGCGTGCCGTCGTGCTCGTCGCCGCCCAGGACGCGGCTGGTCTCCAGGGTCGCCTCGTCGCCGATGCGGGGCAGCTGTCCGACCGAGTGGTGCCGGGTGATCGGGGCGGCCTCGGTGTCCTCCGTCACATCGGGGCACAAGTACCGCGGCTTGCTCTGGAGTTGGAGGTAGCGGCCGGCGTCAGCGGGACTCAGCGAGACGAGGCGCCGGCTCACGGGCGGCCGGGACGCCGCCGCCTGCTCGGACGCCGAACCCAACTCGCCCGCCCCGCCGCCTGCTTCATCCGCCCCGCCGCCCGTCTCGTCCGCCCCTCCGTCGGCCTCGTCCGCCCCGGCACCGCCCTCGCCCGCCCCGCCGTCGAAGACCAGCACCTGCTGCGCGCTCGCACCCCGCATGTCGTACAGCTCGCCGTTCGCGTCCTTGCCGCGCGCGCAGGAGCCCCAGTCGCCGCGCCCGAGGCTCTTGCCGAAGAGCCCCACCGCGATGTCCGTCGGCCGCGCGCGCTCGGCGAAGGCGTCGTCCGCGAGCAGCGCCCCCTCCAACTGGCCGTCGCCGAACGTCTGCGCGGCGCCCGCACGCCCGTCGACGCCCTCCGCGCTCGGCGGCCCGTCCGAGAGCCAGCCGCCCGCCCCGCAGCCCGCGAGCGGCGCGATCAGCGCCCCGCAGAGGGCCGCGCAGGCCGCACCCCGCCCCGCCCTCACCGCCCCTCCCGCGCCGCTTGATCCGTCAAGCCGCCACCCTCACCACACCCCAGCCGACACAAGATGTGGTGCTGCCTCCGAAACCCAGCACAAGATGTATGCTCGTCCTCGCTGTCGCCGCAGGGGAATCCGGTGGAAGTCCGGAACTGTCCCGCAACGGTGTATGTGTACGTCTTTGTCGTACCCATGAGTCCGAGAACCTGCTGACAGTGCGCCCGGTGCATCCGCTCCGGGTGCCGAGACGTCCGGGCCTCGTGGAATGGGCCGGTGGACGCGGCGCCCCGCCCTGCGCGGACGCGCCCGCACCGCCGTGCTCCCCTCGGGCCCAGAGCCGAGCGAGGGAGTGCTCCACGTGACCATCGCGCCAGCCGAACCGGCCTCAGCCCAGCAGGCCCGAGCCGCGGAAAAGGCAGCGGACCAGGCGGACAAGGTACAGGACGCGCCGGGCACCGCCCTGCTGCGTACCCTCACCGACCTCTGTGCCGACCTTCCCGACGCCGACCCCGGCCGGGTCGCCGCCGCCGCGCTGCGCGGCCGCTCCGCCAAGGCGGACGAGGCGGAGCTGCGGGACCTGGCCACCGAGGCGGCCGCGGGGCTCATCTCCGAGGACCCGGTGTACTCGAGGCTCGCGGCCCGGCTCCTCACCATCGGCATCCGCGAGGAAGCGGCCTCGCAGGGCGTGACGTCCTTCTCCGGCTCGATCGCGGTCGGCCACCGCGAGGGCCTGATCGCCGACCGCACCCAGGAGTTCGTGGCCGCGCACACGGCCCGCCTGGACGCGCTGATCGACCTCGACGGCGACGACCGCTTCGGCTACTTCGGCCTGCGCACCCTGCACAGCCGCTACCTGCTGCGCCACCCGCTCACCCGCAAGGTCGTGGAGACCCCGCAGCACTTCATGCTCCGCGTGGCCAGCGGTCTCGCGGAGGACGGCAGCGACCGCGCGGTGGACGAAGTCGCCGCGCTGTACCGCCTGATGAGCCGCCTGGACTACCTCCCGTCCTCGCCCACCCTCTTCAACTCCGGCACCCGCCACCCCCAGATGTCCAGCTGCTACCTGCTGGACTCGCCGCTGGACGAGCTCGACTCGATCTACGACCGCTACCACCAGGTGGCCCGGCTCTCGAAGCACGCGGGCGGCATCGGCCTCTCGTACTCCCGCATCCGCAGCCGGGGTTCGCTGATCCGCGGCACCAACGGCCACTCCAACGGCATCGTCCCGTTCCTGAAGACGCTGGACGCCTCGGTGGCGGCCGTGAACCAGGGCGGGCGCCGCAAGGGCGCCGCGGCGGTGTACCTGGAGACCTGGCACTCCGACATCGAGGAGTTCCTGGAGCTGCGCGACAACACCGGTGAGGACGCGCGCCGCACGCACAACCTCAACCTCGCGCACTGGATCCCGGACGAGTTCATGCGCCGGGTCGCCGCCGACCAGGACTGGTCGCTGTTCTCCCCCGCCGACGTGCCCGACCTCGTCGACCTGTGGGGCGACGACTTCGACGCCGCGTACCGGAAGGCCGAGGCCGAGGGGAAGGCCCAGAAGACCATCCCCGCGCGGGACTTGTACGGCCGCATGATGCGCACCCTCGCGCAGACCGGCAACGGCTGGATGACCTTCAAGGACGCCGCCAACCGCACCGCCAACCAGACCGCGGAGCCCGGCCACACCGTCCACTCCTCGAACCTGTGCACCGAGATCCTGGAGGTGACGGACGACGGGGAGACGGCCGTCTGCAACCTCGGCTCGGTGAACCTGGGCGCCTTCGTGGACCGTTCGATCGACGGTGGCATCGACTGGGAGCGGCTCGACGCCACCGTGCGCACCGCCGTGACCTTCCTCGACCGCGTCGTCGACATCAACTTCTACCCGACCGAGCAGGCGGGCCGCTCGAACGCCAAGTGGCGTCCCGTGGGCCTCGGCGCCATGGGTCTGCAGGACGTCTTCTTCCAGCTGAAGCTGCCCTTCGACTCGCCCGAGGCGCGCGCCCTGTCTACCCGTATCGCGGAGCGGATCATGCTCGCCGCGTACGAGGCGTCCGCCGAACTCGCCGAGCGCAACGGCCCGTTGCCCGCCTGGGAGAAGACCCGCACCGCGCGCGGTGTGCTGCACCCCGACCACTACGGCGTGGAGCTCACCTGGCCCGAGCGGTGGGCGGCGCTGCGGGAGCGGATCGCCGCGACCGGCATGCGCAACTCGCTGCTGCTCGCCATCGCGCCGACCGCCACCATCGCGTCCATCGCGGGCGTCTACGAGTGCATCGAGCCGCAGGTCTCCAACCTCTTCAAGCGCGAGACGCTCAGCGGCGAGTTCCTCCAGGTCAACTCCTACCTGGTGGACGAGCTGAAGCGGCTCGGCGTCTGGGACGCACAGACCCGGGAGGCGCTGCGCGAGGCCAACGGCTCGGTGCAGGGCTTCAGTTGGGTCCCGGCCGAGGTGCGCGAGCTGTACCGCACGGCGTGGGAGCTCCCGCAGCGCGGCCTGATCGACATGGCGGCGGCCCGCACCCCGTTCCTCGACCAGGCGCAGTCGCTCAACCTGTTCCTGGAGACGCCGACCATCGGCAAGCTCTCCTCGATGTACGCGTACGCCTGGAAGCAGGGCCTGAAGACGACGTACTACCTGCGCTCGCGCCCGGCCACGAAGATCGCCCGCGCCGCCCGCGCCACCGCCCCCGTACCCCAGCAGGTCGCCGACCCCGAGGCCGTCGCCTGCTCCCTGGAAAACCCCGAGTCCTGCGAGGCATGCCAGTAATGACGACCGAAGCCACTCAGACGGAGACGTCCAAGAACCTGCTCGACCCCGGCTTCGAGCTCACCCTCCGCCCCATGCGCTACCCCGACTTCTACGAGCGCTACCGGGACGCGATCAAGAACACCTGGACCGTCGAGGAGGTCGACCTCCACTCGGACGTCGCCGACCTGGCGAAGCTCTCGCCGGAGGAGCAGCACCTCATCGGCCGCCTGGTCGCGTTCTTCGCGACGGGTGACTCGATCGTCGCCAACAACCTGGTGCTCACCCTCTACAAGCACATCAACTCCCCCGAGGCACGGCTGTACTTGAGCCGTCAGCTCTTCGAGGAAGCCGTGCACGTCCAGTTCTATCTGACGCTGCTCGACACCTATCTGCCCGACCCGGAGGACCGCGCGGCGGCCTTCGACGCGGTCGAGAACATCCCGTCGATCCGCGAGAAGGCGCAGTTCTGCTTCAAGTGGATGGACTCGGTGGAGAAGCTGGACCGGCTGGAGACCCAGTCCGACCGCCGCCGCTTCCTGCTGAACCTGATCTGCTTCGCGGCGTGCATCGAGGGCCTGTTCTTCTACGGCGCCTTCGCGTACGTCTACTGGTTCCGCAGCCGCGGCCTGCTGCACGGCCTGGCGACCGGCACCAACTGGGTGTTCCGGGACGAGACGATGCACATGTCGTTCGCCTTCGACGTCGTCGACACCGTGCGCAAGGAGGAGCCGGAGCTCTTCGACGACGCGCTGCAGCAGCAGGTCACGGACATGCTGGCCGAGGCCGTCGAGGCCGAGCTGCAGTTCGCCCGCGACCTGTGCGGGGACGGGCTGCCCGGCATGAACACCGAGTCGATGCGCGAGTACCTCCAGTGCGTCGCCGACCAGCGCCTCCAGCGTCTCGGCTTCGCCCCGGTGTACGGCTCCGAGAACCCCTTCTCCTTCATGGAGCTGCAGGGCGTGCAGGAGCTGACGAACTTCTTCGAGCGGCGGCCCTCGGCGTACCAGGTCGCGGTCGAGGGGTCGGTCTCCTTCGACGACGAGTTCTAGTCCCGAGGAGGGGCTGGGGGGTGCGGCCCCCCAGCCCCAGCCCCTCACTCAGCGCGGATCGGCGCGCAGCACGAGGCGCTTGGGGTGCAGGGTGATCCCCACCTTCGTGCCGCTGTCCGTTTCCGCTACGCGCGTCAGCCGCCAGAGTGGCACCACCGTGCCCAGAATGATGGTGAGTTCCGCCAGGCTGAAGTGGTCGCCGGGGCACTTTCGGTTGCCGACGCTGAACGGCATCATCGCGAACTCCGGTACGTCTCCCGCGCGCCCGGGAGTCCAGCGGTCGGGGTCGAACTCCAAGTGCCGTTCGAAGGAACGCGGATCGCGCTGCATCGCATAGACGCTGTAGACGATGTCGGCGTTGGCTGGAATGCGATAGCCACCCAGCTCGGTTTCGGCCACGGAGCGCCGGGTGAATATCCAGGCGGCGGGCCGTATGCGCATCGCTTCGGTCACCACATTGTGCGTATGCGGCAGCCGACCGAGATCGCCGAATGTGATCGGCCGGCCGCCTGCGACGTCCTTTACCTCTTCAACCAAACGCCTTTCCTGTTCGGGGTGTTGGGTGAGCAGGTGGAAGGTCCACGCCAGGGTCGAGGCCACATTCTCCGCGCCCGCCACCACCAGGGAGACCACGTGGTCGTGGATCTCCGCGTCGGTGAGCGGGGCTCCCGTCTCGTCCCGGGCGGCGAACAGCTCCGCCAGCAGGTCGTCCTTCGCCGCGCCGTCCGCGACACCGCCCCGGCGCTCCGCGACGATCTCGTCGACCAGCGCGTGCAGATCGGCGAGCGCCCTCTCGAAGCGGCGGTTGGCCGGCGTCGGGACCTTGTAGAGCGGCCCGACGGACAGCACCATCCGCCGGTAGAGGCCCTCGAAGACGGTGTGCAGCGAGTCGGCGATCCGGTCCGCCTTCTCGCCGATCGAGTCGACCTCCAGGAGCGAGCGCGACACGATGCGCACCGCCGTGCGGAACATCTCGGCGCTGACGTCGACGGTCTGGCCGGGGAGCCAGCGCGCCGCCGTCGCGCGCGCCTCCTCTTCCATCACCTTCGCGTAGTCGGCGATCCGCTCGGGCCGGAACGCGGGCTGCATCATCCGCCGCTGGCGCCGGTGCAGCTGCCCGTTGCTGGTCGCGACGCCCTTGCCGAGGAGGACTTCGAGGGTGTCCCACAGGGGTCCGCCGACGATGTACTCCGGGCTCTTCAGGAGCGCCCCCGCCAGGTCGGGCGCCGTGACCGCGTACGCCGTCTTGGGCCCCAGCCTGATCCGGACGAGATCCCCATGGTCACGCAGCTGTGCGAGGAAGCCGAGTGGGTCGCGCACCAGGTTCCAGGCGTGGCCGAGCAGCGGTGCGCCGCCGGCCACCAGGGGCGGCTCGGCTATCGGGCGGGTCGTGGTGACGGGGCTACGGGATTCGACGCTCATTCCTCACCTGCCAGGTCGCTCGCGAGATCGTCGATGTACGGGGGTGTCGACCGGTCGTCCCAGCTGTCCACGCGGTACCGGCCGGACTCGTGGTGGAACCAGTACACGGAGCTGAACCAGTTCCGCATATTGGTCACGCAGTCGGTGAGGGCCTCGCCTATTTCCCGGCCACGCTTCGAGCCGTCGGCTGCGAATTCATGGGCGAGCGCGAATACTTCCTGTTCCGCCTTGAGGAAATCCTGGACGCATCGACTCACGCGCCTATGGACTTCGGCGACCGCGCCTTCGAGAGAAAGGCCCTCGTGCTGGATGAGACTGATTCCGAGATTGTGCACCTCATCGCCCGCGATTTCCTTCGGGAGCGAGCAGAGGTCGTTGTACCACGCGGAGAAATCCTGTGTGGCGAGTGCGGCCCGCCGATATGCGGGGTGTTTCCTTGCCGCGGTGGGGAGTTCGAATCGCGCGGTCGGTTCGAGAAGGTCGATCCAGATCCAGTGCGCGAAGGTGAGCCGCCGGAGTTCCACATAGTCGGCGACCGTCGGAACGGTGTGGCGCGTGCGGTTGTCGTACTCGTGGTCGTACGCGTCGATCACCACGTGGAAGTGTCGGACGAACCGGGTGTCCCACTTCCGACTAAGCCGGGAGCACATGCGCACCACACAGTCGGCGAAGGCTGCGACCAGGGGATCCCGGTGGTGCAGATGGCGCCGGGGCGCGTCGAGTGCCGCGTGCAGATCGCGGCAGAGCCGTCGCCAGCCCTCCGTCCTGCGGTGCACGACGTCCCGGTCGTGCCGGTCGTCCCAGGCGAAGAACCAGGCACTGAAGTCCGCGATCGCGGAGAGCAGGTCGTCCGGGGCGCCGATGTAGTAGCCCGCCACCAGGTCCGTGTAGCAGAGGCTGTCGGCGTACCGCGCGACCTTGTCGGCCGGCATGAGCCGCTTTTCCAGCAGCCAGACCCGTGTTGTCTCCTGAAGCTTTGGCCAATACGGATGCAGATTGCGAGGAAACGCGGACTCGATCACCGGAAGGGAGAGCGCCGGTGGGACCGTCACCCTGGGTCCCGCTGTCGGTGTCCTTGAAGTGCTGTGTGAGAAAGCAGGCACGAACTAACCCCTCTCAGCCGCCAGTTGAGCGAGCGCCCCTCCCGCCGTACCGGGCGCGCGCCGTTGCGTATCCCCGCGCTTTCCATTCAGCATCACAACTGACCGTTCTGGGAACAGATTTGCGCCATTCACTACCCCAAGGTGCCGAGAACCTCCCCATGTGTGACTGATTCTGGATCATCCGAGGGCGTTCTCAGTGCGGCCATCGACCACACATGCGAACGGCGCCTGGTCGGGAGGGGGTCCCGGCCAGGCGCCGTCGGTGGTGCACACGCGCCTCAACAGGCGCTTCGTTCCCAGGAGTTGGGTACGTCAGTCGTTGGACACCACGGGGTAGCGCGGGGTGCCTTCGGCCATCTGCTTCAGCGCGTCCTTCCGCTCCCGCTTGGAGAGGCGGTCGATGTACAGGTAGCCGTAGAGGTGGTCCGTCTCGTGCTGCAGGCAGCGGGCGAAGTAGCCGGTGCCGCGCACCTTGATCGGATTGCCCTTCTCGTCCTGCCCGGTGACCTCCGCGTAGTCCGGGCGGGCCAGCTCGGCGTAGGCGGTGGGCACCGAGAGGCAGCCCTCGTTCGACGCGTCGAGGCTGCGGCGCTCGGCGGGCAGGTCCTGCAGCACCGGGTTGCACACGACGCCGACGTGGCGCACGCCCTCGTCGTCCATGCAGTCGTAGACGAAGACCTTCAGGTCGACGCCGATCTGGTTGGCGGCCAGGCCCACGCCCTCCGCGGTCCGCTGGCTCGCGAACATGTCGTCGACGAGCTGCGCGAGCTCGTCGTCGAAGGCCGTGACGTCCTTGCACTCCTTGTGCAGGACCGGGTTGCCGACGACCGTGATGGGCCGGGACGTGCCGCGCTCGCGGTAGGCCGTCTCGCGCTCCTCGCAGTCCTCCGTGTCGATGACGAAGCCCTCGTCGTCGACGGGGAGCACCCCGCCGGAAGCCTGCTGCTCAGTGTCCTGCGCCATGTCCGCCGTACGCCTTCCTGGGAACCCTAGTGATACTGCCGCTACAGCCTACGGGGCGTACGCACCCGCCCTTCCCGGGATCCCGGCCTCAGCAGACCTCTTCGAGGTCCCGCCAGTCACGGGAGTCCGGGCTGTCCGCCACCCAGCCGTCGAGCAGCCCCCGCACCAGCGCCGCCGGCGCCGCGATCCCGCACTCCCGCTCCGGCACCCACAGGGCGCCCGGGCTGCGGTGGCCGAGCGGACCCGGGTGGCCGGGCTCGCTGTGGTCGTGCGGGTCCAGGTGCTCGCCGTCGCCCTCGTCGCTGGGCATCCGGGACTCCGAGCACATCCGGCACAGCAGGCGCACCGACGAGGACCAGTCCTCGGCGGCGAAACCCGCGTCGGCGGCCAGCTTCTCCAGGGCGTCCCGGTCCTCCTCGGTGGCGGCCTCCAGGAGGACCACCCAGGTGGGCACGGGTGAGGGCGCCCACAGCTCGATCTCGTCGAAGACCGGGTACGAGTGCCCGGCGGCCGTCGTGCGCTCGCCGTGCGGGACGCCGTCGTGCAGCACGACCTCGCCCCAGCGGCGCCCGGAGGACGGCAGCGGGATGGACAGGACCTCGATGCGGGCCGGGTCGATCCTGCGGCCCCACACCACCTCGGCCTCGCCCTCCGGAGAGAGCCGCACGGCCGCGCTGCCCAGGTCCATGCCCGCGGGCTCCCCGGTGGCCGCGACGCCCCCGGGCACCCGCAGGCCGTACGCCTGCCAGGCACGGCGGGCCAGCGGCCAGTCCTGCAGAGCCGTCGCGGCGATGCCCACGTTCCACCAGTCCGGGGCGCCGGCCGAGCGGTCGAGCAGCGCGACGGCGCGCAGTCCCGCGGCCCGCGCCTGCTCCCAGTCGTGCCGGAACTTGTGCAACAGGGCCAGGTTGAACCAGGACTCGGACAGCCAGGGTTCGAGGTCCGCCGCGCGCGTCAGGAGCGCGCCCGCGTCCTCGTACCGCCCGTCGCCGATCAGCGTGAACGCGCGGTCGGTGGCCTGCCGCCAGGAGGCGGAGGGCCGGTGCCGTCCCTTGCCGAAGATCCTCACGATTCCCGCCTGCCGGTTTACCGGTTGGTCGCGCCCAGCACCGGTGACTGGGCCTCTTCGCATCCAACCACGTGCAGTCGGACGCCCGCTCATTACCCGTGGGTTACCCAACAGAGACGGACCTCAGTCGAGCCCGCCCGTCTCCCACCACCGCCCTCAACCGAGCCCCTACGGGGCGTCCCCACTCCGCACGAGCACTCGGGCCAGCGACTCGACCACTTCCGGCTGGTACTCGTGCCCGGTACCGAGCCGGAGCCGCTCCAGAGCGCTCAGCGGGCCTCCTGGACCTGCTGCCCGGGCCATCTCGTCGTACGCGTTCGCCGTCCGCACGATACGCGCGGTGAGCGGTTGGTCGCGATAGGGATCCGCCTGTCTCTCGACGATGACGGCAACTTCCGCGTCCACCCCTGTCTGCCGCACCACGGCCCCGCCCAGCAGAGCTATCCGCCGCTGCTCCACCCCGGACAGGGCCGCGGTGGCCCCCTCCGGCACCGGGTCGACCAGGGAGAGCTGGCCGATGTCGTGCATCAGGGCGGCGTGCTCCAGGACGGTGAGGTCGGCCCGGGACAGGCCCAGGTCGCGGCCGACCGCACGGGCGAGGGCGGCCACCCGGCGGGCGTGGCCCTGCGGGGTGTATCCGGCGATCTCGGTGGCCCTGGCGAGCGAGGTGATGGTCTGCCGGTACGTCGTGCGCACGGCGTCGTACCGGCGGAAGGCCAGCTGGGTGAGGAGCAGCGGCAGGCTGAAGACCGGCAGCGCCCACAGGCCCACCACGGCGACCGCGAGCGCCATCACGGCGCCGGTCGCCCCCACCGCCGAGCCGATCCCGAGCATGGCCCGCAGCTCGTCGCGGAGCAGCGGCCCGAACGGCCAGCCGGTGCGGGCGTGCGCCAGGGCCGCGGCGAGCACGGCGTCGCAGAGCGCGGTGAGCACGAGGAGGGCGACGAGCACCAGCGCGTAGGCCGGCCCCTGCCCCACCCTCCCCCATTGCCCTAAAGGCATGGGAGGTGCCCCCTGCCCCAACTTCCCCGAGTTGTACAGGGGTTGGAAGCAGACGGCGGCGAAGCCCACGGTCAGCACGCGGCGCGCCAGATAGTCCGGGCCCGGCCCCCGGCCGAGCGCCACATGCGGCACGACGCCCAGGAGCCCGGCCGCGACGACGACGGAGATGACCTGCGGGACGCCGTGGTGCGTGGCCTGGCCCGCGCTCTCCCCGAGCAGCGCGTAGGCGAGCGCCCCGGCGGCCCCCAGCGGCGCGGGCTCCCGCTCGTCCGCGGCGCCGCCCCACCCGGTGAGCTCGCCGACGGCGACGAACAGGCCGAAGGCGAGGGCGGTGCCGGGCTCGGCGACGCCGTGCCAGAGGGTGTGGGCGAGGGCGAAGAGGGTGAGGAACACGGCCGCGGCGCGCGTGACCGCGGTGAGCGGGTGCGGGCGCGGCTTCCCGGCCGGCGGCTTGCC
>NZ_JBNJLS010000027.1:0-122479 GCF_050510915.1 Streptomyces odontotermitis | reverse complement strand
CCAGCTCCGCCCCCACCCTCACCCCCACCACAGGCAGCAACCGGCTGGGCCCCCGTCGCAGCATCCATGGCGGTAGCAGGTCCAGGGGGTTCAGGTAGTGGTCGGCGCGGAGCAGGCCCCAGTGCAGGCAGGAGCTTCGGGGGCAGTGGGCTCGTGGGGGTTCCAGGGTGCCGATGGGGTCGCCTGCGTTGACTTTGTCGCCCTTGGTGACCGTTGGTCGGACCGGTTCGTAGGTGGTGCGTAGGGGTGGGGTGCCTGTGCCGGAGAGTTCCACCGCGATGACGCCGCGGTCGGCGATGCGGCCCGCGAAGGTGACTCGGCCTGTGGCGGCGGCGCGCACGGGGGTGTCCGGTGGGGCGGCCAGGTCCACGCCGCGGTGGCCCGGTCCGTACTGCGTGGCGGGTGGGTCCCAGCCCCGTACGACCAAGGGGTGGGAAGCCGTCGGCCAGGTGCGGCCCACGGCCGGGACCGGGGGGCCGGGGGTGGTGCGGGCCGAGGGCGGGTGGGGAGTCGGGGGTGGGTGGTCCGCGGCTGTGGCCGCGGGGGTGAGCAGGGCTGCCGCTGTGCCTGCTCCGATCGCTGCCGAAGTGACCGCGGCCGCTGCTCCGCGGATCAGTTTTCGCCGGGTGGGGCGGGGGTTCCGTCGCATGTGATGACGGTCCCGGATCGGGCGGGGTGGCGGGGATCATGGCCTGGATCTGTGGAGTACCCGCTGGTTGTGGACAGCGGCGTCATCCGCGGCCTCGCGGGTCCCGTACACTTCATGTGGCGATCCGGGTCACCGGGTCGACTTCGCACGCCCCGACATCAGGCCATCACCAGCCGGTGTCAGCGCCCCTCGGTCCTTTGCGGCACGGCGCATGCGGGCGTCAGGCGCAGGTGCCGTCCGGCACCCGCGGCACAACCGAGAACACCAAGGAGTACGGCCATGGCCGTCGTCACGATGCGGGAGCTGCTGGAGAGCGGCGTCCACTTCGGTCACCAGACCCGTCGTTGGAACCCGAAGATGAAGCGCTTCATCTTCACGGAGCGCAACGGCATCTACATCATCGACCTGCTCCAGTCGCTGTCGTACATCGACCGCGCCTACGAGTTCGTCAAGGAGACCGTTGCCCACGGCGGCACGGTCATGTTCGTCGGCACGAAGAAGCAGGCGCAGGAGGCGATCGCCGAGCAGGCGACCCGCGTCGGCATGCCCTACGTCAACCAGCGCTGGCTGGGCGGCATGCTCACCAACTTCTCGACCGTCTACAAGCGTCTGCAGCGCCTCAAGGAGCTCGAGCAGATCGACTTCGAGGACGTCGCCGCGTCCGGTCTGACCAAGAAGGAGCTTCTCGTGCTCTCGCGCGAGAAGGCCAAGCTGGAGAAGACCCTCGGTGGTATCCGCGAGATGCAGAAGGTGCCCAGCGCCGTCTGGATCGTGGACACCAAGAAGGAGCACATCGCTGTCGGTGAGGCCCGGAAGCTCAACATTCCGGTTGTCGCCATCCTCGACACCAACTGTGACCCCGACGAGGTCGACTACAAGATCCCGGGCAACGACGACGCGATCCGCTCCGTCACCCTGCTCACCCGCGTGATCGCCGACGCCGTCGCCGAGGGCCTCATCGCCCGTTCCGGCGTTGCCGCCGGTGACTCGAAGCCGGGCGAGAAGGCCCAGGGCGAGCCGCTCGCCGAGTGGGAGCGCGACCTGCTCGAGGGTGAGAAGAAGGCTGACGCCGAGAAGGCCGACGAGCCGAAGGCTGAGGAGCCGAAGGCTGACGAGGCGAAGGCCGAGGAGCCCAAGGCCGCTGAGGCCGAGGCTGAGAAGCCGGCCGAGCAGGGCTGATTCTCGCGGGTACGGGATCCGACCACTTGCGTCGGTTTCCGGCCGCACAGATTCGGTAGTTGACGGCGGGGGCCCGAGCGGCCCCCGCCGTTCACCCGTAGATCTTCGTAGATCCTTCAGACTTCGAGAGAGAAATTCACGATCATGGCGAACTACACCGCCGCTGACGTCAAGAAGCTCCGTGAGCTCACGGGCGCCGGCATGATGGACTGCAAGAAGGCGCTCGACGAGGCCGAGGGCAACGTCGACAAGGCCGTCGAGGCGCTCCGCATCAAGGGCCAGAAGGGCGTCGCCAAGCGTGAGGGCCGCTCCGCCGAGAACGGCGCCGTGGTCTCCCTCATCGCCGACGACAACACCTCCGGCGTCATCGTCGAGCTGAAGTGCGAGACGGACTTCGTCGCCAAGGGCGAGAAGTTCCAGGCCGTCGCGAACGAGCTGGCCGCGCACATCGCCAAGACCTCCCCGGCCGACCTGGAGGCGCTGCTCGCCTCCGAGATCGCCGCGGGCAAGACCGTCCAGGCGTTCGTGGACGAGGCCAACGCGACCCTCGGCGAGAAGATCGTCCTGGACCGCTTCGCGCAGTTCTCCGGTGGCTACGTCACCGCCTACATGCACCGCACGATGCCCGACCTGCCCCCGCAGATCGGTGTCCTCGTCGAGCTGGACAAGCCCAACGCCGAGGTCGCCAAGGGCGTCGCGCAGCACATCGCCGCGTTCGCCCCGAAGTACCTGGCCAAGGACGACGTCCCGGCCGAGGTCGTCGAGGCCGAGCGCCGCGTCGCCGAGGAGACCACGCGCGCGGAGGGCAAGCCCGAGGCCGCCCTGCCGAAGATCGTCGAGGGTCGCCTCAACGGCTTCTTCAAGGACGCGACGCTGCTCGGTCAGCCGTACGCGCTCGACAACAAGAAGTCCGTCGAGAAGGTCCTCCAGGAGGCCGGTGTCAGCCTGAAGCGCTTCTCGCGCATCAAGGTCGGCATCTGAGTCTGTACGTGGCAGACCGCTGGGCCCGCTAGGGTCTTCAGCGGCCACCGCGTACGGAACGTCGCGCGGGTGTGGTGCGGGAGACTGCCACCACGACCTCGTGGGCGACGGACGACCGCAGTTCTGACGAGGAGGCCATTGCCGCGCATGGGATGCGAAACGACACCCCAGCGGCAGTGGCCTTCTTCGTATGTGTGACACGCAAGGAAGCGAGATCTCCATGACCAAGGCCGACTCCAAGAGTGACGACGGCAAAGTTGCCGGGCGCTTCCTGTTGAAGCTCTCCGGCGAGGCGTTCGCCGGGGGCGGGGCGCTCGGCGTCGACCCCGACGTGGTGCACAAGATCGCCCGGGAGATCGCGGCGGTCGTCCGCGACGGCTTCGAGATCGCCATCGTCATCGGCGGCGGCAACTTCTTCCGCGGCGCCGAGCTCCAGCAGCGCGGCATGGACCGGGCCCGCTCCGACTACATGGGCATGCTCGGCACCGTCATGAACTGCCTTGCCCTGCAGGACTTCCTGGAGAAGGAAGGCATCGACTCCCGCGTCCAGACCGCCATCACGATGGGGCAGGTCGCGGAGCCGTACATCCCGCTGCGTGCCGTGCGCCACCTGGAGAAGGGCCGTGTGGTCATCTTCGGTGCCGGTATGGGCATGCCGTACTTCTCCACCGACACCACCGCCGCTCAGCGTGCCCTGGAGATCGACGCCGAGGCCATGCTGATGGGCAAGAACGGTGTGGACGGTGTCTATGACTCCGACCCCAAGACCAACCCCGACGCGGTGAAGTTCGACGCGCTCGGATACAGCGAGGTCATCACCCGCGACCTCAAGGTCGCGGACGCCACGGCGATCACCCTGTGCCGGGACAACAAGCTGCCGATCCTCGTCTTCGAGCTGCTCGCCGAGGGCAATATCGCGCGGGCCGTCAAGGGTGAGAAGATCGGCACGCTCGTGGGCGACCACGACACTCGGTCCTGACTCCAGGGTGTCCCGCACGGGACGCCAGGACGTCCCTCGAGGGATGGACAAAGCCCTGACGGTCGGACACCGTGCAGGGAAAGAGACGCGACGCAGCCGGCCGCCCCATGGACGCCGGGCCCACTCAAGACACGCAGGAGCAAGTGGTGATCGAAGAGACCCTCCTCGAGGCCGAGGAGAAGATGGAGAAGGCCGTCGTGGTCGCCAAGGAGGACTTTGCCGCGATCCGCACTGGTCGTGCGCACCCGGCGATGTTCAACAAGATCGTGGCTGACTACTACGGTGCGCTGACGCCGATCAACCAGCTGGCCTCGTTCTCGGTGCCCGAGCCGCGGATGGCCGTGGTGACCCCGTTCGACAAGAGCGCGCTGCGCAACATCGAGCAGGCGATCCGCGACTCCGACCTGGGCGTCAACCCGAGCAACGACGGCAACATCATTCGTGTGACGTTCCCCGAGCTCACCGAGGAGCGCCGCCGCGAGTACATCAAGGTCGCCAAGACCAAGGGCGAGGACTCCAAGATCTCGATCCGTTCCGTCCGTCGCAAGGCCAAGGAAGCCATCGACAAGGCGATCAAGGACGGCGACATCGGCGAGGACGAGGGGCGTCGCGCCGAGAAGGACCTCGACGACACCACCGCCAAGTACGTCGCTCAGGTGGACGAGCTGCTCAAGCACAAGGAAGCCGAGCTGCTCGAGGTCTGAGTCAGGTCCGAGGAAACTCTGAGGAATCCGATCCGTGAACGACTCTTCCTGGGGGGCGCCGCCCAGAGCGGGGTACTGGGGGCCGCCCGGCCAGGGGCCCGTCCAGGGTGCCGCCCCGACCGGCCCCGCATACGATGCGCATGACGCCGTGCAGCCTTCAGAGACGCAGCCCATGCCCATCGTGCCCGACATGCCCGCGAGCGGCGGGGCCCAGGACGACGACCGGGGGGCCGCTCGGCTGAGTGGCCCCCTGTTCCGTGACGAGTACGAGTACGAGTCCCAGCGCCCGACGCCCACGCCCCCGCAGGAGCCCATGCCCAGCGCACCACAGCCCGCGCCGGCCGCGCCGCAGACGCCGCAGAAGAAGAGCGCGGGCCGGGATCTCGGGGCGGCCATAGGAGTCGGTGTCGGACTCGGCGCCGTGATCATCGCCTCGCTGTTCATCGTGAAGGCCGTGTTCATCGGCGTCATAGCGGTCGCCGTCGTGGTGGGCCTGTGGGAGCTGACCTCGCGGCTCGAGGAGCGCAAGGGCATCAAGGCGCCGCTCGTGCCGCTCGCGGTGGGTGGCGCGGCGATGGTGGTCGCCGGGTATGTGCGCGGGGCCGAGGGTGCCTGGGTGGCGATGGCCCTCACGGCGCTCGCGGTGCTCGTCTGGCGCATGACGGAGCCGCCCGAGGGCTACCTCAAGGACGTCACGGCCGGGGTCTTCGCGGCGTTCTACGTGCCGTTCCTCGCGACGTTCGTGGCGCTCATGCTGACCGCCGACGACGGGCCGCAGCGGGTCCTCACGTTCCTGCTCCTGACGGTGGTCAGCGACACCGGGGCGTATGCGATCGGCTGGCGCTTCGGCAAGCACAAGCTCGCGCCGCGCATCAGCCCCGGCAAGACCCGCGAGGGCCTGGTCGGAGCGGTGACGTTCGCGATGGCGGCGGGTGCGCTGTGCATGCAGTTCCTGATCGACGGCGGCAGCTGGTGGCAGGGGCTGCTGCTCGGCCTCGCGGTCGCGGCGAGCGCGACGCTCGGGGACCTCGGCGAGTCGATGATCAAGCGGGACCTCGGCATCAAGGACATGGGCACGCTGCTGCCGGGGCATGGCGGGATCATGGACCGGCTCGACTCGTTGCTGCCGACGGCGCCGGTGGTGTGGTTGTTGCTGGTGGCGTTCGTGGGGTCGGGGTGAGGGATCGGCCGCTTCGGCTGTCCCTGCTGTCCCTGTGATCAACTGAGATCAACTGAGAGCCCCCGTTCCGCTCGGAACGGGGGCTCGTTGCCGTAAGGTCCCAGGTCATGGGGCGGGCGAGACTTGAGAAGGACGGCACCTATCACGGGGATCTGCCGTGCAAGTGGTGCAAGACGCTGGTCAATCAGGGTGGGCGGCGCAGGCCGCGGCAGTACTGCCGCGGCACGCATCGCTGGAAGGAATACGGCTCGCGGGTCGCCGTGGTGATCGGCGGGATCTTCAGCTGAGGGGTTTTTCCGGGGTCCCGGGGCCCTCTCAGCGGCCGAGTGAGGCAGAGGCTGCCATCTGCGACACTGGTAGAGCCATGCCTAAGCCCGGAGAACTCACCTTTGTCGCGCCCCGCGGAGCCAAGAAGCCCCCGCGGCACCTCGCCGACCTCACGCCCGCCGAGCGCAAGGAAGCTGTCGCCGCGATCGGCGAGAAGCCGTTCCGCGCCAAGCAGCTCTCGCAGCACTACTTCGCGCGGTACGCCCACGATCCGGACCAGTGGACGGACATTCCGGCGGCCGCGCGCGGCAAGCTGCAGGAGGCGCTGCTTCCTGAGCTGATGTCCGTGGTGCGGCACATCAGCTGTGACGACGACACCACCCGCAAGACCCTGTGGCGGCTGTTCGACGGGACGCTCGTCGAGTCGGTGCTGATGCGCTATCCCGACCGGGTCACCATGTGCATCAGCTCGCAGGCCGGGTGCGGGATGAACTGCCCGTTCTGCGCGACCGGGCAGGCCGGGCTCGACCGGAACCTGTCCACCGCCGAGATCGTCCACCAGATCGTCGACGGGATGCGGGCGCTGCGCGACGGGGAGATTCCCGGCGGGCCGGCCAGGCTGTCCAACATCGTGTTCATGGGCATGGGGGAGCCGCTCGCCAACTACAAGCGGGTCGTGCAGGCCATTCGTGCGCTGACCGACCCCGAGCCGGACGGTCTGGGGCTCTCGCAGCGCGGCATCACCGTGTCGACGGTCGGGCTCGTCCCGGCCATCCACCGCTTCGCCGACGAGGGCTTCAAGTGCCGCCTCGCCATCTCGCTGCACGCGCCGGACGACGAGCTGCGCGACACCCTCGTACCGGTCAACACGCGGTGGAAGGTGCGGGAAGTGATGGACGCCGGATGGGAGTACGCCGCCAAGTCGGGGCGCCGCCTGTCCATCGAGTACGCGCTGATCCGGGACATCAACGACCAGGCGTGGCGCGGTGACCGGCTCGGGCGGCTGCTCAAGGGCAAGCCCGTGCATGTGAACCTCATCCCGCTGAACCCGACGCCGGGCTCGAAGTGGACCGCCTCGCGGCCCGAGGACGAGAAGGCATTCGTCGAGGCCATCGCCGCCCACGGGGTGCCCGTCACCATCCGGGACACCCGTGGCCAGGAGATCGACGGTGCGTGCGGGCAGCTCGCCGCGGCCGAGCGGTAAAGTTCACTACTGACATCTGCATATTCCGACAGGGGAGCGCCACAGCGCTGAGAGTGCGGCAGCCGGGGACAGGCGGGCCGCAGACCCTCTGAACCTTGCCCGGGTCATTCCGGGTAGGAAGTTCGGTCACCACTCATCAAGCTGTTGCGCCCTGCCCGGGAACCCTTCGGGGGTCCCGGGCAGGGCCGCGTCTTCTCCTGGTCACCCCCAGGAGGAATGAACTCAGTGAGCACCACCAGCACCACCAGGACCAAGAAGGTCTGTGTCGTCGCCGTTGCCGTGGGGCTCGGGCTCGTCGCCGTCTCCGCGTGCGGCAGCTCCGACAGCGGGTCGGCGTCCGGCTCCAAGGACGTGACCCTCGTGACCCACGAGTCCTTCAACGTGTCGAAGGACGTCCTGAAGGACTTCGAGAAGCAGTCCGGTTACAAGGTGCATGTCCTGAAAAGCGGTGATGCCGGAGAGGCGGTCAACAAGGCCGTCCTCAGCAAGGGCAACCCGCAGGGCGACGTCTTCTTCGGCGTCGACAACACGCTCCTGTCCCGCGCCCTCGACCAGGGCGTCTTCACCCCGTACGAGGCGAAGGGGCTCTCCGGGATCCCGGCCGACCTGCAGCTGGACAAGGGCGAGCACCGTGTCACGCCCGTCGACACCGGTGACATCTGCGTCAACTACGACAAGAAGTACTTCGCCGACCACAAGCTGGCGCCGCCGAAGTCCTTCGACGATCTGGCCAAGCCCGCGTACAAGAACCTGCTGGTGACGGAGAACGTCGCCACGTCCTCGCCGGGGCTCGGCTTCATGCTCGCCACCGCCGCCAAGTACGGCGACGACGGCTGGCAGGACTACTGGAAGAAGCTCGACGCCAACGGAGTCAAGGTCGTCGACGGCTGGGAGCAGGCGTACAACGAGGAGTTCTCCGGGTCCGCCGGAGGCAAGAAGGCCAAGGGCGACCGGCCGCTCGTCGTGTCGTACGCCTCGTCGCCGCCCGTCGAGGTCCTCTACGCCAAGCCGCAGCCCAAGGAGGCGCCCACCGGCGTCGCCACCGGGACGTGCTTCAGGCAGATCGAGTTCGCGGGGCTGCTCGACGGCGCGAAGAACGAGAAGGGCGGCAAGGCGCTCCTCGACTTCCTGATCAGCAAGAAGTTCCAGGAGGACATGCCGCTCAACATGTTCGTCAAGCCTGCGCTCAAGGAGGCGAAGGTGCCGGAGCTGTTCACCAAGTTCGGTGCGACCGTGACCCCGGAGACCATGGCGCCCAAGAAGATCGCCGCCAACCGTGACGCGTGGGTCAAGTCGTGGACCTCGCTCGTACAGAAGTAGGCCCGAAGGGCCGTGAGGCCCGTGACGGGGGCTGGCGGGGGAGCGCGGCGCGGCTCGGGCTCATGGCCGTGCCCGTCGCGTTCTTCGCGGTGTTCTTCGCCTACCCCGTCGCGGCGATCGTCGCGCGCGGGCTGAAGGTCGGCGGGGTCTGGCAGTTCGGGCGGATCGCGGAGGTGCTCGGGCAGTCCGACATCCGGGACGTGCTGTGGTTCACGACCTGGCAGGCGCTCGCGTCGACCGCGCTCACGCTGCTGATCGCGCTCCCCGGCGCCTACGTCTTCGCGCGCTTCGAGTTTCCCGGCAAGCAGGTGCTGCGGGCCGTCGTCACCGTGCCGTTCGTGCTGCCGACCGTCGTCGTCGGCACGGCCTTCCTGGCGCTGCTCGGCCGCGACGGGCTCCTCGACGCCTGGTGGGGGGTGCGCCTGGACACCACGGTGTGGGCGATCCTCCTCGCGCACGTCTTCTTCAACTACGCCGTCGTCGTACGGACGGTGGGCGGGCTCTGGTCGCAGCTCGACCCGCGCCAGGAGGAGGCCGCGCGGATGCTCGGCGCCTCCCGGTGGCGGGCCTGGCGGACGGTGACGCTGCCCGCGCTCGCGCCCGCCGTGGCCGCAGCCGCGCTGATGGTGTTCCTCTTCACCTTCACGTCGTTCGGCATCGTGCAGATCCTCGGCGGGCCCGCCTACTCCACCCTCGAAGTGGAGATCTACCGGCAGACCGCGCAGCTCCTCGACCTGCCGACGGCCGCCGTGCTCACCCTCGTCCAGTTCGCGGCGGTCGGCCTGATCCTCGCCGTGCACGCCTGGACGGTGCGGCGACGGGAGAGCGCCCTGAAGCTGGTCTCCGCCGCGGCGGTGGCGCGGCGGCCGCGCGGGGCGGGGCAGTGGTCGCTGCTCGCGTTCGTCCTCGCCACGATCGTCGTGCTGATCCTGCTGCCGCTCGGCGTCCTCGTGCAGCGTTCCTTCGACGGGCCCGACGGCTTCGGGCTGCTGTACTTCAGGGAGCTGACGTCGGCGGAGGGCGGGGCGTTCCTGGTGCCGCCGATCGACGCGATCGGCAACTCCCTCCAGTACGCCCTCGCGGCCACCGCCATCGCCGTCGTCATCGGCGGGCTCGCCGCCGCCGCGCTCACCCGCAGGGCCGGGCGGCTCGTACGGGGCTTCGACGCGCTGCTGATGCTGCCGCTCGGGGTGTCGGCCGTCACCGTCGGCTTCGGCTTCCTGATCACCCTGGACGAGCCGCCGCTCGACCTGCGCTCCTCATGGATCCTGGTGCCGCTCGCCCAGGCGCTGGTGGGCGTGCCCTTCGTCGTGCGGACGATGCTGCCCGTGCTGCGGGCCGTGGACGGGCGGCTGCGGGAGGCGGCCGCCGTGCTCGGGGCGTCGCCGCTGCGGGCCTGGCGGGAGGTCGACCTGCCGATGGTGCGGCGGGCGCTGCTGATCGCAGCCGGGTTCGCCTTCGCCGTGTCGCTCGGCGAGTTCGGCGCCACCGTGTTCATCGCGCGGCCCGACAACCCGACCCTGCCGGTCGCCGTGGCGCGGCTGCTCGGGCGGGCCGGGGACCTCAACTACGGCCAGGCGATGGCCCTTTCGACGATCCTCATGGCGGTGTGCGCGGTATCGCTGCTGCTCCTCGAACGGATCCGGACCGAACGCACCACGGGAGAGTTCTGATGGCCTTGCTGACGCTGGACCGGGCGGAGGTGCGGTTCGGGGAGCGTGCCGCGCTCGACGCCGTGGACTTGTCCGTCGCCGAGCACGAGACCGTGTGCGTGCTCGGGCCCAGCGGCAGCGGCAAGTCGACGCTGCTGCGGGCCGTCGCGGGGCTCCAGGGCCTCGACGGCGGCCGGGTCGTCCTCGACGGCCGTGACCAGGGCGGGGTGCCCGCGCACAAGCGGGGCGTCGGCCTGATGTTCCAGGACCACCAGCTGTTCCCGCAGCGGGACGTGGGCGGCAATGTGGCTTTCGGGCTGCGGATGCATGGGGTCTCGAAGGGCGAACAGGACGCACGCGTACGGGAGTTGCTCGCCCTTGTCGGGCTGCCCGGCGCCGAGCGGCGCGCCGTCGCCACGCTCTCCGGCGGCGAGCAGCAGCGGGTCGCCCTGGCCCGCGCGCTCGCCCCCCGGCCCCGGCTGCTGATGCTGGACGAGCCGCTCGGCCAGCTCGACCGGTCGCTGCGCGAACGGCTCGTCGTCGAACTGCGGGAGCTCTTCGGCGAGTTGGGCACGACCGTGCTCGCGGTCACCCATGACCAGGGGGAGGCGTTCGCGCTCGCCGACCGGGTCGTGGTCATGCGGGACGGGCGGATCGCCCAGTCCGGCACGCCACTTGAGGTGTGGCAGCGGCCCGTCGACGCGTTCGTGGCGCGGTTCCTCGGCTTCGACAACGTCGTCGAGGCGACGGTGTCGGGTTCGGGTGACGTGGCCGACACCGTGTGGGGCAAGGTGCCGGTGCCCGCCGGTACCCGGCAGGGCGCGTGTGAGCTGCTGGTGCGGCCCACCGGGGTGCGGCTCGGGCCCGCCGAGGAGGGGCTGGGCTGCGAGGTGGTGGCGCGCACCTTCCGGGGCACCCATGTCGCGGTGCGGCTGCGGCCGGTGGAGGGGCCGCGCATCGAGGCGGCCTGCCCGCTGGGGGAGGCGCCCGAGGTGGGGGACATGGTGGGGGTCGGGTTCGGGGCCGGGGATGTCGTGGTGCTGGACCGGCGTGACGGGCGTGACGTAGGTGGGGCGCCTGAGGCGGCAGAAGCGCCCGGCGTGCGGGGGTCCGGGCAGTCCGAAACCGGAGTGCGGGGGCCTTTCAAGGCGAACTAGGGTGCGCCCATGACGACACTGGAGTACGAGCGCTACTGCGACGAAGTCGCCGGTCAGCTGGCCGCGTTGCGGGCGACGCTCACGGGGGCGGACCTCACGGTCACGGTGCCGACCTGTCCCGACTGGACGCTGGGCGAGCTGGCCCGGCACGTCGGGCGGGCGGTGCGGTGGGCGGAGATCATGCTGCGGACGGGCACCGACAAGCCCGTCGACGAGAAGGAGATCCCCGGGGCCGAGGCGCCCGGTGACGACGACCCCGCGGGGCTCGACGCCTGGCTGGCCGAGTCGGCGCAGCTCGTGGTGGGGACGCTGCGGGAGGTGGGGCCCGAGGCGTTCGTGTGGACGTGGACCGAGGCGCGGGACGCCGCGTTCTGGGCGCGGCGCATGACCCATGAGGTGGCGGTCCACCGGGCGGACGCGGCGATCGCCGTGGGCGTGCCGTACGAGGTGGACCCCGAGGTCGCGGCCGACGCGATCGACGAGTGGCTGGACATCGTGCGGTTCGTGCAGCGGGCCGATCCCTCGGACAGCGCCGCCGAGTTGAAGGGGGCGGGGCGGAGCATCCACCTGCACGCGACGGACGCGGGGCCCGGCCTGGAGGCCGAGTGGCTCATCGAGTTCGGGGACGACGGGTTCGGGTGGCGGCGGGGGCATGAGAAGGCGACGGTTGCGGTGCGGGGGCCGTTGACGGAGGTGTTGCTGGCCTTCTACAGGAGGCGGAGCCTCGACGACGGTGGTGTTGAGGTGCTGGGGGAGCGGGAGTTGCTGGACTTCTGGCTGGAGCGGGCGTCGTTCGGCTGAGCGGTGGGTGGGGGCCGGGCTGTGCCTCCGGCGGTTCCTTCCCCAGCCCCGCCCCTTCCCGAAACCGGGGGCTCCGCCCCCGGGCCCCCGTATCGGCCTGAACGGCCTCGTCCTCAATCGCCGGACGGGCTGGAGGGGCCGCGCGACGTCAGGGCGCCGGGTGCGTCCTCCACGTCCTCCACCAACGCGATCCTCCCCTCCATCGAGCGCCCCTCGGCCAACGCCCGCAGCAGCGGCCACGCCGGGAAGCGCGTCGTCCAGTGCTCTCGGTTCACCAGGACCATCGGGCGGGGCTCGCCCCGGGACTCGTAGTAGTTGGGGGTCGCCGCGTCGAAGATCTCCTGGATGGTGCCGGCCGCGCCGGGGAGGAAGATGACGCCCGCGGTGGAGCGGGCGAGCAGGCCGTCCTCGCGGGTCGCGTTGGCGAAGTACTTGGCCAGGTGCGAGGCGAAGGCGTTCGGCGGCTCGTGGCCGTAGAACCAGGTGGGGATGCCCACCGAGGTGCCGCCGGACGGCCAGCGCTCCCTGACCGTGAAGGCCGCACGCGCCCACTCCGTCACCGAGGGGGTGAACGACGGTGCCTTGGCGAGGAGTTCGAGGGCCTCGTCCAGCATGGCGTCGTCGAACGGCGCCGCGTACGCGCCCAGGTTCGCCGCCTCCATCGCGCCGGGCCCGCCTCCCGTCGCCACCGTGAGGCCGGACCGGGTCAGGGTGCGGCCGAGGCGGGCCGCGTCCTCGTACTCGCGGGTGCCGCGCGCCATCGCGTGGCCGCCCATGACGCCCACCACCCGCGCCCCGGCGAGGAGTTCGTCGAGGGCGTCGGAGATGGAGTCGTCGTGGATGGCGCGCAGCATCGACGCGAGGACGTCGCCGTCCTCCTTGGTGCGCTGGAACCAGGCATAGGCGTGGGCGTCCGGCGTCGCGTCGTAGCCGTCGGCGGTGTCCAGGCCCTCGAACAGGTCGGCGGGCGTGTAGAGCAGGCCCCGGTAGGGGTTGAAGGGGAGACCCGGGACGGGCGGGAAGACGAGGGCGCCGGCGGCGCGGACCGATGCGATGGCCGCGTCGTCCATCGGGCAGCCGAGGAAGACGGCGCCCGTGACGTCGGCGGTGTGCAGCGCGGCCGTGCGGCCTGTCAGGTCGACGGCCTGGACGCGGTGCCCGGCCAGGGAGCCCTTCGCCGCGACGGTCTCGTCGAACTCGGTGAGCGTCTCGATCTCGCGGTCGGTGCCGGGGCCCTCAGGGGCGGATGTCTCGGACATCCGCCCATGCTAGGCAGCCCCACGTAGCACCGGTGTCAGTTCTGCACCGCCGCCGGGTCCATCCACATGACCTCCCAGGTGTGGCCGTCGAGGTCGTCGAAGGCGCGGCCGTACATCTGGCCGTAGTCCTGGGTCTTGCCCGCCGTGCCGCCCGCCGCCACGGCCGCGTCGACGAGCTCGTCGACCTTCTCGCGGGACTCGGCGCTCAGACACAGCAGCACCTCGCTGGACTTGGTGGCGTCCGCGATCTCCTTCTGCGTGAAGGTCGCGTAGTGCTGCTTGCTCAGCATCATCGCGATGATGGTGTCGCTGATGACCACGCAGACGCAGTCGTCGGACGAGAACTGCGGGTTGATCGTGTAGCCGAGCTCCGTGAAGAACTTCTTCGACGCCTCGACGTTGTCGACGGCCAGGTTCACGAAGATCATCTGCTGGTACATGAGTGTCTCTCCCAGTGAGTGCGGGTGCCTTTCGCCGGGGTAGACACCTGTTCGGTGCGGAACTCATCGGCCGCGGGGAAATTTTCTGGGGGAATTTCCTCAGGGCACCAGCGGAAGCGCCGCCAGCTCCGCGACCGCCCAGGTCAGCGGCCCGAACACGGCGAGCAGCGCACCCGCACGCAGCGCCGCCGAGCCGCGCAGCATCGACGCGGGCGCCCCGAGCCGCAGCAGCGCGGCCGTGGTGTGGGCGCGGGACTGGCGGGCCTCGACGGAGGCCGTCGCCAGGGTCAGCACCGCGCACCCGGCCACGAGCAGCGAGCCGAGCACGGTGAGCGGGCCGGTGCCGGGCAGGGCGGGACTTCCGGAGGAGGAGATGACGGCGGCCGCGTACGCGCCGGAGGCGACCGCGCAGACCACGCCGAGCGGCCGTCCGATCCGCCGGGCCTCCTCCATCAGGACCCGCCCGGCGAGCAGCCGCATCGCCCCGGGCCGCACCATCTGCAGCAGGTGGCCGCAGAGGTAGGTGAGGCCGGGTCCGGCGAGGGCCAGGCCGAGTGCGGTGAGGGCCCAGCCCGCGAGGACTCCGGCGGGGGACTCGGTCAGGCCGCCGGGCAGCGGCATGCCGTCGGAGTCGCCCGCCCGGCTCGCGTACGTCTCCACGGCGAGGCCCGCCGCGAGCAGCGCCACGCCCCAGGGCAGCCCGCTCGGGGCGGGGGCCGGGGCGCTCGGCCGGTCGGGGTCCGCGGGGGCGGCGGGATCCGCGGGCCCCGCGCCTTCCTCGGTGGGCCGGACGGTGCGCGGGCGCAGTACGAGGGCGCTGGCCGCGGACGCGGTGAGCGGGACGACGGCGAGCAGGGTGAGGGCGGCGGCGAGCGGCAACGGCCGGTCGGCGGCGAGGAGTTCGGCGGCGGCGCCGTCGAAGGGCAGGCCGGTGATGTCGCCGCGCAGGTGGAGGAAGAACAGCAGCGCCACCATGGAGCCGAGCGTGCAGGCCACCGCCGTGGAGACCGCGGCGATCAGCATGAGCCGCCCCGGGCCGAGCCCGACCGCCGACAGGCCGGGGCGCGGCCGGGTCGCCGGGTCGGTGCGGGCGACGGCGACGGCGAAGTGGACGGTGGCGGCGAGGGGGGCCGCGCACCAGGCGAGGCGGAGCACGGAGCCCGCTCCCGGGTGGCCCATCGCGTACCCCAGGGTGCACAGCAGCAGGAAGCCCGTGCCGGCCGCCGCCGCGGTGACCAGGAGGCGGCGCAGCAGGACCAGGGGGTGGGCGCCGCGGGCTAGACGGAGAGCGAGCACGCGGCCCGGCCTTCCGTACCGGAGGTGCCGGCGGCGCGGCTGGGCCCGCCCTGACCGCCCTGCCCGCCCTGACCGCCCTGGGTGTCCGAACTCCCGGGCAGGTGCACGGTGTTGACCCGGCGGCCGTCGAGGAGCGTGACCGTGCGGTCGGCGAGCGTGGCGACCTCCGCGTCGTGGGTGGCGAGGACGACGGTGATGCCGTGCGAGCGGGCCGCCGTGGTGAGGGTGCGCAGCACGTGGGCGCGGTCGGCGCGGTGCAGCGGGGCGGTGGGCTCGTCGGCGAAGAGCACGGACGGCGTGGTGACCAGGGCGCGGGCGATGGAGACGCGCTGCCGCTCGGCCTGGAGCAGGGCGTGCGGGCGCTTGCGGGCGACCAGGCCGATGTCGAGGCGGTCCAGCCACTCCTGGGCGGCGGTCTTGGACACGCGGTGGGAGGCGCCGCGCAGCATCAGTGGCAGCGCGACGTTCTCCCAGGCGGTGAGCTCGGGGACGAGGTGGGGCTGGGGGTCGATCCAGCCGAAGCGGTCGCGGCGAAGGCGTTCGCGGACCAGCGGGCCCATCGTGTGGACGGGGGCGCTGTTGAACCACACCTCGCCCTGCTGGGGCAGGAGTTGACCCGACAGGCACTGCAGGAGCGTCGTCTTGCCGCTGCCGCGCGGGCCGCCCACGGCGAGGATCTCGCCCTCGCGGACACCGAGCGAGACGCCGGTGAGCGCGGGGGAGCCGTTGTGTGTGACGTGCAGTGCGCGTGCCCACAGCACGTCGTTGTCCGGCGGGGCCACCATGGCGTACACCTCGGTTCGGATCGGTTGTTGCCATCCCCCGTACGGGGGAACGACTGCGGACGCAATCGGTCACGAAGGGCCCGGCTGGTACGTTCCCGACGTGCGCCGCGAGAACCAAGCACGCACAGGCAGCCACCTCGCTTGCAATGACAACCGGGCTGGTTCCAACCCGGCTGGTGCTGATCGCGTAAGACCTGACGGGCCGCCAGTTCGTCAGGCGGCGTGAGCCAGGAATCCCCTCCTTCGGGAAGGGGAGGATTCAATGGGCACGCTAGGGATCCGGTGGTTTGGGGCCGAAAGCGACGCGGCCCGGGGGCGCCCGTTCTCACTCGAACGGGCGCCCCCGGGGCCGGTGTTGGAGACCTCTCAGAGACCTCTCGGGTCCTCTCAGGAGGGCTCTACAGCTTCGTCCACGCCTCCGTGAGGACCGAGCGCAGGACGGACTCGATCTCGTCGAACGTCTGCTGGTTCGAGATCAGCGGCGGGGCGAGCTGGACGACCGGGTCGCCGCGGTCGTCGGCGCGGCAGTACAGGCCGTTCTCGTAGAGGGCCTTGGAGAGGAAGCCGTAGAGGATCCGCTCCGTCTCCTCGTCGTTGAACGTCTCCTTGGTGGCCTTGTCCTTCACGAGCTCGATGCCGTAGAAGAAGCCGTTGCCGCGGACGTCGCCGACGATCGGCAGGTCGCTCAGCTTGTCGAGGGTGCTGAAGAACGCCGACTCGTTGTCGAGGACGTGCTGGTTGAGGCCCTCGCGTTCGAAGATGTCGAGGTTGGCGAGGCCGACGGCCGCGGAGACCGGGTGGCCGCCGAAGGTGTAGCCGTGCAGGAAGGTGTTGTCGCCCTTGTAGAACGGCTCGGCGATCTTGTCGGAGACGATGCACGCGCCGATCGGGGAGTAGCCCGAGGTCATGCCCTTGGCGCAGGTGATCATGTCCGGGACGTAGCCGAACTTGTCGCAGGCGAACATCGTGCCGAGGCGGCCGAAGGCGCAGATGACCTCGTCCGAGACGAGCAGCACGTCGTACTGGTCGCAGATCTCGCGCACCCGCTGGAAGTAGCCGGGCGGGGGCGGGAAGCAGCCGCCCGCGTTCTGCACCGGCTCCAGGAAGACCGCGGCGACGGTCTCCGGGCCCTCGAAGAGGATCTGCTGCTCGATCTGGTCGGCGGCCCAGCGCCCGAACGCCTCGGGGTCGTCGCCGTGGATCGGGGCGCGGTAGATGTTGGTGTTCGGGACCTTGTGGGCGCCGGGCACCAGCGGCTCGAACGGGGCCTTCAGGGCCGGGAGTCCGGTGATGGACAGGGCGCCCTGCGGGGTGCCGTGGTAGGCGACGGCGCGCGAGATGACCTTGTACTTGGTGTGCTGGCCCTTGAGCTTCCAGTACTGCTTCGCCAGCTTCCACGCGGTCTCGACGGCCTCGCCGCCGCCGGTGGTGAAGAAGACCTTGTTGAGGTCGCCGGGGGCGTAGTCGGCGAGACGTTCCGCCAGCTCGACGGCCTTGGGGTGGGCGTAGCTCCACACCGGGAAGAAGGCCAGCTCCTGCGCCTGCTTGTAGGCGGTCTCGGCGAGCTCGTGGCGGCCGTGGCCGGCGTTGACCACGAACAGGCCGGAGAGGCCGTCCAGGTAGCGCTTGCCCTTGTCGTCGTAGATGTAGGTGCCCTCGCCACGCACGATGGTGGGGACGGGCGCGTTCTCGTACGACGACATGCGGGTGAAGTGCATCCACAGGTGGTCGTAGGCGGTCTGGCTGAGGTCCTTGCTCACGGCTATCGGGTTCCCCACATATAGGTCTGCTTCTTGAGCTTGAGGTAGACGAAGCTCTCGGTGGAGCGCACGCCGGGGAGCGCACGGATCCGCTTGTTGATGACTTCGAGCAGGTGGTCGTCGTCCTCGCAGACGATCTCCACGAGGAGGTCGTACGAGCCCGCGGTCATCACCACGTACTCGACCTCCGACATGGCGGTCAGCGCGTCCGCCACCGGGTCCAGGTCGCCCTCGACGGTGATGCCGACCATCGCCTGCCTGCGGAAGCCCACGGTGAGCGGGTCCGTGACCGCGACGATCTGCATGACGCCCTGGTCGAGGAGCTTCTGGACGCGCTGGCGCACGGCCGCTTCGGAGAGGCCGACGGCCTTGCCGATGGCGGCGTACGGACGGCGGCCGTCCTCCTGGAGCTGTTCGATGATCGCCAGGGAGACGGCGTCGATGGAGGAGGACGGGCTCCCGCCGCGGGAGCTGCTGGGGTCTGCGCTGCGACTGGCCACGAGCTCACTCTGCATGAGGACTCGTCAGTCCCGCAACCCCAAACCGATGAAATTCGTTGTTTGCCAGCTTGATACTCACGGATTCCGTAGTTCGTGAGGGGTGGGGGGTGTCGAAAGCGTTGGTGTACGGACTAGGGTGGGTGTCTCAACCCTTGGACAGCTAGCTACCCAGGAGGGCCGGCAGTGAGCACCAGTGAGCTGCGTCGTCTGCGCAACTACATCGACGGTGAGTTCCGGGACGCCGCCGACGGACGGACCACCGAGGTGGTGAACCCGGCGACGGGCGAGGCGTACGCGCTGGCCCCGCTCTCCGGACAGGCCGACGTCGACGCCGCGATGGAGGCGGCCGCCGCCGCGTTCCCGGCCTGGCGCGACCTGGTGCCGGGCGAGCGCCAGAAGTACCTCCTCAAGATCGCCGACGCCTTCGAGGAGCGCGCCGAGGAGCTCATCGCCGCCGAGGTCGAGAACACGGGCAAGCCGACCGGGCTCACGCGGTCCGAGGAGATCCCGCCCATGGTCGACCAGATCCGCTTCTTCGCGGGCGCCGCCCGGATGCTGGAGGGGCGCGCCGCCGGCGAGTACATGGAGGGGCTGACCTCCATCATCCGGCGCGAGCCGATCGGCGTCTGTGCGCAGGTCGCGCCGTGGAACTACCCGATGATGATGGCGACGTGGAAGTTCGCCCCGGCGCTCGCCGCGGGCAACACCGTCGTCCTCAAGCCCTCGGACACCACCCCCGCCTCGACCGTCCTGATGGCCGAGATCATCGGCTCGATCGTGCCGAAGGGCGTCTTCAACGTGGTGACGGGCGACCGTGACACGGGCCGCCTCATGGTCGAGCACAAGACCCCCGCGATGGCCTCCATCACCGGTTCGGTGCGTGCGGGCATGCAGGTCGCCGAGTCCGCCGCCAAGGACCTCAAGCGGGTCCACCTGGAGCTCGGCGGCAAGGCGCCCGTCGTGGTCTTCGAGGACACCGACATCGCCAAGGCCGTCGAGGACATCTCGGTGGCGGGCTTCTTCAACGCGGGCCAGGACTGCACGGCCGCGACCCGCGTCCTCGTCCACGAGTCCATCCACGACGACTTCGTGACCGCGCTCGCGAAGGCCGCCGCCGACACGAAGACCGGCCAGCCGGACGACGAGGACGTCCTGTACGGGCCGCTCAACAATGCCAACCAGCTGAAGCAGGTCTCCGGCTTCATCGACCGGCTGCCCGCGCACGCCAAGGTCGAGGCGGGCGGCCACCGGGTCGGCGAGAAGGGCTACTTCTACGCCCCGACCGTCGTCTCCGGGCTCAAGCAGGACGACGAGATCATCCAGAACGAGGTCTTCGGTCCCGTCATCACCGTCCAGTCCTTCGCGGACGAGGCGACGGCGATCGAGTACGCGAACGGCGTCGAGTACGCGCTCGCCTCCTCGGTCTGGACGAAGGACCACGCCCGCGCGATGCGCCTGTCCAAGGCCCTGGACTTCGGCTGCGTCTGGATCAACACGCACATCCCGCTGGTCGCGGAGATGCCGCACGGCGGCTTCAAGAAGTCCGGCTACGGCAAGGACCTGTCGGCGTACGGCTTCGACGACTACACGCGGATCAAGCACGTGATGACGTCGATCGAGGGCTGACGTTCTGAGTTGTCCGTGGGGCGGGCAGTGGACACCTTGTCCATTGCCCGCCCCACCTCTGTGAAGTGAGGCTGGGGCCATGACAGTTGCTGCACGTCGCACGTTCCTCAAGGGCCTCGGCGCCACCGGGCTCCTGGGCGCGCTCGCGGGCTGCGGGGTGCCCGCCGCCTACGTCGCGCCGGGGGAGCGCTCCGCCGGGGACCGCTCGGCGCGGGACAAGTCGCTGGCCTTCGCCAACTGGCCGCTCTACATCGACACCGACGACAAGGACAAGACGAAGCGGCCCACGCTCGACGCCTTCGAGAAGCGGACCGGCATCGACGTCCGCTACACCGAGGAGATCAACGACAACGACGAGTTCTTCGGGAAGATCAGCCCGTCCCTGATGAACCACCAGGAGACCGGGCGCGACCTCATCGTCATCAGCGACTGGATGTGCGCCCGCTTCGTACGGCTCGGCTGGGTGCAGGAGATGGACCGGGCCAGGCAGCCCAACGTCGCCAAGTACCTGGACCCGCTGCTGCGTTCACCGCACTTCGACCCGGGGCGCAGGTCGACGGTGCCCTGGCAGTCCGGGATCACCGGCATCGCGTACAACAAGAAGAGGCTGGGCCGCGAGATCCGGCAGGTCTCGGACCTGTGGGCGGACGACCTCAAGGGCAAGGTCACGCTGCTGTCCGGGCTCGACGAGGCGTTCGCGCTGCTGATGCAGGGCGACGGCGTCGACATCACCAAGTGGCGGGCCGGCGACTTCCACCGCGTGTGCGACCGGGTGGAGAAGCTGGTGCACAGCCACCACATCCGCCGCTTCACCGGCAACGACTACATCAAGGACCTCTCCAGCGGCGACGTGCTCGCCTGCCAGGCGTACAGCGGTGACGTCATCCAGCTCCAGGCGGACGACCCGGACATCGAGTTCGTCGTCCCCGAGGAGGGCGCCGAGCTGTGGGCCGAGTCCCTGATGATCCCCAACCTCGCCCGCCACAAGCGCAACGCCGAGCGGCTCATCGACCACTACTACCAGCCCGAGGTCGCCGCCGAGCTCGCCGCCTGGGTCAACTACGTCTGCCCGGTGCCCGCCGCCCGCGACGTCCTCGCGTCCTCCAAGGACAAGGACACCGCCGCCCTCGCCGAGGACCCGCTGATCTTCCCCGACGACGCGATGCGGAAGCGGCTGAAGATCGCGCGGGACATCAAGCCGGAGGAGCGGACCGAGTTCGCGAAGCGGTGGAACGCCATCGCCGGGCTGTAGCAAGCTCGTTGGTGCCGGTCATCCGGTCGGTGTCACCTCCACCGGCAGCTCCTTGATGCCGTTGACGAAGTTCGAGCGGACCCTGCGGACCGGGCCCGCCAGGCGGATGTCCGCGATGCGGGGGATCAGCTCCTCGAACATGATGCGGATCTCCGTACGGGCGAGGAGGTTGCCCAGGCACAGGTGCGGGCTGGTCTTGCCGAAGGTGACGTGGTCGTTGGGGGTGCGGGTGACGTCGAAGGCGTACGGGTCGGGGAAGACGGACTCGTCGCGGTTGCCGGAGGCGAACCACATCACCACCTTGTCCCCCTCCCTGATCTTCTTCCCGCCGAGCTCGGTGTCCCGGGTCGCCGTGCGCCGGAAGTGGTAGACCGGCGAGGCCCAGCGCAGGAACTCCTCGACGGCCGTCGGCATCAGCTCGGGCCGCTCGCGCAGCAGGCCGAGCTGGCCCGGGTTCTCGGTGAGGGCGAGCATCGCGTGCGAGATGGCGTGCCGGGTGGTCTCGTTGCCCGCGACGACCAGGAGCAGGAAGTAGTTGTCGAAGTCCTGGGCGGAGAGCGGGACGCCGTCGCGCGGGGTCTCGTTGACGAGGCGGGAGACCAGGTCGGTGCCGCTGCCGCCGCGCCGCCGGTCCGCCAACTCCCGTCCGTACGCGAAGACTTCGGCGGCCGCGGGGGAGCGGAAGGGCAGGTCGCGGTAGCGCTCGCTGTCGGCGCTGTGGAGCAGGACGTCGGCGTAGTCGGGGTCGGTGTTGCCGATGAGGCGGTTGCCCCAGTCGATCAGGCGGCGGTTGTCCTCGGGCGGCACGTCCAGGAGGCGGGCGAGGACGTTGATGGGGAAGTCCGCCGAGACGTGGGTGACGAAGTCGAACGTGCCGCGCGGCAGGGCGGCGTCCAGGGTGCGGGCGGTCAGTCCGCGCAGGAAGTCCGTGTAGCCGTTGATGACGCTCTGGCCGAACTGGCGCTGGAGCAGCCCGCGCAACGCCCGGTGGCGGATGCCGTCGGTCTCCAGGAGCGAGGCCCGGATGGCGATCTGGTCGTCGTCGAGCTCTTCGAGGTTGACGAACCGGGTCGAGGTGAACGTGTCCGGGTCGCGGTCCACGCGCGTGATGTCCTGGTGGCGGGTGAGCGCCCAGAAGCCCGCGTTGGGCCCGGCCTCGGGCTGCCAGTGGACGGGGTCCTCGTGGCGCAGGGTGTGGAACATGCGCCAGGGGGCCCGGCCGTCGGTGAACCGGTCGAGGTCGGTGAGGTCGACCTCGTCGAGGGGCAGGGGCGGCGGCACCATCGGGGGCTCCTTCGCTGAGGCAGCTGCGGCCGGGTGGGCGGTCAGAGGTGGTACGCGTACTCCGTGAACTCCCAGTCCGTGACGTACTGGTGGAAGCGGTCCAGCTCGTCCCGCTTGTACGTGAGGAAGGCGGCGGCGAAGTCCTTGCCGAGCAGCCGGGTCAGGGCCGTGTCGGCCTCGAAGGCGTCGAGCGCGGCGGACAGGCTCGTCGGCAGCAGGGCCGCCTTGCCGGCGTCGTAGCCGTACCCCTGGAGCGGGGCGGGCGGCTCCTGGGCGTCGACGATGCCGAGGAGCGCGGCGGCGAGCGTGCCCGCGATCAGCAGGTACGGGTTGGCGCTGGCGTCGCCCAGGCGCAGTTCGAGGCGGGTGCCGGGGCCGCGCTCGGGCGGGATGCGCACCATCGCGCTGCGGTTGTCCGGGCCCCAGTCGATCAGCCAGGGGGCCAGGGTGTCCGGGCCGAAGCGCTTGTACGAGTTGACCGTCGGGTTGACCAGGGCGGTGAGCGCGGGGGCGTGGGCGAGGAGTCCGGCGACGGCGTGGCGGGCGGTGGAGGAGAGGCCGTGGGGGCCTGAGGGGTCGGCGAAGGCGTTGCGCTCGCCGGGGTCGTCCGCCGCCTCGTCCGCCGCCTCGTCCGCCGTGGTGCACGACAGGTGCAGGTGGAAGCCCGAGCCGCCCACCCCGTTGAAGGGCTTGGCCATGAACGTGGCCAGCCTGCCCTCCGCGCGGGCGAGTTCCTTCACGGCGCACTTGAGGCGGAAGGCGCGGTCGGCGGCGTCCAGCGCCCCGGAGTGGTCGAGGTTGATCTCGAACTGCGCCCCGTCGAACTCGTGGTTGCCGTTGGTGACGCCGATGCCGAGGTCCCGCAACTGCCGCAGCGTGCGCAGGAGATGGTTGTCGGGGTCGGCGCGCAGGCCCGCCGTGTAGACGACGCCGGACGCCGCGCTGTAGCGCCGCCAGCCGCCCGGCGCGCCCGGGTCGGCCTCGCACAGGAAGTACTCCAGCTCGGGCCCGGCCACCGGGCGGAGGCTGTGCTCCGCGTACCGGTCGAGCACCGCGCGCAGCAGGTCGCGGGGGGACTCGGGCGGGGGCGCGCCCGTGCGGGGGTCGATGACGTCGCCGAAGCAGGAGGCGACGCCAGGCTCCCAGGGCAGCGCGGCCAGGGTGGCCAGGTCCGGGCGGACGACCATGTCGGGCAGACCCGCCTCCAGGCCCCCGGCGACCGGCACGACGCCGCCGCCCGGGGTGGTGTGGTAGACGGCCCGACAGAAGGCGAGGCCGTGGGCGCAGGCGCCGGGCAGCCGGTCGAGCAGGACGTCACGGGCCCGGTCGGTGCCGAGGAGGTCGGGGTAGACCACCCGGACGACGTCGACGCCCTCGGCGGTGAGCCGGTTCAGGTGCTGGGACAGTCCCGCGGGGTCGTGAACGCTCACCGCTGCCTCCTCGGGCAGGTGGGGAACGGGGTGCTTGTGCGGGCACTCGCTCGCGTACTCGGCCGAGTGCTTGTTTGATGCCAAACGGTATGTCGACCGTAGGGACGGTCCGTGTTCGCGGCAAGGCCCGGAACGCCAACTCGTCGCTCCGCGAAGGGGATTGACCCGGCCCGGGTGGCTCCCTATGTTGAGCAATAGTTGTTTGAGACCAAACGAGTTGAGGTGTCGCCGCCTCGGGAGGTCGGAGGTCGTCCATGAAGGTCGTTGTCGACAAGAGCAAGTGCCAGGACCACGGGCAGTGCGTCTTCTCCTCGCCCGACGTCTTCCGCCTCGACGACGAGGGGCATCTCCAGTACGTCTCCGACGCCGCCGACGAGCTGCGCGACGAGGTCGAAGAGGCTGCCGACGTCTGTCCGATGCAGGCCATCCGGATCGAGGGCTGAGGCGTGGCGGCGAGGGCGGCGGCCGCGGCGGCGAGGGGCGGGGCCGGGGCCGGGCGTGTTCTGGTGGTCGGGGGCTCCCTCGGGGGGCTGCGCGCCGCCGAGCAGCTGCGGGCCGCGGGCTGGCGGGGGCCCGTGACCGTCGTCGGGGACGAGCCCCATATGCCGTACAACAGGCCGCCGTTGTCCAAGGAGGCCCTCGCCGGGACGGCGTCGTTCGACTCCCTCGCCTTCACCCCGCGCGCCGCTGCCGCCGACGTGGAGTGGCTGCTCGGGCGGCGGGTGTGCGCGGTCCGGCTGCGCGAGCGCCTCGCCGTCCTGGACGACGGCACGGAGCTGGGCTTCGCCGGTCTCGTCGCCGCCACCGGGCTGCGGCCCCGGCGGCTCACCTGCCCGGGGCCCGCGGGACCGGACAGCGGGCGCCATGTGCTGCGCACCCTCGGGGACGCCCGTGCGCTGCGGGACGGGCTGCTGCGGCCCGGGGTGCGCCTCGTGGTGGTGGGGGCCGGGTTCATCGGGTGTGAACTCGCCTCCACTGCCGTTCAGTTGGGGGTCGCCGAGGTGACCGTGGTGGACGTCGTGCGGCTGCCGATGCTGCGGCCCCTGGGGGAGGGGCTCGCGCGGGTGCTGCGGCGCCGCCACGAGGCGCGGGGGGTGAAGTTCGTGCTGGGCGCGGGAGTGGCCGCGTTCGGCGGGGAGGGCCGGGTCACCTCGGTCGTCCTCGACGACGGGCGGGTCCTGGCGGCGGACCTGGTCGTGGAGTGCGTCGGTACGGTGCCCAACACCGAATGGCTCGACGGGAACGGGCTCGACCTGAGCGACGGGGTGCGCACGGACGGGCAGTTGAGGGTCGGGGGCCTTCCGTACGCGGTCGCGGTCGGTGACGTCGCCCGCTTCCCGGACCCGCGGCACGGCGGGCTCGCGCGGCGGGTGGAGCACTGGTCGATGCCCGGGGACAGCGCGCGGCACGCGGGGCGGGTGCTGGCCGCGTATGTGGGTGGGGGAGTGGTTGTCGGGGGAGCGGCCGCGGAGGGCACGGTCGCCGGGGGAGCGGCTGGGGGAGAGGCTTCGGAGGGCGCGGCCGCCGGGGGAGCGGTCACGGGGAGCGCGGTCGATGAGGGGTCGGCGGCCCCGTTCGCGCCGCTGCCCAGCTTCTGGAGTGATCAGCACGGCTTCCGGCTGCGGTCGTTCGGGGCGCCTGAACTCGGATCCGGGGACGTGGAGTTGATCGAGGGCACCTTTGACATCGAGGGCGCCCTTGACGAGGACCCCGGTGCGCCGGAGAACGACATCGTCGCGGGCTACCACGCCGACGGGCGCCTCGTCGGCGTCGTCGCCCTCGGCGGCCCCGGCGCCAGTGCCGCGGCCGCCCGCCACCGTGTCCAGCTGCTGCGGCAGCCCGTACCCCTCGCGTGAGGAGCACCCGCTGTGACCGGTGTCCGCGGCTTCTTCCACCCCAAGACGGCGACCGGCGCGTCCTCGCTCGTGCCCGCACCGCCCTGGCACTACTCCGGCGACCTGCTGACCGTCGAGTACCGCACCGACCCGGCCCGGGTCCGTGAACTCCTGCCCCGGCCACTGGAGTTGGTGGACGACGACCCCGGGGCCGTCGCGCTGATCTGGGCCGACTGGCAGTCCTGCGCGGACTCGCGCGCCGAGCTCCTCGACCCGGTGCGGTCCCAGTACAAGGAGGCGTTCGCGGTGGTGCGCTGCTCCTACCGGGGGCGGACCTACTCGCGCTGCGTCCACATCTGGGTCGACAAGGACTTCGCGGTCGCGCGGGGCCTGCACCAGGGCTACCCGAAGAAGCTCGGCTCGATCCACCAGACCCGCCCGCACCCGTACGGCCCCGCGCCGCGGATCGAGGCCGGGGCGCGGTTCGGGGCCACGCTGGCCGCGGCCGACCGGCGCCTCGCCCAGGCCGTGGTGACCCTGCGGGAGCCGTCCCCGACGGGCGGCTTCGTCAACGCCCACCCGATGGCCCACCACCGCTGGCTGCCCGCCATCGAGAAGGGCAAGGGGCTCGCCCTGGACGAGCTCGTCGAGTCGGGCGCCGCGTCGTTCGAGGCCGGGCCCGCGTGGCGCGGCGACGCCGAGCTGGAGCTGTTCGACGCGCCGACCGAGGAACTCGCCCGCCTCGCCGTGCGGGAACCCATCGCTGCGTACTACCGGCAGGTCGGCGTCGTCTGGGACGGCGGCCGCCTGCTGGAGTCGCACACCTCCGGCGCCGAGTAGGTCGCCCACCCCGCAGGCCGGCTCGGTGGCCGGCCAGGACGGAGACCAGGACATGAACAGGGACTTGGACAGGGACAGGGACGTGCACAGGGACGTGCCCAGGGACGTGCACCGACGCGAACCACTTCACCGCTCTCCCGGAGGCCCCGCATGACCGCCGCCGCCCACCGCCACACCGTCGACGTCGCCGCCACCCCCGTCGACACCCGGCACTGGATCGCGGGCCGCCGCGTCGAGTCCGCGGCCGCCTTCCCCGACAGCTCGCCCATCGACGGGCGGCCGCTCGCCGAGGTCGCCCGGGGGACCGTCGCGGACGCCGACGACGCCGTGGCCGCCGCCGCTGCCGCCTTCCCCGCGTGGGCGGCGACGCCGCGTGCCGAGCGGGCCCGGCTGCTGCACGCGATCGCCGACGGGGTGGAGGGCCGCCTCGACGACCTGGCGCGCGTCGAGACCGCCGACAACGGCGCCCTGCTGCGTGCCCACCGGCGCTCCGTCATGCCGCGCGTGGCGCACAACTTCCGCTTCTTCGCGGACTGGTCGCTCTCCGTCGGCCGCAAGGACTTCGAGACGCGCGGGCACCGCAACCACGTCTCCTGGGACCCGGCGGGCCCCTGCGCGCTCATCACGCCGTGGAACGCGCCGCTGATGCTCGCCACCTGGAAGGTCGCCCCGGCCCTCGCCGCCGGGAACACCGTCGTCCTCAAGCCCTCCGAGTGGTCCCCGCTCACCGCGTCGCTGCTCGCCGACATCGCGGCCGCCGCGGGGCTGCCGCCCGGGGTCCTCAACGTCCTCCAGGGGTACGGGGCGGAGGCGGGCGCCGCCCTGGCCGCGCACCCGGGCGTGCGACGGGTCAGCTTCACCGGTTCGGTGCCCACCGGCCGCCGCGTCGCCGCCGCCGCGGCCACCCACCTCACCCCGGTCAGCCTCGAACTCGGGGGCAAGTCACCGCTGTTGGTGTTCGCCGACGCCGACCTTGACCTGGCCGCCGACCTCGCGGTGGGGCAGTACGACAACGCCGGGCAGGTGTGTCTCGCCGCGACCCGGCTGCTCGTCGAGGAATCGGTCGCCGAGGCGTTCACGCGGCGCCTGATGGAGCGGGCCGCCCGCCTCACCCCGGGGGACCCGCGGGAGCCCGGCACCGACCTCGGGCCCGTCATCCACCCGCGCCAGCTGGAGCGCGTCGACGGCTTCGTGCGGCGTGCCGTTGCGGAGGGGGCCCGCACCCTGCTCGGCGGCGGCCCCAACTCCCGCCTGGGCGGCCTGCATTACCTGCCCACGCTCCTCACCGACGTCGGCCAGGACAGCGAGATCGTGCAGGAGGAGGTCTTCGGACCCGTCCTCACTCTGCAGACCTTCCGCGACGAGGACGAGGCGGTGCGCCTCGCCGACGGCACCCGCTTCGGGCTCGCCGCGGCCCTGGCCACCGGCGACCCCCGGCGCGCCGAACGCGTCGGCGCCCGCCTCACCGCGGGAACCGTCTGGGTCAACTGCTTCTACGTACGCGATCTGCGCGCCCCCTTCGGCGGCGCCCGGCAGTCCGGCATCGGCCGCGAGGGCGGCGGGTGGAGCTTCGACTTCTACTGCGACCTCAAGAACACCGTCACCGCGCCGACGCCCACGCCCACGCCCACGCAGGGAGGCGGACGTGCCGAGGGGAGCGGACATGCCGAGGGGAGCGGACATGCCGAGGGGAGCGGACATGGGTGAGATCGTCGGGGCCGGGCTCCTCGCCCACGTCCCCACCATGGTGCTGCCCGAGCAGGACCGGCGCGCCCTGAACGAGGGCCGCGAGATCAGCCTCGTCACCGGGCTGCGCCGGCTGCGCGCCGAGGTCTTCGAGAGCGACGGCTACGACACGGTCGTGGTCCTGGACTCGCACTGGGCGACCACCGTGGAGTTCGTCGTCTCCGCGCACGCCCGCAGGGCCGGACTCTTCACCTCCGAGGAGCTGCCGCGCGGGATGTGCCGGATGCCGTACGACTTCCCGGGCGACCCCGAACTCGCGCATGCCGTCGCCGGGTTCGCGGGGCGGCACCGGACCTGGATCACGGCGGTCGACGACCCGTATCTGCCGCTGCACTACGCCACCCTCAACCTGTGGAAGTTCCTCGGCGAGGGGCTGCCCGACAAGCGGTGGCTGTCCATCGGGGTGTGCCAGACGGGAGACGCGGAGGACCATCTGCGCCTGGGGCGCGCCCTCGCCGACGGTGTCGCGGCGACGCCCGGACGCCGGGTCCTGCTGATCGCCTCGGGCGCCCTGTCGCACACGTTCTGGCCGCTGCGTGAACTCCGCGACCACGAGGCGAGCGACGTCCGGCACATCCGTACCGAGCGGGCCCGCGCCGCCGACGAGGAGCGCATCGCCTGGCTCAAGGAGGGGCGGCACCGCCAAGTGCTCGCCACCATGGGGGAGTTCGCCGCGTTCAAGCCCGAGGCGCGGTTCGCGCACTACCTGATGCTGGCGGGCGCGCTCGGCGAGGGGGCCTGTGCCGCGCCGGGGCGCCAGTACGGGGAGTACGAGAACTCGATCGGCACCGGGCAGGCCCACCTCTGGTTCGACCGGCCCGCCGCCGGGTGGACGTGCGGCGGCCCGCAACGAGAGGCGACGGCCGCGCACACCCCGGCCGCGCACCCCCAGCGCACCCCGCACAGCCGCCCCGAGGAGGCGTGAGATGCCCGAGTTCCGCCGCATCCTGCTGGACGGCGCCGCCGTCGAGGTCCGGCGCGACGGCGACGAACTGGTCGCCGGGGACGGCCGCCGCATCAAGGCCGACCAGGCCCGGCACCTGCCCCCGGTCGCCCCGTCGAAGGTGGTCGCCGTCCACCTCAACCACCGCAGCCGCATAGAAGAGTTCGGGGTCGAGGCGCCCGCCACGCCCACGTACTTCCACAAGCCGGTCTCGGCCCTCAACGCCCACGACGGCGCCGTGGTGCGCCCCGAAGGCTGCAAGTGGCTCAACTACGAGGGCGAGGTGGCCATCGTGATCGGGCGGACCACCCGCAACGTCTCCCCGGCCGAGGCCGCCGGACACATTGCGGGCTACACGATCGGCAACGACTTCGGGCTGCACGACTTCCGGGACACCGACGCCGGGTCCATGCTGCGGGTCAAGGGCTCCGACACGCTGTGCCCGCTCGGCCCGGGCCTCGTCACCGACTGGGACTTCACCCACAAGCGGCTGCGCACCTACGTCAACGGGACGCTGGCGCAGGACGGTTCGACCGACGAGATGCGCTGGGACATGCACTACCTCGTCGCCGACATCGCCCGCACCATCACGCTGCTCCCCGGCGACGTGCTCCTCTCCGGGACACCCGCCGGCTCGCGGCCGGTCGAGCCCGGCGACGTCGTCGAGGTCGAGGTCGAGGGTCTCGGCCGGCTGGCCAGCCGCGTCGTCAGCGGGCCCACGCCCGTCCGCCGGGACGTGGGCGCGCAGCCCACCGAGTCCGAGGAGGTCCGCTCCACCGCCCTCGGCGGCGACTGGGAGTTCCGCGGCATCCGGCCGCCGCGCCGCTGAGCCAGGGGCCCGCCGCCGGGCCCAGGGGAGACGGCGCCGTACCGGACCTGCCACGGGGATGTCCGGCACGGCGCCGCACCGCCCGTCCGCCCGTCCGTCCGTCCGCTCATCCGTCCGCCCGCCCGTCCATCGAGCGGGACGGGCCGCACCAGAACAGGCCGCACCAGAACAGGCCGCACCAGAACAGGCCGCACCAGAACCGGCCGCACCAGAACCGGCTGGACCGGGACGACCGGAACAGCCGGAACGACCGGAACAGCTGGAACAGCCGGAACGACCGGACCAGATCAGACCGAGGAGCCGGGATGCGCGACCGTACGCCCCACCCGTCCGCCACCGCCCGGCCGCGCCCCGCCACCGCCCGGCTCAAGCCCGACGCCCTGGGCGTCCTCGCGATCCTCTTCCTCGTCCTGTCCGCCCAGGCCCCGCTCACCGGCATCGCCGGGGCCGTGCCGCTCTCCGTCGCCCTCGGCAACGGGGCGGGCGTGCCCGCCGCCTATGTGGCCGCGGGCGCCGTCGTACTGCTCTTCTCCGTCGGCTTCGTCGCGATGAGCCGGTACGTCGTCGATGCCGGGGCCTTCTACACGTACATCGGCAAGGGGCTCGGCAGGACCACCGGCACGGCGAGCGCCGCCGTCGCCCTGTTCGCGTACTGCGCCATCCAGGCCGCGATGTACGGCCTGTTCGGCGCGACGGTCCGCCAACTGCTCCTGGAACACGGGGGAGTCGACCTGCCGTGGTGGGCGTGGGCGCTCGCCGCGATGGCCGTCGTGCAGGTGCTGGGCGCGGCGGGCATCGACATGGGCGCCAAGGTGCTCGCCGTCTTCGTGCTCGCCGAGACCAGCGTCCTGCTGGCCTTCGCCCTGGTCACGCTGGTGCGCGGGGGCGGGCCCGAGGGGCTCGGGTTCACGGAGAGCTTCTCCGCGCACGCGGCGCTCGACGGGGCGCCGGGCGTCGCCCTGATGTTCGCGGTCGCGTCCATGTTCGGCTTCGAGGCCACCGCCATCTACGGCGAGGAGGCCCGCGACGCGCACCGGACGGTGCCCCGCGCCACCTACCTCTCCATCACGCTGATCACCGCGTTCTTCGCGCTCACCTCGTGGATGGTGATCTCCGCCTACGGGGCCACGGGCGCCCGGGGGGCCGCCGCCAAGGCCCTGGCGGGCGGGGACTCCTCGGCGTTCGTCTTCGCCCCGATCACCGACCGGTTCGGGGCCTGGGCGGGCGATCTGCTGCCCGTGCTCCTCGCCACCTCGCTCTTCGCGGGCATCCTCGCCTTCCACAACTCCGCCAACCGCTATCTCTTCTCGCTCGGCCGCGAAGGGCTCCTGCCCGCCGGGCTGTGCCGCCTCAACGGGCGGCAGGCGCCGTGGGCCGCGGGCACCGCGCAGACAGTGATCGCGCTGCTGCTCGTCGTGCCGTTCGCGCTCGCGGGCAAGGACCCGGTGCTCACGCTGTTCTCCTGGTTCAGCGGCGCCGCCGTCCTCGCGATCATGCTGCTGTACTTCCTGACGTCCCTGTCGGTGGTCGTCTTCTTCCGCCGTGCCCGCCTGGACCGGCGGCTCTGGCACACCCTGCTCGCGCCGTCCCTCGGCGCCCTCGGCATCGCGGGCGCCATCGGGCTGATCCTGGCCAACCTCACCACCCTCATCGGCGGCGACCGGACCACCGCGACCTGGCTGGCGCTTGCCGTGCCCGCGGTGTTCCTGCTGGGCGCCACCGCCCAGGTGACCCGTCGCCGCGTCGACCCCGACCCCGACCCCGACTCCGACGCGGACCCCGACCCCGACCCCGATCCGGACCCCGACCCCGATTCGGACTCCGACCCTGTCCCTGACCCCGACTCCGACCCCGGCCCCGACTCCGACCCCGTGCGCCCCACCGCCTGAGCACAGCAGTGAATCCCGAGGAACCGCCGTGTACCACCTCGCGCGCCCCCTGATCGCCATCCCTGCCCGCTTCGCCGACTCCACCTCCGCGCTGCGCTACGCGGCCGAGGTCAACGCCCGCGCCCTGATCGAGGCCGTCTGGCGGGCGGGCGGCGAACCCGCCACCATCCACCCGCACGCCCCCGACGCCGCCGCCGACCCGGCCCACTTCGCCGCCCGGCTGCCCCGCTTCGACGGGGTCCTGCTGCCGGGCGGCGGCGACCTGTCCCCCAGCCGCTACGGCACCCACCGCACGCACGGCAGCCTGTACGACGTGGACGCGGAACAGGACGGCTTCGACCTGGCCGTGGTCCACCAAGTGCTGCGCACCGACGTGCCGTTGCTCGCGATCTGCCGGGGCCTGCAGGTCGTCAACGTCGCTCTCGGGGGCAGCCTGCAACAGCATCTTGCGGGCTGGCGGCGCGAGCACCGGCACTACGTCCACCAGGTCGCCGTCCAGCCGGGCAGCCTGTTGCAGTCGGTCATGGGGGCCACCGACGTGACCGCGTCCTGCTACCACCACCACCGGGTCGACCGCCTGGGCACGGGCCTCACGGTCGCCGCGCGGGCCGGCGACGGCACCCTTGAGGCGCTCGAACTCCCCTACCGGCACGGGTGGTTCGCCGCCGTGCAGTGGCACCCTGAGGACACGGCCGCCCGGGACCCGGCCCAGCAGGGCCTGTTCGACGCCTTCGTCCGGGCGGCACGGGGAGCGCGCTGATGTGCCCGCGCGGCCGTATGCGCGCCCGCGCCCCGGTGCGCCCGCCAAGCCGTGGCCGCGCATGGATCCCCGTATGTCTGCTCAGTCGTGGCCGCGCCCGGCTCTCCGTATGCCCGCCTAGTCGTGGCCGCACCCGGATCCCCGTATGCCCTCGTCGGTCAGCCGTCCGCGCGGGGGCGGCGTCCGCTGCGGCGGGGTGCGGGCTCCGCGCCGTCGAGGAGCCGCAGCCGCCGCTCCTCGCCGCCCTCCTCGACCTGGAGGACCACCTGGCGCAGCCCGCCCGCGAGGGAGCGGCACTCGGCGTCGCTGAGGCGCCCGGTCACGAACGACTCCTCGTCGTTGAACCGCGGGAACAGGCCCCGCATCAACTCCTCGCCCTCGTCGGTCAGTTGCAGCAGCACCAGGCGCTTGTCGGTGGGGTGGCCGCCGCGCCGCAGCAGCCCCCGGGCCTCCAGCGTGCGCGCGACCCCGGTCAGTGTGCCCTTGGAGATGCCGGCCTCCTCCGCCACGTGCCGGGACTCCGACTCGCCCCAGATCCACACCACCCACAGCACGACGAAGGCGGTCCAGGTCAGGTCGGAGCCGCGCAGCACCGAGTTCTCCAGGTGCTGGCGGACGGCGGAGGCGGCCCGGTAGATGTTGGCCACCGCGGCCATCTGGTCGTGGCGGATCGGCGCACCGCCGAGCTTGTCCTGCGCCAGCTTCTCGGCTTCGGTGATGGACCGCTGACCGGGCACGGGAACCCCCTCCTTCGCGACCTTGAACTCGCCTTCCCCAGCGTATCGTTCGGCCCCAAACCGTGCCGCTCCCGCGGGCTGGCCGAATCACATGGCGACCCCTCCGAGGCCGCCTTCGAAAGCCCGATCGACGGTGCTAGCGTCGACGCCGGCACCACCTTCCACCGGCCCCCGCGCGCCGCCAACGAGCCCCGGCCGGGCCGACCGCCGTTCACCTCCCGCCCTGTGAAGGGGAAGAACCGTCATGAAGCGTGCCCTCTTAGTCATCGACGTCCAGAACGAGTACGTGACAGGCGGTATGCCCATCACGTTCCCGGCCCCGTCCCTGAGCCTCGCGAACGTCGCCGCGGCCATGGACGCCGCGATCCAGGAAGGCGTGCCGGTGGTGGTCGTCCAGCACGCCGCCCCCGCCGGCGCCCCCGTCTTCGGGAAGGGGAGCCAGGGCCACGCCCTGCACGACGTGGTGGCCAGCCGCCCCCGGGACCACCTGGTGGAGAAGACCCTGCCCTCCTCCTTCGTCGGCACCGACCTCGCCGACTGGCTGGAGCGCCGCGGCATCGACACCCTGAGCATCGTCGGCTACATGACCCAGACCTGTGACGAGCAGACCGCCCGGGACGCCGTGCACCGCGGCTACCGGGTCGAGATGCTCTCCGACGCGACCGGCACGGTGGGCCTGTCCAACCGGACCGGCACGCTGTCCGCGCAGGAGATCCACCACGCCGTCCTGGTGGTCATGCAGTCGTTCTTTGCCTCCGTGGCCACGACCGCGGAGTGGATCGGAGCGGTGCGCGCCAAGGCGCCGCTCGCCCGCCCGGACTTCGCGGCGGCGACGGACGCGGGGCAGACGGAGGCCGGTGCCTGACCCCTCCGCCCAGGATCTCCCCGCCCAGGATCTCCCCGCGCAGGATCTCTCCGCCCAGGACCTCTCCGCGCAGGATCTCTCCGCGCGGCATCCCGCCACTCGGGATTCCGGTCCGCACCAAAGGGCCCCGGCGTGCCACGCCGGGGCCCTTTGGTATGCACTTTTGGAGTTCATGGCCAAAATGCCGCACCGGGTTCGGGTCTTTGAGAGCGAAACGAGCGCGGCGGCATTCCGGCCGGGGCCTCGCGCGATGTTGGCAAAGAAGGACTACGCCCACCGTCGTAGTTGTGGACATGTCATGTCAGTTGCCTGGGGCACCCTTCGATCTCTGTGGCCCGCAACATATGCGGCCCTGCCGGAAACCATCCATGGCGCTCGCGGTGTGTGGGACTCGTGAAGACGCCTGTGACAGATGATTCCGCTTGACGTCTGCATCGGTCGTGCCGAATTTCGGACAGTCGCCGGATAATTGTCCACTCGTGAGGCGATGTCCCTCTACGGTTGGTGCCCGCGCCACCGCAGTCCCTTCCACTCGTAGTTCCTTTCGTTGTGCCCGAATTCAGCTCTCGTTGTGCCCGGATTCAACCAGTGGGCCAGCCAGGGAACTTCGGAACTTTCAGAAGGAGATCCCCGTGACGGAATCGCTCCAGAGCGGCTTATTGGTCGAGGCGTTCGACGCTCAACTTTTTCGGGAGAACGCCGAAACAGTGCTTTCGCGGCTCGAGAAGCACGTGGCCGACCTCTCGATCAGGGGACTGGAACTGACCGACCCCGCACGGCTGCGGCGGGCGGCCAGGGCGCTGATGACCACGGAGCGGGACCGGCCCGCGCCCTTCGACGAGGAGCGGCTCGCGGCGATCGTCGACCTGTACATCAAGACGGGCATCCAGGTGCACTCGCCCGGCTACATGGGCCGGCAGTTCTCGGGCGTCGTGCCGCTCGCCGGCGTCATCGACTTCGTCAGCTCGGTGGTCAACCAGCCGTCCTCCTTCTACGAGGCGGGCCAACTGCCCAACGTCGTCGAGCGGATCATGGCCGACGAGCTCAACCGGTTCATCGGCTGGGACCCCGGGACCTTCGCCATGATCACCACGTCCGGCGGCTCCCTCGCCAATCTGACCGCCCTGCTCGCGGCCCGGAACAGGGCTTTTCCCGGCGTCTGGGCCCGGGGCGGCTCGGCGATGGAGGGCCCGGCCAGGCCCGCCGTCGCGGTCGGCGCCGACGTCCACTACAGCGTCGCGCGGGCCGCCGGCATCCTCGGCATCGGGGAGGACCGGATCGTACGCCTGCCGCTGGACGAGGCCCGGCGCATCGACGTGGCGCGGGCCCGCCCCGCCCTGGACGCGGCGGAGCGGCAGGGCTTGAACGTCTTCTGCCTGGTGGCCTCGGCGGGCACCACCTCGGTGGGCGCCTTCGACCCGCTCGACGAGCTCGCCGTGATCGCCCGCGAGCGCGACCTCTGGCTGCACGTGGACGGCGCGCACGGCGCGAGCCTGCTCGTCTCCGACAAGCTCCGCCCCAAGCTGCGCGGCATCGACCAGGTGGACTCCCTGGCCTGGGACGCGCACAAGATGCTGTTCGTGCCCGCGCCATGCACGCTGCTGTTCTACCGGGACGCGAAAGCGAGCCTCGGCGCGTTCCGGCAGACCGCGAGCTATGTCTTCGACGAGCAGCAGAACATCTATACCGCCCTGGACAGCGGCGACAAGAACTTCGAATGCACCAAGCGCCCGATGATTATGACGCTCTGGACGCTGTGGGCCATCTACGGCCAGGCGCTCTTCGCCGAGAAGATCGAATATCTCTGCCAGTTGACACAGGATGCCTACGCGCTGGTGGAGAAACAACCCGACTTTGAGACGGTGCATGTTCCCGAGGCCAATATCATGTGCTTCCGGTATCGCCCAGATTGGCTTGAAGAGAAGGATGTCGCCGCATTCCAAGTGGCCATCAGGGACCGGATCAAGGGTGGCGGGAACTTCTTCATCTCCAAGGTCGACGTGGACGGCGTTGCGGCACTCCGCGTGGTCATGATGAATCACCAGGTCACGACCGAGCACTTTCAGATGCTCCTTGGCGAGATACGAAAGGCAGGCCAGGAAAAGTGAAGAACTTGCAGGCCACCATGGCGCCGCCCGGTGGAACCCAGGAATTGGTCAACTGGCTCATCCCGGAATGGGAACTCGTGCCGCAGAGCTTCGAGGCCGTCACCCAGCTCCCCTCGTTCGCCGACAAGATGCGGGAGTGCGCCCGCGTCTGCCAGACCCCGTACAGCGAGATCCCGCACGACATCCAGGACGCCCTGGTCCTGCGCAGGCTCCAGCAGATGTTCCACACCGTCCAGCTCAACCCGCTGTGGCGCGAGCGCCTGGAGAACGCCGGGGTCGTCCGGGCCCCCGACAGCTACGAGGCATGGCAGCGCATCCCGCTCTCCGACAAGGAGACCCAGCGCGCCTTCTACATGGACGCGCGCCCCGGCCTGGTGGTCCCGCTCGGCCACGGCGGATTCGAGGTCGTCGCGAGCGGCGGCACCAGCAGCGGCAGCCCCCTCGAAACCGTCTACTCCTTACGGGAGTTGCGCGACACCTACGACGTGGCCGGCCGCTTCATGGGCACGTACCAGCTCGACCGCCACCTCCAGGGCGGCGACCCCAAGTGGCTGCTCACCACGCTCGCCGACTACCAGATGTGGAGCAGCGGCACCATGGTCGGCGGGGTGCTGCAGAGCGTGCCGGGCGTCAACTACATCGGCGCGGGACCGGTCACCGCCCCCGTCCTCGAGCACATCTTCTCCTACCGCGGCCCGAAGGCCCTGATGGGCATCTCGGCGGGCATCGCGATCCTCCCCGAGCTCGGCGCGGGCATGAGCCAGCAGGCCAAGGAGAGCTTCCGCGTCGCCCTGTACGGCAGCGGGGTGCTGCCCCAGCGCAAGCGCGTCGAGCTCAAGGCGATGTTCCCGAACCTGACGATCCTCAGCTACTTCGCCGCCACCCAGGCCGAGACCATCGGGCTCCAACTGGCCGAGGAATCGCCCGAGTTGAGCGCCGTGCCCGGGCTGCACCTGATCGAGATCGTCGACGAGAACGGCCGCTGGGTGGCCGAGGGGGAGGAGGGCGAGCTGGTGGTCACCCGGCTGCACGCCCACGAGACCCCGCTGCTGCGGCTCAAGCTCGGCGACCGGATGATCCGCAGGCCCCGGCGCGACGGACCGGGCCTGAAGACCCAGGAGTTCGAGTTCGCCGGACGCACCGGCGACATCCTGCACCTCAACGACAGCCAGTACTCCGCGGCCCGCGCCTACGACGCCCTGCGCGACGAGCTGAAGGACGCCGGAGTGGTCGACCTGGACCAGGTGGCCCACGAGATCCAGTTCGTGAACCACCGCGAGGAGAAGACCCTCACCCTGTACGCCGCCGTCGACGACGTGCTCGGCCTCAACTACCGCACCGACACCATGCTCGGCGCACCCGGGCTCCACCGAGTGCTCGTCAACGCCCTGCCGCGCTCGCTCTCGCTGTTCAACCACGGGGAGGCCAACCCCGCATCGATCGAGAAGACCGGCTACGGCCTGCGCGTCCGGTTCGTTCCCCGCCACTCACCGGACATCGAGCGCACGGAGCTCGGCAAGGTGCCGCTGGTCCGGGACCGGGGCTGACCCGCCGGGCACGCCCTGACGGGGCCGGCCCCGCACGCCCACTCAGCAGACAACGCAGGAGGAATCAGTGGCACTCAAACCACAGATCAACATCTTCGCCGTGGTCGACGTCATCGGCGCCCTCTCCGGCCGCACCCTGCAGAACGGCAACCTCTGCCTGATCGACAACGGCGACTACAAGAGCACCGGGCAGGGGACCCCGCACCTGTGCACGGTGGTCCGCCCCGGCCAGGTCATCCAGTGGCAGGCCCTCGCCGTCGACCTGCAGACGCCCGTGGAGATCAAGAACATCTCCTTCCTCGGCCCGGACGGCTCCGTGACGTCCATGAACGGGGCGCGGTCCGAGACCGAGGGCGAGAAGCTCGACCTGGAGCACTGGGCCGGCGTCGTGCCGCCGTCCCTGATCCCCGGGGTGCCCCACAACTACCGCCTCGAACTGCAGATGTACGAGGGCGCGCAGAGCACCCTGTACGTCGACTCACCCGCACTGATGCGCGTATGAGCATGCGCGCGGCCCCCCGGACGACGACCAAGGACGACGAGGTGGAGTCATGGCCCAACAGCTAGCGATCATCGTGCTCGTGGACATCGGCAACGCGCTGGAGAGCAACAGCCTGCACGGCAACACCTATCTGTTCGACAACATGAAGCTGCACGGCTCCGAGGGCCAGGGCACCGGCGAGCTGGTCACCGCGATCCACGGCGCCTACTGGCGCGACGGGTCCCAGGCCACCGAGCAGGTGCTCAACTGGCTCCCGTACAGCCTGGGTTCGATCCCGCCGACGGTGCCGAAGGGCTACGAGACCGAGCGGGCCCGGGAGAGCGACTCGGAGGCGCTCGCCGAACTGGACGCGATCACCGCCAAGGCGGGCGCGGCCGGCGCCGACCCCGCCGCCGAGCTCGGCAAGATCCGCAAGACGGTAGGCACCCGCGTGAAGACCACCCGGCGCACCCGCGGCCGCCTCTCCGGGCAGAAGATCCTGGACGTCACCGGCCAGGTCGTCACCCCCGAGTCCACGGGCGCCTACAGCTACCCCGGCCCCGTGATCACCGACATCTACGGCGAGGCCGTCGACAAGAAGATCATGTATCCCGCCGAGTACGGCTCGCCGGACATGGTCACCGACGGCTGGTACTGGTCGGCCACTGTCGACTCGTCCCGCCCCGGCACGTACAGCTACACGATGCGCATCCAGCTCCACAAGCTGCTCCAGCAGGGCAGCGAGGTGCTCTGGGCGCCCGTCAACCTGACCTGCGAGTCGAAGCTCAAGATCACCGCCGAGCCCAAGCGCAACGGCTTCACCGGCGCGGGCATGGGCCTGCTCCCGATGACCCCGCTGCCGCCCGCGGCACCCCATCAGGCGGCCACCCAGACCCCCAACGCATAGAAGAGGAGCGGCAGATGCCCCCGAGGGCGAAGCGGGAGAACGACACCAGCAAGCGGCCGATCTCCATCACCGCCGTGGTGGACTGCGTGGGCGCCCTGGCGACCGGCAGCGTGCACGGCAACCTCTATCTGTACGACACCAACAAGGCCGGGGGATCCACCGGCTTCGGCACGGAGCAGCTGCGCACCCGGGTCCGGCGCGGCGACCAGCTCCTGTGGAACGTCCTCGCCCTCGAGTGCGAGGCGTACGTCGGCATCGACGACATCGTGATCGACAGCGAGGTGTGCGAGCCGGTGCGGAAGGTCTATCCGGGCACCGACATCGCGTACTGGACCGCGACGGTGAAGAAGGACGACGTCCAAGTCGTCTCGTACCAGATCAAGTTCAAGCTCGGTTCGCGGGACGAACCGATCACCACCACGCTGTCCCAGAGCCTCGTCGGCTGATCAGGAGGAGCGATGACCACCAGCACCACCACCGCCGGCGGGCCCGGTACGGGGATCGAGCAGAAGCAGAACCCCGGTCAGCTGAACTCGGTCCAGCTCAACATCGTCACCCTGGTCAACATGGAGCGGGCGGCCGAGACCGGTTCGCTGGCCGAGTCGATGTACATGATGGACAACAGCATCGGCGGCTCCGGCCAGGGCACCAACCACCTGGAGACGGTCTGCAAGCAGGGCCAGGTCCTCAACTGGATCGTGCGGCCCATCGACATGGACAAGCGGATCGACAACACCTGGCCGCCCATGCCGAAGATCAACAGCATCGTCTTCCTCGACACCGAGCTGGGTGACGAGGAGGACGTGGCCGAGCGCAAGATCTGTACGGAGCTGAAGATCTACGGGGCCCCGGACCGGATGCGCGACAAGTTCACCCCGGTCTACTACTACTGGGCCGGCACGATCCTGAGCACCGCCAAGCCCGGCCTGTACCGGTACCGGCTGATCCTGGAGCTGGAGCAGGAGGGCACCAAGGAGAAGCTCTACCTGAACACGGTCGAGCACCCGTCCATCCGGATCCTCGGAATCTGACGGACGCCGCGCCGCTGAGCACCCGGTGCCCCTCCCCGGGTGCTCAGCCCTTTGCGTCGGAGGTCGCGGCGCGCGCGATCCGCTCGGCGACCGGGTTCATGGCGTCGCCCTTCGCGTCCGTCGCGTTCACCGAGTAGACGAGGGTCCGTGAGCCGTTCTCGGTGGACGCGATGATGTTCGTGTAGCCGTAGCGCGCGCCGGTCTTGAGCCAGAACACCGTGCCGTTGATCTTCATGCGCTGCGGGCCCGCGCCGAACTGGGCGCCCTCGACCTTCGCGGGCAGGGTGAACATCTCCTTCAGCTGCGGCTTCGCCACGACCTTCCCCGCGAACAGCGCCTTCGTGAAGACCTCCAGGTCGCGGGTGCTGGAGATCATGTCGCCCGCGGCGAATCGGTCGGTCTGGTTCCACTCGGTCACGTCGACGAACTTCGTTGTCCCGTCCGCCTGTCGGACCTTCTGGTAGCCGCGGTTGTGCGGGCCGTGGATGCGCGGGTCGCCGCCGGGGAAGGACGTGTCGCGCAGGTGGAGGGGGCGGATGATCCGCCGCTCGGCCTGGTGCGCGTACGAGTCGCCGGTGACCTTCTCGATCAGCAGGCCGAGCACCGTGTACCCGATGTTGCGGTAGTGCTGCTCGGCGCCCGGGCGGTGCTCGGGCCCCTTCGCGACGGCGGAGGCCACGACGGCCTCGGGGCGCAGGGTGTCGAAGCGGTGCGCGTACTGGTCCGCGAAGTCGTCGCCGAAGCCGTCGCCCGACCGCAGGCCGCTCGTGTAATTCAGCAGGCTCCGCACGGTGATGGGCTCGAACTCCTTGGTGAACAGGCCCGGGAGGTAGTCCTGCGCGGGCCGGTCCAGGTCCACCTTGTTCTCGGCGGCGAGCTGGAGGACGAGCGCGGCGGTCACGATCTTCGTGGTCGACCCGGCGCGGAACCGGCCGTGCGGGTCCGCGGCCCGGCCCGTTCTCAGGTCGTGCACGCCCGAACTCCCGCGCCACGCACCGTCGGTGCCGCCCACCCGGACGAGGGCGGCGGTCGCGTCGTCGTCCGGGAGGCCCGCTATCGCGGCGCGCAGGGCCTTGGCGTCGGGGGCGTGACCGGCGGTGCGCGCCGTGGCGGGGCGCGTGGGGTGCGCGAGGGCGGGGGCCGCGGCCGCGCCGGTGAGGCCGAGGACGAGGGTGGCGGCGAGAGCGGCGGTGCGGACGGTGTGCGCGGGGACCTTCATCGGTGACTCCTGGGCTGCTGCGGGGCGTTGCTCTGTGGTGCTCCCATCCTGGTGATCACGGGGAGGGGGCGGATCGTCAGCAAGGAGGGCACGGCCCCGGGCAGCCGTCAGGGTCAAGTGGCGGGGGAGTCAGGGGTGTTGACGGGGGAGTCCCTTAGGGGTGCGGGGTGCGCAGGGCGTCAGGGCGTCAGGGGTGCGGGGTGCGCAGGGCGTCCAGCACGTCGACGCGGTTCGTGGTGATCGAGTCGACGCCGAGGCCGAGCAGGCGGCGCATGGAGCGCTTCGTGTCCGGGGTCCACACGGAGACCAGGAGACCGTCGTGGTGGACGCGGACCGTGAGCTCGCGATCGACCACGCCGAAGCGGTAGTTGAGCCAGCGGGGCTTCACCGCGTCGAGCAGGGCGCGCCGGGGCGGGGCCACGCTCGTCCAGGTCAGGGCGATCTCGGCGGCCGGGTCGGCGGCGCGCACCGCGAGCATCGCCTGGGCGCCCGCGCAGTAGTACGCCCGCTCGGCCGCCCCGCAGTCGCCGATGACCCCGACCACGGTGCGGACGGCCTTCGGGGTGGCGTCCGGCAGGTCGACCATGACGCGGTGGCCCTCGGTGGCGGCGAGCGCCTCCTGAAGGGTGGGCACGCCGCCGCCGGTGAGGCCGCGCACCTCGGCGGCGGAGAGCGAGGCGAGCGGCCGGTCGTGGCCCCACAGGCGCTTCAGCGTCGCGTCGTGCAGCAGCACGGGCACGCCGTCGGCGGTCAGGCGGACGTCGATCTCCACCGCGTCCGCGCCCCGGCCGAGCGCCGAGCGCAGGGACGGGAGGGTGTTCTCGCGGACGCGGTAGGGATCGCCTCGGTGGGCCACGGCTGTCACGGTGCGCATGTGCCCATTGTGGTGGGGCGTCAGGGGGCGAGCCAGGTCTCGGTGTACGTGTCGATCTCGCCGGCCAGGGCCGCCTTGCCCGCCGGGTCGAGGAAGGACGCCTCGACGGCGTTCTTCGCGAGGGCCGCGACGCCCCGCTCGTCCAGGTCGAGGAGGCGGGCGGCGACCGCGTACTCGTTGTTGAGGTCCGTGCCGAACATCGGCGGGTCGTCCGAGTTGATCGTGACCAGCACACCGGCCTCGACAAACTGCTTGATGGGGTGCTCGTCGAGGGTGCGGACCGCGCGGGTCGCGATGTTCGACGTCGGGCAGACCTCCAGCGGGATGCGGTGCTCCGCGAGGTGGGCGAGGAGCTTCGGGTCCCGGGCGGCGCTGGTGCCGTGGCCGATGCGCTCGGCCCGCAGGTCGTTCAGGGCGTCCCAGACGGTCTCGGGACCGGTGGTCTCGCCGGCGTGCGGCACCGAGTGCAGGCCCGCCGCGATCGCCTGGTCGAAGAAGGGCTTGAACTGCGGGCGGGGCACGCCGATCTCGGGCCCGCCGAGGCCGAAGGAGACCAGTCCCTCGGGGCGGATCCCGTCCGTCGTGGCAAGCCGCAGGGTCTCCTTCGCCGACTCCAGGCCCGCCTCGCCGGGGATGTCGAAGCACCAGCGCAGGACGACGCCGAACTCCGCCTCGGCGGCCTTGCGGGCGTCCTCGATGGCCGCCATGAACGCCCGGTCCTCGATGCCGCGCAGGGTGGAGGAGGACGGCGTGACCGTGAGCTCCGCGTACCGGACGTTCTGCCGGGCCAGGTCGCGGGCCACCTCGTACGTGAGAAGGCGCACATCCTCGGGGGTGCGGACCAGGTCGACGACCGAGATGTAGACCTCGATGAAGTGCGCGAAGTCCGTGAACGTGAAGTAGTCGGCGAGCGCCTCGAGGTCGCTCGGCACCTTGGAGTCGGGGTGGCGGGCGGCGAGGGCGGCGACGATGCGGGGGGAGGCCGATCCGACGTGGTGGACGTGGAGTTCCGCCTTGGGGAGCCCGGCGATGAAGGCGTGCAGATCGCGCGGCGCGGTCAGCGGTGCGCCGTGCGGTGCGGCGGTGGATCGGGAGCGCTGCTGCTGGTCGGTCACGGTTTCCTCCCCAGGAACGGACTTGATCGGCTGATCGACGGGTCGGGGATCATCGTAGGGCGGGCCCGGCACGGTGCGGCGGGCGGCCGTAGCATTCCTGAACGACGGAGAGAGGTGACCCGGCATGGCGGACGAGTCGAGTGGGCCCAGAGACCCTTGGGCACCGCCCGAGGAGGAGCCGCGGGACCGGGTTCCCCTGGAGAAGCGGGACCCTTGGGCGCCGCCCGCGGCCGGGCCACCGGTGTCCGGCCCGCCCGTGGCCGGGCCGCCGGTCGACGGTCCGCCGGGGCCTTCCGTGCACGACCAGGCGACGATGACCTCGATGTCCGGCTTCGGGGGCGGCCCCGGCCCGGAGGCGCCCGGTGGCGAGCCCGTGCCGCCGCCACCGCTGTCACCGGACGGGCCCGGCCAGATGCCGTACGGGTATCCGGGCTACCCGGCGTATCCGGGGCAGCAGATGCAGCCGGGGCAGCCCGGTTACGGCTGGCCGGGGATGGCGATGGCCGCGCCCAGCAACGGGCTCGGGATCGCCGGGCTCGTGCTCGGGATCATCTCGGCCGTGGGCTTCTGCCTGTGGCCCATCGCCATCGTGCTCGGCATCCTCGCGGTGATCTTCGGCGCGATCGGGCGGGGCCGGTGGCGGCGGGGCGAGGCGACGAACGGCGGGCAGGCGCTGGCGGGGCTGATCTGCGGGATCGTCGGGATCCTGCTGGGTGTGGGAATGCTGGTGCTGACGATCGTGGGCGCCCTGGCCGAGGACGACGACCCGTCGTTCTCGGACTCGGACTCGGACGACGGGGGCTATTCGGCGACGCTGCTCATCGGGTAACGGGTACCTCTGCCCCGCTCCGCGGGGCTCGCCCTGTTCCCGCTCCGCGGGACTGCTCTGTTCCCCGCTCCGCGAGGCTTGCCGTGTACCCCGCTCCGCGGGGCTTGCCGTGTACCCCGCTCCGCCGGGGCGCCACCACCTCGCTCCGCGAGGTCCTCCCCGCCGCTCCGCGGCGGTCTCCCACCCGCCCACCCGGCACCCCGCGACGCGGCCTTCAGCCACCCCCCTCAGCGCACCCTCTCCCGCGCCTCCATCAACGCGAACCCCAGCAGGTTCAGGCCCCGCCAGCGCTCCGGGTCCTGGGCCCGCTCGTCGTCCGCCGCCAGGCCCACGCCCCAGACCCGGTCCAGAGGGCTCGCCTCGACCAGGACGCGGTCGCCCGTCGACACCAGGAAGGTGCGCAGCGCCTCGTCCGAGCTGAACTTGTGGACGCTGCCCTCGACCACGAGGGCGAAGCGCTCGCGCTCCCATATCGCCTCGTCGAAGCCCTGCACCAGGCGGCCCGCCTTCTTCGCCTCGGCCGGGGTGCGGGCCGTGAGGGCCGCGCGCTCCGCCTCCGCGTCGCCGAACAGGCGTGCCTTGGCCGCCATCATCCAGTGCTCCGCCGTCGCGTACTCCACGCCGTCCGCCGTGAACGGCGAGGGCCACCACTGGCTCAGGCAGCTCGCCCCCAGCTCGCCGTCCGCGCGCGGGCGGTGCCCCCAGAAACACAGATACTTCACAGGCCGCCCGCCCGGGGCCGCCCCGGCCGCCGAGGCCGGATCCGCTCGCAGGGCCGCCACCAACTCATCGCGTGTGCGCACGCCGTCCAAGATCCCCATGACACGCGAGTCTGGCACGCACCACTGACACTCCGTCCTGGGTTTTCCAGGACGACTCGACACCTGGTCGACAGATTCCGTCGCGTAACCAAAAGGCAACAACGGAATCACTTGTTGGCCTATCAGTGCTCTGTCAGGATCGTCACTCAAATCGATCTGGAGCTACGCCGACCCCCTGTGGGGGCTCCCTGGGCGGGGAGAGCGGCGGAGGAGAGCGCATGCACAACTTCCAGGCGCAGGACCACTTCGCGGACGGCGCGCAGTACATCGCCGGGCGGCTGACCAAGGGGACCTCGGGCACCACCCACGCGGTCGTCGACCCGGCCACGGGCGACGACGTCCACACGTACGAACTGGCGGGAACGGACGACGTCGACGCCGCCGTCGCTGCGGCCGCCGAGGCGTTTCCCGGCTGGGCCGGGGCCACCCCCGGCGAGCGCTCCGACGCGATGCACCGCTTCGCCGCCGTGCTCGGCGCGCGCGCCGAGGAGTTCGCGCAGGCCGAGTCCCTCCAGTGCGGCAAGCCGATCAAGCTGAGCCGTGAGTTCGACGTCCCCGGCACCGTCGACAACACGGCCTTCTTCGCGGGGGCCGCCCGGCATCTGCAGGGCCAGTCCGCCGGTGAGTACAGCGGCGACCACACCTCGTACGTGCGGCGCGAGCCGATCGGTGTCGTCGGGTCCATCGCGCCCTGGAACTACCCGCTCCAGATGGCCGCCTGGAAGGTCCTCCCGGCGATCGCCGCGGGCAACACCATCGTCCTCAAGCCCGCCGAGCTGACCCCCTTCACCTCCCTGCTGTTCGCGCAGGCCGCCACCGAGGCGGGCATCCCGGACGGTGTCGTCAACATCGTCTCGGGGGCGGGACGCGACGCCGGTGAGCACCTCGTCGGGCACCCGGACGTCGCCATGACCTCCTTCACCGGGTCCACCGGCGTCGGCAAGCGGGTCGCCGAGATCGCCACCGCCACCGTGAAGCGCCTCCACCTCGAACTCGGCGGCAAGGCGCCCTTCGTGGTCTTCGACGACGCCGACCTGGAGGCCGCCGTGCACGGCGCCGTCGCGGGCGCGCTCATCAACACCGGGCAGGACTGCACGGCCGCCACGCGCGCGTACGTCCAACGCCCGCTGTACGACGCCTTCGTGGAGGGCGTCGCCGCGCTCATGGAGAGCGTCCGGCTCGGTGACCCCTTCGACCCGAGCACCGACCTCGGGCCGCTGATCTCGCACGCGCACCGCGACCGCGTCGCCGGATTCGTCGACCGGGCCCGCTCCTACGCGCGCGTGGTCACCGGCGGCGAGGCGCTCCAGCACCCCGGCGCCTTCTACAAGCCCACGCTCATCGCCGACGCCGCGCAGGACAGCGAGATCGTGCAGAGCGAGATCTTCGGCCCGGTCCTCGTGGTGCTGCCCTTCGACAGTGACGACGAGGGCATCCGCCTCGCCAACGACACCCCGTACGGGCTCGCCGCCTCCGCCTGGAGCCGCGACGTGTTCCGCGCAGGCCGCGCGACGCGGGAGATCAAGGCCGGGTGCGTGTGGGTCAACGACCACATCCCGATCCTCAGCGAGATGCCGCACGGCGGCTACAAGGCGTCCGGCTACGGAAAGGACATGTCCGCCTACTCCTTCGAGGAGTACACGCAGGTCAAGCACGTCATGTTCGACAACACCGCGGTCGCCCGAAAGGACTGGCACCGCACGATCTTCGGGGACCGATAGCCGACAAGTCGCGACGGGGTGCCGAGCCGCGTGACCGACGGCCCGGCACTCGCGACTGAACCCTCCCGAAAGGGCAGTCACCGCATGGAGCACCACGAGCCCGACCGCACGAGCCGTCGTACCCTGCTGCGTGCCTCCGCCGGCGGCGCGTTCGCCGTCGCCGGACTGGGCGGCCTCAGCGCCTGCGGCATCCCCGCGGCCGGCCAGGGCAAGGGCGGGGTCGCCGCCGACGACCACTCCGGCGACGAGAAGCGCGTCACCTTCTCCAACTGGACCGAGTACATGGACGTCGACAAGAAGAAGCGGCACCCCACCCTGGACGCGTTCTTCGCGCGCACCGGGATCCAGGTCAAGTACACCGAGGACATCAACGACAACAACGACTTCTTCGGGAAGATCCAGCAGCAGTTGAAGAGCGGCCAGGACACCGGCCGCGACCTCATCTGCGTCACCGACTGGCTCGCCGCCCGGCTCATCCGCTTCGGGTGGGTCCAGAAACTGGATCCGTCCAACCTGCCGCACGCGTACGCGAATCTGTCCCCCCAGTTCCGTTCCCCCGACTGGGACCCGGGCCGCGCCTACTCGTACCCCTGGACGGGCATCTCCACGGTCATCGCCTACAACAAGAAGGCGACCGACGGCGAGAAGATCACCTCTGTCTCGCAGCTCCTGGACAACCCCAGGCTCAAGGGGCGCGTCGGCTTCCTCTCCGAGATGCGCGACACGGTCGGCATGACGCTGCTCGACCTCGGCAAGGACCCCGGGAAGTTCACCGACGACGACTTCGACGCGGCGATCGCCCGCCTCCAGAAGGCCGTCGACAAGAAGCAGATACGCCGCTTCACCGGCAACGACTACACCGCCGACCTCGACAAGGGCGACCTCGCCGCCTGTCTGGCCTGGGCCGGCGACGTCGTCCAGCTCAAGATCGACAACCCCGACATCGAGTTCGCCATCCCGGACAGCGGCTACCTCACCTCGACGGACAACCTCCTGATCCCCAACAAGGCGCGCCACAAGCGCAATGCCGAGCGGCTCATCGACTACTACTACGAGCCGAAGCCGGCCGCCCGCCTCGCCGCGTACATCAACTACGTGTGCCCCGTGGACGGAGTGCGCGAGGAGCTCGCGAAGCTCGACAAGAAGGCGGCACACAACCCGCTGATCATCCCCGACAAGGAGATGGCCGCGAAGTCCCACGGCTTCCGCTCCCTCACGCCGAAGCAGGAGTCGGCGTACGAGGAGAAGTTCGCGAAGCTCACCGGTTCCTGACCCGCCCGGGCGCCCCCACCGCCTCTGCCCCGCCCCGCCCCCGCAGGCCCCCCCTCGACCCCTGGACGCACCATGACGACGACAGAACACGGCGGCGACGTACGCCTCACCGGGATCAGCAAGACATACGGCTCCTTCACGGCCGTCCACCCGCTCGATCTCACCGTGCCGCAGGGCTCCTTCTTCGCCCTCCTGGGTGCGTCGGGCTGCGGCAAGACCACGACACTCCGCATGATCGCGGGACTTGAGGAGCCGAGCTCCGGGACCGTCCGCCTCGGCGAACAGGACGTCACCGGTCTTCCGCCGTACAAGCGGCCGGTGAACACCGTCTTCCAGTCGTACGCGCTCTTCCCGCACCTCGACATCTTCGAGAACGTCGCCTTCGGTCTGCGCCGGCGCGGCATCAAGTCGGTGAAGAAGCAGGTCGAGGAGATGCTCGACCTCGTCCAGCTCGGCGAGCAGGCGCGCAAGAAGCCGCACCAGCTCTCCGGCGGCCAGCAGCAGCGCGTCGCCGTCGCCCGCGCCCTGATCAACCACCCCAAGGTGCTGCTCCTCGACGAGCCGCTCGGCGCCCTCGACCTCAAGCTGCGCCGCCAGATGCAGCTCGAACTCAAGCGCATCCAGACGGAGGTGGGCATCACCTTCGTGCATGTCACGCACGACCAGGAGGAGGCCATGACCATGGCCGACACGGTCGCCGTGATGAACGCGGGCCGCGTCGAGCAGCTCGGCGCCCCCGCCGACCTCTACGAGAACCCGCGCACCACGTTCGTCGCCAACTTCCTCGGCACCTCCAACTTCATCGAGGCGGACATCGACGCGAAGAGCGGCGACGACCTCGTACTGAAGGCGGGGGACGGCAAGCTGGTGCTCCCCGCGGCCCGATGTACCGCCCCCACCGCCACCGGCGGCAAGGTCCTCGTCGGCGTCCGCCCCGAGAAGATCTCCCTCACGCACGCCGACGACGCGGGCGGGATACCCGCCGGGCGCAACCGCATCACCGGCCGCATCGCCGACTCCAGCTTCATCGGCGTCTCCACCCAGTACGTCGTCGACAGCCCGCTGTGCGACTCCTTCGAGGTGTACGCCCAGAACATCGAGCGCGACACCCGCCTCGTCCCCGGCGCCGAGGTCGTCCTGCACTGGAACCCCGCGCACACCTTCGGCCTCGACGCGGCGCAGGATGCCGACGCGGGCGTGGAGAAGGTCGAGGAGGACCCGGCCGCATGACGACGACCCCACTGGCCGACGCACCCCCGGCCGCCCCCGAACCGGGCCCCGAGAAGGCCCCCCGCAAACCCCGCAGGCGCGGCCGCCTCGTCCCCTACTGGCTGCTGCTTCCCGGCATCCTGTGGCTGCTCGTCTTCTTCGCGCTGCCGCTGGTCTACCAGGCGTCGACGTCCGTCCAGACGGGCTCCCTCGAAGAGGGCTACAAGGTCACCTGGCACTTCGCCACCTACTGGGACGCGGCGGTCGAGTACTGGCCGCAGTTCCTGCGCTCCGTGCTGTACGCGGGCTGCGCCACCGCGCTGTGCCTGCTGCTCGGCTATCCGCTGGCGTACCTCATCGCGTTCCGCGCGGGCCGCTGGCGCAACCTCATCCTCGTCCTGGTCATCGCGCCGTTCTTCACCAGCTTCCTCATCCGCACGCTGGCCTGGAAGACGATCCTCGCGGACGGCGGCCCGGTCGTCGGCGCCCTCAACTCGCTGCACATCCTGGACGTCACGAGCTGGCTCGGCGCCACCGACGGCGACCGGGTCCTCGCCACCCCGCTCGCGGTGGTCTGCGGACTCACGTACAACTTCCTGCCGTTCATGATCCTGCCGCTCTACACGTCGCTCGAACGCATCGACGGGCGGCTGCACGAGGCGGCGGGCGACCTCTACGCCAAGCCGTCCACGACCTTCCGCAAGGTGACGTTCCCGCTCTCCATGCCGGGCGTCGTCTCCGGCACCCTGCTCACCTTCATCCCGGCGGCGGGCGACTACGTCAACGCCGATCTGCTCGGCTCCACCGACACACGCATGGTCGGCAACGTCATCCAGACGCAATTCCTGCGCATTCTGGATTACCCGACGGCCGCCGCGCTCTCCTTCATCCTGATGGCCGCGATCCTCTTCATGGTCACCTTCTACATCCGCAAGTCCGGGACGGAGGATCTCGTCTGATGGCGCTCGTACGCTGGTTCCGGCGCAATCTCGTGGTGATAGCGGGACTTCTGACGCTCGCTTATCTGCTCCTTCCGAACGTGATCGTGACGGTCTTCTCCTTCAACAAGCCGAAGGGCCGCTTCAATTACGCCTGGCAGGAATTCTCGCTCGACGCCTGGAAGAATCCCTGCGGCGTCGCCGACATGTGCGGATCGCTCTCGCTCAGCCTGCAGATCGCGGCGTGGGCGACGCTCGGCGCGACCGCGCTCGGCACGATGATCGCCTTCGCGCTCGTCCGCTACCGCTTCCGCGCGCGCGGCGCCGTGAACTCGCTGATCTTCCTGCCGATGGCGATGCCCGAGGTCGTGATGGCCGCCTCGCTGCTCACGCTCTTCCTCAACATGGGCGCCCAGCTGGGCTTCTGGACGATCCTCATCGCCCACATCATGTTCTGCCTGAGCTTCGTGGTGACCGCCGTCAAGGCGCGCGTGATGTCGATGGACCCGCGTCTGGAGCAGGCGGCACAGGACCTGTACGCGGGGCCGGTGCAGACCTTCGTCCGGGTGACGCTGCCGATCGCCGCCCCCGGAATCGCGGCGGGCGCACTCCTCGCCTTCGCGCTCTCCTTCGACGACTTCATCATCACGAACTTCAACGCGGGCTCCACTGTGACGTTCCCCATGTTCGTCTGGGGATCCGCGCAGCGGGGCACGCCCGTTCAAATCAATGTGATCGGTACCGCGATGTTCCTCGTCGCCGTTCTCCTGGTGGTCGGCGGAATGCTGATCAGCAGGCGCCGCAACAAGCAAGCCCCATAGGCATTCTGCAAGCACCACAGGCTTTCTGAAGGAGTTGGAAATCATGGCCCCAAGTGCCATGACCCCTTGGACCACTTCTCTCGCCGACGCCCAGCCGGTGTCCTTCTGGCTGGACGACCCCGGCAAGCCGCACCCCGAGCCCGCCCTCACCGGCGACGAGCAGTGCGATCTGCTCGTCGTCGGCGGCGGCTACAGCGGACTGTGGAGCGCGCTCATCGCCAAGGAGCGCGACCCGCACCGCGACGTGGTGCTCCTGGAGGGGCGCGAGACGGGCTGGGCCGCCTCCGGCCGCAACGGCGGATTCTGCGCCGCGTCCCTCACTCACGGCTTCGGCAACGGCCTGGCCCGCTGGCCCGGTGAGATCGAGCGCCTGGAGGAGCTCGGCGCCCGCAACCTCGACGAGATCGAGGCCGCCGTCAAGCGCTACTCCATCGACTGCGACTTCGAGCGCACCGGCGAGATCGACGTCGCCACCCAGCCCCACCAGCTCGACGAACTCCACGAGATGTACGAGGAGATGGCCGCACTCGGCCTCGCCGGAGGCAGCGAGCTCCTGGACGCGGAGCAGCTGCGCGCGCACGTCGACTCGCCGACCTTCCTCGGCGGTCTCTGGGACCGCGAGGGCGTCGCCATGCTGCACCCGGCGAAGCTGGCCTGGGGCCTCAAGCGGGCCTGCATGGCGGCGGGCGTCCGCTTCTACGAGCACACGCCGGCCCTCCAACTCGCCCGCTCCGGCGGGGGGATGGCCGTCCGTACCCCCTACGGCCGGGTCTTCGCCCGCCAGGTGGCGCTCGCCACGAACATCTTCCCGTCGCTGGTCAAGCGCGTGCGCGCGTACACCGTCCCGGTCTACGACTACGCCCTGATGACCGAGCCGCTCACCGACGAGCAGCTGGCCGCCATCGGCTGGCGGGGCCGCCAGGGCCTCGGCGACTCGGCCAACCAGTTCCACTACTTCCGCCTCTCCGCCGACAACCGCATCCTGTGGGGCGGTTACGACGCGATCTACCCGTACGGCGGCAAGGTCCGCGCCGAGTACGACCACCGCCCCGAGACCTACGCCAAGCTCGCCGGGCACTTCTTCACCTGCTTCCCGCAGCTGGAGGGCGTCCGCTTCACGCACGCGTGGGGCGGCGCGATCGACACCTGCTCGCGCTTCTCGGCCTTCTTCGGCACCGCGCACCAGGGGCGCGTCGCGTACGCGGCGGGCTACACCGGCCTCGGCGTCGGGGCCACCCGCTTCGGGGCCGACGTGATGCTGGACCTGCTGTCGGGGGAGCGCACCGAGCGCACCTCGCTGGAGATGGTGCGCACGAAGCCGCTGCCGTTCCCGCCGGAGCCGTTCGCGTGGGCGGGCGTCGCCCTGACGAAGTGGTCCCTCGCCCGTGCCGACGAGAACGGCGGCCGCCGCAACGTCTGGCTCAAGGCGATGGACAAGGCGGGCCTGGGCTTCGACAGCTGATCCGGTCCGACCCGGCCCCCCCGGCGCCCTCCGGCGTACGCCGTCCCGGCCACTGTGACCCGTCGCACTACCAACAAGTAGCCGAACCCGCGTAATGATCGGGCCAGAACTCCCTCTCCCTCGTGACACGCAGTGCCGTCACACAGGAAAGGGAGGTCATGCCATGACGGGCTCGGGGACCAAATCGGCGGTCGAGTGGCTGGTTTCGGTGGCGCCGGATCCGGAGAGCTGCCGCTGGGAGTGGGAGCGCAACCCCCTCGGGGTGGCCCTGCTCCCGGCCGGCAGGCTCTGGGACGTGCTGATCCTGCCCGGCGAACTCGGCTACCCCACGCTGGACGTGCTCACCCGCTGCCTCGACCGGCCGGGGCCGGTGCTCGCCGACTTCGGGGACGAGCGGATGGGCTTCTTCGTGCCCGCCGGGACGGTCGCGCGCTGGGTCGGCACGGGCGTCCGCGGGGCCGGGAGCGGGACATGGATCGTCGTCCCGTATCCGGGGCGGACCACGGGCGGCGTCCGCTGGCTGATCCCGCCGGACGGCGCCGGCACCCTGACGGACCCGGCGCTCCTCGAACTCGCGATGCACGAGGCGGCGGCGGGGCTCGCACGGGACACGAAGGAGGTGAAGGGGAGCGACGAGGGCACCGACTGAGCTGCCGGAACCCTTGACAACTTAATTGGTCTGGACCAAGTTGGGCGCGCGCCACCCTCCAATCCCCCCATGCCCGGAGGCAGTTGTGGACCGCTCGCGCTTCAACCGTTCCCGCGCCAGACGACTCACCGTGGCCACCGCCGCGGCCCTCGCGCTCGCCTCGTCCGGCCTGCTGGCCACCACCGACGCGGCCGCGCGTGACGACTCCGCGCCGGTTTCCGCCGTGGCGCGCGCTTCTTCCGCGGCGCCCGCTTCTCCCGTGGCCGCGGGCCACACCCTCGTCGGCTATCTCCACACCAGCTTCGCCAACGGGTCCGGCTACACGCGCCTCGCCGACGTCCCCGACAGCTGGGACATCATCGACCTCGCCTTCGGCGAACCGACCTCGGCGACCTCGGGCGACATCCGCTTCGGCCTCTGCCCCAAGACCGAGTGCCCGAACGTGGAGACCAAGGACGAGTTCAAGGCGGCCGTGAAGGCCAAGCAGGCGCAGGGCAAGAAGGTGCTCATCTCCATCGGCGGCCAGAACGGCCAGGTGCAGCTGACCACCACTGCGGCGCGCGACGCCTTCGTCTCCTCCGTCTCCGCGATCATCGACGAGTACGGGCTCGACGGCCTGGACATCGACTTCGAGGGCCACTCGCTCTCGCTGAACGCCGACGACACGGACTTCAAGAACCCGAAGACCCCGGCGATCGTGAACCTGATCTCGGCGGTCAAGTCCCTGAAGGCCAAGTACGGTTCGGGCTTCACGCTCACGATGGCGCCGGAGACCTTCTTCGTGCAGCTCGGCTACCAGTACTACGGCACCGGCAAGTGGGGCGGCCAGGACCCGCGCGCAGGCGCCTACCTCCCGGTGATCCACGCCCTGCGCGACGACCTCACGCTGCTGCACGTCCAGGACTACAACTCCGGCCCCATCATGGGCCTGGACAACCAGTACCACTCCATGGGCGGCGCGGACTTCCACATCGCGATGACGGACATGCTGCTCACCGGCTTCCCGGTCGCGGGCGACACCAACAACGTCTTCCCGCCGCTGCCGCCCGAGAAGGTCGCCATCGGCATGCCCGCCTCCACCAACGCGGGCAACGGCCACGTCGCCCCCGCCGAGGTGAACAAGGCCCTGAACTGCCTCACCAAGAAGACCGACTGCGGCTCCTACCAGCCCCACGGCACCTGGCCCGGACTCGCCGGCCTGATGACGTGGTCGATCAACTGGGACCGCTACAGCAGCTGGGAGTTCCAGAAGAACTTCGACCAGTACTTCGGCCGATCCGCCGGCTGAACGCCGCCGGATGCGGTTCCCTGTGTGGCATGACCACGACGAGGAACCCGAAGAGCAGAAGACACGTGCTGTCGGCCGCGGTCCTGACCGCGGCCCTCGCCCTCACCGGCACCCTCACCGCCTCGGCGGCGCCCGGCCCCACGGGCGCCGCCGCTTCCCGGCAGGCCACCCCGGACGACCCGTTCGAGCCGGGCCCGCACCACCGCCTCCTCGACCCGCTGGCCGGAAAGTGGAAGGCGGTCAAGACCAACTGGCTGCTCGGCCACGACGGCGAGCCGGTCGTCTCCCGCGACATCACGGTGCGCACCCGCTGGCTCAAGAAGACCGGCGGCCGCTTCATGGAGGAGAGGACCGAGGGCACCCTGGCCGGGAAGCCGTACTTCCGCGTCGGCGTCCTGGGCTACTCGAACATCGACCGGCGCTACGAGTGGACCACCTTCGACAGCGTCACGCCCACCGCGATGACCTACCGCGGCGCCCCGGACAGCGGCACCGCCAAGGTGATCTCGATTCCCGGCGAGTTCACCGACCCGGGCATCCTCGGCCCCGAGAACAAGGGCAAGAAGATCCCGATGCGCACCGAGTTCCGCATCCGCTCCCACGACCGGCACACGGTCGACCTCTTCTTCACGCCGCCCGGTCAGAAGGAGCGCCTGGTGGACCGAGTCGAGTACACGCGAGTGCCATGACCTGGAGCAGCAGCACGCACAGGCACCAGCTGGCGATGACGTCCAGCGGCCAGTGGTAGCCGCGGCGCACCAGGCCGAGCCCGATCGCGGCGTTCAACAGGACGCAGCCGATGACCAGTTCGCGCCGTAGATAGGCGCTGCGCACCCACGGCAGCAGGAGCAGCGTGCAGGCCCCGTAGGCGACGGCCGCGGTCGCCGCGTGGCCCGAGGGGTAGAAGCCGCCGTGGCCGTCCACCCCGGGCGGCCCCGGCCGGTCCACGAGGGCCTTGAGCGGGGCGACGAGGAGCGGCACCGCGGCCATGGCCAGGGCGGCGGCGACCGGTGCCGGCCACCACCGGGGCGTCCCCTCGCGCCACCCCCGCCAGGCGGTGTACGCGAGGACGGCGGCCAGCACCGGGACGGCGACCGTCATGTTGCCGAGGTCGGACAGGAACTCGGCGGCGCGGTCCGGGAGGCGGCTGTCGGCGAGCGCGCGCCCGGCCCGCTCGTCCGCGTGCCGCAGCGGGCCGTCGACGACGACCTGCCAGGTGGCGAGTGCGAAGAGGGCGGCGCAGAGGCCGAAGAGGGTGAGAAAGACAGTCGGCCATCCCGGAACAGGGGGGGTGGTTCCGGGATGGCCGACCTGATCGGGCTGCCGCGCGCCCCGGGGGGTTTGGGGCGGGCGGCCATCCGATCGGTGAGGAGTTCCGGAGCGCGAGGCTCCGGGTGTGTGCGCAATGGCACGACCAGGGCGGGGCTGGGGAGGCTCCGTCCCGGCGTCACCCACAGTCCCCTGTGGGCGGGGTGTTTCTCTCATCTGCAGAAACCGTACGGCAGGCGGCGGGGGCCCGACAGGCGGAACGGCATCCCGTCATGGGGCTCGCACACGTTCTTCACAGGCCCTGACGGTCACCCCAGGTCACGGCGTTCTCACCGCGTGGGGTCCGCACACGTCAGGGCGCGTTCCGGTGCTTGCGGAGCCGCCTCGGGCGCCGCTCGCCGTCGTGCGTCACAGGCCCGCGAGGGCGGTCTCCAGGATGTCCAGGCCCTCGTTCAGGAGGTCCTCGCCGATGACCAGCGGGGGCAGGAAGCGCAGCACGTTGCCGTAGGTGCCGCAGGTCAGGACCAGGAGGCCCTCCTGGTGGCACGCCTTGGCGAGCGCGGCGGTCGCCTCCGCGTTCGGCTCCTTGGCGGCGCGGTCCTTGACCAGCTCGATGGCGATCATGGCGCCGCGGCCCCGGATGTCGCCGATGATCTCGTGCTTCTCCGCCATGGCCGAGAGCCTGGCCTTCATGGTCGACTCGATCGCCTTGGCCCTGGCGTTGAGGTCGAGTTCCTTCATGGTCTCGATGGCGCCGAGCGCGCCCGCGCAGGCCACCGGGTTGCCGCCGTAGGTGCCGCCGAGGCCGCCCGCGTGCGCGGCGTCCATGATCTCGGCGCGGCCGGTGACGGCGGCGAGCGGAAGCCCGCCCGCGATGCCCTTGGCCGTCGTGATCAGGTCCGGGACGATGCCCTCGTCCTCACACGCGAACCACTGGCCCGTACGGCAGAAGCCGGACTGGATCTCGTCGGCGACGAAGACGATGCCGTTGGCGTTCGCGAACTTCACGATCTCCGGCAGGAAGCCCTTGGCGGGCTCGATGAAGCCGCCCTCGCCGAGGACCGGCTCGATGATGATCGCGGCGACGTTCTCGGCGCCGACCTGCTTGGAGATCATGTCGATCGCCTGGGCGGCGGCCTCGGGCCCGGCGTTCTCGGCGCCGGTCGGCCAGCGGTAGCCGTAGGCGACCGGGACGCGGTAGACCTCGGGCGCGAACGGCCCGAAGCCGTGCTTGTACGGCATGTTCTTCGCCGTCAGCGCCATCGTCAGGTTGGTGCGGCCGTGGTAGCCGTGGTCGAAGACGACGACGGCCTGGCGCTTGGTGTGGGCGCGGGCGATCTTGACGGCGTTCTCGACGGCCTCGGCGCCGGAGTTGAACAGGGCCGACTTCTTGGCGTGGTCGCCCGGCGTCAGCTCGGCGAGCTGCTCGGCGACGGCCACGTAGCCCTCGTACGGCGTGACCATGAAGCAGGTGTGGGTGAAATCGGCCAGCTGCGCCGACGCCCGGCGCACGACGGCCTCGGCGGAGGCGCCGACGGAGGTCACGGCGATGCCGGAGCCGAAGTCGATGAGGCGGTTGCCGTCGACGTCCTCGATGATGCCGCCGCCCGCACGGGCCGCGAACACGGGCAGCACCGAGCCCACGCCCCCGGCGACGGCGGCGGTCCTGCGGGCCTGCAGCTCCTGCGACTTGGGGCCGGGGATGGCGGTGACGACGCGGCGCTCCTGCGGAAGTGCGGTCATGAGGGGCTCCCTGGGGGTCGTGCGAAGGGGGGCGATGACGGTGATGACGGGGAAGACGGCGACGCGCGATCACGGGACGATACGGACGCATCGGCTTCCTTCTTCGCAGGCTAGGGGTGAGGTGGGGGAGCGGGCATGCTCCATCAGGGAGTTGTTGAGAGTGTCGGTTGTCCGCCGTGGACATAGCAGGGGCACTAGATTGACCCGCGAACCAGCAGAGCGGCAGGTCAGGGGGCAAGGGCCATGGAACCCGAAGGCACGCAGGACGCACGTGGCACACATGCCACTCCGGTGCCGCCGCCCCGGCCCGCGCGGGCGCCGGGAGAGATGGTGCCGGGGGTGTCGGGGGTACCGGGGGTGCCGCCGAGGCCGGACGGGGCCGCGTTCCTGACGTGGCTGCGGACGCCGCGGCCGAAGGCTGCACTCGGGGTGTGGCGATTCGGCCACACCGCCCGTGCTGCCGAGGAGCCCGAGACCACTCCCACGAGGCAGTTGCTGAGTGGGGCGTTGATCGCCTTCCTCGCGGGCTGGCTTGTCTGGTCATTGCTGTGGAACGGCTATCTCGGCGCGTACTGGCTGTGGCCCTACCTCTTGATCACTCCGGAGTCATGGGTGCGTCCGGGCCACAGTGGCGGAGCGGAAGTCGCGGGGGCGATTGCTCAGCGCCTGTACTACTGCATGGTCGCTGTCGGGATCATGGTCGCGGCGGGCCGTCTCGGGCGTTGGTCTGAGATCTGGCAGCGCTTTGTGAAACCTTGCCTGCAAAACCTGTCGACTCCCAAGGAAGAGGCGCAGCCCCCCGCCCCCGAAGAAGACCCCGCCCAATGGCCCCAGCTCAGGGCCGCCGGTGCCGACGCGGTGGCCGACCGGCTCGCCGCGGACGCCGGGGCCGGGCTCATGCGGGACATCGACCACGCCCGCATCGCCCGCGCCTGGGCCTCCGTGCGGGCCGGGCGCAACACGCTCGCCGCCTTCAGTGAGGCCGTGCGCCGCGACGGCGCCGCCGCCTGTGCGCACCCTTCCGGCGACCGCGACCTGCCCGCCCGCGCCGCCCGCCACGACCTGGTCACCGCGCAGGTCCGCCTCGGCCGCACCGCCGACGACCCGCGCAACCCGTACGCCTACCGGGGCGCGGGGCTCGGCATCGGCCCCGACGTCCTCGGCACGTCCCTGCTCGCCGTCGGGCCCGCGGGCTCCGGCAAGACCGGCTCCGTCGTCTGGCCGCTCGCCGAGTCGCTCTGCCTCCAGGCGCTCGCCGGGCGGGCCGCCGTCGTGGTGGTCGGCGCCGCGGGCGCGGGCCTCGGCTCCGTCGACGCGTACGACGTCGTGATCCGCCTCGGCCACCCCGAGTCCGTCTACGACCTCGACCTGTACGGCGGCGCGAGCGACCCCGACGAGGCCGCGGCCGTGCTCGCCGAGGGCCTCGTCGGCGATCTCGCCGAACCGCACCCCGGCGCCGACAGCCGCCGCTCCACGACGGTCCTCGCCCAGCTCCTCGGGCCCTTCCGCGCGGTCCACGGCCGCTTCCCCTCCGTACCGGAGCTGCGGGCCCTGCTGGAGGGCGCGCCCGGTCCGCTCGGTGCGCTCCGCAAGGCCCTCGAAGACGCCGGGCAGGACGCCATGCTCCGTGAACTCGACGCCCGTGAGCGGCAGTTGGGGCATCTCGGGGACGCGGGCGTGCTGCTCGCGGACCGGGTGGCGCTGCTCGACCGGCCCGCGTTCGCCGCGTTCTTCAACACGTCCGACGGGCCGGAGAGCGGTCGGCCGTTCTCGCTGCGCGCCCTCGACCACCCGGTGCGGGTCCGCATCGACCTGCCCGAGCGCGGGCACGCGGACGCCTCGCGGATCCTGGCCCGCCTGGTGCTCGCCCAGTTCACGTCCAGCGCCGCCGTCCGCGAGGACCGCTCGCTCTTCGCCTGCCTGGTCCTCGACGACGCGACGGGCACGATCACGCCCGAGTCGGTGCGCGCGATCCAGCGGCTGCGCTCCGCCAACGCCGGGGTCGTCCTCACCCTGCGCACCCTCGACGACGCGCCCCGGCCGCTGCGCACCCCGCTGCTCGGCGCGATCGGCTGCCGGATGGCGCTGTCCGGGCTCACCCCGTGGGACGGGCAGGACTTCGCGGAGGTCTGGGGCAAGGAGTGGACCGAGACGCGGGACGTCACCGACCGGCAGATCATCGCCGAGACCCCGCTCGGCAAGACGGTGCACGTGCTGCGCAAGGTGATCACCGGCAACCACGCGACGGCCCGCGCGGTCACCGTCCGCCAGGTCGAGCGCGAGCGCTGGTCCGCCTCCGAACTGGCGCACGGGGTGCCACCGGGCCACGCGGTGCTCTCGCTGCGCGACGTGCGCGGAGAGCACGCGCCTCCGCTCCTGGTGGACCTGCGGGGCTGAGGGGGCGTCGGTCAGCTGAACGCAGGGGACCCCGGTCAACTGTCGGCGAACGGGTACCCGGCATTCGGTCCTGTCGGCACCATACGGTGAGGCAGAATCAACACAGGTCGTTCATACGGACCGGCCAAAAGATCCACATTCCCGGGCGCCCGCCTCCACGGACGGCCGGGAACGGCACCCGGACGACCGACCCGACCCGATCCACCCGATCCACCCGCCCCACCAGCCGCCACCTGAAGGCCCCATGCCGCCCACGCTCGCCTCGCTCGTCCACCACTCCGCGCTGAAGCTGACCGTGCGCGCGGGCGAGGAACGCCTGGACACCCCCGTGCGCTGGGCCCACGCCAGCGAACTCACCGACCCCGTGCCCTACATGGAGGGCGGCGAGCTCCTCCTGATCACCGCGCTCAAGCTGGACGCGGAGGACCCGGAGGCCATGCGGCGCTATGTGAAGCGGCTCTCGGACGCGGGTGTGGTGGGGCTCGGCTTCGCCGTCGGCGTGCACTACGCGGACATCCCGAAGGCGCTCGTCGACGCGGCCGCCGAGGTGCACCTGCCGCTCATCGAGGTGCCGCGCCGCACCCCGTTCCTCGCCATCAGCAAGGCCGTCTCCGCCGCCATCGCCGCCGAGCAGTACAAGGCGGTCACGGCGGGCTTCGCCGCCCAGCGCGAGCTCACCCGGCAGGCCCTGAGCGGCGGCCCGGAGGGGCTGCTCGGCGCGCTCGCCGCGCAGGTCGACGGCTGGGCCGCGCTGTACGACGCCTCGGGCGCCGTCGTCGCCACCGCCCCCGAGTGGGCCGGACGCCGCGCCGCCAAGCTCACCCCGGACGTGGAGCGGCTGCGCGACCGGCCCGCGCCCGCGAGCTCCGTCGTCGCGGGCGCCGAGGACCGGGTCGAGCTGCACTCGCTGGGCACGGGGCGCCGCCCGCGGGCCGCGCTCGCCGTCGGCACGGCCTCCACCCTCGGCACCGCCGAGCGGTACGCGGTGCACTCCGCGATCGCGCTCCTCACCCTCACCACGGAGCGCTCCCGCTCCCTGCACGCCGCCGAGCAGCGCATCGGCTCGGCCGTGGTGCGGATGCTGCTCGCGGGCGAGCCGGAGCACGCGCGCACGGTGGCGGGGGAGTTGTACGGGGGGCTGCTCGACGCCCCGTTCCGCCTGGTCGTCGCGGAGGCGGTGCCCGCGTCGTCGGCGGTGGCGCGCGGGCTCGGCGACGCGTCCCCGGAGAGCGAGGCCACACCCACCGCCTCGGCGGCGCTCGCGGCGGCCGACGCGCTGGGCGGCGACCCGCTCACCGCGCTCGCCGACGTCGTGGAGGCCGCGGCCGCCCGCGCGGGCGAGTCCCTCCTGGTCGTCCCGTACGGGGAACGGCTCGTCCTCCTCGTCGTGGACGCGGGCACGGCGGCGCGGGCCGTCGTCGAGTACGCCCAGGCCCTGGAGGCGGCGCGCGCGTCCGCGCCGGAGCAGGCCGCGGGCGACGACGCGGAGCTGATCATGGGCCTGTCGGCCCCGTCCGGACCCATCGCCGCCGCGACGGCCTACAAGCAGGCCGTCCAGGCCCTCTCCGTCGCCCGCCGCCGCGGCCGCGCCCTCGTCGAGCACGAGGAACTCGCGGCGGGCTCGGTCCTGCCCCTCCTCGCCGACGACGCGGTACGGGCGTTCGCGGACGGGCTGCTGCGGGCGCTGCACGAGCACGACGCGACGGGCCGCGGCGACCTGGTCGCGTCCCTGCGCGCCTGGCTCTCGCGGCACGGCCAGTGGGACGCGGCGGCGGCGGACCTCGGGGTGCACCGGCACACGCTGCGCTACCGGATGCGGCGGGTCGAGGAGATCCTCGGACGCTCCCTGGACGACCCGGACGTACGCATGGAGCTGTGGCTGGCGCTCAAGACGACGTCGACGGCGACCGAATGAGCCCGTCCGGCGGTCGAGGACCAGGCCGTTGAGGCCGAGCCCTCGCGCGGAGCGCGCCAGGAGACGCGGCGGGGAAAGTGCCAATCCGTAGCGCCCCGCCACCCCAACGCTCCGCCCCGGACAAACGCAAGCCCCACCCCCCACCCCTACGGTGGAAAACGTACGCACCACGCCACACCTCCGCGGAAGGGCCGGGACTCGCTATGACTTCCATCCACGCCTTCTGGCTCGCCGGTCGCCAGACCACCGGCGAGACCACTCTCGACGTCACCTCGCCCTGGGACGGGCGCCTCGTCGGCCAGGCCGCCGTTCCGACCGACGCCCAGGTCGAGGAGGCCGTCGCCGCCGCGTACGCGGTGCGCGAGGAGTTCGCCGCCACCCCCGCGCACGTACGGGCCGCCGCCCTCGACCACGTGAGCCGCCGCCTCGTCGAGCGCACCGAGGAGATCGCCCAGCTGATCTCCGCCGAGAACGGCAAGCCCATCAAGTGGGCCCGCGGCGAAGTCGGCCGCGCCGTCTCGGTGTTCCGGTTCGCCGCCGAGGAGGCCCGCCGGTTCAACGGCGGCGAGGCGCAGCGCCTCGACACCGACGCCGGCGGCCAGGGGCGCCTCGCCTTCACGCGCCGCTTCCCCAAGGGCGTCGTCCTCGGCATCGCGCCGTTCAACTTCCCGCTGAACCTCTGCGCCCACAAGGTCGCCCCGGCCATCGCCGTCGGCACGCCGATCATCCTCAAGCCCGCCCCGGCGACCCCCCTGTCCGGCCTCCTCATCGGCGAGCTCCTCGCCGAGACCGAGCTGCCCGCCGGGTCCTGGTCCGTGCTGCCCGTCGCCAACGACAAGATGCCCGAACTCGTCCAGGACGAGCGGCTTCCGGTCATCTCCTTCACGGGCTCCGACAAGGTCGGCTACCAGATCCTGGACTCGGTGCCGCGCAAGCACTGCACCCTGGAGCTCGGCGGCAACGGCGCGGCCGTCGTGCTGCCCGACTTCTCCTCCGACGAGGACCTGGACTGGGCCGCCGCGCGCATCGCGACCTTCTCCAACTACCAGGGCGGCCAGTCCTGCATCTCCGTGCAGCGGGTGATCGCGGACGCCTCCGTGTACGAGCGCCTGGTGCCGCGCGTCGTGAAGGCCGTCGAGGGCCAGGTCACCGGCGACCCGTCCGACCCGAAGACCGACGTCGGCCCGCTGGTCAGCGAGGACGCCGCCAAGCGCGTGGAGTCCTGGGTCGACGAGGCCGTCAAGGCGGGCGCGCAGGTCCTCGTGGGCGGCAGGCGCGACGGCGCCGCCTACGCGCCGACCGTGCTCGCCGACGTACCGGCCGACGTCACGATCGCCTGCGAGGAGGTCTTCGGCCCGGTCCTCACGCTGAAGAAGGTGGACGGCGAGCAGGCCGCCTTCGACGCCGTCAACGACTCCAAGTACGGCCTCCAGGCAGGCGTGTTCACGCACGACCTGCAGGCCGCCTTCCGCGCCCACCGCGCTCTGGAGGTCGGCGGCGTGGTCATCGGCGACGCCCCCTCCTACCGCGCCGACCAGATGCCGTACGGCGGCGTCAAGCAGTCCGGCGTCGGCCGCGAGGGCGTCCGCTTCGCGATGGACGACTACACGTACGAGCGCGTCATGGTGCTCACGGGCATCGACCTCTGAGACTCCGCGGCACCCAGAAGGAGACGGCCGGAGCCCGCTGTGCGGGGGCTCCGGCCGTCTCTGTGCGCGAGGCCGTGCGCGAGGCCGGGGGCGCGGCCGTAGGCCGCTCGCGCGCGAGGGGTGGTCGACTCGGGGGGAATCGGGTACATACGGACGAGTAGCACCGCCCGGTAACGGCGGTGCACCCCCATCCGACCGCGGCGAGGAGAACCCCTCATGACCGCACCACAGGACACCCCACGGGTCACTGAGCGCGAGGCGCGCCAGGTCGCCGAGGCCGCCCGCGAGCAGGACTGGCGCAAGCCGAGCTTCGCCAAGGAGCTCTTCCTCGGCCGCTTCCGGCTCGACCTGATCCACCCGCACCCGCTGCCCGCCGACGAGCACGCGCGACGCGGCGAGGAGTTCCTCACCAAGCTCCGGGACTTCTGCGAGACGAAGATCGACTCGGCCCGCATCGAGCGCGAGGCCCGCATCCCGGACGAGGTCGTGGGCGGCCTCAAGGAGCTCGGCGCCTTCGGCATGAAGATCGACACGAAGTACGGCGGGCTCGGCCTGACCCAGGTCTACTACAACAAGGCGCTCGCCCTCGTCGGCTCCGCGAGCCCCGCGATCAGCGCACTGCTCTCCGCGCACCAGTCGATCGGCGTGCCCCAGCCGCTGAAGCTGTTCGGCACCCAGGAGCAGAAGGACACGTTCCTGCCGCGCTGCGCCCGCACCGACATCAGCGCCTTCCTGCTGACCGAGCCGGACGTGGGCTCGGACCCGGCCCGCCTCGCCACCACGGCCGTACCGGACGGCGACGACTACGTCCTGGACGGCGTGAAGCTGTGGACCACCAACGGCGTGGTCGCCGACCTCCTCGTGGTCATGGCCCGTGTCCCGAAGTCCGACGACCACAAGGGCGGCATCACCGCCTTCGTCGTCGAGGCGGCGGCCGAGGGCGTCACCGTCGAGAACCGCAACGCCTTCATGGGCCTGCGCGGCCTGGAGAACGGCGTGACCCGCTTCCACCAGGTCCGCGTCCCCGCCGCGCACCGCATCGGCCCCGAGGGCGCCGGCCTCAAGATCGCCCTCACCACCCTCAACACCGGCCGCCTCTCGCTCCCCGCCACCTGCGTCGGCGCGGGCAAGTGGTGCCTGAAGATCGCCCGTGAGTGGTCGGGCGCCCGCGAGCAGTGGGGCAAACCGGTCGCGTTCCACGAGGCGGTGGGCGCCAAGATCTCCTTCATCGCGGCGACGACGTTCGCCCTGGAGGGCATGGTCGACCTGTCCTCGCAGATGGCCGACGAGGACCGCAACGACATCCGCATCGAGGCCGCCCTCGCCAAGCTGTACGGCTCCGAGATGGGCTGTCTGATGGCCGACGAGCTGGTCCAGATCCGCGGCGGCCGCGGCTTCGAGACCGCGGCGTCCCTCGCGGCGCGCGGCGAACGCGCCGTGCCCGCCGAGCAGATCCTGCGCGACCTGCGCATCAACCGCATCTTCGAGGGCTCGACGGAGATCATGCACCTCCTCATCGCCCGCGAGGCCGTCGACGCCCACCTGAAGGTCGCGGGCGACCTCATCGACCCCGACAAGTCCCTGTCCGACAAGGCCAGGGCGGGCGCGAAGGCGGGCGGCTTCTACGCCCGCTGGCTGCCGAAGCTGGTCGCGGGACCCGGCCAACTCCCGCGCTCGTACGCCGAGTTCCACCCGGCGGGCCACGCCGACCTCTCCGGCCACCTCCGCTACGTGGAGCGCTGCGCCCGCAAGCTGGCCCGGTCCACCTTCTACGCCATGTCGCGCTGGCAGGGAAAGATGGAGACCAAGCAGGGCTTCCTCGGCCGGATCGTCGACATCGGCGCGGAGCTCTTCGCGATGAGCGCGGCCTGTGTGCGCGCCGAACTCCTGCGCACCACCGAGGAGTACGGCCGCGAGGCGTACCAGCTGGCCGACGCCTTCTGCCGGCAGTCCCGCATCCGCGTCGACGAGCTCTTCGACCGCCTGTGGACCAACACCGACGACCTGGACCGCAAGGTCGTCAAGGGCGTCCTGTCGGGCACGTACACCTGGCTGGAGCAGGGCGTCGTCGACCCCAGCGGCGAGGGCCCCTGGATCGCCGACGCCACCCCGGGCCCCTCCACCAAGGAGAACGTCCACCGCCCCATCCGCTGACCCGCCCCATCCGCCGACCCGGTCCACCCGGCCGACCCGGTCCGTCCGGTACGCGAAGCCTTCTCCGCGACGGCCCCCGGTCCTACCATCGAGCGGCGGTCCCCGTGGTCCCGTACGAGCGCCGTACGCGCGCGGTACGGGCCCCCGAGGCCGCCGCTCGTACCGCCGGGGCCGCACGGACGAGGAGTCGGCGCCATGACCCGTACCCGGCCCTCCCTGGGGCGTCGTCTCGTCGCGGCTGTCCTCGGCGCCCGCGCCGCCCCGCGCCTTCGGCCCGTCCCGGTGGCCGTCGGCGACATCCGGCTGCTCGACGAGGACTGGCCCGAGTTCGAGCGGGCCCTCGACGAGGCGCTGGCCGACGTGCCGCACCGCGGGCTCTCCACCGAGCAGGCCCGCGCCGCCGTCCTGAGCGCGGCCCAGACGCTCACGGCCGCCGCGGCCCCCGAGTACGCCCACTATGTGCGGGTGCGCGAGGAACGGGGGCTGCTCGCGCAGCCCGAGGCCGGGCAGTCCGGGCAGTCCGCGCAGTCCGCGCAGTCCGCGGCAATGGTGGCCGCGGCGGCCGCGCCCGAGGCCGGTGCCTGGGGGAGTGCCGGGGTCGGCGCCGTCGTCGCCGTGCTCGCGCCGCTCCTCGCGGGGACGGCCGCCGTGGTGCTCCTCCTCGTCGGCTACGTCCTGAAGGCGCTCGACTCCTCGCCCGCCCTCGCCGACACGCTGCTCACCACCGGCTGGGTGTTCGGCGCGCTGACCGCGGCGACCTTCCTGGCCGCCGCGGCGGCCCTGCTCGTCACCGCCCTGCGGCAGGGCGGCAGTTCACTGCGCGCGCGGGACGGGGACGGGGCCGTGCCCGACGAGGTGGAGCAGGCGCGCGACGCCTGGCACCACGCGCTCCTCGAACGCGGCATCACACCCTTCCTGCGCGCCCTGCCCGGGGAGGCGGGAGCGCCCGGAGAAGCGGGAGCATCCGGAGCCCCCGGAGCCCCCGGAGCCCCCGGAGCCCCCGGAGCCCCCGGAGCCCCCGGAGCCCCCGGAGCCCCCGGAGCACCCAGAGCACCCAGAGAAGCCGGAGAGCCCAGAGAAGCCGGAGCACCCGGAGAAGCCGGAGAGCCCGGCGAACCGGACGCCCCCGGCACACGCCCCTGGCACCCCCGCCCCCGCCGCGGCCACCACCCCCGGACCCCCGGCGCCCACGCCCGCGAGCACGACTCGGACTGACCGTGCCCTGGTGCTCCCGTGTCCCTTCGGCGGGCAGGCAGAGCGCCCTCCCCTGGCCCTCCACGCCCCCACCCCTCCCCACCGCTCGCACCCCCCCCGAGCACGACTCCGACCGACCGGATCCGGGGCGCCCTGTCCAAACCGCTCGGCGGCCAGGCAAGAATGGGGGGATGAGCGACAGCCCAGCCCCCCTCGCCGACCCGCATCTGGTCTTCGAACCCGCGGCCCCCTCCGGCGCCTCCGGCCCCCGGGACCTCGTCATCCTCGGCTCCACCGGGTCCATCGGCACGCAGGCCATCGACCTGGTGCTGCGCAACCCCGACCGCTTCCGCGTGACCGGTCTCTCCGCCGCGGGCGGCCGGGTCGGCCTCCTCGCCGAGCAGGCCCGGCAGTTGCGGGTCCGCACCGTCGCGGTCGCCCGCGAGGACGTCGTGCCGGCGCTGCGGGAGGCGCTCAGCGGGCAGTACGCGGGCGAGCCGCTCCCCGAGATCCTGGCGGGGCCCGACGCCGCCACCGAACTCGCCGCGTCCCCGTGCCACACGGTCCTCAACGGCATCACCGGCTCCATCGGCCTGGCCCCCACGCTGGCCGCCCTCGAAGCGGGCCGCACCCTCGCGCTCGCCAACAAGGAGTCGCTGATCGTCGGCGGCCCCCTGGTCAAGGCGCTCGCCAAGCCGGGGCAGATCATTCCGGTCGACTCCGAGCACGCGGCGCTCTTCCAGGCGCTGAACGCGGGCACCCGCGCCGATGTGCGCAAGCTCGTCGTAACCGCGTCCGGCGGCCCCTTCCGCGGCCGGACGAAGGCGGAGCTCGCGGACGTCACCCCCGAGGACGCGCTCGCGCACCCGACCTGGGCGATGGGCCCGGTGATCACCATCAACAGCGCGACCCTGGTCAACAAGGGTCTGGAAGTCATCGAGGCACACCTCCTCTACGACATCCCCTTCGACCGCATCGAGGTCGTCGTCCACCCGCAGTCGTACGTGCACTCCATGGTGGAGTTCACCGACGGCTCGACCCTCGCGCAGGCGACCCCGCCCGACATGCGCGGCCCGATCGCCATCGGCATCGGCTGGCCCGAGCGGGTCCCGGACGCGGCCCCGGCGTTCGACTGGACCAAGGCGTCCAGCTGGGAGTTCTTCCCGCTCGACACCGACGCGTTTCCGTCGGTCGGGCTCGCCCGGCACGTCGGGGAGCTCGCGGGCACGGCTCCGGCGGTGTTCAATGCGGCCAACGAGGAGTGCGTCGACGCGTTCTTGAAGGGCGCGCTGCCGTTCAACGGAATCATGGAGACCGTCACCGAGGTCGTCGCCGAGCACGGCACCCCGTCCGGGGGAACCTCGCTGACGGTCCCGGACGTCCTCGAAGCGGAGACCTGGGCACGCGCCCGGGCCCGCGAACTGACGGCGAAGGCGACCGCGGAGGCCCGTGCATGACGACCCTGATGATGATCCTCGGCATAGTCGTCTTCGTGGTCGGGCTGCTGTTCTCGATCGCCTGGCACGAGCTGGGCCACCTGTCGACGGCCAAGATGTTCGGCATCCGCGTGCCGCAGTACATGGTGGGCTTCGGGCCGACGATCTTCTCGCGCAAGAAGGGCGACACCGAGTACGGCATCAAGGCCATCCCGCTCGGCGGCTACATCCGCATGATCGGCATGTTCCCGCCGGGCCCGGACGGAAAGCTGGAGGCCCGCTCCACCTCGCCCTGGCGCGGCATGATCGAGGACGCCCGCTCGGCGGCGTTCGAGGAGCTCCAGCCGGGCGACGAGTCCCGCCTCTTCTACACGCGCAAGCCGTGGAAGCGCGTGATCGTGATGTTCGCGGGCCCGTTCATGAACCTGATCCTCGCCGTGGCGATCTTCCTCGGCGTGATGATGACGTTCGGCATCAGCACCCAGACGACCTCGGTCGGCAAGGTCTCGGACTGCGTCATCCAGCAGAGCGAGAACCGCACGACGTGCGCGAAGGGCGACAAGCAGGCGCCCGCCAAGGCCGCGGGCCTCAAGGCCGGGGACAAGATCGTCGCCTTCCAGGGCAAGCCCGTCGACGACTGGTCGGCGCTGCAGTCCAAGATCCGCGAGACCGTGGGCCCGGCCACCCTCACCGTCGAGCGCGACGGCAAGAAGCTGGACCTGCACGCCAACCTCATCAAGAACCAGGTCAGCAAGACCGACGGGGACGGCGGCTACGTCGAGGGCAAGTACGTCTACGCGGGCTTCCTCGGCTTCACCCCGGCGAGCGGCATCGTCCAGCAGTCCTTCGGCGACTCCGTGAACCGCATGGGCGACATGATGGAGAACGGCGTCGAGTCGATCATCGCGCTCCCCTCCAAGATCCCCGACCTGTGGGACGCGGCGTTCGGCGACGGCGAGCGCAAGCAGGACTCCCCGATGGGCGTGGTCGGCGCGGCCCGCGTCGGCGGCGACGTGTTCACCCTGGACATCCCGCCGGAGAACCAGATCGCGATGATGCTGTTCCTCATCGCGGGCTTCAACCTCTCGCTGTTCCTGTTCAACATGCTGCCCCTGCTGCCCCTGGACGGCGGGCACATCGCGGGCGCCGTCTGGGAGTCCCTGCGCCGCACCACGGCCAAGGTCCTCAAGCGGCCCGACCCGGGCCCGTTCGACGTGGCGCGGCTGATGCCGGTCGCCTATGTGGTGGCCGGAATCTTCATCTGCTTCACGATCCTGGTGCTCATCGCGGACGTGGTTAACCCAGTGAGAATTTCCTAGTTACGCGGTGTTTGCGGCGGTCGGCCATGCTTTATGGTCGGCCGCCCACCATTGGGTGGACTTTGGGACGGGGTGTGCTGGGGCCCTCGCGGGTGCCGTAATCTCGGAACCTGGAGCCCGCCGATCTCGGGACCTCGATCCACACCTAGTGATCCACACTCTTGGGGATGCTCGCCAGATGACTGCCGTTTCTCTCGGAATCCCGTCCGTACCGACCAAGCTCGCCGACCGCAGGGTCAGCCGCAAGATCCAGGTCGGTTCGGTGGCCGTCGGCGGTGACGCGCCGATCTCCGTGCAGTCGATGACGACGACGCGCACGTCCGACATCGGCGCCACGCTCCAGCAGATCGCCGAGCTCACCGCCTCCGGCTGCGAGATCGTGCGCGTCGCCTGCCCCACGCAGGACGACGCGGACGCGCTGGCCACCATCGCGCGGAAGTCCTCGATCCCGGTGATCGCGGACATCCACTTCCAGCCGAAGTACGTCTTCGCGGCGATCGACGCGGGCTGCGCCGCGGTCCGCGTCAACCCGGGCAACATCAAGCAGTTCGACGACAAGGTCAAGGAGATCGCGAAGGCCGCCAAGGACGCGGGCACCCCGATCCGCATCGGCGTCAACGCGGGCTCGCTGGACGCCCGCCTCCTGAAGAAGTACGGCAAGGCCACCCCGGAGGCCCTCGTCGAGTCCGCCCTCTGGGAGGCGTCCCTCTTCGAGGAGCACGACTTCCGCGACATCAAGATCTCGGTCAAGCACAACGACCCGGTCGTGATGGTCAACGCCTACCGCCAGCTCGCCGCGGCCTGCGACTACCCCCTGCACCTCGGCGTGACCGAGGCCGGGCCCGCCTTCCAGGGCACCATCAAGTCGGCGGTCGCCTTCGGCGCGCTCCTCTCCGAGGGCATCGGCGACACCATCCGCGTCTCCCTCTCCGCGCCCCCGGCCGAAGAGGTCAAGGTCGGCATGCAGATCCTGGAGTCGCTGAACCTGAAGCAGCGCCGCCTGGAGATCGTCTCCTGCCCCTCCTGCGGCCGCGCCCAGGTCGACGTCTACAAGCTGGCCGAAGAGGTCACCGCGGGCCTGGACGGCATGGAGGTCCCCCTCCGCGTCGCCGTCATGGGCTGCGTGGTGAACGGCCCCGGCGAGGCCCGCGAGGCCGACCTCGGAGTCGCCTCCGGCAACGGCAAGGGCCAGATCTTCGTCAAGGGCGAGGTCATCAAGACGGTCCCCGAGTCGAAGATCGTGGAGACCCTCATCGACGAGGCGATGAAGATCGCCGAGCAGATGGAGAAGGACGGCGTGGCCTCGGGCGAGCCCCAGATCTCCGTCGCGGGCTGACACCCGGGAGCCTTCTTTCCGTACGCACCGTGGGGCCCCGTCGCTGCAGAGCGACGGGGCCCCGGGCGTTCCTGTCCTGGGGCGGTCACGAGCCACGACGCGGGGGCGGACGAACAAGTGCTCAAGCACCCCACGGCACAAGGCGCCCCCGCCAGGTACAGTGCGGAGATCAGCAGACCGTATGGTGAGGCCCCCCGTGTTGACGCAGACCACCACCAGGGTCCTCGAACCGAGTGACCTGGACGCAGCGCTCGCCGTGCTCGACCGCGAGCCGGTCGCCAATGCCTTCGTCACGGCCCGCGTCAAGATCGCCGGCCTCGACCCCTGGCGCCTCGGCGGCGAGATGTGGGGCTGGTACGAGGACGGCATGCTGGAGTCGCTCTGCTACGCGGGCGCCAACCTCGTCCCGATCTGCGCCACCCCCCGCGCCGTCCGCGGCTTCGCCGACCGCGCCCGCCGGGCCGGACGCCGCTGCTCCTCCATCGTCGGCCCCGCCGAGTCCACCGCCCAGCTCTGGCAGCTGCTCGAACCGAGCTGGGGCCCGGCCCGCGAGGTCCGCGCCCACCAGCCGCTCATGGTCACCGACCGGCTCCCGGCGGGCGTCGCCCCCGACCCGTACGTCCGCCGCGTCCGCAAGGACGAGATGGACACGATCATGCCGGCCTGCGTCGCGATGTTCACCGAAGAGGTCGGCGTCTCCCCGCTGGCCGGCGACGGCGGCCTGCTCTACCAGGCGCGGGTGGCCGAACTCGTGGGCGCAGGGCGGTCGTTCGCGCGCCTCGACGAGAACGGCCGGGTGGTGTTCAAGGCCGAGATCGGCGCCGCCACCGCACAGGCGTGCCAGGTGCAGGGCGTCTGGGTGGCCCCCGAGTACCGCGGCCGCGGCCTCGCCGCCCCCGGAATGGCGGCCGTCCTGCGCTACGCCCTCGCCGACGTGGCCCCCGTCGTCAGCCTCTACGTCAACGACTTCAACACGGCGGCCAGGGCGGCCTACCGGCGCGTGGGCTTCCAAGAGGTCGGCGCGTTCATGAGCGTCCTGTTCTGAGCGACCTGTTCCGAGCGCCCCGTACGCCCCGGTCGGAGAGTCGGACGAGTAAGTCCGAACCCGCGCCCGCCCTTCGGGCGGACGACGCGGGTTCGGACTTACTCGTCTAGGGTTCGGCGCATGAGTGACGACGTGGTGATCGGGCCCCTCGACCTCGCCGCCCGCGTGGACGAGGCGCTGCGCGTGCAGGCCCTCGCCTTCGGGCTCGGCGACGACGAGGTCACCGTGCGCCGCACCATCGTGCTGCGCCACATCACCTACCCCGGTGCCCGCGCCCTCGGCGCCACCACCCGCGACGGCCGGCTCGTCGGCTTCGTCTACGGCATGCCCAACGACCGCGGCCACTGGTGGTCCACCGTCGTCGAGCCGTATCTGCGCGGCCAGAACCTGGACGGCTGGCTCGACGACTCCTTCGTCATCACCGAGCTGCACGTCCACCCCGGCTACCAGAACCGCGGCGTCGGCCGCGCCCTCATCACCACCATCACGGACGGCGCCGACCAGCCCCGCTCCATCCTCTCCGCCATCGACACGGAGAGCCCCGCCCGCGCCCTGTACCGCGCCCTCGGCTACGGCGACCTCGCCCGCCAGGTCCTGTTCCCGAGCGCCCCCAAGCCGTACGCGGTGATGGGCGCCCACCTGCCCCTGCACCGCCGCACCACGGCCCCCTGACCCGGGAACCGATTTCCACCCGCACCCGGCCCCCGGCTAACCTCCTGGACATCTCGTCCTTACGCAGCAGGAGTTAACGATCATGGCCCAGGTCCAGCGCATGTCCCGTTTGATGGTCAAGACACTGCGCGACGACCCGGCGGACGCCGAGGTCCTGAGCCACAAGCTCCTCGTCCGCGCCGGGTTCGTGCGCCGCACCGCCGCCGGTGTCTGGTCCTGGCTGCCGCTCGGCAGGAAGGTGCTCGCCAACGTCGAGCGGGTCGTCCGCGAGGAGATGGACGCCATCGGCGCCCAGGAGGTCCTGCTCCCGGCCCTCCTGCCCAAGGAGCCCTACGAGGCGACCGGCCGCTGGGAGGAGTACGGCCCCGAGCTGTTCCGCCTCAACGACCGCAAGGGCGGCGACTACCTCCTCGGCCCGACCCACGAGGAGATCTTCACCCAGCTCGTCAAGGACCAGTGCTCGTCCTACAAGGACCTGCCGGTGATCCTGTACCAGATCCAGACCAAGTACCGCGACGAGGCCCGTCCGCGCGCGGGCATCCTGCGCGGCCGCGAGTTCCAGATGAAGGACTCGTACTCCTTCGACACCGCCGACGAGGGCCTCGCCGAGTCGTACGCGCTGCACCGCGCCGCGTACCAGCGGATCTTCGAGCGCCTCGGCCTGGACTACCGCATCTGCGCGGCCACCGCGGGCGCCATGGGCGGCTCGAAGTCCGAGGAGTTCCTCGCCCCGGCCGGCGCCGGCGAGGACACCTTCGCCGACTGCCCGAACTGCGACTACGCCGCCAACACCGAGGCGATCACCTTCGCCCTGAAGCCGGTGGCCGCCGACGGCGTCGCCGCGCTCGAGGAGATCCCGACCCCCGACACCCCGACGATCGAGACGCTCGCCGCCCACCTCGGCGTCCCGGCCTCCGCGACCCTCAAGAACCTCCTGGTCAAGGTCGACGGCGAGATCGTCGCCGTGGGCGTCCCCGGCCACCGCGAGGTCGACATGGACAAGGTCGAGGCGCACTTCGCCCCGGCCGCCGTGGAGCTGGTCACCGCCGAGGACTTCACGGACCGCCCCGATCTCGTACGCGGCTACGTCGGCCCCCAGGGCCTGGACAAGGTCACCTACCTCGCCGACCCGCGCATCGCCCCCGGCACCTCCTGGATCACGGGCGCCAACAAGGACGGCGTGCACGCGAAGAACGTCGTCGCGGGCCGTGACTTCGAGGTCGACCGTTACGTGGACGTGGTCGTCGTCGAGGAGGGCGACCCCTGCCCGTCCTGCGGCACCGGCCTCAAGCTGGACCGCGCCATCGAGATCGGCCACATCTTCCAGCTGGGCCGCAAGTACGCCGACGCCCTCCAGCTCGACGTCCTCGGCCAGAACGGCAAGCCGGTCCGCGTGACCATGGGCTCGTACGGCATCGGCGTCTCCCGCGCCGTCGCCGCCCTCGCCGAGCAGCACGCCGACGACCAGGGCCTGTGCTGGCCGAAGGAGATCGCCCCCGCCGACGTCCACGTGGTGGCCGCGGGCAAGGCGCTCCAGACGGAACTGGCCCTGGAGGTCTCCGAGAAGCTGTCCGCCGCGGGCGTCCGCGTCCTGGTCGACGACCGCGCCGGGGTCTCCCCGGGCGTGAAGTTCACCGACGCGGAGCTGATCGGCGTCCCCAAGATCCTGGTGGCGGGCCGCCGTTCGGCCGAGGGCGTGCTGGAGCTGAAGGACCGCCGCACGGGCGAGCGCGAGGAACTGACGGTCGACGAGGCCATCGCCCGCCTCACCGCCTGACGGCTGGTCTTACGGCGAGGGGGCGCCCCGTGGGAACGGGGCGCCCCCTCGCTGTCTCCGCGCAGGGCGAGGGAAGGCCCTACAGCCACCCGGCGAACTCCAGCAGCAGCTCCGCGTCCTGGTCCCGGCCCACGCGCCGCGCCCGCACCCCCGACTCCACGGCCCGGAACAGCGTCCAGCCCCGCAGCCGCTCCTGCTCCACGTCCAGCGACTCCGCGAGCCGCTTCACCCGCCGTCGCGTGATCGAAGGCCCCGACGGCGAGGCGATGAGGTCCTCCACCCGGTCCCGCACGAGCCGCGCCAGGTCGAACGCGCACTCACCCACCACCGGGTCCGGCCCCACCGCGTGCCATGGCATGCGGTCGCCAGCGAGCACCTTGCTCTGCCGGAAGGTCCCGTGCAGCAGCCGCTCTTCCACCGGGGCGGCGAGCAGCTCGTCGCGGGCCGCGAGGGCCGCCTCCACCAGCGGCGCGACCTCCGCGTCCGACGACGCGGCCATCGCCTCGGCCTGCCGTCCCGTCCGCTCGGCGACCGTCTCGATGCGGTGGTCCGCCGGGGGAGCGACCCACAGGCGGCGCAGGGTGCCCGCCGCTTCGAGGAGCGCCTTCGCCTCGGGCAGGGAGCGCACCGAGACGTCGCTGTGCAGCCGCTCGATGAGCAGGGAGCCGTCCGCCGAGGGCCCGCCGTCGTCCAGGAGCCGTGCGGCCCCGAGCCCGCCCCAGTGCGCGAGCGCGGCCCGCTCGCTGTCGGGGCGGGAGCGCGGCGGCACCAGCTTCAGGACCGCGGGGGTGCCGTCCTGCCGCCGCACGAGCAGCACGAGGCTGCTCCTGCCGCCCGGCACCTGCACCCGCTCGACGGTCAACTCCCGCTCCTCGACGGCCTGTCGGGTCAGCTCCGGCAGCGTGGCCAGCCAGGTGTCGGTGCCGGGGTCGGCCGCCTCTCGGTGTGCCTCGCCGAGGGCGCGCACCAGGCGCGGAGGCGGTTCGAAAGCCATGCGTGAGCTGTTCCCTTCCAAGCTGATCAGGTCTGCGGCGACGCGGGCGCGCCCGGCTTGGCGGCCCGCTCGGCGAGACCAGGGAAGGCTACGCTCCCGCCGCGCCACCGCGCCGCACGCACCGCCGCCTCCCGCAGCGCGGCGGCCGCGTCCGCCCGCCGGGTGCCGCTCGCGGCCCGTACGAGGTCGGAGTAGACGCCCGCGACCCGGTCCTCCAGGTCCGCCGCGAGCCGCACCGCGGCCGCCGAGTCCGGCACGGGGAACGGCAGCGCGTACGCGGCCGACGCCGCGTCGGGCTCCGCGCCCAGGTCGCGCACGGCCCGCTGCAGCTCGTCGCGGCGGGCGCGATGGGCGTCGTACGCCGTCCGCGCCTCCGCCCTGCGGCCCTCACCGATGCGGCCGCCGACCACGCCGTAGCCGTAGACGGCCGCGTGCTCGGCGGCGAGCGCGGCCTGCACGGCCTTCAACTCGGGCTTCTTCTCGCTCACTTGGCGCCCTCCGTCAGCAGATACGCGTGTGCGGCGCCCGCCGCGGCGACCGAGGCGAGCAGCCGGGCCAGCTCGGGCGGGGCGTCCAGGAGCGCCGTGCCGCGCCGGTCGGAGAGCTCCCGCTCGGCGGCCGCGAGGCCGCGCGCGGCGGCCTTCTCGTCGCCGGGCACGGACGGCACGGGGGAGGCGCCGGTGGACGGGGACGCGGAGGGTCCCGCGGGGCCCGACGACGGCGTCGCCTCGGGGAGCCCCTCCGCGAACGCCGCCTTGTGCCGGGCCACTTCCGCCCGCAGCGGCGCGAGCCGCGCGCGCAGCCCGGGGTGGGCGGCGAGGACGGCGTCGTAGCGGGCGAGCAGCTCGGTGCTGTCCTGGACGGCGCGGCCGCGCAGGCGGCGGGCGGCGGAGGGGCGCTCGTCCGCGTCCGGGCCGGAGGCGCCGGAGCAGCCCGCGAGCAGCGCGGTCCCGGCGGCCCCGGCCGCCCCGGTGAGCAGACTCCTTCGGCGCGGCCCTGGGCGGGACCACGAGGGGGTGAGATGCGACGGCACGGCAGACGTCCTCGGAGCAGGAGGGCCAGAAGGCGCAGACGGGAAGAGCGGGGACCCGGACGGACCCGGTGATCACCGTACCTGCGGGCACGGCCGCCGCCCGCGAGCGGCTCGGCACTCCCGTGCCACGGCGCCTTCGCGCCCGTACGGTGGACAGCAACACCCTTCGCGACCGGATACCCTTTGACCTGACACGCGACGATCCCACAACAGCACACGCGGCCGAGGAGTCACCCGGATGAGCACCACCCAGAGCGAGAGGCTGCGAGAACTGCTGGAACCGCTCGTCAGCTCCCAGGACCTCGATCTCGAGGAGATCGAAGTGGCTTCGGTCGGCCGCAAGCGCGTGCTGCGCGTCGTCGTCGACTCCGAGGACGGCGTGGATCTGGACCGGATCGCGGATGTGAGCCGCGCGCTCTCCGCGAAGCTCGACGAGACGGACGCGATGGGTGACGGCGAGTACGACCTGGAGGTCGGCTCCCCCGGCGCGGAGCGCGCCCTCACCCAGCACCGCCACTATGTGCGTGCCACAGGCCGCCTGGTGAAGTTCCAGCTGACCGCCGGCGGCGAGCTCGTCGCCCGGATCCTGACGGTGGACGAGGACGGTCTCGACCTCGAGGTGCCCGGCGTGAAGGGCCGCAAGCCCACCGCGCGCAGGCTGGCCTTCGACGAGATCGACAAGGCGCGTGTCCAGGTCGAGTTCAACCGCAAGGACAAGAAGGAAGAGGAGGCGTAGCCGTGGACATCGACATGAGCGCCCTGCGGGGTCTGGTACGGGAGAAGGAGATCTCCTTCGACCTCCTTGTCGAGGCGATCGAGTCCGCCCTCCTCATCGCCTACCACCGCACCGACGGCAGCTTCCGCCGCGCGCGCGTCAAGCTGGACCGCGAGAGTGGCCACGTGACGGTGTGGGCGACGGAGGACCCGGCCGACCTCGAAGAGGGCCAGGAGCCCAAGGAGTTCGACGACACCCCGTCGGACTTCGGCCGCATCGCCGCGACCACGGCGAAGCAGGTCATCCTGCAGCGCCTGCGGGACGCGGAGGACGACGCGACGCTCGGCGAGTACGCGGGCCGCGAGGGCGACATCGTCACCGGCGTCGTCCAGCAGGGCCGCGACCCGAAGAACGTCCTGGTGGACATCGGCAAGCTGGAGGCCATCCTGCCGGTGCAGGAGCAGGTCCCCGGCGAGGAGTACCCGCACGGGATGCGGCTTCGCTCGTACGTGGTCCGGGTGGCCAAGGGTGTGCGTGGCCCGTCCGTGACGCTCTCGCGCACGCACCCGAACCTGGTGAAGAAGCTCTTCGCGCTCGAGGTGCCGGAGATCGCCGACGGCTCGGTGGAGATCTCCGCCATCGCCCGTGAGGCCGGTCACCGCACCAAGATCGCGGTCCGCTCGACCCGTTCGGGGCTCAACGCCAAGGGCGCCTGCATCGGCCCCATGGGCAGCCGTGTGCGCAACGTCATGGGCGAGCTGAACGGCGAGAAGATCGACATCGTGGACTGGTCCGAGGACCCGGCCGAGATGGTCGCCCACGCGCTCTCCCCGGCACGGGTCAGCAAGGTGGAGGTCGTGGACCTCGCGGCCCGCTCCGCGCGCGTGACGGTGCCGGACTACCAGCTGTCGCTCGCCATCGGCAAGGAGGGCCAGAACGCCCGCCTCGCCGCCCGGCTCACGGGCTGGCGCATCGACATCCGGCCGGACACGGAACAAACGCCGGAGTCCGCTGGTTCAGGCGAGTAGGGGCCGGGTCGCTCCGGCCTGCCCGCCGAAGCGATCAAGCCCGCCGAACTGATCAAGACAACAGCCGTTCGATTTTTGCCCCAAAGGGGTGAGGTCGGTGCGGGGAGGTAGACTTAAGCGTGTCTGGCCGGACGCACGCCCGCGCCTGCCCTGAGCGAACCTGCGTGGGTTGCCGGGAGCGAGCGGCCAAGAGCGATCTTCTGCGGATCGTGGCGACCGGAGGCGAATGCGCCCCCGATCCAAGCGGTACGCTGCCCGGCCGGGGTGCCTATGTACACCCCGCCCTGGTCTGTCTTGACCTGGCGGTCCGCCGCCGGGCGTTCCCCCGGGCCTTCAGGGTCCAGGGACCGCTCGACATCACGGATGTGCGCCGGGCTGTCGAGACCGTTGCCGAACAGGCAACACCGTAAGAAGCGCCGTGCGGAACCGCCGCGCGGCCTAGGTACCTCGCGAGTTGGAAGTAGGTCGAGATTGCGATGAGCACTCGATGAGTACGCGATGAGTACGCCCATGAAGTAGCGACGGTCCGGCGTAACCCGGACCTAAAAGGAGCGAAGTGGCTAAGGTCCGGGTATACGAACTCGCCAAGGAGTTCGGCGTAGAGAGCAAGGTCGTCATGGCCAAGCTCCAAGAACTCGGTGAATTCGTACGTTCGGCGTCCTCGACGATCGAGGCGCCGGTAGTACGCAAACTGACTGACGCATTGAACCAGGGCGGTGGCAACGGCAAGGCCGCCCCCGCCAAGCCCGCGGCCCCGCGCAAGGCGGCCGCCCCCAAGCCGGCGTCCCCGGCCGCGCCCTCGCCGGCGCAGGCCGCGCGTCCGGCTGCCCCCAAGCCGCCGGCGCCCAAGCCCGCCGCGGCCGAGAAGCCCGCGTCCCCGGCTCCGGCCTCTCCGGCCACCCCGGGTCCGCGTCCCACGCCGGGCCCGAAGCCGCCCGCGCCCAAGCCGGCTCCGGCGGCCCCGGCCGCCCCGGAGTTCACCGCGCCTCCGGCCGCTCCCGCGGCCGAGAAGCCGGCGTCCCCGGCGGCCCCGCGCCCCGGCGCCCGTCCCGGCCCCGGCGCCCCCAAGCCCGGTGGCCGTCCGGCTCCCGGCCAGGGTGGTCAGGGCCGTGGCGACCGTCAGGGTGCTCCGCGCCCCGGCGGCCAGGGCGCCCCGCGTCCCGGTGCCCGTCCCGCGGGCCCGCGTCCGGGCAACAACCCGTTCACCTCTGGTGGCTCCACCGGCATGGCGCGCCCGCAGGCGCCCCGTCCGGGCGGCGCCCCGCGTCCCGGTGGCCAGGGTGGCCCCGGTGGTGCTCCGCGCCCCGGTGGCCAGGGCGGTCCCGGTGGCGCTCCCCGTCCGCAGGGTCAGGGCGGCGCCCGTCCGACCCCGGGCGGCATGCCCCGTCCGCAGGGCGGCGCTCCGCGTCCCGGCGGCGGCCCCGGCGGTAACCGTCCGAACCCGGGCATGATGCCGCAGCGTCCCGCTGCGGGCCCGCGTCCCGGTGGTGGCCCCGGCGGTGGCCGTGGTCCCGGCGGCGGCGGTCGTCCGGGCGGCGGCGGTCGTCCCGGTGGCGGCGGCTTCGCGGGCCGTCCCGGCGGCGGTGGCGGCGGGTTCGCCGGCCGTCCCGGTGGTCCGGGTGGCGGCGGCGGTGCCGGTCGTCCCGGTGGTGGCGGCGGCTTCGGCGGCCGTCCCGGCTTCGGCGGTCGTCCGGGTGGTCCCGGTGGCCGTGGTGGCACGCAGGGTGCGTTCGGCCGTCCCGGCGGTCCGGCGCGTCGTGGTCGCAAGTCGAAGCGGCAGAGGCGCCAGGAGTACGAGGCCATGCAGGCCCCGTCGGTCGGCGGCGTGATGCTGCCTCGCGGCAACGGCGAGACCGTTCGCCTGTCGCGCGGTGCTTCCCTCACCGACTTCGCGGAGAAGATCAACGCCAACCCGGCGTCGCTCGTCGCGGTCATGATGAACCTCGGTGAGATGGTCACGGCCACGCAGTCCGTCTCCGACGAGACGCTGCAGCTCCTCGGCGACGAGATGAACTACCAGGTTCAGATCGTCAGCCCCGAGGAGGAGGACCGCGAGCTGCTCGAGTCCTTCGACATCGAGTTCGGCGAGGACGAGGGCGGCGAAGAGGCCCTCATGTCCCGTCCGCCGGTCGTGACCGTCATGGGTCACGTCGACCACGGTAAGACCCGACTCCTCGACGCGATCCGCAAGACCAACGTGGTCGCGGGCGAGGCCGGTGGCATCACCCAGCACATCGGTGCCTACCAGGTCGCGACCGAGGTCAACGGCGAGGACCGCGCGATCACCTTCATCGACACCCCCGGTCACGAGGCGTTCACCGCCATGCGTGCCCGTGGTGCGAAGTCCACCGACATCGCGATCCTCGTGGTCGCGGCCAACGACGGTGTGATGCCGCAGACGATCGAGGCGCTGAACCACGCCAAGGCGGCCGAGGTGCCGATCGTGGTCGCGGTCAACAAGATCGACGTCGAGGGTGCCGACCCGACCAAGGTGCGCGGTCAGCTCACCGAGTTCGGTCTGGTGGCCGAGGAGTACGGCGGCGACACGATGTTCGTCGACATCTCCGCCAAGCAGGGCCTCAACATCGACTCCCTGCTCGAGGCCGTGGTCCTGACCGCGGACGCCTCGCTCGACCTGCGGGCCAACCCGGAGCAGGACGCGCAGGGTATTGCGATCGAGGCCCACCTCGACAAGGGCCGCGGTGCCGTCGCGACCGTCCTCGTCCAGCGCGGTACCCTCCGCGTCGGCGACACGATGGTCGCCGGTGACGCCTACGGCCGCGTCCGCGCGATGCTCGACGACAAGGGCGAGAACGTCGAGGAAGCGGGTCCGTCGACCCCCGTCCTCGTCCTCGGTCTCACCAACGTCCCGGGCGCCGGCGACAACTTCCTGGTCGTCGACGAGGACCGTACGGCCCGTCAGATCGCCGAGAAGCGTGCCGCCCGTGAGCGCAACGCCGCGTTCGCCAAGCGCGTCCGCCGCGTCTCGCTCGAGGACCTGGACAAGGTGCTCAAGGCCGGCGAGATCCAGCAGCTCAACCTCATCATCAAGGGTGACGCTTCTGGTTCCGTCGAGGCCCTGGAGTCCTCCCTGCTCCAGCTGGACGTCGGCGAAGAGGTCGACATCCGCGTCCTGCACCGCGGTGTGGGTGCCGTCACCGAGTCGGACATCGACCTGGCGATGGGCTCCGACGCCATCGTCATCGGCTTCAACGTCCGCGCGGCCGGCCGTGCCGCGCAGATGGCGGAGCGCGAGGGCGTCGACGTCCGCTACTACTCGGTGATCTACCAGGCCATCGAGGAGATCGAGGCGGCCCTCAAGGGCATGCTCAAGCCGGAGTACGAGGAGGTCGAGCTCGGCACCGCGGAGATCCGCGAGGTCTTCCGCTCGTCCAAGCTCGGCAACATCGCGGGTGTGCTCATCCGCTCCGGCGAGGTCAAGCGGAACACCAAGGCCCGGCTCCTGCGCGATGGCAAGGTCATCGCGGAGAGCCTCAACATCGAGGGCCTGCGTCGCTTCAAGGACGACGTCACCGAGATCCGCGAAGGGTTCGAGGGCGGTATCAACCTCGGCAACTTCAACGACATCAAGGTCGACGACGTCATCGCGACGTACGAGATGCGGGAGAAGCCGCGGGCGTAACGCTTGTGGTGCGCGCTGGCCGACGGAGAGGGTTTCCGTCGGCCAGCGCGCCGTTGCGGGGGCCGGCGCCCAAGGGTCGGCGGGGGTAAAACCCCGTCGAGCGGCCCCCGCGTTCGTTGTACGGTTCTTGTGTCCCTGCCAATCACCGGCAGGGCTCACAGACCCCGAACCGGCGGGACATCCGGCAACGCATGTATGTGGGGACACTGTCCTTCGATCTGCTCCTCGGCGATGTCCACTCGCTGAAGGAGAAACGCTCCGTCGTCCGGCCCATCGTCGCCGAGCTCCAGCGCAAGTACGCGGTGAGCGCGGCGGAGACCGGACACCAGAACCTCCACCGCAGGGCCGAGATAGGTCTCGCGATGGTCTCCGGTGACACGGGGCACCTCACCGAAGTGCTGGACCGGTGCGAGCGGCTCGTCGCCGCCCGGCCCGAGGTGGAACTGCTCTCCGTACGGCGCAGGCTCCACGGCGACGATGACGACTGAACGACCCAGCAAGGCAAAGAAGGAGACGGAGCAGTGGCCGACAACGCGCGGGCGAAAAGGCTGGCGGACCTCATCCGAGAGGTGGTGGCCCAGAAGCTGCAGCGGGGGATCAAGGACCCCCGGCTCGGTTCGCATGTGACCATCACGGACACCCGGGTGACGGGTGACCTGCGGGAGGCGACCGTCTTCTACACGGTCTACGGGGACGACGAGGAGCGCGCGGCGGCCGCCGCGGGCCTGGAGAGCGCCAAGGGCGTGCTCCGCTCCGCGGTCGGCCAGGCGGCGGGCGTGAAGTTCACCCCGACCCTGGCGTTCGTCGCGGACGCCCTGCCGGACAACGCACGGGCCATCGAGGACCTCCTCGACAAGGCCCGGATCTCCGACGCCAAGGTGCGGGAGGTCTCCGCGGGCGCCGACTTCGCGGGCGAGGCCGACCCGTACAAGAAGCCCGGTGAGGACGACGAGACGGGCGGCGACGCCCAGTAATGAGCAGCACCGGCAAGACGCCTCAAAATGAGGGCGAGCGCGCAGCGCTCTCAGGCAAGGGCGGTGGCGGGAGACGGGAGGGCGGGCTTGTCATCGTCGACAAGCCCGCCGGCTTCACCTCGCACGACGTGGTCGCCAAGATGCGCGGGATCGCCAGGACCCGCCGCGTCGGGCACGCGGGCACCCTCGACCCCATGGCCACGGGTGTCCTCGTTCTCGGCGTCGAACGCGCGACCAAGCTCCTCGGTCATCTCGCCCTGACCGAGAAGGAGTACCTGGGCACCATCCGCCTCGGCCAGAACACCGTCACGGACGACGCCGAGGGCGAGATCACCTCGTCCACCGACGCCTCCGGGATCCGGCGGGACGCCGTCGACGCGGGCATCGCCAAGCTGAGCGGCGACATCATGCAGGTGCCGTCGAAGGTCAGCGCCATCAAGATCGACGGCAAGCGGTCGTACGCGCGCGCCCGCGCGGGCGAGGACTTCGAGATCCCGGCCCGGCCGGTGACGATCTCCTCGTTCACCGTGTACGACGTCCGGGACGCCGTCGCCGAGGACGGGACGCCCGTGCTCGACCTGGTCGTGTCCGTCGTCTGCTCCTCGGGGACGTACATCCGGGCGCTGGCCCGGGACCTGGGCGCCGACCTGGGCGTCGGCGGGCACCTCACCGCGCTGCGCCGCACCCGCGTCGGGCCGTACAAGCTGGACGTGGCCAGGACCCTCGACCAGCTCCAGGAGGAGCTGACCGTGATGCCGGTCGCCGACGCGGCCGTCGCCGCCTTCCCGCGCTGGGACGTGGACGAGAAGCGGGCGCGGCTGCTGATGAACGGTGTGCGCCTCGAGATGCCCGAGGAGTACGCGGGCGTCGGGCCCGTCGGGGTCTTCGACCCGGAGGGGCGCTTCCTGGTCCTCGCCGAGGAGTCCAAGGGCAAGGCGAAGAGCCTGGCCGTCTTCGGCTGATGCCCGCCGCCCGTTGAACGGGCGTCGTGGGGCGGCGGACACCTGGCGCCGCCCCACGCTTCCCCCCACCTCAAGGTGTATCCACCGGCCCGCGCCCATTCACCCCTTCAGGCAGGCGCTCGGAGTGAACCGCGGGTGCGGAAGGGGGCGCGTTCGGCTCGCGTCCTGTCCGGCTGATCACGGCCGACCTACGGTCAACTCAGGGGCACCGTGGGGAGGTTCGAGTTCGAGTGACGCTGGTGCGGATATGCGATCTGGCCGGGCGGCCGCGGGGGAGCGGCTTCGCCGCCGACGAGCACGGCACCGTGATCACCAGCCATGAGACGGTCGACGGCCTGGCCCGGCTCGTCCTGCACGCCCCCGGCGAGCGCACCTGCGTGGTGTCCGCCGACGCCGTGACCGCGCTGCCCGGGGCCGATCTCGCCCTGGTCCGCACCGAGGGGCTCGGGCTGCGCCCGCTGCCCGTCACGGTGCGCCCCGTCGTGGCGGCCGGGACCTATGTGCGGATCGCCGCGTGCGGCTGGCGCGAGGCGCGGGTGCTCGGCGCGGCCCCGGTCACCTACACGGCGACGGACCGCTTCCATCTGCTCGACTCCGCCATGGAGCTGGCGATCGGCACGGAGGGCGCCGACGCGCTGCGGCTCGGCGGCGGGGCCGCCGGGGGGCCGGTCGTCGACGCGGCGACGGGCGCCGTCCTCGCCGTCCTCGGCACCGCGCTCCTGCCCCAGTCCCACGGCGGGCCCGCCGCCCCGCGGTCCGCGGGCTGTGCCGTGCCGCTCCTGGGCGCGGCCGCCGCCGACCCGGACGGCCCCCTCGCCGAGCTGCTCGCCCGCAACGCGGCCACCGTCCCCGCGTACGGAGCCGACCTCAACCTCGCGGGCGCGCTGCACCTGACGGCCACCTCGCTCGGCTCCGACGGGCCACGGCTGATCCATGAGCCGGTCGAACGGGCCGATACGGCACGGGAGTTCACCTCCTTCGCGGGCGGACCGGGCGGGTCGGGTGAAGCGGGCGGGCCGGGTGGCTCGGGGGGATCCGCGCATGTGCTCGGCCTCGTCGGGGACCCCGGCACCGGCCGCACCACCGAGCTCGCCGCCCTCGCCGCCCGCCGGGCCCGGGGCGCCGCACCCGCGCCCACGCTCTGGCTGCGCGGCGCCGACCTGAGGGTCACCGACACCTCCGTGGCCGACGCGGTGGAGCGGGCCCTGGAGCGGGCCGGGCGGATCCTGGCGGCCGCCGAGGGGGTGGCGGGGACGGCGGGGGCCGGGGGCGGGGCGGGGCTCGGGGACATCTCGGCGGGACGGGTCGCCCGGCTCGCCCGGGACGCCGGACGGCCGCTGCTCCTGCTGCTCGACGGGCCCGAGGAGATGCCGCCCGTGCTCGCCCACCGGCTCGCCGACTGGAGCGAGGGCACCGCGCGCTGGCTGCGGGAGACGGGGACGCGGCTCGTGGTGGCCTGCCGCGCCGAGTACTGGGAGCGGGCGGGGGCGCACTTCCCGGCGGAGCTGCTGCACGGCGACGAGCCGCGCCGCGGCGTCCTGGCGCGGCTGCCGGGCTGCGTACGCCTCGGCGACCTGCCCGCCGACCTCGCCGCGCGGGCCCGCGCGCGCCACGGCGTCCCGGACGGGGCGCTCGCCGACGCCGACGCCCGCCATCCGCTGGCGCTGCGGCTCCTGTCCGAGGTCAGGGCCGCGCTGCCGGACGAGGCGCCGCCGCCCGGGCGACCGGGCCGCGCGGAGATCCACGCCGCCTACCTGGACCTGCTCTGCCTGCGCGTGGCGGTGCGCCTGGCCGCCGCGAACGGGCTGCGGGGCACGGCCGTGCGGCGCCTCGCCGCGAAGGTGTCGGGCCAGGTGCACGAGGCGGCGCGGCGCTGCCTCGGCCCCGGCCAGGGCGAGCTGGACCGGGAGTCCTTCGAGGAGGTCTTCCCCTGGGGCGCGCTGCCGGGGCGCGGCGGCCACGGCTGCACGGGCTGGGCGTCCGCGGTCCTCACGGAGGGCCTCCTGGTCCCGGCGGGCTCCGGCTTCCGCTTCACGCACGAGGAGCTGGCCGACTGGATCCAGGGCATGCACCTCGACCTCGACACGGCGCTGGGGTCGCTGGTGCACCGCTATCGGGAGGGGGACGCGGGGAGGGACGGGGGCGACCTCTCGCTCCCCTCCCTCCCCGTGCCGCCGCACCGCATCGGGCCGGTCATCCAGGCGCTGCTGTTGCTGGAGCGGCAGCGGGGGGCCGCTCAACTCGCCTTCCGGCTGGAGGAGTTGGTGGACGCGCTGGAGGAGTTCGGGGAGGCGGGCGCGGGCGACGGGGAGGGCGCGGGTGACGGGGAGGGTGCGGGGGGCGGTGCGCGGTGGTGGGCCGTGCACCTCGTGGGGGAGGTGCTGCTGCGGGTGGCCGACGCGCGGCCGTATCTCGGGGTGCTCGGGCGGCTCGCCGACCTGGGCGCGTTCGGGGCCTGGTACTGGCGCGAGGTGCGGCTCCCGGTGGCCGAGCGGTTCGAGCTGCTGCGGCGCGGTGTGCTCAGCGACGGGCCGCCCGGGACCCCGCACCGCTGCCTCGACGCCGTCGCCGAGCTGCTCGCCGCCGACCCGGCCGCCGTGCAGCCCCAGCTCGCCCGCTGGTTCAGCGACGAGCGGCCGCTGCCCGCGACCCCCGAGGCGACCGTCGCCTCCGCCGCGCAGGCCCTGCTCCACACCCACCGCCACCACGCCATCGACGACCTCACCGAAGCCCTCGTCGACTGCGCCCACGCCCGCGCCGACGAGCTCCTCGCCGTCCTCGCCGAGGAGGAGACCTCCGCGCTCTGCCGCGCCGTCGACCGGTGGGCCCACGACGAGCGGCCCGCGCGCCAGGTGGCCGCCGTCTCCTACGGGCTGCGCGCCGCCCCGCACACCCGGACCACCGCCGACCGCGAGCTGCTGCGGTACGCGGCCTTCGCCCTCCTCGCCCGGCCCGCCGCCGAGCCCCTGCACGGCGCCGCCCTCGCCCTCCTCGTGCGCGACCCGCAGACCCGGTCCGGCTATCTCCCGCGGGCCCTGGGGCGCTTCGCCGCCGGGGACCCCCGGCTGCCCGCCGACGCGCTCGCCGCCGCCCTGCCCACCCACCCCGAGCCCGTCCTCGCCGCCTTCCGCGACCGGCTTACCGAGCCGCAGGGCCAGGGCGGCGCCGACGCCGGGGGCCTGTTGCGGTGTCTCGCCGAGGTGACCACGCCCGCGCTCGCGCGCCGGGTCGCCGGCCTCGTACGGGACGTGCTTGAGCAGTGTCCCGGGCGGGCCGGGGACGCCGCCGCCTATCTCGACCGGCGCCTGGAACAGGGGCCGGGTGCGCGGGCCGTGCTGCAGCCGCTCGTGATGGGGCTGCTGCGGGGTGCGCCCGCGCCGGTGCGGGCGGCGTTCGCGCCCGTCCTCGCGGCGGCCGGAACCCCTGCCTCGCGGGCGCTGCGCGCCGAGCTGCTCGACGCCCTTCTGGCCCAGGAATCCGACCCCGAAGTCCTGGCCGGCGTGCTGCGGACCGCTGCCCGCCGCGGCGGCCAAGAGGGGGAAGGGGGTACGGGGTGCGCGCTGGTCCGGCGGACCGGGCTGCTGCTCGTGCGCACCCCCGAAGGCGCCGCCCGCTTCGACCGGACCCTGGTCGAACTCGGCCGTGGCGCACCGGAGTTCGCCGCCACGCTGGCCCGCTGGATCGCCGCCGAACCCGCCGAGTGGGCGGCCCTCGTCGGGCCCAGCGCCCGCCGTACGATCGAGGGCCTCGCCGGGGAGCGGGTCCCGGCGTAAGCTCCACCGGGATTCCGGCGGGCCCGCAAGCCCGTGCGCACGTGACTCCTGCCACCCCATCCGATGCGAGCGGGGAGGCGGTGGCATGGCAGTCTTAGCAGTGCGCATTCGGCAATGGGACGTACAGACGTACACGGGTTCGGCGAGGAGCAAAGACAGTGCAGCGCTGGCGTGGCTTGGAGGACATCCCCCAGGACTGGGGGCGCAGCGTCGTCACCATCGGTTCCTACGACGGAGTGCACCGCGGGCACCAGCTCATCGTCGGCCGTGCGGTGGAGCGGGCGCGCGAGCTCGGCCTCCCCTGCGTCGTCGTCACCTTCGACCCGCACCCCAGCGAGGTGGTCCGCCCCGGCAGCCACCCGCCGCTGCTCGCCCCGCACCACCGGCGCGCCGAGCTGATGGCCGAGCTGGGCGTCGACGCGGTGCTCATCCTCCCCTTCACCACCGAGTTCTCGCGCCTCACGCCCGCCGACTTCGTCGCCAAGGTCCTCGTCGACAAGCTGCACGCGAAGGCCGTCGTCGAGGGCCCCAACTTCCGCTTCGGCTACAAGGCGGCGGGAACCGTCGACTTCCTGGCCGAGCAGGGCGCCACGTACGACTTCGACGTCGAGGTCGTCGACCTGTTCGTGAGCGGGGCGGCCGGGGGCGGCGAACCCTTCTCGTCGACGCTGACCCGCCGGCTGGTCGCCGAGGGCGACGTGGCGGGCGCCGCGGAGATCCTGGGCCGCCCGCACCGCGTCGAGGGCGTCGTCGTCCGGGGCGCGCAGCGCGGTCGCGAGCTGGGCTACCCCACGGCCAACGTGGAGACCCTGCCGCACACCGCGATCCCCGCGGACGGCGTCTACGCCGGGTGGCTGCACGTCGACGGCGAGGCCATGCCCGCGGCGATCTCCGTCGGCACGAACCCGCAGTTCGACGGGACCGAGCGCACGGTCGAGGCGTACGCCATCGACCGCGTCGGCCTCGAGCTGTACGGGCTGCACGTCGCCGTCGACTTCCTGGCGTTCGTGCGGGGGCAGGCGAAGTTCGACACGATCGACGCGTTGCTCGTGGCGATGGCCGATGACGTGAAGAGGGCGCGGGAGTTGATCGCTGCGGCGAGCTAGGGGGCGGGGCGCCGTCGCGGGGGCTGCCGCCCCCCCCGGACCCCGCCTCCCATTTCGGCCTGAACGGCCTCGTCCTCAAGCGCCGGACGGGCTGATGGCCGCCCTCTCGGCCCAGTGGCACGCCACCTGCGTCGCGCCGCCCCCCGACAGGACCGGCAGGTCCTCCGTACGGCACTTGTCCGCCACCCCCGCCCGCTCCGCCTCCCCCGAAGCCAGCACCTGGCAGCGCGCGTGGAAGCGGCAGCCCCCGGGGATGCGCGCCGGGTCCGGCGGCTCGCCCGTGAGGACCACCGGGTCGCCCGGGGCCTCCGGCAGGACCGACAACAGGGCCTGGGTGTAGGGATGTTGGGGCGAGGTGAGGACCTGCTCGACCGTGCCCGTCTCCACGATCCGGCCCAGGTACATCACCGCGACCCGGTCCGCGATGTTCCACGCCAGGCCCAGGTCGTGGGTCACCACCAGGGCGGACAGGCCCAGTTCGGCGCGCAGGCGGAGCAGGAGGGCGAGGATCTCGCCGCGTACGGAGGCGTCCAGGGAGGCCACCGGCTCGTCCGCGACGATGAGTTCGGGCTCCAGGACCAGGGCGCCCGCGATCACCACGCGCTGGCGCTGGCCGCCCGAGAGCTCGTGCGGGTAGCGGAGGAAGAAGCGCTCCGGAGGGCGCAGTCCGGCCCGGGAGAGGGCCTGGGCGACCGCCTCCTGCTCGTTGCCGCCGTAGCCGTGGATGCGCAGGCCCTCGGCGACGGCGTCGTACACCGTGTGCCGGGGGTTGAGCGAGCCGCTGGGGTCCTGGAGGACGAGCTGGGCGCGCTTGCGGTACGCCTTCAGGGAGCGCGAGGTGTACGTGAGCGGGGCGCCCGCGAAGGTGACCTTGCCCGCGGTGGGGGAGACCAGGCCCAGGAGGGAGCGGGCCAGCGTCGTCTTGCCGCAGCCCGACTCGCCCACCAGGGCGACGATCTCGCCCGCCCCGATGTCCAGGTCGACGCCGTCCACGGCACGCGCCTCGGGGGCGCCGCGGCGGCCGGGGAAGGTGATGTGCAGCTGGTCCGCCGTGAGCAGGGGCGGCTGCGGGGGCGTCGCGGTCATGCGGTGGTGCTCCTTGCGTCGGAGACCTGGGAGTCCGTGGAGGCCCCGGCGGGGTCGGCGGGGCCGGCGGGGCCGGCGGCACCGAGCGGGTGGCGGGCGGTGCGCGGGTGCGCGCGGGTGGTCCCGTGGGCGGCGCCGGTGGCCCGCGGCTGCCGGGTGTGGGGGTGCGGGGGCCGTCGTAGGGGCGTCGCGGTCATGCCGTGGTGCTCCTCGCGTCGGAGTCCGTGGAGGTGGAGTCCGTGGAGGCCCCGGCGGCCCCGGAGGCGCTTGTGGCGTCGAGCGGGTGGTCCGTGCCCGCGTGCACGCACGCCGCGCTGCGGCCGGGGCCCGCGTCCCGCAGGTCCTGGTCGTCGGTGGTGCAGGAGTCGAGGGCGACGGGGCAGCGGGGGTGGAAGGTGCAGCCCGAAGGGAGGTCCGACGGGTCCGGTGGGTCGCCTGGCAGGCCGCGCGGCGCGAAGCGGGACGTCGCGTCGCCGATGCGCGGGAACGCCGCCGACAGGGCCTTGCCGTAGGGGTGCCGGGCGTTCTCGTAGACCTCGGTGGCCGGGCCCTCCTCGACGACGCGGCCCGCGTACATCACCGCGAGCCGGTCGCAGGTGTCGGCGAGGACGGCGAGGTCGTGGCTGATCATGACCAGGCCCAAGTCCTGTTCGGAGACGAGCCGTTCGATGAGGCGGAGGATCTGTGCCTGGATCATCACGTCGAGCGCGGTCGTCGGCTCGTCCGCGATGATCAGGGCCGGGTCGCAGGCGAGCGCCATGGCGATCATGACGCGCTGGCGCTGGCCGCCGGAGAGCTCGTGCGGGTAGGACTGGGCGCGGGCGGCGGGGAGCCCCACGTGTTCGAGGAGCTCGCCGACCTTCTTCTGGGCGCCCGCGGGGGTCGCCTTCTTGTGGAGGAGGATCGGCTCGGCGATCTGGTCGCCGATGCGGTGCACCGCGTTGAGCGAGTGCATCGCGCCCTGGAAGACGATGGAGGCGCCCGCCCAGCGCACCGCGCGGACCTGGCCCCACTTCATGGTCAGGACGTTCTCGCCGTTCAGGAGGATCTCGCCGGACACCTTCGTGCCCGCGGGCAGCAGGCGGAGCAGCGCGAGCGCGAGCGTCGACTTGCCGCAGCCCGACTCGCCCGCGACGCCCAGCTTCTGGCCCGCGCCCACGGAGAGGGTCACGCCGCGCACGGCGGCGGCCCCGGACGCGTACGTCACCGTGAGATCTCTGACGTCGAGCAGGCTCTCCGCGGGTGTGGTGCTCAACGGGACACCCCCAGCCTGGGGTTGAGGACGGACTCGACGGCGCGGCCGCAGAGCGTGAAGGCCAGTGCGACGACGGCGATGGCGAGTCCGGGCGGGGCCAGGTACCACCAGTCGCCCGCGCTCACCGCACCCGCCTCGCGCGCGTCCTGGAGCAGACCGCCCCAGGAGACGGTCGTCGGGTCGCCGAGGCCGAGGAAGGCGAGCGTCGCCTCGGTGAGGATGGCGCCGGAGATGACCAGTGTGGTCTGGGCCAGCACCAGCGGCATGACGTTCGGCAGGACGTGGCGGGTCATGATGTGCGTGTGGCCGCCGCCCAGCGCGCGGGCCCGCTCGATGTAGGGGCGGGACTCCACCGCGAGGGTCTGGGCGCGCACCAGGCGCGCCGTCGTCGGCCACGTCGTCACGCCGATCGCCAGGATGATCGTCCACAGGGAGCGGGACATCACGGCGGCGAGCGCGACGGCGAGCACCAGCGTCGGCATCACCAGGAACCAGTCGGTGATCCGCATCATCACCGTGGCGTACCAGCCGCGGTAGTGCCCGGCCGTGATCCCCACGACCGTCCCGATCGCCACCGACAGGAAGGCCGCCAGGAGCCCCACCGTCAGCGAGATCCGGGCGCCCCACACCAGGAGTGAGAGCAGGTCGCGGCCGAACTGGTCGGTCCCGAGCGGGAATTCGCCGCTCGGGGACTCCAGCGCCTTGCCCGGCGCGTTCGTCACGCTCTGCGCGTCCGAACCGGCGAGCTGCGGAGCGAAGAGCGCCGCAAGCCCGATCAGGACGAGCGCGACAAGACCGACGACGCCCGCCCGGTGCGAGCGGTACTCCCGCCAGAAGCGGGCCGCCGAGTGCCTGCGGCGGGTCCAGGCCAGCGACCGTGAACTCTGCGCGGGCGTGGCGGACTTGGCGGGTGGTACGGACTTCTCGGGTGGTGCGGATTCGGTCGTCATCGGCCCACCCTGGGATCGAGCAGCGGATAGATCACGTCGGCCACGGTGTTCATCACGATCACCGCGGCGGCGAAGACGAAGAACAGGCCCTGGACGAGCGGCAGGTCGGGCACGCTCAGCGCCTGGTAGAAGAGGCCGCCGAGACCCGGCCAGGAGAACACGGTCTCGACGAGGATCGCGCCCGCGACCACCGTCCCGAGGTTCACGAACATCAGCGTGACCGTCGGCAGCATCGCGTTCGGCACGGCGTGCCGCCGCCGCACGAGGTCGTCCCGGAGTCCCTTGGCGCGCGCGGTCGTCAGATAGTCGCTGCCCATCTCGTCGAGCAGCGAGGAGCGCATCACGAGCAGCGTCTGCGCGTACCCGACCGCGACCAGCGTGATCACGGGCAGGATCATGTGGTGCGCCACGTCGATGACGTACGCGAAGCCCTCCTTGTCGCCGGACTCCATCCCGCCCGTCGGGAACATCCCCGGAATCGGCCCCACGCCCACCGAGAACGCGATGATGAGCAGCAGCCCGAGCCAGAACGACGGCACCGAGTAGAGCGTCAGCGCGAGCCCCGTGTGGAGCCGGTCCCCGAGCCCGCCGTTGCGCCAGGCCGTGCGGGTGCCGAGCCAGATGCCGATGATCGTGTAGAGGATGTACGCCGTGCCGGTGAGCAGCAGTGTCGCGGGCAGGGCGTCGGTGATCTTGTCCATGACGGGGGCGTGGAACTGGTACGAGGTCCCGAAGTCCCCGGTCAGGACGTTGCCCACGTAATCGACGAACTGCTTCCACACCGGATCGTCGAGGCCGAACTCCTCGCGCATCGCGGCGAGTTGCTCGGCCGAGACGGGGCGGCCGCCGGTCATCTGCTTGACCGGGTCGCCGGGGATGAGCCGGAAGAGGAAGAAGCTGGTGACGAGCACGGCGAAGAGCGAGACGACCGCTCCGCCGACCTTGCCCGCCGCGTACTGGAGATAGGCACGGGTGTTCCGAGCCCGCGGGCCGTGTTCCCGGTGGAGCTCGCCCGCGAGCCCGGTCCTGTCGACCGGGCCCTCGGGCGAGGCGCCGTCGGCGGCCTCTGTCTGGAACAGTGCCGGATTGCTGTCAGCGGTCATGCGCTACTCGCGGTCCTCTGCGGTCGAACGGCGGCGCAGGGCGAAGAACACTCCGACGCCCGCCAGCACCACCGCGGCCGCGGCGATGCCGATGACGACACCGGCGGAGCTGCCGCCGTCGTCAGAGGAACTCTTCCCATCCGCCGGGACCGCCGACCACCAACTCCAGTAGCCGTCCTGCCCGTAGATGTTGCCCGCGGAGCTCGGCATCGTCTGGATGGACTTGATCTGGTCGGTGCGGTACGCCTCGACGGCGTTCGGATACGCGAGGACGTTCATGTATCCGGAGTCGTAGAGCCGCGACTCCATCTGCTTGACGAGCGCGGCCCGCTTGGCCGGGTCGTACTCGGCGAGCTGCTTGGCGTAGAGCTCGTCGTACTTCTTGTCGCAGATGAAGTTGTCGGTGGCGGCGGACTCCTTGGCCTTCTCGGGCAGCGCCGCGCAGGTGTGGATGCCGAGGACGAAGTCCGGGTCGGGGTTGACCGACCAGCCGTCGAAGGCGAGGTCGTACTCACCCGCGTACCAAGGGACGGACACGTTGTCGAGGCAGTCGACCTTGAGGCCGATGCCCAGGTCCCCCCACCACTCCTTCAGGTACTTCCCCACCGCCTTGTCGTTCGGGTCGGTGGCGTGGCACAGGATGCGGAGGTTCAGCGGCTTGCCGTCCTTGCCGACGCGCTTGCCGCCCTTCTCCTTGTACCCGGCCTCGTCGAGCAGCTTGGCGGCCCGCTTCGGGTCGTACTTCAACTCCTGCTCGGGGGAGGGCTTCCACTCGTACGTGGAGAAGCGCGGCGGAATGTAGCCCGCGCCCTCGACGGCGTGCCCCTGGAAGACCTTGTCCACCAGCGCCTTGCGGTCGACGGACAGGAACAGCGCCTGGCGCACCCTCTGGTCGAGCAGCGCCTTGTTGCCGTCGCCGAACTTCTTGCCGTCCTTGGTCTGCGCGCCCGGGTTGGTGGCGAGCGCGAAGAAGCGGCGCCCGGGGGCGTCGTTCACCTTGATGTTCGGCTGACCCTTCAGGTACGACGCCTGCGCCGGGGTGAGCGAGGGCTGCCCGGCCACGAACGACACCTCGCCCTTGGTGAGGGCGGCGACGGCGGCGTCCTGGTCCTTGTACGTCTTGAAGACCAGCTCGTCGAACTTCGGCGGGTCGCGCCAGAAGTCCTTGTTGGCCTTCAGCTTCACGTACTGGTCGGCCTTGTAGTCGGTGAGGATGAACGGCCCGTTCCCGACGATCGGGAAGTCCTTGTCGTTGTTGAACTTCCGGATGTCGTCGACGTCCTTCCAGATGTGCTCCGGAACGATCGGCACATCCAGGGCCGCCATGGTGGCCTGCGGCTTCTTCAGCTCGATGACCAGCTTGGTGGGGCTGGGCGCGGTCACCTTCTTGAAGTTGGTGACGAAGCTGGCGTTCGGCCCGGCCTGCCCCTCCTTCGACATCATCTTGTTGAAGGTCCAGGCGGCGTCCGCCGCGGTCGCCTTCTTCCCGTCCGACCACTTGGAGTCGCCCCGGATGGTGTACGTCCAGGTCAACTTGTCCTCGGACGGCTCCCACTTGGTGGCGAAGCCGGGGATCGCGTGGTTGTCCTTGGGGTCGTAGTTCGTCAGGTACTCGTACGTGAGCCGGTGGATGCTGGTGGGCAGGAGACGCTGGGCGATGAACGGGCTCAGCGAGTCCACGCTCTGGGCGACGGCGACGGTGAGCGTCTTCTTGCCGCCGTCGTCATCCTTGTCCTTGGCCGCGGCGGATCCCGTGCCGAGCGGGGCCACGAGGACGGCGGTGAGGGCGAAGGCCGCGCCGCCCGCCATGAGGAGGCGGGTGCGGTGGCGCGCCGACCGAGGAGCGGCGGCGGGTGGGACCGGCGGGGCCGGTGGGGTTCTGCCGTGCTGATCTTGTGTGTCCATGGATCGGTGACCTCGCGTCATGGCTCAATTGATCAAGGAACGCCAGCTGGTTGATGTGTGTGTCTACCAGCGGCGGTCTGCGCGCGTCAACGGCACGTGAACCCCATGTGGCCTGCGGAAATAACGAGTTGACCGGGATTTCACGGGCATTGGTAGATACCTGTGAAAGGTGGCTGGTCGGAGCGTGGCGGCGCGCGGGGCGGGGGAGCGGCCGGGGGATCGGCGCAGGTGGGCATGTGCGGGCTCGGCCGGGTCCGGCGGAAGGCCGAAGGGCCCGCACCGGTGAACGGTGCGGGCCCTTCGGGGAGTTGACTCGACTACGGGTGGCTACTGCTGGGGTGGCTGCTGACCCTGGTCCTGCCCCTGCGGGGGTACGGGGGGCTGGAGGCCGCCCGGCGGTACGGGCTGCCCCGGCCCCGGCGTGAAGGGCTGCCCCGGGGCGATCGCCTGACCGGGCTGCCCCGGAACGGGAGTGGGGCCGGGTTGGCCCGAGTGCGCCTGGGAGGGTGCGGAGTGCTGCCAGCCCTGGGGGGCCGCCGGGCCGGGCTGCGGGGCTCCCTGCTGCGGGGGCGCGGGCTGCTGCCAGCCTTGCCCCGGTTGGGGGTACGGCTGCTGTCCCTGGCCCGGCTGGGGCTGACCCTGAGGCTGCGGGTAGGGCTGGCCGGGCGCGGCGGGCTGGCCTCCGTACTGCGGCGGCTGGGGCTGCCCCTGGGATGAGGGCTGGCCCTGGGCCTGGCCGGGGAGCGGCGGGGCCAGCTGCGGCGGCGGATTCCCGTCGGAGGTCCAGAGTCCTTGCTGCTGCTGCGCCCGTACGAAGTCCTCGGCGACCATCGCGGAGAGGTTGAAGTACGCCTCGCGGACCTTGGGCCGCATCATGTCGAGGTCGACCTCGGCGCCCGCCGCCAGGTGCTCGTCGAACGGGATGACGACGACGCCGCGGCAGCGCGTCTCGAAGTGGCTGACGATGTCGTCGACCTTGATCATCTTTCCGGTCTCGCGGACACCGGAGATGACGGTGATGGAGCGCGAGACGAGGTCCGCGTACCCGTGCGCGGAGAGCCAGTCGAGCGTGGTCGAGGCGCTGCTCGCACCGTCCACGGACGGCGTGGAGATGATGATCAACTGGTCGGCGAGGTCAAGCACTCCACGCATGGCGCTGTAGAGCAGACCCGTACCCGAGTCGGTGAGGATGATCGGGTACTGCCTGCCGAGCACGTCGATCGCGCGCCGGTAGTCCTCGTCGTTGAAGGTGGTGGACACCGCCGGGTCCACGTCGTTGGCGATGATCTCGAGCCCGGAGGACGCCTGCGAGGTGAACCGCCGGATGTCCATGTACGAGTTGAGGTACGGGATCGCCTGGACGAGGTCGCGGATGGTGGCCCCGGTCTCGCGCCGCACGCGTCGGCCGAGCGTGCCGGCGTCCGGGTTGGCGTCGATCGCGAGGATCTTGTCCTGCCGCTCGGAGGCCAGCGTCGAGCCGAGCGCGGTGGTCGTGGTCGTCTTGCCCACGCCGCCCTTGAGGCTGATGACGGCGATGCGGTAGCAGGAGAGAACGGGGGTGCGGATGAGGTCGAGCTTGCGCTGCCGCTCGGCTTCTTCCTTCTTGCCGCCCAGCTTGAACCGGGAGCCGCCGGACGCCGGGCGACTGCTTTTCGCCTTCTGCTTGTTGTTGCGCAGCAGCCGGTCGGAGGAGAGCTCGACGGCAGCGGTGTACCCGAGCGGCGCGCCCGGGTTGGTGCGCTCCCGCTGATCGTGCTGCACGGGCTGCGGCCAGGCGGCACCGGTGCGGGGGTCGACGGGGGGTTGCGGCTGCGGCTGCGCCTGCGGCTGCGGCTGCTGTGGAGGCTGTCCCTGGTAAGGCTGCTGCTGGGCAGGGGGCTGGGGCTGCTGAGGGAAGGGCTGCCCGGGCTGGGGGTGCTGCGGCTGAGCTTGCGGCTGCGGCTGCGACTGCTGCGGGGCCGGGGCCGGGGGCTGGGCCTGCTGGTGGGGGACCGGGAGGTTGGGGGTGGCGGGGGTGGTGGGTGCCGGTGCCTGGGCCGGTGCCTGGGGCTGGGGGAAGCCGTAGGCGGGGGCAGGGGCAGGGGCGGGGGTGTTGGCCGTTGGCTGGGGGAACCCGTAGCTGCCTTGCGGGGTCTGTGCGTTGGGTGCCGGAGCCTGGGGCTGTGCCTGGGGCTGTGCCTGGACCGGGGGCTGCGCCTGGGGGGCGCTGGCCGTTGGCTGCGGGAACCCGTAACTGCCCTGCGGAGCCTGCGAGTTGGGTGCCGGAGCGGGCGCCGGGGCCGGGGCCGGGAGCGGGACCGGGGCCTGAGCCGTCGGAGCGGGCCATGCGGGCGGCGCGGGCTGGGGTGCCTGCGGCTGGACCGGAGCCTGGGGCTGGACCGGGGCGGGGGCCGGGGCCTGTGCCTGGGGCTGCGGGAAGGCGTTGGGCTGCGAGGAGGCGTTGGGCTGCGGGAAGGCGTTGGGCTGCGAGAAGGGAGCGGGCCGCTCGGCCTCGGGCTCGGCCTCAGGTGTGGGCTTGGGCGCGGACTGGTGCTCGGACCGGTGCTCGGACCGGGGCTCGGGTGCTGCGGCGCTGGGTGCCGGGTCGACGGCGGGGGGCGCGGCAGGGGCCGGGTCCGGGACGGGGGCGGGCCACTGCGGCGCCGAGGACGGTGCTGCGGGCTGGAAGGCCGGGGGCAGGGGCGGGAGCCCACCTTGCGGGGCGGGCGGCGGGGTCCAGGCGGGCGGGACGGCGTCCTGGACTTCGTCTTCGGGGGTGGTGTCGTGGCTGGGGACGGCGTCCTGGGGGGCGGCGTCGTTGATGGGGTCGGAGTCGGGATCGGCGTCGTCCTCGGCGGCGTCCTCGGTCTCGAGGTCGGCTACGGGGCCGGGGAGAGCCTCGGACGGCTCGTCGTCCATGCCTTCGCGCCCCTCGGCGCCCTGGTCCTCGTCCGTGTCCTCGTCCGCGTCCTCGTCCGCGCCATCGTTCTCGTCGTCGCCGGCGCCGGGCGCTTCGCTCACATCGCCCTGGTCGACGTCGTCATCCTCGTCGACCTCGGCGAGGGGCTCATCGTCCTCGGTGTCGTCCTCGGTGTCGTCGACACGCTCGTCATCAGGGGCAGAGGCGGCAGAGGCGTCCCGCCCGACGTCAACGGAAGAGCCCTCGTCGACGGAGTCGGCAGATCCGTCCTCAGCATCAGAAGAGTCGTCGGAGGAGGAATCCTCAGCGACGGCGTCCTCGGCGCCCCGCTCTTCAGCGGCAGACTCCTTGGCGGCCCGCTCCTCCGCGGCCCGCTCCTCGAACTCCCGCCGCAACGCACGAGGGGAGAACCGCATGGTGGAGCCGCTCTCCAGATCACCACCGCCCAGGCTCTCGGCCACGGGCTCGACAACGTCGTCCTCGCCCTCAGACGAAGCAACGTCATCGACAGAGCTCACATCGGCAGAGCCCCCGTCCACGGAAGCCTCATCGGCAGAGCCCTCATCCGAAGACTCCCCACCCGACACACCAACCCCACTGACCGCCACAGAAGCAGCAGCCCCCGCAACGGCACCACTCCAGTCGGCGGCACCCCCCGAGGCAGACGGCGCAGGCGGAACGGGCGGAGCAGCAGGCGGCGCGGACGGCGCAGGCGGCGCGGAGGCGGCGGCAGCCGCAGCAGCGGCGGCAGCCGTGGCGGGCGAGGTCCAGTCGGGCCGCCCCCCGAGCCCCAGTGGAGGCTGCGGCACAGCGGCAAGCCCACCACCGGACGAAGAAGACGCCGAAGACGCCGAAGACGCCGCAGAAGGTGAAGGCGAAGAAGGCGAAGAAGGCGAAGAGGAGGACGCCGCGGACTCCGACGAGTCGGGCGTCGTCGACGACGCCCCCGAGGGCGCGGCCGAAGGCGTCTCACCCGCACTGCCCGAAGCGTTCTGCGTGTACCAGGCGGGCGGGGCGTAGTCGATGGTGAACTCGCCCGTCGTCTCGGCGGCGGACTCCGCGTCGGACTGATCATCGACGGGTGAGTCCCAGCCCCCGCGGATCTCGTCCCGATCGCTGTTCACAATGCCTCCTGGTGTGGTCGAGCACCCTCGTGCCGTGGTTCGGAGCAACGGTTCCCGGTCCGATCCGCCCGGCTCTCCCCATGAAGGACGCACACAACCCGCGCACGGGTTTCTGACGTCGCGCCCCGTCCCAGCCTAATCACCAAAAGCGCCAGCACGGCAGGGCAGTCCGCCCCACGGTGTTCGCCATCCGTCGCAACCACGGCCTGTGGGTGATCAACCCGTACGAATCCACCAAGAGCAAAATGGTCAATAGGTCATAACTAGACCAAAGCGGCGGGCGGCCGGCCCCTCATCTCCCCACTTGGCGCCGTCAATCCATCCTTCGCGCCGTACCCAACAATCCGGTCTCGGCGTCGGTCGCCCGCGTCATCACGTACTGCCGGTCGCGGTCCCCGCACCACAGCGTCATGCCGTCCGCGAGCGTCGGCAGCGCCTCCACGTCGGCTCTCGGCAGCCCCATCGTGCGGCCTATCTGGAGCGCCTCGTCCGGTGAGATCCGCTGCACGCCCACGAGCCGCGCCTGCCGCATCAGCCGCGGCGCCACCGGACTGAGGTACGGCAGCAGGGTCAGCACCGACTGCCACGGACCGGACACCACCCGCCCCCGAGGAGGCCGCATCCCGCAGTCCCGTACGACGAGGACCGGACTCCCGGCCGAAGCACCCAGGGGCGGCACGCGCCCCACGTCGTGCACCGACATCCCGGTCTGGCTCAGCCCGATCGCCTGCACCAGCTGGGCCCACGCAGGTGCCCGCGCCGTCTCCACGGCGACGCGCGCCCCGGTCGCGGCCGCCCGCAGGGCGATCACCTGGGCCGTCCATAGGCCGCCGATGAACAGGATGTCGTACGGAGTGGGCCTGTTGACCCCCAGGACGGCGGGCTGCCCCTGGGTGTCCACGCCGATCACGACCCCGTCGTCCCCGAGGGGCAGCGCCAGCGCGTCGACCTCGTCGACACCGAGGGCGTGCCGCCCGTGCCGCGGCCCCGGCAGTCCGAACCCGCCGCGTACGAGGCCACGCACCGCACCGAGGGTCCCGTTGCTCTCCGGCTCTCGCCTCATCGGGCACCCCCGAGCGGCATGGTGGCCAGCATCCCCGGCAGCTGCTCGCGGTCGAGCCGCACAAGCCCGGCCCCGACTCTCCTGGCCCCCTGCTCCAACGCCCGCCGTGCCGCGGAGAGTTCGGTATCGCTCCGTCCGGTCACCCGTACGTGGCCGCACACCGAAACGTCCTGCCGCTCACCACGCCCCAGCGTCAGGCTGAAGGTGGTCGCCAGGGCGGGGAGGGAGGTCAGCAGCGCGACCAGCTGGGGCAGCGAAGCGTCTCCCGTCAGCGGAGGCCACCGCCTGACCCAGTAGCTGGTGTGCCGCCGGTTGTCGCAACGCCAAGCACGTGCGGACTCCTCCGTGCGCCGCTCCGGCAGCTCGGTCCGCCCGGCCTGCGCCGTCACCAGCGGATTGGCACAGGCGGAGGTGGCGACGGCGGCGCCGACTTCTTCCTCCGTCAGCACGGTGGCCCGGAACCCGGCGCCGGTGAGCCGGCTGGCCAGCTGATCGGCAGCCCGCACCACGCACTTCTGGGCGCCGACGAGCCCACCCCCGCGCGCGGCCACCGCCCCCGGACACAATTCGGGATCAAGCTTCAGCGCCACCCAGGTGATCCGCACCGCGGGCGCTCCGGTCTGTGCCTGCAAGGGCGCGTAGTTGCTCACGGCCACTGAGTCCTGCGGCAGATGAAGGGCGGGCGCAGGCTGCGTATGCATGACGACCTGCGCGGACTCGAGGCGGATCCCGTCGACGTCCATGGACTCCCGTACGAGCCCCAGTGGCAGCGGTCGCCGCCCCCGCTCGGCTCGCAGGGCGGTGGCGTCCGACTCCACCTGCACCAGCGCACTCACGAATGTTCCGTCCCCTACCACTCCCACCTGCCGCTGCTCCCGACGCCCTCCGCGGGACGCGGAACAGGAGTACGTGCGCAGTGCCGGGTCGCATTCCACGGCCGGCGCGAACGCGGGCTCCGTCCCCGGCGGTATGGGCGTCCTCATGGCCAGCCGCTTCCGCGCCCGCAGCGCCCGCGCGGTCCCCAGCCACTCGTGCCACGGCCGCCCATGCCGACGTACGACGGCGAACAGCACCAACACGACGGCGACCCCGCCCGCGGCCACCAGGGCCACCGGCCCGACGATCCACCCCACGAGCACCACGGCCGCGGCGACTTCCACAAGAACAAGTCGTTGCAACCGAAACGACCCGAACTTGCCGGACCTGGCGCGCAGTTGCGGCGAGATCACCCCAACTCCCGCTCCGCGAGCACCTGAAACGGAACTCCCCGGCCCGGAATCCGGGCCGTCCGACCGCCTCGCCCCCTGGACCCGCGTCACGGAACTCACTACTCCAACCCCCGTAAATCTCCCGAATCGCCAAGTCAGGCAATCCATTTGAAGCTCAGAAACCTTACCCGCCCCACACGCCCGATTACTCAACAGGCATAGTAGGCGCAGGGTCTGACATCGGAGGAGGGGGCGTTCGCCCCAACGCTGCACGGGGAGAACCAGACGGGCATGGCATCACGACGCGATGAACTAAACGCCTACACCTTCGCGAAGCGCCGCACACTGGCCGCATTCATTCAGCCATCACCGACGGGCTCGGAGGAGGGCGCGCCGCGGCCGTTGCGGGCGGTCATTCCAGGAGCCATCGTGGCTGTCGTGCTCCTGGCGGTGTTCGGCGCCTGGGGGATGTTCAAGCCGAAGGCGCCGACCGGTTGGAACAAGCCGAATGAGAAGGTCATCATTGCCAGCGACTCCACGACGCGCTACGTGATCCTGAAGACGGGGGACGGGGAGCCCCAGTTGCACCCCGTCCTCAACATGGCGTCGGCGAAACTGCTCCTCACCCCGGGCAAGGGCGAAGTCGTCACGGTCGACGAGTCCGTACTGGACAAGGGCAAGATCCCGCACGGCGCCACCATCGGAATTCCCTACGCACCCGACCGTCTTCCCTCACCTTCGGAGGCGGGGGCCGCCAAGCGCTGGGCGGTGTGTGAGCGTCCTGGTCAAGGCGGACGTGCCATTCAGAAGGCGGCGTTCGTCCTGGCTGAACGGGACCAGAACCGGACCGAGGGGCGCGAGCGCCTGCGCGGTGGCGAACTGCTGGATGTCATCGCTCCGGACAAGACGCGCTACGTCGTGGACGCCGAGGGCAGGGCGTATGACATTTCGGCGAAAGGGGAGTCTTCCAAGGACCGCGAGGTGCTGCAGCGCATCATCGCTGGAAAGGGGAACAAACCCCAGCGGGTCTCTCGGGACTGGATCGACACTCTGAGCAAGAAGGATCCGATCACCTTCCCGGACCTGGGCGCGAGGCCGGGCACCGCGGCCCATGCCGGCCTCGGCCCCGAGATCAGGCAGTTCGACAAGGTGGGGATGGTCCTGAAGGCCGACGACGGGGCCAAGACACAGCACTACGTGGTCCTCCCCGGACGGGTCGCCCCGGTGTCCGACTTCACCGCGTACCTCCTTCTGAACAGCAGCGCAGGCGTTCCCGGTCAGGGCTCCCGGGCCCAGCCGGCCCGCGCGGGCTCGTTCACCCCCGATCGCGACAACAAGGAGTTCCCGGCGAACAGCACTTGGCCGACCAGCCGGCCGCATGTGGTCAACGGCCAAGACCCCACGTCCCGCACCCGGAGCACCGTCTGCAACGTTCTGCGCGATGTCGACAAAGACGGTAAGACGGTGCAGAGCACGTGGGCGGGCACCGACTTCCCCGCCACCCTGCCCGCCGGCTCGTCGAGTGCCTACGTGACTCCGGGCTCCGGCCAGCTCTACCGCCAGTTCCAGGGCTCGGACACCGGCTCGGGAGGTCTCTTCCTCACCACGGACACCGGTCTGCGGTACGCGATGCAGTCCAACGGCGACAGCGCCACGGATGACGCCGGAATCGGCACCTCCGTCAAGGAGCGCAAGCGCAAGCAGGCGGAACAGGAAGCCCGGCAGGCACAGGTCCGTCTCGGATACGGCGACACGAAGCTCACCTTCATCCCTGCCACGTGGTCGAAGTTCCTGCCTACGGGGCCACGCCTGTCGACGGCGGCGGCGCGCCAGCCGCAGGGCTCCTAGGGGGAGTTGCTGATCATGCGATACGCGCGCTCATGGCACTGCGCGGCCGCGGTCCTCACCGCGGCCCTCGCCGCCACCTGCACAGCGGCGCCGACGGCCTCGGCGGCACCGTCCGCCTCCGCCACCGACCAGTGCACCTTCGGAACGAAGAAGTACGAAGGCCGCCCTTGGTCCCTGCAACGTGTGCTCCTCGACGAACTGTGGCGCCAGTCCACGGGGAAGGGCGTGAAGGTCGCGGTCATCGACACGGGGGTCGACATCAAGAACCCCCAACTCACGCACGCGGTGGACACTTCGAAGGGGGTCAATCTCCTCCCCGAGAAGCTCAAGGACGAGAACAAGAATCCGAAGTCGCGCGGCGCGAGAAACGGCACCACCGACGAGGTGGGCCACGGCACGCGCGTGGCCGGCATCATCGCGGCGCGCCCCTTGAAGGGAACGGGCTTCGTCGGCCTGGCCCCGGACGCGACGATCATCCCCATCGACCAGAACGACGCGGAGGGCCATGGCACAGCGGAGTCGCTCGCCAGAGCCATCGACTACGCGGTCGAGGCGGGAGCGGGGGTCATCAACATCTCCCAGGACACGTCCAACGCCGTCCGACCCACCCTGAAGCTCCAGCAGGCCGTGAAACGTGCCCTGGACAAGGGCAGGGTGGTGGTCGCCTCCGCGGGCAACGACGGCCTGGACGGCAACAGCAAGGACACCTACCCGGCTTCCTATGAGGGCGTCCTGGCGGTCGCGGCCTCGGACCGCAACAACGAACGCGCCCCCTTCTCCCAGTCCGGCCGGTTCGTGGACGTGGCGGCGCCCGGAGTCGACATGGTTTCCACGGTCCCCAAGGGCGGCCACTGCCCCGACAACGGAACGAGCTTCTCCGCCCCGTACGCCGCCGCGGTCGCCGCCCTCATCAAGGCCAAGCACGGCAACTGGACGAGCCAACAGATCGTCGCGCAGATCGAGCAGACGGCGGAACGCTCCGTCGCCGGCCACGACCGTCTGGTCGGCTGGGGAGTGGTGGACCCGGTGCGGGCCCTGACGGAGGACGACCACCCCGTGGAGCACCCGGTGGCCGATGAGGGCGTACGGCGGGCAGCGGCACCTGTTCCGGCTGAACTCCACTTGGGGGAGACGGCGAGCGAGCGCAACGCTCGGCTGGCCACGTATGTGGTGGTGGGCGTTGTGGTTGCGGTGGGGGGACTGGCCGGGGTGGGGGTGGCTGTGCGGGATGCGCGGAGGAGGCGAGGGGTGAGTTGATGGTGGCGGTGCCACGAGCGGATATATGGCAAGGTCTTGCAGGACCTCCCTCGCGCATTCCGAGCTCAACCTGGTTTTTCTGCGTGTGTGTTGATAGCCGGACGGCCTCGTGGACTTCAGGGAGCATTCCCCGCGAACCCGCGAACCCGCGAACCCGCGAACCCGCGAACCCGCGAACCCGGGAAGTTGGCCGGTCATGCGTCGACAAAAGGGCAAGTTGCGCCTTGTGGTCGCGTATGGGTGCCAGTGCTACCTGCTGTGAGTGACTGGTTTCCAACTACCCACCTGCAAACTAATGTTGGCCGTCGCGCTGAGTGTGACTACAGTGACAGCGCAGCGGATAGCAGTCACTCAGGCAGTCCACCGACTGGTACGGACGCGGGTGGTCTTGAGCCGCTGAGACACGGGGAAGGGAGCTTCATGCTTCCTGCGGGCAGGCACGGGGGAGCGGTGCCGTCATCAGGTGCTGACGTGAGACGTGGGCGGGAAACGCCGGGAAGGTTCCGGGCGCGAACCCCTGCATTGTCAGGGGACTTCGGCGTGCCTCGCACAGCCGCTTCGCCGGTCTGTACCTCGGCCCTCCACCTCCATGCCGACACGCCTCGGCGCCGCCCCGTCCTCGCCGACGCCACCCCCGTACGCCTCGACAACGGCTCACGAAGAGAACCGAAGGGACCCCAGCCATGGCAGACGGCCGGAAGCTAAACAACGAACAAGTCAGGCTCCTGAAGAACGAGATCGTGGGCAAGTACGACTCGGTCCAGAAGCAGCTCAAGCGCCTCCAGGGAACTCTCGACATGATGGAGGGCAACTGGCAGGGGATCGGTGCGCACGCCTTCGACGCGAAGCAGACCGAGATCAACCAGCACATGCGAGTGATCGGGAATCTCCTCGTGGACTTCCTGGAAGGCATCCAGGGCAACGAGAAGCTGACGGACGGCCTTGAGGACCAGATCCGCGCCACCGTTCAGGGCATCGACGTGCAGTACGGCGGCAAGCACTCGGCCATCAGCAGCTACTGAGCAGTGCCCTGCGCCGGACTTTCACGGTCCGGCCACCACACTTGGGAGAGGAAACAAGCATGGCGAACGTTCACCTCGAAGGGCTTGCCGTCAAGTACGGCGGCCTTGACGCCATCACCACCGAACTCGGCCTTCAGGCGAGGGAGTTGGAGGCAACTCTCGCGGACATCAAGCGGGCCGTGGCCAAGGTTGCCGAGGGCTGGGAGGGCGAGGCGCACACGGCGTACCTCGCGAAGCAGAAGGAGTGGGACGAGCACGTCTCCGCCATCCACCGGGCTCTCCAGGAGATCGGGCAGAAGGTCAGTCAGGCAGGCGGTGACTACAGGGGTGGCGACCTGAAGGGCGCCAGCTACTTCCTGTGAGCCAAGGCGTTACAGAACGACGCTCGGGGTGGACATGCGCGGGAGATGTCCACCCCGACGTCGTCGTTCGCGCGCGGGCCCCTGGACTCATCGCACGAAGCCACACCCCTGTCACACCTTCGTGACGACGTGCCCATGACAGCCGGATGCGCCCTAGAGTCCCGCCCATGGACCTCCACCACGCACACGTACTCGCCACCGGCGGCCGCCGAGGCGGCGGATACCACCACTACCACTCCGGCGGAACCGGTGGCGGGGGCGGCGCCGTGCCCACCTGGTTCTGGATCCTGCTCCTGGCCCTCGCGGTCGTGGCTCTGTGTATCTGGGCGAGTAAGCGTCAGAGCACGAACGACTAGGCGGCAGCCGGGCCCTCGCCGGCTCCGGGCGCCCTACTCCACCGCCATCCCGCCATTGTGCGGCGCCGGCTCCAGGTCGAACTCCCCGTCCCGCGCCCCCAGTACGAACGCCTCCCACTCCGCCGCCGTGTACCGCAGCACCGTCTCCGGCTCGAGCGACGACCGCATCGCCACGGCGCCCTCCGGCAGATACGCGATCTCGACCCGCTCCTCGTGGGCCTCGGTGCCCGGAGCGCTGTGCCACTCGACGTCGGAGATGTCGAGGGCGTAGAGCTCGTTCTTCTCCCGCTCCTTGCGTGCCTTGACGTCCTCGCCCAGCGACGTCTCGACGCCCTTGCCCTCTGCCTCGGCCATGGTGCGGTGCCCTTCCCGACGTGCTAACTGTCTGTGGGGTCAGCCTACTTGTGCGGTCACGGGCGTGGAGGAGACTTAGGTCCGGTACCGACGGGTGACGTGCCGGCCGATGTCAGACAGTCGCGAACCGCAGCAAGGCGGCTTCGTCTGAGGAGGCATGGGCCGATCGCACCCCGCGACGAGCGGCGCGCGAGCCCCTCGACAGGCCCGTCCTCATCCCCATCGGTCATCACGTACGCCCCCTCAGCGCTCCACCACCCGCATCAACCCCGTCTGCACCAAGGGCTTCCCCCGCCTCCGCGAGACAAAGACCCCCCGCCCGGTGGGCATCGGCCGCGGCCGCACCCCGCCCAGGACGTCTCCCTCACCGGGGTCTCCCGCGAGTACGAGTCCCTGGGCGCCGAGCTCCGTCATCCGCTGCATGAACGGTTCGTACGCCGCCCGCCCCGCACCCGCCGACGAGCGCGCGATGATGAAGCGGACCCCCACGTCCCGGGCGAACGGGAGCAGTTCGGTGAGCCTGCCGAGCGGGTTGCCGCTCGCCGTCGAGACCAGGTCGTAGTCGTCCACGACGACGTACACCGTCGGGCCCTGCCACCAGCTCCGGTCACGCAGCTGCTGTGCGGTGACGTCGGCTGTCGGCGTGCGGCGCTGCATCAGGTTGACCAGGGCGTCCACGTGGTGGTCCATGGCGTTGGACATGGGGACGTACTCCGCGAGATGCGAGGGCGGGGTCACGTCCAGGAGCGAGCGGCGGTTGTCGATGACGAACAGCTTGCAGACGTCGCCGGAGTACCGTCGCGTCAGCTGTTCGATCAGCAGGCGCAGCAGGTTCGACTTGCCCGATTCGCTCTCGCCGAAGACCAGGAAGAACGGGTCCTGTTCGAAGTCGACGAAGACCGGCTCGAGGTTGGTCTCGTCGAGGCCGAAGGCCACGCCCCGGTCCGGGAACAGGTGCCCGGGGGGAAGGTGATCCGCGGGCAGCTCCCTGGGCAGCAGACGTACTTCGGGAGCCTTCTGCGCACTCCAGTGCCGGGTGACCTCGACAGCGAGTGCAGCGGTCGCATCGGCCAGGTCGGTGTCCGAGGACAACCCGTCGATCCGCGGTACGGCTGCCATGAAGTGCTGCTTCCCCGGCGTCTGGCCCCTGCCGGGCACCCCCGCGGGGACGTTCGCGGCGACCTTGCGGTCGAACTCGGAGTCCATGGTGTCGCCCAGGCGCAGCTCGAGGCGGTTCATGAGGTGGTCCTTGAGGTTGGCGCGCACCTCCATGGACCGTGACGCCGTCAGCACGAGATGGATCCCGTAACCGAGCCCTCGTGCCGCGATGTCCTGGACCGCGGGCTCCAACCCCTCGTAATCCGTACGGAAGTTGCCCCAGCCGTCGATCAGGAGGAAGACATCGCCCCACGGCTGGTCGGTCACGGAGATGTCGCCGCGCGCCCGGCGTGCCCGGAAGTCGGCCATGGACGCGATGCCGGCGGTCCTGAAGTATTCCTCGCGCCGGGTCAGCACTCCGTAGACCTCGGCCACCGTGCGCCGCACCCGCTCGGGGTCGAGGCGCGAGGCGACCCCGCCGACGTGCGGGAGTCCGGCGACGGACACCATGCCCCCACCGCCGAAGTCGAGTCCGTACAGCTGGACTTCGGTGGGAGTGTGGGTGAGGGCGAAGGAAGCCATCAAGGAGCGGATCAACGTCGACTTGCCCGACTGCGGGCCGCCCAGGATCTGCATGTGCCCGGCTGCCCCGGAGAAATCGCACCACAGGGGGTCGCGCCGCTGCTCGTACGGCTTGTCGACGAGGCCGAGCGGCACGACGAGCCGTCCCGCCCCCTCGTATCCGGGCTGCGTCAGTCCGCGCTCGGCCACGTACGCGAGCCCCGGCAGGAGCGCGTCGAGTGACGGCGGGCTCTCCAACGGGGGCAGCCACACCTGGTGAGCCGCCGGGCCCTGCGCCTCCAGCCGGCGTACGACCACGTCCAGCACGGTGTCGGCCAGGGCGTCGTCCGTGTCCGGTGCGGACGACGCGCGCGGGTCGGGCACGGGGGACGCGGTGAAGCGCACCGGCACCTGCGCCGCGGTGAACAGCACGGGACGGCGCTCCACCGGCAGCGGCCCGCCCGGCGTGGCGGCCCGCTCGGAACCGGAGCGGTAGACCCCCGAAACGTACGCGGCTTTGAAACGCACCATTTCGTCCGTGCCGAACTTCAGATAGCCGGAGCCCGGGACATTCGGCAAGTGGTACGCATCAGGGACACCGAGCGCGGCACGCGACTCGGACGCGGAGAACGTCCGCAGACCGATGCGGTACGAGAGGTACGTCTCCAGGCCGCGCAGCCGCCCTTCCTCAAGACGCTGCGAAGCCAGCAGAAGATGCACGCCGAGCGAGCGGCCGATACGACCGATCTGCACGAACATCTCGATGAAGTCGGGCTTGGCCGTGAGGAGTTCGCTGAATTCGTCGATGACGAGAACCAGGGAGGGAATGGGCTGCAGTGGGGCTCCGGCCGCGCGCGCCTTCTCGTAGTCGTGGATATTGGCGTAGTTGCCGGCGTCACGCAGCAGTTCCTGACGGCGGTTGAGTTCGCCGCGGATGGAGTCGCCCATGCGGTCGACCATCGTCAGGTCGTCCGCGAGGTTGGTGATGACGGCGGCCACATGTGGCATCTGGGACATGCCCGCGAACGTCGCGCCGCCCTTGAAGTCCGCGAGGACGAAGTTCAGCGTCTCGGAGGAGTGCGTGACGGCGAGTCCGAGCACCAGGGTACGCAGGAGCTCCGACTTGCCGGAGCCCGTCGCGCCGACACACAGCCCGTGCGGACCCATGCCTTCCTGGGCCGCTTCCTTGAGGTCGAGCATCACGGGGCGGCCGTCCTCGCCCACGCCGATGGGCACGCGCAGCCGTTCGGCCAGCGTGCGGGAGCGCCAGGTGCGGGCGGTGTCCACGGAGGACGCGTCCCCGAGCCCGAGCAGGTCGGTGAAGTCCAGATTCGCCAGCAGGGGTTCGCCGTCGTCGCCGCCCGACGCCATGCGCAGCGGCGCCAGTTGCCGTGCCAGGGCCTCGGCCGCTTCGTAGGAGAGGGTGTCGGGAGTGCCCTCGTAGACGAGCCCATGACCGGACTCGAGCCGCAGCGACTCGGGGGTCACGGAGACGGAGAGGCCGCCGCGGACGGCCGCCGGCTCTCCCGGTACGACCTCGATGACCGTGACGCCCTGGAGCCCCTCGCTCGTGGCGAGGGCCGAGGTCGGCGGCAGCGTCCGGCCGTCGAGGACGACGACGATGTGCGGCTCGTCCGCGATGGGAGTGCCGCTCGGGTGGAAGCGGGGGCGCCCGGTGAGCCGAGGAGCGAGCAGGTCGTCGAGCTCCGCCGCGTCACCGCTGATCAGCCGACGCGTACCCGCCCCGTCCGCGGTCCCGGTCAGCTGGCAGTGCGGCAGCCACTTCGCCCACTCCCAGTGCGGCGCGGCCTCCTGCCCCGCCACCACCGCGACCAGCAGGTCCTGGGGGGAGTGCAGCGAGGCGAGACCGGCGACCAGCGCGCGCGTGGTGGCGCGAACGGTCTCGAGCCGGCCGCTGACCGTCACGTGGTAGAAGGCGCGGAGCGAGACCGCCATGGGCAGTCCCTCCACCGTGCTGTGCGTGGCGAGGAACCGCTGCATCGCCCCCGCGGTCAGCGGCTCCAGCTCGTCCACCGGGGCGGTCTCCGGCGCGACCAGCGGAGTGGCCAGGGCCTGCGGGCCAAGGCCGATGCGCACCTGCCCGAAGTCCGCGTCACCCACCCGGCGCTCCCACACCCGGCTGCCCTCCGCGACCAGCGCCCACAGTTGCTCGGGGGAGGGGTGCAGGTAGTACTGGGCGTCACGTTGCGACCGAGCGGCGACGACGGCGGAGCGGCGTGTCTGCCCCAGGTAGCGGAGGTAGTCGCGACGCATGTCGGCCAACTGCCCCTGGGTGCCGCGCCGGTAGCGCACCAGCATCGCGACGGCCATGGCGACCGTCGACGCGACCATCACCATGCCCATGATCTTCATGAAGGGATACGCGCTCGGCATGAAGAAGAACACCACGGAACCACCCATGCCGAGCATGGGGAGGAGCTGCATCATGGCGCCCTCCTGCTGCCCGCGCGGCAGTTCGGGCGGAGATTGCAGGACTATCTCGTTTGTGGGCACCTCGGACGGCAACGCCCGTGGCGGGCGCTTCACGATGATTTGGCTCACTACTCACCAATTCCCTTGCCAGACCGAAGAGTTACTGCATTGCGTGCGTGATATTGATGTTGCGTTCGCAATGCTACTGACCGCGCGGACGAGGCCAGGCGGTACCCTGCCGCAGCCAGGGCGAAGGTCCGGAGTGCGCGAACAGAGCGCAAGAAACCAGCCATTGGATGCGACAGTGTTTGCCACCCGGCACAATTGCCGCTCACCAATCGATACTTGATGACCATGGCATGGCAAGTCTCATGGAATTTCGGCCCATGAGGCAAGCATTACGGGAACGAGGGGGATCAGCGGGTGAGTACGGCAGCAACGAGAACGCCCACCGGGCCTAGTGGTACGGGGCCGGGAACTCCCTCCGGCGCCGGCGCGGGCCTCGGCTTCTGCAGGGTCACCATCGTGGCTCCCGACAGCCGTATCGATGTCGCCCTCCCCGACGACGTTCCGCTGGCCGACCTCTATCCGGAGATCCTGCGGTTGTCCCAGCAGAGCCCGGCCGAGGGCGCCCCGGTCGGCTACCACCTCGTACGCCGTGACGGCGCCGTGCTCGACGGCGCCCGCAGCTTCGCCGCACAGCGCATCCTGGACGGTGAACTGCTGACGCTGCGCCCGTTCTCGGAGTCGCTCCCGCCGGCCGTCGTCGACGACGTGTCCGAGGCCGTGGCCTCCGCGGTCACCCGCGACCGCACCCTGTGGAACGACGAACTGACCCGCGTCGCAGGTCTCATCGGCGGAGCCGTCCTGCCCATGCTGATCGCCGCTGTGGCCTGGACCGCGGGCGTCGGCCACGACATGCACGGCCTGCCGGGCATCATCGCCGGCGCCGTCGGCCTGCTCATGGTGGGCCTCGCGGCGGTACGGGCGCGGATCTACGACGACCGGTCCTCGGCCGTCGCGCTCGGCCTCGGCGCCCTGCCGAACGTGGCGGTGGCGGGTTCGGGCCTGCTGCCCCTCGCCGACGGTCAGGGCATCGGCAGACTGCAGGTGCTGCTGGCGTGCGCCGCCCTGCTCATCGCCTCGGTGATCCTCACACTCGCGGCACCGCACGGCGACGGCCCCTTCGTCGCTGTTGTCTTCGCCTCCGCGGTGGGCCTGATCGCGATGTTCCTGGCGACCCTCGTGGAACTGAGGCCGACGGAGACCGCCGCGCTGTGCGCCCCCTTCGCGGTGGGAGCCCTCGCCTTCCTGCCCGGCCTCTCCCTCCGCTTCGCCCGCCTGCCCATCGGCTTCGAACCGCCCAACGGCTCACGCCGCGACTACGGCGCCGACCCGGTCCCGCACGAGCCGGTCGACGCCGAGCGCATCGCGGCCCAGGCCCGTCGTGGCCACGAGCTCCTGGTCGGCCTCGTGGGCGGCTGCGCCCTCGTGTCCGTCGGAGCGGCCGCCGTGCTCGGATTCTCCGACGACGCCTGGGCACAGCTGCTCGCCCTCGCCACCGGGGTGGCGATGCTGACGCGCGCCCAGCTGTTCCGGTACACCGCGCAGGTCGGCTCCGTCCTGACGGCGGGCCTGCTCACCCTCGTCCTGCTCGGCCTGGGGCTCTGCCTGAATCCGTCCCACCTGAGTGACGCGTCGGAGCTGGACGTCCGCACGGTCTGGCTCGCCGCGGCGATCGGGGCCGCGGCGAGCCTGGTCACGCTGATCGGGCTGGTCGTGCCGCGCCGGGGTGTGACCCCGTTCTGGGGCCGTTTCCTGGAGATCGCGGAGGGATTCGTGCTCCTGGCGCTGGTACCGCTGGCCCTCGCCGTGTTCGATGTGTACGCGGAGGTCCGCTCCCTGACCAGCTAGAAGGGGACCAGGGGTCTGGGCGGGGCCGCTCGTCGGCACTGGTACCCTGAACAACGGCCGCATGTCTACGCACCCCCGGCACCCCGCAAGGGACCTGAGGGCGGTTCTTTTCAGCGTGGGCCCAGCGGACCCCGCCTCCCGAGTTACGGAAGCTCCCCTGAGACAGAGACCAGGGGCACTCGATGGCGACGTAGAAGCCCCCAGGGCCTACGAACAAAGACTACGAGGAGTACGCGTGTCGCTCGACGCCGCTACGAAGAAGCAGATCATGACCGAGTTCGGCACCAAGGAGGGCGACACCGGCTCCCCCGAGGTCCAGGTCGCGCTGCTTTCCCGCCGCATCTCGGACCTGACCGAGCACCTCAAGACCCACAAGCACGACCACCACTCCCGTCGTGGTCTGCTGATCCTGGTCGGTCAGCGCCGTCGCCTGCTGCAGTACCTGGCGAAGAAGGACATCCAGCGCTTCCGTGCGCTGGTCGACCGCCTGGGCATCCGCCGCGGTGCGGCGGGCGCCAAGTAAGACGCCGGTGAAGGGAGCGGTTCCCACTCGAAGCACTCGAAGGGGGCCGCTCCCTTTGCTGTACGTGCGCAGTGTCACCGGGCCTTTGTAGTCTGGAGACGCTACGCACGTGAGGGTGTACGGAACGTGCTGATGCCGTCGGTGTCGGGTCGATCTCGGTTCGACGTCCGTCGACACATCCGTATCGCCCCCACACCCCCGACGTGACAACGTCATACCGAACGCGGAGGAGCAAGCCTCGACGCCACCGGTCCTCGGTAGTGGCCCCCGGGCCAGTCGGCAGCCGCAGCGCGGCCCCGGCACCCGGGTGCTTCGATCGAAGACCGGTCCGCACCAGCAGGCAGTGCTCCTCCACCACCGTCCCGCGCCACACGGGCGCCGGGACGAAGACGAGGAGAGAACGCTAGTGGAGAACGAGACCCACTACGCCGAGGCCGTCATCGACAACGGCACCTTCGGCACCCGCACCATCCGCTTCGAGACGGGCCGCCTGGCCCGTCAGGCCGCCGGCTCCGCCGTGGCCTACCTGGACGACGACACCATGGTGCTGTCGGCCACCACCGCTTCGAAGAAGCCCAAGGACCAGCTCGACTTCTTCCCGCTCACGGTGGACGTCGAGGAGCGGCAGTACGCCGCCGGCAAGATCCCCGGTTCGTTCTTCCGCCGTGAGGGTCGCCCCTCCGAGGACGCGATCCTGACCTGCCGCCTGATCGACCGCCCGCTGCGTCCTTCCTTCAAGAAGGGCCTGCGCAACGAGATCCAGGTCGTCGAGACGATCATGGCTCTCAACCCCGACCACCTGTACGACGTGGTCGCGATCAACGCCGCCTCCTGCTCCACGCAGCTGGCCGGCCTCCCGTTCTCCGGCCCGATCGGCGGCACGCGTGTCGCGCTGATCAAGGGCCAGTGGGTCGCCTTCCCGACGCACACCGAGCTCGAGGACGCCGTCTTCGACATGGTCGTCGCCGGTCGCGTCCTGGAGGACGGCGACGTCGCGATCATGATGGTCGAGGCCGAGGCCACCGAGAAGACCATCGAGCTCGTCAAGGGCGGCGCCGAGGCGCCGACCGAGGAGGTCGTGGCCGCCGGTCTCGAGGCCGCGAAGCCCTTCATCAAGGTCCTGTGCAAGGCGCAGTCGGACCTCGCCGCCAAGGCCGCCAAGCCCACCGGCGAGTTCCCGATCTTCCTCGACTACGAGGACGACGTCCTGGAGGCCCTCACCGCCGCCGTCCGCCCCGAGCTGGCCCAGGCGCTCACCATCGCCGGCAAGCAGGAGCGCGAGACCGAGCTGGACCGCGTCAAGGCGCTGGCCGGCGAGAAGCTCCTCCCGGAGTTCGAGGGCCGCGAGAAGGAGATCTCCGCCGCGTACCGCTCGCTGACCAAGACCCTGGTCCGTGAGCGCGTCATCAAGGAGAAGAAGCGCATCGACGGCCGCGGCGTCACGGACATCCGTACGCTCGCCGCCGAGGTCGAGGCCATCCCGCGCGTGCACGGCTCCGCCCTGTTCGAGCGTGGCGAGACCCAGATCCTGGGCGTCACCACGCTGAACATGCTGCGCATGGAGCAGCAGCTCGACACCCTCTCCCCGGTGACGCGCAAGCGCTACATGCACAACTACAACTTCCCGCCGTACTCCACCGGCGAGACCGGCCGCGTCGGTTCCCCGAAGCGCCGCGAGATCGGCCACGGCGCCCTCGCCGAGCGCGCGCTCGTGCCGGTGCTGCCGACGCGCGAGGAGTTCCCCTACGCGATCCGTCAGGTGTCCGAGGCCCTCGGCTCCAACGGCTCGACGTCCATGGGCTCCGTCTGCGCCTCCACCATGTCGCTGCTGAACGCCGGTGTGCCCCTGAAGGCCGCCGTCGCCGGTATCGCCATGGGTCTGATCTCCCAGGAGATCGACGGCGAGACGCACTACGTCACCCTCACCGACATCCTCGGTGCGGAGGACGCCTTCGGCGACATGGACTTCAAGGTCGCCGGCACGAAGCAGTTCGTGACCGCGCTCCAGCTCGACACCAAGCTCGACGGAATCCCCGCCTCGGTCCTGGCCGCCGCGCTGAAGCAGGCCCGCGACGCGCGTCTGCACATCCTCGACGTGATGAACGAGGCGATCGACGTTCCGGACGAGATGTCCCCGAACGCCCCGCGGATCATCACCGTCAAGATCCCGGTGGACAAGATCGGTGAGGTCATCGGCCCCAAGGGCAAGATGATCAACCAGATCCAGGAGGACACCGGCGCCGACATCACGATCGAGGACGACGGCACCATCTACATCGGTGCCGCCGACGGCCCGGCCGCCGAGGCCGCCCGCGCCACGATCAACGGCATCGCCAACCCGACCATGCCGGAGGTCGGCGAGCGCTACCTGGGCACGGTCGTCAAGACGACCACCTTCGGCGCGTTCGTCTCGCTGCTCCCGGGCAAGGACGGCCTGCTGCACATCTCGCAGATCCGCAAGCTCGCCGGCGGCAAGCGCGTGGAGAACGTCGAGGACGTCCTCGGCGTGGGCCAGAAGGTCCAGGTCGAGATCGCCGAGATCGACTCCCGCGGCAAGCTCTCCCTCATCCCCGTCATCGAGGGTGAAGAGGGCGACGACAAGAAGGACGACACCGACAAGTGACGTCGCGTAGCACCACGACGACGGCCCGCACCTCCTCGGAGGCGCGGGCCGTCGCCCGTACCCAAACCCTCATCAAGGGCAAGGACGGCATCGGTACGGTCCGCAAGACCACCCTCCCCGGGGGCCTGCGCATCGTCACCGAGACCCTGCCCTCCGTCCGCTCGGCGACCTTCGGCATCTGGGCCCACGTGGGCTCCCGCGACGAGACGCCGTCCCTGAACGGTGCGACGCACTACCTGGAGCACCTCCTCTTCAAGGGCACCCGCAAGCGCACCGCCCTCGACATCTCCTCCGCCATCGACGCGGTCGGCGGCGAGATGAACGCCTTCACGGCGAAGGAGTACACGTGCTACTACGCGCGCGTGCTCGACACCGACCTCCCCCTCGCGATCGACGTCGTCTGCGACATGCTGACCGGCTCGCTCATCGAGCAGGAGGACGTGGACGCCGAGCGCGGCGTCATCCTCGAAGAGATCGCGATGACGGAGGACGACCCGGGCGACTGCGTGCACGACCTGTTCGCGCACACGATGCTCGGCGACACCCCCCTCGGCCGCCCCGTCCTCGGCACCGTCGACACGATCAACGCCCTGACCGCCGACCGCATCCGCCGCTTCTACAAGAAGCACTACGACCCGACCCACCTGGTCGTCGCGGCCGCGGGCAACGTGGACCACAACAAGGTCGTACGCCAGGTCCGCGCCGCCTTCGACAAGGCGGGCGCGTTCCGGGGCGGCGCGGCGACCCCGATCATCCCGCGCCAGGGCTCCCGGGCCATCCGCACCGCGGGCCGCGTCGAGGTCGTCAACCGCAAGACCGAGCAGGCCCACGTGATACTCGGCATGCCCGGCCTGGCCCGCACGGACGACCGCCGCTGGGCCCTCGGCGTCCTCAACACCGCGCTGGGCGGCGGCATGTCGTCCCGGCTCTTCCAGGAGGTCCGGGAGAAGCGGGGCCTCGCGTACAGCGTGTACTCGTACACCTCGGGCTTCGCCGACTGCGGCCTCTTCGGGGTGTACGCGGGCTGCCGCCCGAGTCAGGTGGACGACGTCCTGAAGATCTGCCGGGACGAGCTCGACCACGTCGCCGAGCACGGCCTGTCGGACGACGAGATCGGCCGCGCCATCGGCCAGCTCGCGGGCTCCACGGTCCTCGGCCTGGAGGACACCGGCGCCCTGATGAACCGCATCGGCAAGAGCGAGCTGTGCTGGGGCGAGCAGATGTCGGTCGACGACATGCTGGCGAAGATCTCGGCGGTCACCCCGGACGAGGTGCGCGAGGTCGCGCGCGACATCCTGGGACAGCGCCCGTCGCTCTCGGCGATCGGCCCGATCAAGGACAAGCAGGCCGCCCGCCTCCAGGACGCGGTCTCCTAACTCCCGTACTCCCTTAAGGAATCAGGTAGATGAGCAAGCTGCGCGTGGCGGTCATCGGCGCCAAGGGCCGGATCGGCTCCGAGGCGGTGCGGGCCGTCGAGGCCGCCGACGACATGGAGCTGGTGGCCGCGCTCGGCCGGGGCGACAAGCTGGAGTCCCTCGCGGACACCGGCGCCCAGGTCGCGGTCGAACTGACCACTCCGGACTCGGTGATGGCCAATCTCGACTACTGCGTGGGCCACGGCATCCACGCCGTCGTCGGCACGACGGGCTGGACGGACGACCGCCTCGCGCAGCTGAACACCTGGCTCGCCGCCTCCCCGAAGACGGGTGTGCTCATCGCGCCCAACTTCTCCATCGGTGCCGTCCTGACCATGAAGTTCGCACAGATCGCGGCGCCCTACTTCGAGTCCGTCGAGGTCGTCGAGCTGCACCACCCGAACAAGGCCGACGCCCCCAGCGGCACGGCCACCCGCACCGCCCAGCTGATCGCCGCGGCCCGTGCCGAGGCGGGCAGCGCCCCGCAGCCCGACGCCACGGCGACCGCCCTGGACGGCGCCCGCGGCGCGGACGTCGACGGCGTCCCCGTCCACTCCGTGCGCCTGCGCGGCCTCCTGGCCCACCAGGAGGTCCTGCTCGGCGGCGAGGGCGAGACGCTGACCATCCGGCACGACTCCCTCCACCACAGCAGCTTCATGCCGGGCATCCTGCTCGGCGCCCGCCGCGTGGTGACCACCCCTGGCCTCACCTTCGGCCTGGAACACTTCCTGGACCTGGGCTGAGGCCGGACCGCATGCGCGCGAAGATCACTTACGCCGTCACGGCTGCCGTCCTGGTCGTCTACTTCGTCCTGGTCGGCAGCCGCGGCGTGCTCCTGATACAGCACGGCACCGCGCTCACCGTCACCTTCGGCGTCGCGGTGCTGATCCTGCCGGTCATCGGCGTCTGGTTCCTCTGGAAGAACACCCAGTTCGTCAAGAGCGCCAACCGCCTCGCCGCCGAGCTCGACGCCGAAGGCGGCCTGCCCGTCGACGAGTTGAAGCGCACCCCCGGCGGCCGCATCGACCGCGACTCCGCCGACGAGGTCTTCGCCAAGCGCAAGGCCGAGACGGAGGACGCCCCGGACGACTGGCGCTCCTGGTTCCGCCTCGCCGTCGCCTACCACGACGCCCGGGACACCCCGCGCGCGCGAAAGGCCATGCAGCGGGCGATCGCCCTGCACGACGGCAAGCCGGTCAACGCCTGAGGCTCAGGGCTCAGGCGGTACGCCGGTACTCGTCGGCCCACACCTCGATGGAGTCGGCCGCCCGGTCGAAGGCTTCGTAGCGGGCCAGGAAGTCGGCATTGCGGTCGGTGAGCAGCGGCGGCAGCTCATCGCCGGCCCGGTCCCGTCGTACGAGGACGAGGGCCTGCCCCTGCACGGTGCGCGGAAGGCCGAGCCAGCGCACCGGCTGCTGCGTCGTACGCACCGCGACGACCTGCGCCCAGGGCACCGTCTGCGTGCTCAAGAAGCCGACGCGACGCAGCCCGTGGGCGCTCACCCACGTGCCCATCCGCAGCATGCGCAGCGCGCTCGCGATGACGGCGGCGGCCGCCCCGACGCAGATCAGGGCGGCCGGCGGCGCACCGGCGAAGGCGATGATCACGGCGGCGAGCAGGACGAACGAGGCGAGCAGCAGAAGCAGCGCGGCGGCGCCCACCCGCCAGGGGCCTGGGCGGTAGGGCCGCCGCCAGTGGTCGCGGTCGTCGAACGGCAGCGCGGCATCGGCCGCCGTCTCGTCAAAAGCGCGGTCCGCCGTCAGGAAGGGCAGGGGCACGACTGATCCTCACTCAATCCACGCATGGGCTATGCCCGGTGAGGCTATCGATCCCTGCCCCGGCCTACCACCCAAGGGGGCCCAAGGGGGTCAGGCGTCAGCGTCCGTCGGAAGCTTCGGACTGCTGGGTGTGGCCCGGCGACTGGTCGGCGGACATGGCGGGCATCCCGAAGAGCAGGGAGCCCACGAGACCGGCCACGACGGTGAGGCCGATCAGGGTGCGGCCCGCGATCTGGCCTGCCGTGGCGCGTTCGCGGGGCGGGGGAGTGACATTGCTGCGGTACTTGTCGGCTTCGGCGATGAAGGCGAACGGGACGGGCTCGCGCCGACGGAACATGGGGTGCGTGTCTCCTCACGGGACTCGGGCGGATCGTGTCTAACTACACAGACGCACGAATGACCGAAAGGGTGCCCAGTTTTGCCAAATTCGTCGAAGAATGTCGCAGCGGATCACCGAACGACCGTTTGTCGGTGCCGAGTCCTGGTGTGGGCGCCGCCCGCAAGGAGACGGAGCGGGGGCGGGCCGGGCACGTGCCACTCACGCACGCGGCGTTCGACAAGATCCGGCAGCAAGATCCGACGGGTGGCCCGGTGAGGCACTGATGTACGGATGCGCCGAGCGAAGTGTCCGTATTGCGGCATTTCGAGAAGTTCATCTAGCCTGATCAAACGGACCCGGCACTGCTTGAACCCCCGAGCAGGCAGTGCCGGGCTCCACTTTTGTCCCGTCTCCTCACCTCACCCGAGGGGGGACCACGCGATGAGCAGCGAGTAGCGTGTTACCCATGGCTCCGACCTCCACTCCGCAGACCCCCTTCGGGAGGGTCCTCACCGCCATGGTCACGCCCTTCGCGGCGGACGGCGCACTTGACCTCGACGGCGCGCAGCGGCTCGCCGCCCACCTGGTGGACGCAGGCAACGACGGCCTGATCCTCAACGGCACCACGGGCGAGTCCCCGACCACCAGCGACGCGGAGAAAACGGAGCTCGTACGGGCTGTACTGGAAGCGGTCGGCGACCGCGCCCACATCGTCGCCGGCGTCGGCACGAACGACACCCGCCACAGCATCGAGCTGGCCCGCGCCGCCGAACAGGCCGGCGCACACGGCCTGCTCACGGTGACGCCGTACTACAACAAGCCCCCGCAGGAGGGCCTGTACCGTCACTTCTCGGCCATCGCCGACGCGACCGAACTCCCGGTCATGCTCTACGACATCCCCGGCCGCAGCGGCGTCCCGATCAACACCGAGACGATCGTCCGTCTCGCCGAGCACCCGCGCATCGTCGCCAACAAGGACGCCAAGGGCGACCTCGGCCGCGCCAGCTGGGCCATCTCCCGCTCCGGCCTCGCCTGGTACTCCGGCGACGACATGCTCAACCTGCCGCTGCTCTCCGTGGGCGCGGTCGGCTTCGTCTCCGTCGTCAGCCACGTCGTCACGCCCGAGCTGCGCGCCCTTCTGGAGGCGCACCTCACCGGTGACGTGCAGAAGGCGACCGAGATCCACCAGAAGCTGCTTCCGGTCTTCACGGGCATGTTCCGTACGCAGGGCGTGATCACCACCAAGGCCGCGCTCGCCCTCCAGGGCCGCTCGGCCGGACCGCTGCGCCTGCCCCTCGTCGAGCTGTCCGTCGAGGAGACGGCCCAGCTCAAGATCGATCTCGCCGCCGGCGGGGTACAGCTGTAACCACAGACTTCACAACTGAATACACAGCACACCGCAGGACACCCCATACCGGGGCGTTCCTGCACACCAGACAACTGCTACTGCACGAACGTCATACGCGCCACGTGCCCTGGAGGTACGTGGCGCGCGTGGTGAGGAGAGTCTTTTGAGTCATCCGCATCCTGAACTCGGCGCTCCGCCGAAGCTCCCCAAGGGCGGCCTGCGCGTCACCCCGCTGGGTGGCCTCGGCGAGATCGGCCGCAACATGACCGTCTTCGAGTACGAGGGCCGTCTGCTGATCGTCGACTGCGGAGTGCTCTTCCCCGAGGAGGAGCAGCCCGGAATCGACCTGATCCTGCCGGACTTCTCGTCCATCAGGGACCGCCTCGACGACGTCGAGGGCATCGTCCTGACGCATGGGCACGAGGACCACATCGGCGGTGTCCCCTACCTCCTCCGCGAGAAGCCGGACATCCCGCTCATCGGCTCCAAGCTGACCCTCGCGCTGATCGAGGCGAAGCTCCAGGAGCACCGGATCCGCCCGTACACGCTGGAGGTCGCCGAGGGCGACCGCGAGCAGCTGGGCCCCTTCGACTGCGAGTTCGTCGCGGTCAACCACTCCATCCCGGACGCCCTGGCCGTCGCCATCCGCACCCCCGCGGGCATGGCCGTCGCCACCGGTGACTTCAAGATGGACCAGCTGCCGATGGACGGCCGCCTCACGGACCTGCACGCCTTCGCGCGCCTGAGCGAGGAGGGCATCGACCTCCTCCTCTCGGACTCGACGAACGCCGAGGTCCCGGGCTTCGTCCCGCCCGAGCGCGACATCTCGAACGTGATCCGGGGCGTCTTCGCCGGCGCCCAGAAGCGCATCATCGTCGCGAGCTTCGCCAGCCATGTGCACCGCATCCAGCAGATCCTGGACGCCGCCCACGAGTACGGCCGCAGGGTCGCCTTCGTCGGCCGCTCCATGGTCCGCAACATGGGCATCGCACGGGACCTCGGCTATCTGAAGGTGCCCGCGGGCCTGATCGTCGACGTGAAGACGCTCGACGACCTCCCGGACAGCGAGATCGTCCTGGTCTGCACCGGCTCCCAGGGCGAGCCCATGGCGGCCCTCTCCCGGATGGCCAACCGCGACCACCAGATCCGCATCGTCCAGGGCGACACGGTGATCCTGGCGTCGTCGCTCATCCCGGGCAACGAGAACGCGGTCTACCGGGTCATCAACGGCCTGACCCGCTGGGGCGCCAACGTCGTCCACAAGGGCAACGCCAAGGTGCACGTCTCGGGCCACGCGTCCGCGGGCGAGCTCCTGTACTTCTACAACATCTGCAAGCCCAAGAACCTGATGCCGGTCCACGGCGAATGGCGCCACCTGCGCGCCAACGCCGAGCTCGGCGCCCTCACCGGCGTCCCGCACGACCACATCGTGATCGCCGAGGACGGCGTCGTCGTCGACCTCGTCGAGGGCAAGGCCAAGATCGTCGGCAAGGTGCAGGCCGGTTACGTGTACGTGGACGGGCTCTCCGTCGGCGACGTCGGCGAGCCCGCGCTCAAGGACCGGAAGATCCTCGGGGACGAGGGCATCATCTCGGTCTTCGTGGTCGTGGACTCCTCCACGGGCAAGATCACCGGTGGCCCGCACGTCCAGGCCCGGGGTTCGGGCATCGACGACTCGGCGTTCAGCGCGGTCATCCCGAAGATCCAGGACGTCCTGGAGAAGTCGGCCCAGGACGCGGTCGTCGAACCCCACCAGCTGCAGCAGCTCATCCGCCGCACGCTGGGCAAGTGGGTCTCGGACAACTACCGCCGCCGCCCGATGATCCTCCCGGTCGTCGTGGAGGTCTGACCTGCGGGTTCGACCTGCCGGTCGACCCACGCGGAGACGCGGAACCGGAGCGGGGCGCCTCGATTTGCATCGGGGCGCCCCGCTCCAGTACGTTTACGTCTCCGCCTGAACGGGAACCCGGCACCTTCACGTGCCTGGAGCACCCCGGACGGGGCGGGAATTCCGACTCAGAATCTCTGATAAAGTCGGATCCGCCGGAAAGGGAAACGGGAAAGCCGAAAGGCTGGATCGAAAACCTGAAAGGCACCGAG
>NZ_JBNJLS010000026.1:0-131236 GCF_050510915.1 Streptomyces odontotermitis | reverse complement strand
CCTGGTTGCGTGCGGAGGGAGACGCTGTCTAGGCGGGATTCGAGAGGGAAGCCCAAGACGGATTGCTACGCTGCGCTGATGGATATCCCGAGTGCTGACGAAGTCCGCGCGCTGCACCAGAAATACGCGCCCACCCGGGAAGCATTCGAGGTCGTCTACACCCATTGCGAGATCGTCTGGAGCATCGCCCAGGACCTTCTGCGCCGCTTCGAGGGAACCCTGAACGCGGACCTCGTACAGGCCGGATGCCTGCTCCACGACATCGGCGTCTACCAACTCTACGATGCCCACGGGGTCTTGGATAACTCCCAGTACATCCGCCACGGAGTACTCGGCCACAACATTCTCCGCGCCGAGGGATTCCCGGAATTCGTCTGCAGGTTCTGCTCGTGCCATACCGGCGTCGGACTGTCCAAGCACGACGTCATCACCCAGCAGCTGCCGCTGCCGCTGGCCGACTATCTGGCCGAGACAGCAGAGGAACGGCTGGTCATGTACGCCGACAAATTCCACAGCAAAACCAACCCGCCGAAATTCATGTCCGCGCCCGCCTACGCCACCTACGTACAGCGCTTCGGCGACGACAAGACCACCGCATTCCACGCCCTGCACGCTGAGTTCGGCGACCCCGACCTCATGGCGCTCTCCGCCCGCTTCGGGCACCGAATCCACTAGGTCGGCTTCGAGAATCAGCCGAACCATGGCGAGTACGAGATCAAGCAACGTTTGCCCTGTCGACGACGGCGCGTGGGCGCTGGTCGTCGACGTGGTGGTTTCGCCAGATGATGTAGCGGCGGGTCATGCTGCCCTGTTCCTTGTGGGTGGCGTGGTCCGTGCCGTCGAGGGTGAAGTAGCGCGGGGCGGTGAACTGGGCTTCGATGCGGTTCAGCCAGGAGGAGTTCGTCGGGGTGAAGGCGATCTCGACGTTGTTCGCCGCCGACCAGGTCCCGGCGCGCTGGCGCTTCTTCGTGGTGAGGTGCGGGGAGAAGTTGTCGGCCACGATCGCGATCCGTACCTCTCGCGCGTAGAGGGTGCGCAGGTAGCGCAGAATTGAAGGAACTGGGTGCGTCACTTGATCGGTTTGATGTGGCCGTAGAGCTTGTCCTTGGCCAGGTCCAGGGCGGCGAACAGGTGCCGTACCCCGCTGTGGCGGTTGTAGGTTGCCCGGCGCCGTCGGCGTGGTTCGCGGTCGGGGTTCTTGTGCTTGCCTCCGCGTTCGGACCACTGCTTCCCGGGGTGGCGCATCAGGTTGAGGGGCCGAACTCGTCCATGCAGAAGATGACGGCGGGTTCGTCTTCCTCGGGTATGACCTCCCCGTCGGCGATCGCGCAGAGGTGCTCGACCCGCGCCTTCTTGACCGCGTGGTCCGGATCCCGGGAGGTCTTCCAGGTCTTCAGCCGTTGAAAGGAGACACCTTCCTCGCGGAGCAGGATGCGCAGGCCCTTGTGGCTGATGTCGTCGACCACCCCTCCGCGACCAGGAACTCCGCCAGCTTGGTCAGACTCCAGGTTGAGAACGGCAGGTCGTGCTCGGCCGGTTTAGCCTTCGCGATCTTCTTGATCTCGCGCCGCTGGGGCAGGGGGGAACGTCCTGGGCCGGCCGCCGGCGTACTTCGGGTACAGCGAGTCGAAACCGTCGGTGTTGAAGTTGTGGATCGCATCCCGGACCCGGTCGGCGCTGGTGAACGACACCTCGGCGATCTTCGCCACCGGCATGCCCTGCGCGGACAGCAGCACCATCTGCGCCCGCCGCCAGGTGACTACCGACCCGGTACCCCTGCGGACGAGACGCGCAGTCGTTGCCCTTCGTCGTCACCGATCTCACGAACTCGCACGCGTTCCGCCACCGCAGCAGTCTCGCGGCTGGACGCTGCCCGCGGGCGTCACTGCGTCGGGGTGCCCACTCGCAGGCGGTTGCCGTCAGGATCGCGAAGTTCAATCTCGCGTGCCCACGGAGCGTCCTTCACAGGGACGCCGAATTCGGCGGCGACGGCATCGACGTCGCTCACGCGGAGATACACCAACGTATCGGGACGGGCGTCTCCTTGATGCTCCGACAAGAACAACCGCACTCGGCCACGTGCAACCTCGACAAAGGCAGGGAACCCCGGCTCGAAGCGATGCTCCCACTGCTTGGTGAAGCCCAGGCGTGCGTACCAACTCACCGTCGCAGCAGCGTTCTCGACCCGAAGGATCGGAATGACTTCCTCGTCCATGAGCCCATGATCTCAGATGCCCCTATGAGGCGAACGTTGCTTGATCCGGCACTAGAGCCTTTCTGATGGGTCCTGCCGGGGGGCGTGGTAGAGGTGTCCGTCGTGGGCAAGGAACGTGGTCGGTCGGTTTGTTGCGGTGTTTCCTCGGTACTGGATCGGACGTCGGCGGTGGTCGGCAGAAGCGGGGCAGGCCGAGTCAGAGGAGGGGCTTTCGTGTCCGATGCGCTCAAGATGCTCAGTGACATTCGCACGCTGCGGGCTCAGGCGCGTGAGCTGAACTTGGAATCCTTGGAGGACTTGAGGGTCAAGCTGGAGGTGGTTGTTGAGGAGCGCCAAGGGGAGGCAGACTCAGCTGCCAGGTCCAGCAGGGGGCCTGCCAAGTACCAGTTCACCGACGAGAGTGGGGAGACACATTATTGGTCCGGGCGGGGCCGTACTCCTTCCCTGATCAAGGAGGCGATCGGTGAAGGCAAGTAGCTGGGTGACTTCCTGATCTAAGGATTGAGCGGCGAGACTGCTCAGCATCACCACCCGCCGGACAGACCCTAGTGCTCTGACCGGGGAGGTTGTCCGGGTCGAGGGCTCCGGCGGTTGGATGGGCGCTGACGTCTGTCCGACTGCTGGGGGTGTGGTGGCTGAGCCTGTCGGTGTGCGCAGGTTGACCGATCAGGAGGGGCAGAAGCTGCAGCAGATCGTGCGTCGGGGCAGTCCCAGTTCGGTGCGGTACCGGCGGGCGATGATGCTGCTGGCTTCTGCGGGCGGGAACCGGGTGCCGGTGATCGCGAAGCTGGTGCAGGCCGATGAGGACACCGTGCGTGACGTGATCCATCGGTTCAACGAGGCCGGTCTGGCCTGCTTGGACCCTCGGTGGGCGGGAGGCCGTCCCCGCCTGCTCAGCCCTGACGACGAGGACTTCGTCATCCAGACGGCCACCACCCGCCGGACCAAGCTCGGCCAGCCCTTCACTCGCTGGTCGCTGCGCAAGCTCGTCGTCTACCTGCGGAAAGTCCACGGCCGGGTGATCCGCATCGGCCGCGAGGCGCTACGCGGTCTGCTCGCCCGCCACGGCGTGACCTTCCAGCGCACCAGGACATGGAAGGAATCCCCCGACCGGGACCGCGAGGCGAAGCTGGACCGGATCGAGGAGATCCTGGACCGCTGCCCCGACCGGGTCTTCGCCTTCGACGAGTTCGGACCGCTCGGCATCCGACCCACCGCAGGCTCGGGCTGGGCCGAACGGGAGCATCCCGACCGAGTGCCGGCCACCTACCGCCGCACTGACGGGGTGCGTTACTTCCACGGCTGTTACTCGGTCGGCGACGACCGCGTGTGGGGCGTCAACCGCCGTACGAAAGGTGCCGCGAACATGCTGGCCGCGCTGAAGTCGATCCGCGCCACCCGGCCCGACGGCGCCCCGGTCTACGTCATCCTGGACAACCTGTCCGCCCACAAAGGCGCCGACCTCCGCCGCTGGGCGAAGAAGGACAAGGTCGAGTTGTGCTTCACCCCGGCCTACGCCTCCGGGGCGAACTCGATCGAGGCGCACTTCGGACCGCTGCGGCAGTTCACCATCGCCAACTCCAACCACCCCAACCACACCGTGCAGACGCGGGCCTTGCACACCTACCTGCGCTGGCGCAACGCCAACGCCCGCCACCCCGACGTACTTGCCGTCCAACGCAAGGAACGCGCCCGCATCCGCAGCGAGAAGGGCATCCGCTGGGGCGGACGCCCCCTCAACACCGCAGCCTGACCGACCGCGAACCGCAGCCCCGGAGTGCCGGAAGGGACAGAAGGACGACTCAGGAGGCGGACGGATCGATCTCCCCCGCAAAGACGATGACCTGGTCGATGAGGCTCCGCCGCAGATGGACGACGTCCGTTCCCGCCAGGCGGGGGCCTCCATCCGGCGTGGTGAAGACCCACTGGTACCGGGCCCACTCGTCAGGCATGTCCACCGCTGAGCAGCGCACCATCGTGCCGGTCCCCGCCGGGTGGCGTCGGATGTCCAGCACGAACCGCTCGACCGCCTCGATTCCTTCGCTGCGTCCCAACGGCCCCCAGAAGACCACGTCTGAGGTCAGGGCCTGGGAGAGCAGGGCAGTCACATAGCTGTCGTCCGAGGCGTTAAACGCGGAGATGAACGTGTCGATCGCGGAGCGTGCCGTCTCTTCCTGCATGCCCCAGTAATACCAGCCGTTGCGCGTGCGCTCGTCCCGCGAGCCGCCTTCCGACACACGGTGGACTGTCCCGGTCACAGCACTAGGTGAGATTGATCATGGCTTGGCGGTAGCTCCGCGGGCGGACGCTGCTGCGGGCGGCGGTCGGGGGCACCCGGGATGAGATCGCCGCGATCGCGGCGTCCTGGCTGCCGTCTTCCGACCCTGGTGAGCAGGATGACGCGGTGAACAACGTGCTCAACATGCTGCTCGGCTCTCCCCGTGGCTACGACTCCCGGTGGCATGAGTATTCTGCGGCGACACCGGCGCAGATCGCCCGGACACTCGCGCGGTGGCGCGGTGGCGCGGTGACGACGGCTTCGACGGGGCGGCGAAGGGGACCTTCGAGCGCCTCCGCTGTACGTCTCGCGGCGCCGGGATACACGCCGCGACCCGTTGTCCGTGTCTGTGGGCAAGGGGTCCTGTGACTGGACGGCTGCCGTCGCCTTCATCGCCGCCATGACGAGGCCGGACACTTCTTCGTCTTCGCGAGCATGGCCTGCTCTGTCATCCGCTTGCGCTGCCTCACTGGCTGATGTGCCGCTGCAACAGCTGGACTGCCTGGTCGTGGCCGTAGTGGAGGGCGAGGTCCATGGGTGTTTGCCCGTCCGGATCGGGGAGTTGCGGATCAGCACCGAAGGCCAGGAGCACAGCGGTGGTGTGCACTGTCAGCGGGTTGCCGCTCTGGAGGGCGCCGTCGCCTTCTGCATCAATGGCGTGCGTCAGGAGCGTCATGTTGTCGCATACCTCATCGGAGTCGACACCCTGGGCCAGCAGTTGAGCCAGGGTCTCTGCGTCCTCGTTCTCCACCGCTTGATGCGCCGGTGTCCAGGTGTTCTCCACGGCGGCATTCAACCCTCGTCGCACAAGTCCGGCCAGCGCCTTTCCCTCCAGCTGATCGACAACTGAGGTGGGCTGTTGGTGTGCGTCACCTCTACAGCAGCCCGGCCAGCGGCAGCACCCGCGCGGCGAGCTGCCCGCGCAGCCGCCCGTCGGTGGTGCCGACTTGGGTGAACCAGTCGGCGTTCAGCGGCAGTTCGGCGGGTGCGGCGATGCCTCCTGCTGACAGTCCGCAGTATGCGTCCACGCCGTCCAGGCCGAGTCCGCCGCCCTCAGCGGAGCCGAGCTGGCTGTTGTCGCGGGTGTGGGCGGCGGTACAGAGGGCGAGGAGTTTCGTGGCTGGATCGAGCTTCTTCTTGTGGATCGTCCGGTCGCCGATCACTTTCTGGGCCCAGCCGGAAATGCGGGCGCGGTGAGTCTTGCCGAAGGCGAAGGCGAAGGCGAAGGCGAAGGCGAAGGGGATGGGCTGGTCGGGCAGCAGCGCGGGGACGGTGAACGCGCAGGGGTTCTCGGGTCGGGAAGCCATAACCTCGGCGGTGGAGCCGGGCAGGACCAGCCAGCCGTCCGCGGCCAGTTGTTCCAGGACCAGTTCGGCGTCGTCGTGGAGCCGGCCGCTCAGTCCCTGCCCGGTGATGTTGCCGGTCCCGGCGCGCGCGGTCCTCAAGGTCAGCATGAGCACGGCCAGACGCACCCCTGCCCCGGGGTACGGGGGGGGGTGGGCGGTGGCATAGCTGAGCACGCTGCGGGCGTGCTCGGCCTGCACCCTGTTCAACTGCCGCTCCACCACCTTCCGTCAGTGTCGCTGATGACCGGGGAGCCGCGGTGGTGGTGCATGTCGAGGATGGTCTGCGCGGCCGTCTGGGCGCGCTTGGCCTCCTGGCGCAGGGAGTGGTCGGCGGTGACGTCGGCCCACAGCGCGAACGCGCGGGCCTTGCGTTCGCGCAGGCCGGCGAGTAGCACGAGGTCGGGGTCGGTGCCTTGCTGGTGAGTGCGGAAGGCGTCACTGAGGGCGATGAGTGCGATGCGCAGCACGTCGGGTTCGTGATTCTCCGGCACGGTCCGTTGCGCGATCTTTCCCGAGCGTTTCGCCCGCCGGGACGAGGCGGTGCGGGCCCGAGACAGTGATGTCCGCCCAGCCGCCTCGGAAAGCGAAGCGCTCGCGGTGGGGGAGGGGCCCTGGTCGGAGAAGACCGCCGTGATGCCCTCACCCGTCGTCGCAGCCGCGCACTTCGTGCACGTTTCCGCGATCCGCCACAGGCGCCTCGCGCGGTCGGCGTGGCCTTGCGCCCCTCTGCGGCGCCGTTGGGATAGTGCTGATCGGCGCGGCGGCGGATCTCAAGTGCGAAGCTGTCGTCATCGGGCAGGATTTGGGGTCCTCGGCCCGATCGCGGGTGCGACCCGGGACGCCCGATGACGCACCGGCACCTCAAGGTGTGGACGCATGTGCCACGGGCGGGGTTCTTCCTCCGGGGCCCGTTCATCCAAGGCGCGGCGGTCCGGCACGTCGAGGAACCGGCGCCGGAATGCCCGCGTCCTGACGAGCACCTGCACGCTGAGTTCTTCAGAGAGGCGCGGACCAGACGTGGACCCGGATCCGTCGACAGGAGAACTGCTCCTTGCGTTCCTGATAGCAGGGATCTTCGGCATTGTGAGAGTCGGCATCGTCCTCTTTCCTCTCATTGGCCTCGGGATCTGGGTGGCATACCGGATACGCCGTCGCAGGAAGGGGGTTGGTCAGGGCGGCCCGCCATGAAGTCGGGTGTGAGCTCGTGACAAGATCGCGAGATGTTGCGACTCACGGATTTCATCATCGACTGCCCGGACACGATGAAGCTGGCGGCCTTCTACTCCGAGGTGACGGGCCGTCCGATCAAGGAAGGCAGCTCCGAGGAGTGGGCTGGCATCCAGTTCGGCGAGATCGAGCTGGCCTTCATCCGGGTGGAGGACTACCGCGCGCCGCAGTGGCCGGACAGCGAGCACCCCAAGCAGTTCCACCTCGACTTCGAAGTGGACGAGATCGAGTCCGAGCAGCGCCGCGTCCTTGACCTCGGCGCGACGCTGAGGCAGGACTTCATCGGCCCCAACGGCTATGGCTGGCAGGTCTACACCGACCCGATCGGCCACCCTTTCTGCCTGTGCCGGAACAAGGGCGTCATCTGGACCGACCAGGGCCCGATCTGGCCCACGCGCGACTAGGTTCTGTCGGGGCGGTCTGCGTGATCCGGGTGGCTGCCTGGACGCCCCGTTCGTAACGTCGAGCAGAGCCCGGCGCATGGTCACGGCGTTGTCAGTGCCCGCCGCTGGCGTTCGCCCATTCACGACTTTGAGGAGGGTGGCTTGGTGGGTGCCAGCGGATGGGACTACGTGACCGGGTACGACGGTGATGTCGAGGCTGCCGTAGCGATATTGCAGGCGAGGGTGTTCCAGGAGGAGTACGGCGACGACGGCCGATACCGAAGCCTGGAAGACCTCTACGAAGACGAGGAGCTCATGGGAACCGAGGGTACCCATACGATCCTCGACATCGACAGGGTCATTGACACGGATGCTCCGCCGACACGCTCCTGTATCGCCGACTACGGCACTTTGCGCCCTCTGGCTCTCGACCGGGTGATGCACCACTTCGGCACACACCATCCGTCGGTCAAGCAATACGAGGAACTCGCTGCTGCTGCCCATGAGGCGGCGAGCCATGAGGAGTACGAGCAGAGCCTGCTCGGCGAGTGCCAGATGCGGTGGACCGGCTACTACGTCGTCCTCTTCTCCGGCGGGGGGCCGACTCACCTGGGAATCTTCGGATTCTCAGGAGACTGAGGCTCGTCCCGTAACGCTGAGGTGGGGCTGACGCGTGGCAAGGTCCGCTGCCCCGGCCTCCAGGCTCACAGCAAGTCGCCATCGGTCCGGAGCGCGGAGGCGGGATTCGCCTCCGGCCTTCTCGGTCTTCGGCCGCGGCACCAAGGAGGTGAAGATGAACGGGAAGAGCCAGTGCGAGCCGGGCGCAGACAGTGAGGACCTGGACACGAGTACCTCCTGCTCGGCGCCGGACATGCCGCTCGTGCTCGGCCATCGCTATGACCTCACGGTGTCCGCGGTGCCGTCCCTGTCGAACAGGAAGAAGACGGTGTGGAAGGGGACGATCCGCGACGCGACCGCCCACGGCAAGCAAGGCGCTTGTCATCGGCGCCTGGAGCGTCCCGGCCTGGTGGGGGCAACTGCAGAGCACCTTCTACGGCTTCGTGGAGCGTTACCTGGAGCTGCCCTCCTGTACGGACATCGCGCCGTTGGACGTCTCCTTCGGTGATCCCCAGGTCCCGGCCAAGGGCGTCACTGTCGACTCCGAGGCCGCAGAGACGGTACGTGGTGGCGGCCTGGGCTACTGCCAGGGCAGCACCAACTTCCACGGGCCCCTCCACAGCCGTGACGGGCTGCGTGTACGTCTGGGCTGGAGCGCAGCCGACCGGTGCCCGAAGCGGCGCGTGGCCGTGGCCTTCGAACCCGCCTGGCATCGGCTGGGCGGGGTCAAGAGCCGTCTGAAGTGCCCCACCGCCACCCGGGGGCACTCCGTTCGCAAGGGGATCCACCAGCGCTTCGAGGGCGGCACGCTGTACTGGTCGAAGAGGACCGGGGCTCACCCGGTGTGGGGCTATTTCCTGTCGGGGTACCGGCGGCTGCACTTCGAGTGGGGACGGCTGGGTCTGCCGACCTCGGACGGTCACCGTCTCCTACCGCTGACGGGAGCCGCACGCTGCAGATGCGACGGGCGCATGATGTCTGTGTGGCTGTGGATGTGGGGCCTTCCGCCGGTGGAAGACCCCACGCCGCGTCCTGCTCCTTCGACTCGCTCCTACTTCTTCGGCGTGACCTCCGGCACGGCGGCCCCGCGCGCCGCGCCCACTTCGAACACCACGTGTGCCAGGCCGGTCGGTGCGTCCGCCGTGACCCGTAAGGGTGCCCAAAGGGTCGCGAACTCACTGGCGTTCAGGTTCAGCGGGATGCTCGCGGTCAGCGTGGTGCCGTCCGTTGAGAGCTCGCCGACGGCCCACCAGTTCTGCGGTGTCCCGTTGCGTCCCCAGTACAAGCGGGGTTCGGTGAACCGCATGCCCTGCGGGGCGCGTACGGTGACGGTCTGTGTGCCGATCCGCTCCACGCCGGTGTTCTTCACCGTCGCGCTCGGCCAGAAGCTGTCGTCGTCCTGTGCCACGGTCTGCGGGGTGCGGCGGTCGGTGATGGTGAGTGAGACGCGGGCCCACTCCGGCAGGTAGTTCTGGCAGCGGTAGTAGATGCTGCCGACCTGGAAGGCGTCCTGGGGCTTGCTCGGGTCCCAGCTGTACTGGTGGCTGAAGCCGTCCTGGCCCTCGGCCGCCTGTGGCCAGACCAGGAAGCGGTAGTAGCCGGGCTTGTCGCCGAGTTCGCCCATGTGGAAGGCGGGCAGGTCCACCCAGTCCGACGTGGAGCTGTCGTTGCGTGCCCGCAGGTACTGCTTCTTGGGCAGCGGGGTGAGGTGCGAGGGCTCGCCGTCCTCGTGCACCAGTTGGTAGTAGACGTGGCCGTCGGCCTCGTCGGGCAGGCGCGGGTTGACCAGGTTGAGGAAGAGCGTCCGGTCATGCACGAGACCGCTGTCGGTGACGTAGCCGAAGCCTGCCTGGCTCTGGCCCCGCTGGTTCGGATAGCGGTCCCAGTTGTTGTCGTAGGGCAGGCGGACGAACGGGCGGCCGGTGCCTTCCGGGTAGTTCTTGTCCCAGTCCGGGTTGACTGCCTCGATGCGCGGGGTGGCCGTGCACACAGTGCCGTTGTCCAGGGTGGCCTCGACCTTGATGAGATAGCTCTGGACGTTCTCGCCCTTGACCTTCTTGTCGACGGCCAGGTCGCCGCGGAGGGTGAAGGTGATCAGATCCCGGTCCCCGATCGTGACGGTGTCGATGACCTCGAATTCCTCACCCGTACCGCCCTCCCCGCGCGCCTTCTGGCCGGCGCTGTGGTCGACGGTTCCTTCGCCGTCCCAGTCGTACTTGATCTGCTTGATCTTCACGCCCCTGTGGGCCGATAACCGTCCGTCGTATCGGAATTCGCTGTCCCAGGTCGCGAAGCGGTTGGCGTATCCGAGGGTGCGGATTTCAGGGGCGCCGTTGGTGTCGGCTGCCGACTGAGTGTTGCTGGTGGGGCTCATTGCTCTCCGATCAGGTAAGGAGGGGGCGATCCGAGTTGTCCCACACGGCGCCGTGCTTGCCCGGCCCGCCGGCTCGGTGCAGGGCGTCGGGTGGCTCCTGCTACTTCCCGAGGGCCTCGCGCAGGGCGGTCTTGAGACCCTCGCGCGCCGGGGGTACGGCCAACTCGGCTTCACGTGCCGCGGTGGCCTCGTCAGCGGTCTTTGGCCGCAGGGGCCTGCATGCCGGCCTCGTCCTTCGCCTGGGTGGCGTGCCGGGCGGCCGCGGCGGCGCTTTCGGCCCGATGGACGAGGCCGGTGACCTTTCCTTCGTCCGACACCTCGTGTCCGTCGGGGTTCTGCTTGTTCTTGTTGGATTCCTTCTGGGCAGCGGTGGCTGGCCTGTGGACCACGTCCGCGACCCCTGCGGCGTCGGCCCGGCCGTACGTCGTCCAAGCAGTGGTGATTGTTTCCTTGATCCCCGCGACCCAGCCGTAGACGTGGAAGAGCTCGTAGGTGCTGTCAGCGGGTTTGTGCAGGGCGTTGAGTTCGTCCTGCGGTGCCTGGGCATCGGCCTGCGTCGGGGTCGCCCGGGCACGCGCGGCGGCCGCTCCGCCCTCGGCCTCGATGAGTGCCAGATATTCCCGGGCGGTGGGCTCGAACAGCTCGGCAATGAGTGACCTGGGGTCCAGCGGGTTCACCATGATGTCGGGTCCTTTCCCCTCGGCCTTGCCAACGGTCCCGGCACGACATCGTGACCCCTCCCGTCACTCACAACTGCCACTGTTTTCAGCCCAGTTGACCAGGCATTTCGTTAAACGATCAAGCGTGGCGGGAATCTTGTGTCCGCCCCCTCTCCTGCCGCCTCACCATCTGCCCCGGTCGTCGCTCGGCACACCGTGAACTCGGTGACCACAGCGCCATGGTCGGAGTGGAACGCTCCGCTCTCGTGCTGTGGGAGCCGCTGGTCGATGACTTAGGAGTCGTTCACCCGCAGCTGCTTGCCCCGGGCGAAGATGAAGTCGATCCGGTCCTTTGTGATCATGCTCGCGTAGTCGGGGTGCGGGCTCCAGGTGCGCCCGGGATCGGCGCATACGTTCGCACGGGCGCTGCGGAAGGTGTCCTCGAACCCCGCGTCGGTGAGGATGTCGGTGGCGGCCAGGTCGTAGCTCTGACCGAAGTGGTGTGCGTACGTGGCCCAGCGGGCGGTCCGGTCGGCGGCCGGACGGGTGTTGAGATAGCAGACGAGAAGGATGGGGTCGGTGTTCCCGTCGAGCACGGCGGGTACCTGTTTGCGGACCCGGACCCGGACCCGGACCCGGACCCGGACCCGGACCCGGACCCGGACGCGGGCGCCGCCGATGTTGAAGCCGGAGACGGTGGCGCCGGTGGGGTTCGGGCAGGCAGTGAAGAAGTGGTGGCCCGACACCTTCTGGGAGGGGCTGTTCACCGGCTGGAATGCCGCAACCCACGGCGAGGACCGCATCTGACACCGCCCGGCCCCGGTACCCACTTGTCCCGCAGTCTCGGCAGCAAGGAGTCACCGTGGAGCAGCCCACCCAGGCGAGAGGGCGCATCGCCCGCACAGCCGTCCTCGGCGGCAGGACGGCAACGGTCGCAGTCGCTGCTCTTTCCCTTCCCGTCACCGCGGCGCAGGCGACGGATGAGGCAGACACGGTGTCCGGCAATTCCCCTGAACCAACCCCCGACCAGGAATTCTTCGGACTCTGGGACGCGACGGCACAGCGAGGGGCCAGGCCGGGACGCCTCGACTGCACCGCCGCGCCGCCCCTCACCCCGGTCGAACAGGCCGTCGAGACAGGCGACTGCGCGGCGGCCGCGGAGCGCCTCACCGAGCACTTCGCGAAGCGACCGTCGCGCCCCACACTTGCCTACCTCTTCAACGGCACCCGTCGTTCAGGGCTGACGCCACTGTTCATGGACCACATCTGGACTCTGGGCACCGGCGAGACCTGTCGGGGCTCCCTGACCGTCACCGGGCGGGAGGGCGCGGTGTGGGCCGACGTTGCCGACGGCCTTACCCGCTCCTGCGTCGCGGGTGACGCCGTCCTTTCCTGGTGGCCCGTCATAGGTAGCCCTCCGCGGCGTCGCTCCGGTCCCGCTCGGCTGAGACGGGCGTCCCGCAGCCTGGGGCCTGCCGCGGCCCTCGTGGGGGGGCGAGAGGAGTCGAAGTACGTCAGATCGCCTGTCCTGCGCAGGTTTGGCGGTCTGCCGGGGATGTGCCCGTCACTCCGCGCAAGGTGAGCGCGACCAGGAGCTGCTCAGGATCTCTGGGCCGGATCAACTTGGGGGTTCGGCAGGTGATCAGCGAGGGACAGGTCATGGACAAGGTTCGCAGCGGGCCGAGGGACAAGACCCGTACCGTCGCCCAGAAGTCCTCCGTGTCCTTGCTTGCCACGGCCGAGGGAATCGGTCCGGTGGCCGCCCTGTCAGGCCACCGGGCGAAACGGTCGCCACGCGGTAGGCCATCTGTGCTCAGCCGCGTTTCGATCACGGTCGCTCTCTGTCGGGCGAACGACTGCCATCTCAGACCAGAGCACGTGGCCACGCCGCGCTGCCCGGGTCCTGGCTGCCGCGCCGCAGCCAGGAATCGACGAACTCGGCGGCATGCCCGGCGGGGTTGGGCACGGGCGAGACCTGCGCGCTGCGGGTCGGGTCGGGTCGTGGCCGCGACCGTCGCGGACGGCTGCAGCGCGGCGATCGCCGGCGCGAGCGGCGTGGGATGACATCCCCGGACGTCAGACCGTGCTCATCGGATGCCCCGCCGTGGCCGAGCGCGGGGGCCAAGCGGCGGGGGAGAGGATGCCGAGGACGTAGGCGCGCGCGACGAGGGAGGGGCGGGTGGCGGCGTCCAGGAGGTCGCGCAGGCGGCCCAGGTGGTAGTCGATCGTCTGCCGGGACAGCTTCAGTGAGGTGGCGATGTCGCTGTTGCTGCTGCCCTGCGCCAAGAGGGTGAGGATACGGATCTGCGCGGCGGTCAGGGACGGGTGGGCCTCGTGGGCGAGGCTCTGGTGCGTGACGACGGCCCAGACATGCCGGGCCCGGTCGGCGGAATGGCCCACCGTCGTCAGGTGGAGCCGAGCGCGGCGCTGTAGCCCCTGCGTACCGTCGAGGGTCACGTAGGTCTCGATCCGTCTGGTGCGCCGGGCTATGAGCCCCCGCCATCTGCGGTGCAGCCGGTCCAGGTCGGAAGTGGGCGCGAGCAGCGTGTGCGCCCGGCGGCCGACCAGGTCGGGCAGGGCGAGGCCGAACAGCTCGGCGGCCGCTGCGCTCGCCTCGACCACACGACCGCAGGCCGAGAGGAGTGCGCAGGGCAGGCCGGTGTGGTCGCGCAGCGCCTGCAGGTGCTCCTCGGCCTCTTGGCGCTGGGCCATGGCCCGGAGGTGGTCGGTGATGTCCACGTAGATTCCCGCGACGCAGGTCTGCCCGTTCTCCCGGACGGGGAAGCGGTGGCCGATGGCGTGGCCCGCGCTGCCGTCCGGTCGGCGGTAGTGAAGGGTGTGGCGCACGGGCGTGCCCCGGGTCAGGATCTCCTGGTCGAGTGCGCGGAAGTGGACGGCCTCCGCAGGGGCGTCGAAGTCCTCGATGCGCCGGCCGGTGAGCTCCTGGGCTGTGGTGCCGTACAGGTGTGCGTAGGCGTGGTTGGCCCAGAGGTAGCGTCCGTGCCGGTCCCGGATGAACGCGGCCGCCGGGGCGAGGTCGGCGAGGTCGGCGAAGGCGGCGTACCGGCGCGGGGCTTGGGGGTGGGTGTCGACCTCCACGGCCAGGCCGCGGGTGGGGCGGTGCGCGCGGGTGGCGTCCCTCGGACAGCTCACGTTGAAGGTCCGGCCGTCGAACCTGGCCAGCCAGCGGCCGTCCCGCGGCGGATGCCCCGGATCCGCGACGTGCTGGCGGATCCGGTCCAGGAAGCGCTGTGCCGTACCGGTGTCGGCGAAGGCTCCGCCGCCCTTCTCCCGCACCTGCCAGGGCTGGTCGGCCTCCCACCAGAACACGGGAAGATCCTCGAGCAGAGCCTTGAGGCTGGAATCGTCCACAGCTGTTTCTCCGTCTGTATATGTGTGGTTGACGCACAGTCACCACGCGATGCGTATCCCGTCCTCTGCTCGCGCATGCTCGGTTCTCGGCCGAAGTGGCTCCGCAAGCAAGGGAGTTCGTGGGCGGGCCGTACGTGTTCGCGACGCGTGCCGTGGGGCCGACTCAGGCATTTGCCTGAACGCCGGGCCTCCGGGGTGGCCTCACAGGTGTCCGGCGCCTGTTCCCCTTGGAAGTGCGGGTGAACACGCCCCGCTCCATCTCCCCGGTGTCTGTGCGCGTTCGGCGCGTGGCACCGGCCCGTACGCGACACAACCAACTGGATGAAACGGAGACGAACCGCAGTGAGCAAGGTGCTGTTAGTGCATGCCAAGGGTGGTCCGCCGCTCGGTCACGTCCTGTCCAGGACGGCCGCGAAGGCGCAGGTGCACCTCTTGGCGCTCAGCGCTCTTCCTCCCGCCGTGGCAGGTGACGCCCGCAGGCTGTGCGCCTCGGTGGTGACACCCGCCGCCGCGCAACGCGTCGACCTGGTGTCCCTGATCGTCACGCGGGCGAAGGCGGTTGGCGCGGACGCGGTGCTCACCTTCTCCGAGTACGCGGTCGTCGCCGTCGCGGAAGCGTGCCAGGCGCTCGGCCTGCCGGGCGCGGGCGGCACCGCCGCGCTGGCCCGTGACAAGCGCCTGATGCGGCGCACCTGGCACGAACACGGCCTGCCCCAGCCCGAGTTCAGGCCCGTCGCCACGGAGGCCGACCTGCATGAGGCGGCCACCCGCCTGCCCTTCCCGCTCCTCCTGAAGGCGGCCTGGAGCGCGGGTTCCACCGCGCATCAGATCATCCGCTGCCCGTACGAGGTGTCCGCCGCCTGGCACCGCTCGCGCGAGGTGATGGCCGAATCGGCCCAGTTGGGCTACGCGGAGCTGCATGTGGCCGAGGCGGATGCGGACTTCGTCGTCGAGCAGATCGTCACCGGCACCGCGTCCGAATGGTTCGACGACCCCGGCTGGGGCGACTATGTCAGCGTCGAAGGCGTCGTGGCCCAAGGTGTGTTCCACCCGGTGTGCGTCAGCGGCCGGATGCCCACCGTCGCACCGTTCACCGAGCGGGCGGGCATCACCCCCGCCCAGCTGACCCCGGACGCGCAGAGCCGGATCGTGGCCCTGGCCCGGGAGTCCGTCGACGCGCTCGGCCTGCGCGACTGCGGCACCCACACCGAGATCAAGCTCGGGGCGGACGGCCGGATGTGGCTGATCGAGACGGCAGCCCGGTTCGGTGGCGCGATGACGGTGCCGCAGATCGAGGAGGTCTTCGGCCTCGACCTGATCGGCATGCTCGTCGACCATCTCCTGGGCCGTTCGGTCCACTGGCCCGAGCGCGCCCTCACCCCGGCGCAGGCGCGCGGGGCGGCAGGCTCGCTCGTCGTCCTCGCGGTCGACAGTGCGGGCGAGGCATGGCCCGGCCGCAAGGCGTGGGACTTCCCCGTGGTGGCGGAGCGCGTGCCGCTGAGCCGGGGCAGCCGTCTGTCGGTCGTCGCCGAGAGCTCCCTCACCGACGGCAGCACCGTCCCGGTCTACGACCCGGCCGCCGGCGCCAACACCATGGCGGCCCTGTGCCTGCTCTCCGCCACCGACCCGCGCACCGTGCTCCGCGACTTCGAAACCCTGGTGGACGCCCTGCCCCGGGTCCTGCCCGCCGCGCAGCCCGAGGAGGTTTCCCGATGACCGCCCCTGTGCTCACCGGCGCACCCGAACCGGCCACGGACCGCACCGTCGTCGGCGAGAACCTCTCCCTGCCGCTCTTCCGCACCCTCTCGGGCGTCCTGGCGGGCCACCAGTACCTCAAGGTCGTCGTCGACCGCTCCGAGGACACCTGGCATCTGCTGGACACCGCCGCCCACCCCTTCCACGTCAACTACATCGCCACCCGAGTCCTGGGCATGGAACTGGCCGCGCTGGACGCCGAGTTGGACGCGTTCAACGCCTCCGTCTACACCGACCCCGAACGCCGCTTCCTCCTCGGCGTGCTGTCCCTGCACACCGAGCAGGACGCCGAGGGCCGCGAACGCCCCTTCCTCGTACTGGAGACCACCGAGGCCGACACCATGCACGGTGACCTCCTGGCCTGGTTCTACGAGTACGTGCGCCTGCGGGTCGACGGCCGGCTGCCGCTGCTGCTCAAGCCCGCCAACCACGGGCAGGAGGAGCAACTCGCGTCGATCAGCGAGCAGCGCGTGCCGCGCATCCTGAGCCACGAACTCTTCGGCACCAGGACCAGGACCCCGCTGAACGCCGGCGAGGCCGTCGGGCGGCTGCGGTTCTTCCGTACGCACGAGGAGTACACGGCGGCCCAGGCCGGGCTCGGCTGGCGGGACATCGTCGCCATGCCCTGCCTGCCGGACGATGTGCCGAGGGTGGCCGGATTCCTCAACACCGCGCCGATCACACCGCTTTCCCACACGAACGTCCTGGCCTCCGGGTGGGGGATACCCAACGCGATCGTGTGCGACCTGGCACCACTCGTCGAGCGCGACGCGCTGGAGGGGGCGTGGGTCCGCTACCGGGTGTGCGAGGACGAGATCTCCCTGGAACGCCTGGATGACGAACCGGTCCTTGAGGCCCCGTCCTGGCACCAGCAGCGCATCCGTCTCGAACCGCCCCTGCTTGAGGACACCCCCGTCCTGGCCCTGCACCGGCTCCGCGGCACCGACCGGGACCGGTACGGCACCAAGGCGGCCAACCTCGGCGAGCTGCACCACGTGCTCGACAGCCGCACGGCCGACTTGACCGCCTTCTACCGGCAGCCGCGCCCGCCACGTAACAACCTCTGCGGGCATCTCGCGGCACGGCTGGGCCTGGAGGACCCCGCCACCGACGAACTGCGCGCCGCCGCGGCCCGGTTCGTGGCTTCGACGGTCGGCGCCCCGGCGGGCGTGGCGCTCCCCTTCGCACTGCAGCAGAACTTCCTCGCCTCCTGCGCCCCTCTCCAGCAGGGCATCGGCAAGCTCAAGATGGCTCTGGAACTCGACGCCACCGACGTCCTGGACGCGCTCTGTCTGCAGCTCCAGCACCTCATCCGGCACACGCCCCTCCCTGAGTCCGTCACCCGGCAGATCAGTCAGGCTTTCCCCGCCGCCGCGGCTCCGGGCAGCCGTCTGGTGGTGCGCTCCTCCTCCAACGCCGAGGACCTGCCCGGGTTCTCCGCCGCGGGCGTCTACGACTCCGTCACCACCGTCCACGACACCGACGAACTCCTGGATGCCGTACGCCAGGTGTGGGCCTCTTTGCTTTCGCCCCGCAGCGTGCGCCTGCGCCACCAGGTCGGCATCTCCCTCGACGACACATACATGGGCGTGATCATCCAGGAGTACGTGCCCGCCTCCCTCGGCGGCGTGCTGGTCACCTGCAACCCGACGCGCGGCGAGGACTTCCGCAACGTCTACCTCAACTGCTCGCCGGGTTCACCGGAGCAGGTGGTGGATGGCTCGGTGCTGCCGCAGCAGTACCTGTACAACACGGTGGAGGGCGGAGGCCGTACGGTCGCCCTGGGCTCTTTCGGAGAGCCGCTGCCTGCCGCGACCCGGGCCCGGCTCGTGGACTTGTCCCTGACCGGGCGGCTCCTGCAGTCTCACTTCAGCGGCTCACGGTGCGGCGGGGGAGATGTGGACAAGCCGCTGGACATCGAGTGGCTGATGACCGAGCAGGGTGACTTCCGGCTGGTCCAGATCCGTCCCTACGCGCTGTGAGCCCGCGCATGCGCCGTCCCGCCACGGGCGCGGGCGGCGGCTTGACGGAAACCGCGCGCCGCATCATCCGGCTCAACTACGGCTTCCAGCTGCTGTTCAACCTGCTGTGGTGGATGCCGGTGTTCTATGCCTACCAGAAGACGGCCGGGCTGACGGACGCTGAGATCTTCGGGATCCAGAGCATCTATTACGTGGCGTTCTGCCTGTTCGAGATTCCGACGGGGCTGATCGCCGACCGGATCGGTGCCCGCAACTGCCTGCGGGCCGGTGCGGTGGTCATGACGGCGGCCAACCTCGCTCCGGTGCTCAGCGCCTCCTACACCGGCTTTCTCGTGCACTTCCTCGCCATTGCCGCGGGCCGCTCGCTCACCTCGGGCGCGGCGAGCGCCTATCTGTACGACGGGCTGCGGGCCGAGCAGTGCGATGAGCACTACCTGAAGGCGGAGGGCACGGCACGCGCCCTGGGTCTTGCGGCGAAGGTGGTGTGCTGGCCGTTGGTCGGGCCGCTGATGGCGCTCGCGCACCCGGCCCCCTACCTGCTCAGCGCCGTCAGCGCGGCGGGCTCGCTGGCCTGCGCCATTGCGCTGCCCCGGCTCGGCGGAGCGGACCGCGTCAGCGCGACGGCGGCGGCCGACCGGCCGGACCGGTCGGACGGTGGGCGCAGGGGCGGCGCTTTCCTACGGGATGCGGGTGCGGCCCTGCGCTGTGTCGCCTCCTCGCGATGGCTGGCCCTGGTCATGGTCCAGGGCGTGGCCGTCTTCACGCTCTCCCGCATCTGCCAGGTCAACCTCTTCCAGCCGATCCTGCTCGACCACGGCATTGCGGAGGCCTCGCACGGCGGCGTCCTTGCCGCGATGACGGTGGCGGAAGCGGTGGGCGCGGCCCGCCCGCAGTGGCTGAGCCGCCGCCTCACGCCCGTGGCCTGGGTCTCCCTGCTCAGCCTCGTGCTCGCGGGCAGCCTGGCGGGCATGGCCTACGGCGGACCGTGGTCCGTGGTGGCGTTGCTCTGCCTGTTCGCCGCCGCGACAGGCTTCGCCTACCCGGTCCAGCGCAAGCTGGTGAACGACGCCATGCCCGCACACGCCCCGCGCGCGACACTCCTCTCGATCGAAAGCATCGTGGACCGCGCGGTGTGCGCACTCGCCGCGGTCGCCGTGGGCGCGTACGTCTCCGCCGGACATCTGGACGCCCTGCTGCTGCACAGCGCGCTGGCGACGGCGATCCTGCTCGGGGGCTTCCAACTGGTCGTGCGCAGCGGCTCGGTGAAGCGCAGTCAGGGGAAGGCAAGTCCCGGCTCCCTCCCGTCGGCCGGGGCGGTCGCTGAGGGGGTGGAGGACGAGGCCGTCCGCGCCGCCGCCCTTGGAGCGGAATCCCGCAGGGGGCGACGGCGATGACGTAGCGGTCAGCGCGACAGGCGGCCGAGGAGCTCGATGAGTCCGACTGGCAGGTAGGCGGGCCGGTGGGGCCGGTCGACCTGGTACGCCAAGTAGCCGAGCGAGGCCGCGACATCGACCTCCTCGGCCGTCTCCGCCTGGTAGACGAGTCGGCAACCGCCGGAGAGGCCCTTCGCGCGCTGCCACAGCACCGGCGCCGGCTTGCGTTCCGTTTCTGTACGAGGCGTCAGGATCCGGTCGCCGAAGTCCTTCCAGGCGAAGGGCGCCGAGCCCCGCCATGTGGCATCGACCTCGCTCCTCAGCCGGGCGGCACGCTCGGCGTCGGTCGCGCCCCAGGACGGCGGCACGTTGGTGATCAGGCCGACCTTGATGTGCCGTTCACGCAGGGCACGCAGATAGGCGGCCGCGCCGGGAAGGTAGCTGGTACTGCCGTCGTCTGAGGTGTGCACCAGGGTCTCGCCCAGGTCGAAGTACACGACGGGGCAGGCGCGTTCGACGCCCGACCGCCCGGCAATGCCGCGTGCCGCGCCGTCTCTCGCGTGCGCGGGCGCGGCCGCACCCGCCGCGCAGAGCACGGTCGACACTACGGCCGCGCCGAGCGCGAGCCTCATCCGGAGTGGTCCCCTCGGGGCGGATCTATGCATGGCGTGGTCGCCCTTCTTCCGGTGCATCACGAGGATGCGCGGATGTCCCGTTCATGACAGCCGGGTGGCGGTGTGCCCAGGTGGCATCAGCGGCGTCCAGAGGCTGTCCCGTCGTGCGTCGATCCCTCGCGCTCTACCCGTGAACACCACCTGCCACTCGGGTTGCAGAGCATCACGGGGCGACACTCCACTACACCTCACCAGCCATCTGCTGACAGCCCGGGTGCGGCGGTGTGCTGCCCCTCCGTTGAGTCGGGCGCGGAGGGTGAGTCCGGAGGTTGTGTCTGGCGGGGAGGGGGATGAAGGGCCAAGCTGAGTAGTTGGCTACCCGTGAGGCGCGGCTCGCTCGCGTGTTGGATGCGCTCATTCGCCCCCTATGTCGTGTACCCACAGTGGCCCCAAGGGCGGTGATGTGAAGCGCGAATGTACGGAACGGGGCCCACGCCGTGAGGGGGCAGGCTGCAGGGGAAGTGAGCCCCCGCCGGTGACCTGACTGCCTACGTCCCGGGCGCAGCAGTGGCCCGCTGCCAGAAGGAGCAGTGGGCAACGGCGTCCGGAAAGTCCGCCGACATCTTGGCGGCCAAGTCCTCCGTCCGGATCGGCGCCCCGTATTTAATTGCGCATTCGCCAGAGGGCTCCCAACTCCGCTGATAATTTGGGGTCATGGACTTTCGTCATCTGGGAAGCAGCGGTTTAATAGTCAGTCAGATTGCGTACGGCAACTGGCTGACCCGGAGTTCATCGAGGAGCGAAGAGACGGACCTCGCCTGTGTGCGGGCCGCGCTTGACGCCGGAATCACCACCTTTGACACCGCGGACGTCTATGCGGACGCCCACGCGGAGGAATCTCTCGGCCGGGCACTGAAGGGGGAGCGCCGGGAGGGCCTGGAGATTCTCACCAAGGTCTTCGCGCCTACAGGGCCCGGCCGCAATGACATGGGGCTCTCGCGCAAGCACATACGGGAGTCGATCGACAACTCCCTGCGCCGCCTTGGCACGGACCACGTGGATGTCTACCAAGCCCACCGGTTCGATCTCTCGACCCCGCTCGAGGAAACCATGGAGGCGCTGGCCGACGTGGTGCACTCCGGCAAGGCGCACTACATCGGCGTCTCCGAATGGACCGCGGACCAGATCAGGCGCGGTCATGCTCTCGCCCGTGAGCTCAAGATCCCCCTGGTGTCCAACCAGCCGCAGTATTCGGCCCTGTGGCGGGTCCCCGAGGCCGAGGTGATCCCTGCCTGCGAGGAGCTCGGCGTCGGGCAGATCGTCTGGTCGCCACTGGCCCAAGGCGTGCTGACCGGCAAGTATCTGCCGGGCGGGAAGTGGCCGGAGGGCTCCCGGGCGACGGACTCGAACGACGGCTCGGCGGAACTCGCCGCCTGGTTGACGGACGATGTCCTCGGCCGTGTGCAGCAGCTTGGGCCGATCGCTGCCGACGGCGGCCTGACGGTCGCTCAACTCTCGCTCGCCTGGGTGCTTCAGAACCCCAACGTCTGTGCCGCCGTGCTCGGAGCGTCCCGGCCCGAGCAGATCACCGGCAACGCCAAGGCGGCCGGCATCAGACTGGACGACGAGGTCGTGGCCCGGATCGACGCCGTGCTCGGTCCGGTGGCCCATCGTGACCCTGCGGCCACGGTCGCCATGAGTCCCCGGTCCCCCGACTGGCGCCTCGCCTGACCGTCCGGGCAAGGGTCTCCCCGCGGACGTAGGACACGTCCGCGGGGAGACCCTTCACCAAGTCTTCTGGATTTGGCGGGAATTCACCAGGCGATCGGCAACTGCAGCAGGCTCCGCACCTGCATGCCGTCTTTCCACTCCAGTGAATCCGGGGGAACGGCGCACCGCATTCCGGGCAGTCGCGCGAACAGCGTCTCCAGGGCCACCTGCATTTCAAGGCGAGCCAACGGCGCACCCAGGCAGCGGTGGATTCCGTACCCGAATCCCAGATGGGGATTGTGCTCCCGGGTGAGCTCGAACCGGTCCGCGTTCTCGAACACCGATTCATCGCGGTTGGCCGAGGGAATGGCGGGAAGGACGGACTCGCCCGCACGGACCAGCGTTCCGCTCAGTTCGACGTCCTCGGTGGCGTAGCGCGCGAAGGTGACATGGGAGATGAGGGGCACATAACGCAGCAGCTCCTCGATCGCCCTCGGCATCAGCTCGCTCCTGCGCTGGAGCAGGTCCAGCTGCTCGGGGTGGGTGAACAGGACGTAGAGGGAGTCGATGAGCTGCGACGAGACTGTCTCGTGCCCCGCGATCAGCAGCACGCTCGCCAGCTCCACCAGTTCCTTCTCGGAGAGTTTGTCCTCCTCGTCGCTGGCCTTGACCATGGCGCTGATCAGGTCGTCCTGCGGCCGCTCACGGCGGCTGACCATCAGCTGCGCGATGTATCCGTGCAGCCGCTCGGTGTCCGCCTCGACCTCCTCCTCCGTCATCACGGTCGTGGCGGAGAAGGCGTCCAGCCAGCCGCGGAACTGCTCGCGGTCCTCGAACGGGACGCCGAGCAGATCGCACACGACCGTGCCGGCGAAGGGAACCGCGAACCCTTCCATGAGATCACCGGGTGGCCCCTGGGCCACGAGTCCGTCGATCAGGCGGTGCGCCTCCGCTTCGATCCGGGGACGCAGCAGCTCGACACGGCGCATGGTGAAGACCTTGGCCAGGAGCCGGCGCAGCCGGGTGTGGTCCGGCGAGTCCATGCCCAGGATGCTGGTGTGGATGGGCAGCGGAGTCAGGCGGGACTCGTCGTGCTCCGCCGCCAGCGCGCGGCTGAACCGGCGGTCCCCGAGGATCGTTTTCATGTCCGCGTGCTTGGTGACCAGCCAGGCGTCTTCGCCGAAAGGGCAGCTGACCCGGGGCACGGGTTCTTCCTGGCGCAGCTTTGCGTACAGCGGATCGACGTCCAGGGCTACCGCTTCGCTGAAGGGGTAGCTGCGGGCTGGCTGCTGGCTGCTCATGCGGACCGCACCTCCGAGAACCGGTCGTAGTGTTCGACGAGGCTCTTGGGCCGCATGTCGGTCCAGTTCTCCTCGACGTAAGTGAGGCACTCCTGGTGGGAGGCGGGTCCGTGGACCGTGGTCCACCCCGCGGGCACGGTGGCGAAGGACGGCCATAAGGAGTGCTGTCCCTCGTCGTTGACCAGTACGGAGAAGGTGCCCTCGGTGTCGTCCCAGGGGTTGCTCATGATGCGTGCCTTTCCGTGGGTGGGGTGTTCAGCTGCGTGGGTGTGCCGCTCAGCGAGCGGGTGGCGGGAAGAAGCCGGACGCGACGAAGTAGTCGGCGTAGGTCCGGATGAGCGCGCCGTCCAGGGCCGGGAACGCGGGCCCTGAATCCGCAAGGCCGGTCAGGGTGTTGGTCCGGTCGAGACGGACCTGGCCCAGGCGGGACAGCGCGGGCAGCGTGTCGGTGAGCAGCACGGCCGCGTCAAGGGGTCCCGCGCCTGCCGACCGGTCCGCCTCGGCGTCCGCCTGCCGGCGCAGAGCCCGGGTCCAGTCGTCGAGGCCCATGGTGTCCAAGTGATAGCCGTACGACCGCAGATGGCCGAGGACCGTGTCGAAGGGGACGGGTTCGGGGCACGTGAGATGGTGCGCCAGACCGAGGCTGCCGGGGCGGCGCGAGAGATGGACGAGGGCGGCCGCGGCGTGATCCACGGGGATCAGGTCGACCACGGGCGGCGGGTCGTCCTGATCGGCCGGGCGCGGCGCGGCCCCGATGACGAGCATGGCCCGCACGAGCTGCCAGAGCACGTCCTTGTGGGAACCGGCCCCACTGACGGTGTGTCCGCTCACCCGGCCGAACCGGTACACGCTCACCGGAAGCCCGCGCTCGCCCGCTTCCCACACGAGCTGCTCCGCCGCCCATTTGCTGGCCGTGTAGCCGTTCTGTATGAGGGACTCCGGGCGCACCCGGTGGGCCTCGGGCACGGGGGCGAGGCCCTCGACGTTCTCGTCGGTGCTCACGGAGACCGCGGCCGTCGAGACGTGGTGGACCGGCACCGGGACCGCGCGGGCCGCGAGGCGAAGGACCTCCTGGGTGCCGGACACGTTGGCCGCCCTCAACCGGGCGTACGGTTCGAGCGCGTTGACCCGCGCGCCATTGTGATAGATGACGTCAGTCAGGGCCGCCAGCGCGTCGAACCGCTCCGGGGAGAGGCCGAGCAGGGGCTTTTCCAGATCGCCCGGCACGGGCACGATCCGGTTGCGGGTGAACTCGTTCCACAGCCCGTACTCCACCAGGCTCCGTCGGATGCGCGCGGCCGCCTGTTCGGTGTCGTCCGCGCGGACCAGACAGTGGATGTCGGCACTCGTGCGGTCGAGGAGTTCGCGCAGGAGGAAGGCGCCGAGGAAGCCCGTCGCCCCCGTCAGCAGGATGTTCTCGTGGTCCCATGCCTGGCCGGACGTACCCTCGCGGCGGGGCCCGACGGTGATCCGCGGGTCGAGCACGGCCGCCGCCGCGAGGTCGGCCGGGGCCGGACCGGACGCGGACGCGTCCGCCGCGGCCGGGTCCGTCGATGTGCTCACCCGGTCGACGGCCTCAAGGAGCGCGGCCACCGACTGCCGTTCGAAGAGGGTACGGACGGGCAGTTCCGCTCCGAGGCGGCGGCGGATCCCGCTGATCACCCGGGTCACGAGCAGGGAGTGCCCGCCCAGGTCGAAGAAGTTGTCGTCGATGGTGACCTGCGGGACATCCAGGACCTCGGCGTACAGCTCGCACAGGATGCGCTCGCGCGGATTGCGCGGCGCCCGGCCCGCCGACAGCGTCGCGAAGTCCGGCGCCGGGAGCGCGGCCCGGTCCACCTTGCCCGTTGCCGCGACCGGCAGCACGTCGAGGACCGTCACCGACGCCGGGACCATGTAGTCGGGCAGCAGACCGGCCAGATGGGAGCGCAGCTCAAGGCTGTTCAGGTTCGCCGAGTGAGTGGCGGGAACGGCGTATCCGGCGAGGCGGGTGGCACCGCGGCTGTCCTTGCGTGGGACGACCACGGCCTGCGCCACGTCCGGGTGGGTGCTCAGGGCGGCCTCGACCTCGCCCGGCTCGATCCGGAACCCGCGTATTTTGACCTGCCCGTCGGCGCGGCCCATGTACTCCAGTTCCCCGTCGCTGTTCCAGCGCACGATGTCGCCCGTGCGGTACATTCGCGAGCCTGGGGCGCCGAACGGGTCCGCCACGAACCGGTCGGCCGTCAGCCCGGGCCGGTGCAGATAGCCGCGGGCGAGTCCGGCCCCGGAGATGTGCAGCTCGCCGGGGATCCCGGGCGGCACGAGACACAGGTCGCGGTCGAGGACGTAGGTGCTCGCGCCCACGGTGGGCCTGCCGATCGGAGGCGTACCGCCGCCGGAGAGCGGGGAGCTGAGCGTGGCGCACACGGTGGTCTCGGTCGGTCCGTAGCCGTTGATGAACCGGCGTCCGGCCGACCAGCGCCGGACCGTCTCCCCGGACGACGCCTCACCCGAGACGATCAGCGAGGACAGGGAGGACAGCTGAGCGGGCTCCATCACGGTCAGCGCGGCCGGGGGCAGCGTCGCGTGGGTGACGCCGAGCCGCTCGACCAGGGCGGCCAACCCGGGTCCGGGCGCGGTGAGTTCCGCCGGTGCCAGCACCAGCGTGGCGCCGGTGAGGAGTCCGCCGCACAGTTCCCACACGGCCCCGTCGAAGCTGTGCGATGCGAACTGGAGGATCCGGCTTGACGCCGTCACCCCGAACCGCCGCAGCTGCGCCTCGACGACACCGGAGAAACCGGAGTGGGTCACCACGACGCCCTTGGGGCGGCCGGTGGACCCGGAGGTGTAGATGGCGTATGCGGGACTCGTGTCCGTCAGCTGGCGTACCCGCTCGCCGTCGGCCACGTCCGTCTCCCGGCACAGGCCGAGGGCGTGCCGGGTTTCGGCCCGGTCCAGGACGACTCGGCGCATGCCGGGGGTGCCGGGAACATCCGGCAGGGGGAGCGAGGTGCCGGAGTCGGTGAGGAGCAGCGCCGGACGGACGTCCTCGAGCATGAACCGGAGCCGCGGCGCGGGGTAGTTCACGTCCAGCGGCAGATACGCGCCTCCCGCCTTCAGTACGGCGAGGATGGCGATCACCGAGTCGACCGTGCGGGGCAGCGCGATGGCCACGTACTGCTCGGGGCCGATGCCGCAGCCGACGAGATACCGGGCGAGCCGGTTCGCCCGGGCATTCAGCTGACGGTACGTCAACTTTCGTGCGGTTCCCACTCCGTCGTCGAAGAGCAGCGCCGTCGCCTCCGGCGCCCGCTCTACCTGCGCCTCGAACAGATCGGGCAGGGGCAGTCGCGGTATGTCCCGCACGGTGTCGCGGCCCTGCACAAGAAGCCTTTCCCGCTCGTCGGCGAGGACCGCGTCGAGCGCACCGATGCGCTGCTCGGGGTCGACGGTGATCGCGTCGAGGAAACGCAGGAACCGTTGGACGAGACGCTCGACGCTGCCCCGGTCGAACAGGTCGGTGCTGTACTCCGCCACCCCGTCCATGCCCTGCGGGCGCTGGTCGGCGCCCCAGGACTCCCGCAGGCTCAGCGACAGGTCGAACCGGCAGGCACCGGTGCTCACCGCGCGCTCCCCGACGGCCAGGCCCGGCAGCTCCGGCGCACCCTGTGGAGCATTCTGGAGGGCGAGCATCACCTGGAACAGGGGGTGGTGGGCCGTCCCGCGAGCCGGGGCGAGGGCGTCCACGAGGCGCTCGAACGGCATGTCCTGATGGGCGTACGCGGCGAGGTCGGTCTCCCGCACCCGGGCGAGCAGATCTCGGAAGGCGGGGTTCCCCGAGGTGTCGGTGCGCAGCACCAGGGTGTTGACGAAGAACCCCACAAGACCGTCCAGGGCCTGGTCCGTGCGGCCCGCGACCGGGGTACCGATCGCGATGTCGTGGCCCGCGCCCAGTTTGGTCAGCAAGGTGGCGAGGGTGGCGTGCACCACCATGAACGGGCTCGCACCGTACCGCCCTGCCAGGTCCACGAGCCGCCGGTGCAGATCGGCGTCCACGGTGAAGTGCAGGGTGTCGCCGCGGTGCGATGCGGACTGCGGGCGGGGCCGGTCCAGGGGGAGTTCGGCGCACTCGGGCAGCCCGGCCAGGGCACCGGTCCAGTAGGCGATCTGGCGGGCGGCCGGACTGCCGGGGTCGTCCTCGTCGCCCAGGAGCTGCCGCTGCCACAGGGTGTAGTCCGTGTACTGGACCGGCAGGGGCTTCGTGTCGGGGGCTTCACCGGAACGGCGTGCGGCGTAGGCCGTGGCGAGGTCCTGCCACAGCGGTGCGAGGGACCATCCGTCGCAGGCGATGTGATGGATGGTCAGCGCCAGGACGTGGCGGTCCGGGGCCGTGGTGAACAGGTGCGCCCTGACCGGGACTTCGCTCGCCAGGTCGAACGGCCGGCGCACCGCTGCGGCCACCGCCGCGTCGAGTTCCGCGGGCGCCACCGTGCTGATGTCCAGCGGCGGTCGTGCGTCCGCGCCGTCCAGGACGAGCTGTCGGGGCACACCGGCCGCTTCGGGAAAGACGGTCCGCAGGCTCTCGTGGCGCTCCAGGACATCGCCGAGCGCGGCTTCGAGGGCTGTCCGGTCCAGCTCGCCCTTCAGGTCAAGGACGAGGGGGACGTTGTAGGTCGCGCTCGGCCCCTGGAGCCGGTCGAGGAACCACAGGCGGCGCTGCGCGAAGGACAGCGGTATCTGATCCGGGCGTTCCATGGGCTGGAGCGGGGGCCGATCGCCTGCCGACGCCTGGCGCACGGCCTCGGCCAGACCGGCGACGGTCGGCGACTCGAAGACGCTGCCCACCGGCAGCTCCAGGCCGAGCGCCGACCGCAGCCGGGAGCTGAGGCGGGTGGCCGACAGGGAGTGCCCGCCGAGCGCGAAGAAGCTGTCGTCGATGGTGACCCTGGACACGCCGAGGATGTCGGCGAACAGCCCGCACAGCAGCTCTTCGAGAGGGTTGCGGGGCGGCCGCCCGTCCTCGGCGGCGCGGATGTCGGGCTCCGGAAGCCGGCGCCGGTCCACCTTGCCGTGCGGCGTCAGGGGCAGGGTCTCAAGGACGACCGTGGCGGCCGGGACCAGGTACTCGGGTAACCGCTCGCGCAGGAAGGCGCGGACCGAGGAGACCAGGACGCCGGTGTCGCGCACGGTCGCGGGGGCGTTGGCCAGCGAGGTGAGCGCCGTACCTGCCGGTGCGGGGGCGGCGGCGCCGGGCGGGCGGCGGGTCAGCAGGACGTCCAGGGCGTCATCGATGGTGACGGACCAGGTGGCGGACGCCCTAAGCCCCAACTGGGCGGCACATTGGTTCAGTTGCTCCAGTACGAGGGTCTCGGCGTCGTCCTGACCGCTCAGCGGGTGGATCCGGTCCGTGCCGCCCACACCGTCGAGGGCCCGCAGCGCCGCGGCGACGGGTGCCATCCGGTGGTCGGGTACGCCGGTGAGGCGGATGTCGACGGGCCGTCCGGCGTCGAGGCGCCCGGCCAGCGATTCCAGGTCCGGGACGTCCTGGCCCCACCGCAGCTCTTCCACAGGCGGCTCGGGAGCCGCTTCGTGTCCGGCCTTCCGCAGGACGGTGTCGTAGCGATAGCGGGTCAGCTCGTTGACGTACCGTCCCCGCTTCACCCGCACCTCGCTGCCGCCAATGCCGGGGACGGCACCCGCCAGTTCGGTGAAGAACGCCGGGTCGACCAGGAGCTCCTTGTCCCGGACCATGCCGTGCTCGACGGCCGCGCGGAGTGCGCCGGGGCTCGACGGCAGGTCCGGGCGGCGCAGCTGGACATCGGTGTGGAAGGCGCGAAGGAAGCGCAGATTCCGTACGTCCCCGACGAAGACGGACCCACCGGGGACGAGCAGTTCGACGGCCTTGGCCAGGACGTCCGTGAGGTAGTGGGCGTCGGGGAAGTACTGGGTGACGGAATTGATGACGACGGTGTCGAAGAAGTCGGCGGGCAGGCCACTGATGTCGTCGGCCGCACGGGCACGCAGCTCGATCCGGCCCGCGAGCGAGGCGTCCCGGCGCACCAGTCCCGTCAGCGCCTCGATGACCTGGCCGGACAGGTCCGTTCCCCAGTAGGCGTCACACTGCGGGGCAAGGCGGGACATCAGCAGGCCGGTGCCCACGCCTATCTCCAGGACGCGACGCGGGTTCAGTTCGCGGATCCGCTCCACGGTCGTGTCGCGCCACTCCCGCATCTGCTCCGCCGGAATGGGCTGTCCGTCGTAACTGCTGCGCCAGCCGGAGAAGTCCTCGCCGAAGCGGGCCCGGGCGACATCGCTGTAGAGCGAGTCGTAGATCCCCTGCCACTCGCTCACGGAGTCCGCGTGCGCGGTGCTCTGCCCGGACCCGGCCTCGTCGGCGGGCACCACGTAGCCGACGAGCCGTTTGCTCCCGGGCCGGTCCTGCCTGGTCACGACCGCGGCCTGGGCGACGCCCGGGTGCTCCGAGAGCACGGCCTCCACCTCGCCGGGCTCTACGCGGAAACCGCGGATCTTCACCTGGTCGTCACTGCGGCCCACGAACTCAAGGAGACCGTCCGGCCCGCCGCGCACCAGGTCACCGGTGCGGAAGAGCCGGGCGCCGGGCTCTCCCAGCGGGTCGGCGACAAATCGCTCGGCGGTCAGGTCGGGGCGGTTCCAGTAGCCACGGGCCAGGCCCGAGCCGCCGACGTAGAGCTCCCCGACCTCGCCCGGCGGCACCGGGCGCAACTGCCCGTCGAGGACCTCGGTGCGCATGCCCGACATGGCGGCGCCGATGGGGACCACGGTGCCCGGGCCATCGGTGCCGGCGACTCGGTGGCAGGTGGCGAACGTCGTCGTCTCCGTGGGCCCGTAGCCGTTGACGACCGCCGTGCCGGGGCAGGCCCGCAGCACCCGCCGGACGGCCGCGGGCGAGACCGAGTCCCCGCCGGTCCACACTTCGCGCGCGCCGCGGAAGCACTGCGGGTCCTCCTCCGCAAGCACGGAGAACAGCCCGGCGGTCACCCACAACCCGGTGACCCCCGCATCCGCGACCGCCGAGGCGATGCCGCGGGCGTCCAGGTCACCCGGCGGCGCGACCACGACCGTCCCGCCGCACAGCAGCGGCACCCACAGTTCGTAGGTGGACGCGTCGAAGGCGTGCGGCGAGTGCAGCAGGACCCGCTCGTGGGCGCCGCTGTGCCATGCCTGGTCCCGGGCCAGGCCCACGACGTTCTCGTGGGTTACGGCCACACCCTTGGGCGTACCGGTGGAGCCGGAGGTGAACATCACGTAGGCGAGCTGCCGCGGTTCGGCGGGGACGCCGGGGGATGCGGGGCCCTCGTGCCCGTCCGGTGTGCCGAGCGGCACCGGCAGGACCCGCGGCCCGGCGGCGCCGAACTCGGCCCGGGTGTGCGGCCCGTCCGTCAGGACCAGCCGGGACCCGGTCTGCTCGACCATCGACCGCAGCCGCGAAGCGGGCTGCCGTGCGTCCAACGGCACATAGCAGGCACCGGATTTGACGACGGCGAGCAGCGATACCACGAGCTCGGCCGAGCGTTCCATCAGGACCGCCACGGTAGAACCAGGGCCCGCCCCCTCCGCGGCAAGGCGCCGGGCCAAGTGGTCGGAACGGGTGTCGAGTTCCCGGTACGTCAGGGCCGTGTCCTCGTGGGCCCCGCAGATCAGTGCGGTCGCGTCGGGAGACAGTTCAGCCTGCCGCGCGAAGGCATCCGGGAGGGAGTGGTGCTGTGCGGACACGCGTCAACTCCTCTGCGCCGGCTTCCCGAAGCGCGGCGGTGCCGACATGCCGGTCGGCCGCACAGGAGGAAGGGCGCACTCAGTCGTCTGGTGAATGCGTCATCGAACGATGCGTAGCGATCATGTCGCAGAACGTGGCGATGCGGACCGGGGCGGTGGCCAATTCGGCCGTTCTTGCAATCGGCTGATCGGTCGTGTGCCGCTTTGTGGTCAATCCGCAGGTGCGGTCGCTTCCGGGAGCGGTACCGCTGGGGCGCGGGCCCCGGCCGCGCCATCGGACCACAGGACGTAGTCGTGAGGTGCCCCGTCGGATTTGCGGCCGGGAGATTGGCCGGAATGCAGTTCCGAGGGGCGGTTCGTGGGAAATGTCGGGCAAGGATCCGGCATGCTCCGCGCCGTACCGGGAAGATCGCGCTCGTTTGCGGCGGCACGGCGCAGGGGGACGCGGCTGACGCCACCGGTGAGTTACTGAAGGGGAGGTCAGGACCATGACTGCCGACAGGCGCGGAGTCACAGCCGAAGCGGTCGGAGAACTCTACGACCAGGGAACCGAGTTGCTGAGCGCCCTCATGGGCGGCAGCCTGCACTACGGATACTGGGACAGCCACGCCGACACCGGCTCCATGGCCGAGGCGTCCCGGCGCATGACCGACCTCATGATCGACAAGCTCGCGGTGCGCAGGGGCGGACGGGTCCTCGACGTCGGCTGCGGTACCGGCCGCCCGGCCCTCCGGCTCGCCCGGTCCACGGGTGTGGAAGTCGTCGGCATCACCATCAGCCGCGAACAGGTCCGGCTCGCGAACCTGGCGGCCGAGGCCGAACAGCTGGACGGCCAGGTGAAGTTCGAACACGGCGACGCGGACGACCTCCGTTTCGCCCCCGGGGCCTTCGACGCGGTGTGGCTGTTCGAGTCGCTGCTGCACATGCCCGATCCGCGGCGCGTGCTGAGGCAACTCGCTGCGATCCTGCGACCGGGCGGCCGCCTGGTCATCGCGAACCTGGTGCAGCGAACCCCGGTCACCGAGGCCGAGGAGGCCGGCCTCGCGGCGTACCTCCAGATGGCCGGCATCGCCTCGATCGCCCCGCTGGACGACTATCCCAGCCTGGTCGCCGACAGCGGGCTCGTACTGGACGAGCTCCTCGACGTCTCCGACCACAGCGTCCGCAGGACCCTCGAGTGCGTCCTCGCCGGGCTCTCCGACGCCGTGGTCCCCAAGGCCGCGGAGGCCGACGCGGTGAGCGAAGCGCTCGGGCGGGCCAGGGCCGTCGTGGAGCAGTTCGCCGCGACACGGGGCATCGGATACGCGCTGGCCGTCGCATCGAAACCGGTACGCAAACTTCCCGAGTGAGATCTTCAGGCCGTTCTCGGACCGACCTCACACAGACCGGTAAGACCCCGGGTAAGCGCAGGTGCGACCGTGTGCGCACGACTGGCGACGGAGTGCGGTCATGTGCCGCCAGATCCACTTGCCCTGCGTAGTGGCGTTTCGGGTGATATCGAACATTGGCTTAAATAGCAGCACTTAGCGCTCCATAGGCGAATCGATCTCTCCGGATGGCAGATGTTCGCGATCACCGGATGAGACGATCCGATCGTTTGCGCCCGTTACGTGTTCCCAGTTGTGCAGGGAGAGTCAATGGAAGCCGCTGCTCTCACACCGGACACGGGAGTCGCCGCCGAGATGGTGGGACGGCCCGTGCGCTTCGAGTCCCGGAGGTACCAACCGACCGACAGCTACGCCGACATCGCTTGCGACAAGATCCGGCGCGGGAGCGAGGTGCTCGGTGCGGGCGAGAGCGAACGGCGGTCTCGACTCGCCCTGGTCCGCGAGCTGTTGGGGGACTGGGGTGAACTCCCCGCGGGGCAGCCGCCCGAGCGCGCGTGCTGGGTCGCCATCGACGGCATGCCTTTCGAAGTGTCGTTCGCCTGGGCCGACGGCCAGAGCGAGCTGCGCCTTTCGCTGGAAACCCCGAGCCACCCGGGTACATCCCTGGCCCGCCAGGAGGACGGCAGGGCATTCACCCGAAGCCTGGCCGGCCGGCCGGGAGTCTCGATCGAGCGCTATCTCGCCGTCGAGGACCTCTTCACCGACCGGGACCCGCGCGGATACTTCTCGCTCTCCCACGGGGTTGCCTGGCGGGGCGGACACCCGCTCTACAAGATCTATCTCAACCCCGCCGTCGTCGGCCGCGAACACGCTGTTGCCCGCACGGAGGAGGCCATGGTCCGGCTGGGCATGGAACGCCCCTGGCGCGCCCTCGCCGACCACCTGGGCGGCGTCCACGGCATCGCGCACGAGCCTGCCGCCCTGGCCCTGGACCTGTCCGACAGCCAAGAGGCGCGCTGCAAGGTCTACCTCGCGCACACCGGTGTGAGTGCCGACGCCATCGATGCCCAGTCGGCCGTCGCGCGTGATCACGTACCCGGTTCCTTCGCCCGTGCTCTTGAAGGCGTCACCGGACACCGCGAGTCCGGATGGCCGAAGCCCCCCGTCACCTGCTGGGGCTTCAGCTCCGCACAGGACGCCCCGAGTGCCACGCTCTATGTGCCGCTCATCCCCGGTCACAGCGACGACGCGTCCGCGCACGACCGCGTGGCGGCCTTCATGCGCGAGGAGAACGTGGACCCGGCGCCGTACACGGCTGCCCTCCACGCCCTGGCGGACGGCCCGCTGACGGAGTCGGTGACCCAGAACTTCCTCTCCTACCGCGGTGGTTTGGCCCCGCGCTTCGCCGTCTACCTCGCCCCGGGCACGTACCGCCCGGCCTGACGGCGGTGACCGGCAGGTCCCGCACCACCGCACGCCGAACCGCAGGTATCCCCAGGCGCAGCCTTCACTGCTGTGCCGCCGCGCCGTTTTCCCGTCAGGAGGACATGTGTCGCAAGAGAGCCCCCACACCAGCGCCGGACCGATCACCCAGCAAGCCGATCCGATCGCCCCCGAGGAAGTCGGTGCCTGGTACGACGAGTTCGGTGACGTCTGGCACCAGACCCTCGGCGAAAGCCTGCACTGCGGGCTCTGGGTGCCCCCGGACGCGCCGCACCCGGCCGGCCTGGATCTGGTCACCCTGTCGTCCGAGGCGCAGGACCGGTACACGGACTACCTGATCGGTCTCCTCCACCTCCGGCCTGGACAGCGCTTCCTGGACATCGGCTGCGGCCCGGGCCGCCCGGCCGCCCAGTTGGCGGAACGGACCGGGGCGCACGTCACGGGCATCTCCGTGAGCAAGGAGCAGATCGACCGCGCCAACCGGCTCGCGGCCGGCCGCGAAGGGCTGACCTTCGAGCTCGCCGATGCCACTCAACTCCCGTATGACGACGCGTCGTTCGACGGCGCCTGGGCTGTGGAGAGCATCGGGCACATGGACCGGGCCAAGGCCCTGAAAGAGGCATGGCGCGTGCTCCAGCCCGGTGGTGAGTTCCTGGTCCTGGAGGCCGTGCTCGTCGCCGATCCGACCGAGGCCGATGCCGCCCTCTACGATCAGGTCCTCGCCAGCAATCTCCCCCTGCGCATGCCGGAGTTCTTCGCTCTGGTCGAGGACGCGGGCTTCCACACCCTTGAACTCAAGGACCTGACGGCCAACCTCGCCCTGAGCATGGACATGGTGGAGCTTGGCTTTCATGACCGGCGCGAGGAGATGGACAGCCGGTTCGGGCCCGAGTACGCCGCACAGATGGGCGCGGCCCTGCCGCCCGTTCGGGCGTTCATCCGCGAGAAGATCCGCTTCTTCCTGCTGTTGCTCCGCAAGTGATGCCGAAGTGAGGCGAGGCATTCGGTGACGCGGGAAGCCCCGGCAGGTGCGCGCTGCCGGGGCTTCTCGACGAATCGGCCACCGCGTCAGCCAGGGCGCGTCGCATGACCGACAACCCGCACCTCAGCCCCATCCTGGAGCGCTCCAACCGGACCGTGTCCTGCGCGGCGGCCGTCATGTATGCGGAGGCCGGCGACATCCCGGTCAGCGCCACCCGCGAGCAACTGGCCGCGCTCGCGCATGAGGTGAACAGTCCGCGCTGCACTGCGGGCTCCGTCGCCGTGGTCTTGCGCCATGAGCTGATCGGCGCGCAGGGGCAGGTGTCGTACGCGGGCGTGCTCCAGGTGGAGGGCGGTGTAGAGGTCGAGGGTGGTGCGGGCCAGGGCGGGGGAGTGGCCGGTGGCCTCGGGCAGGGTGCGGGAGCGGGTCGTGGGCGAGGTGTCGGCGTAGCGGACGGTCAGGGTCAGTGCGCGGCACACCTCGGAGTTGGTGCGCAGGCGCAGCCCGAGCTGTTCGGTGAGGACGAGCGGCGCGCGGCGGTGTTCGTGCTGCTCGTCACAGCGCCGCGCGCACGGTGCACCTCCGCCTGGCGATGCTCACCGGATGAGGGAAGTGCCAGACTCGCGGCGTGGACATTGACATCGAGTCGTGGGCGAGCGGGATGCGTCCGGCCATCCGTGGGCTGGTCGAGAACCTGGGTGGGGATGTGGTCGCCTTCGACTCGGATCCGCTGACCGCGGTCGAGGTGCTGGACGACTTCGTGGCGCGCTTGCCGCTGGACGAGATGGAGACCGAGGACTGGATCGGCCTGCACACGGACCTGACGGCGTTCGTGTCCGTCGTCCTGATGGACAAGCTGGGCGGAATCCTGCGAGCACGGGAAGACGCGTCGCTGCCTGCCGGTTGGGAACCGGTCATCGAGGTGATGGGACCCGATAGACAGGTCCGTCAGGTCGCACCGGTCACGATCGTGCGCCAGAACCTGCACCCGGTCCCGCAGCGCATCCCACGCTTGATCGAGACAGCCCTCGGCTACGCCACCGGCAGGATCTCCAAGGGTCTGTTGTGAAAGTGCTGGGCACAGTCACTCGTTGAGGATCGCGACCAGCACGGTCGCCTCGTAGCGGACCGCGAGCTTGTCATACCTCGTGGCCGCAGCCCGGTGATGCTAGAGGCGGTTGATCCCGCACTCGACCGCGTGCCGCTGCTTGTAGTCGTCCTTGCCGAACTTGGGTGGCCGTCCGCCTCGCGATCCGCGCTCGAGGCGGCCGCGGACGCGATCCGTCGGGACTCTGATCCGCTTGCTTGGAGTGCACTCCAGGGCCATAGCGTTGTGGCAGCTGAACCGAACCCCCAACGCGTCGACGCAGCATCCCGCACGACCAACTGGAAAGGCGGCAAGTGGCAGACAACCCATTCACGACGCATGCAGAGCTTTTCGATCTGCGTGGAAAGCGCGCGCTCGTCACCGGTGGCACCCGTGGCATCGGAATGATGATCGCGCGTGGCCTTCTCCAGGCGGGCGCCCGCGTGGTCATCAGCTCACGCAACGCAGAAGCGTGCGCTCAGGCGCAGGAACGGCTGTCCGAATTTGGTGAGGTGCGGGCCATCCCCGCCGACCTGTCCCGCCACGAGGAGTGCCGGCGACTGTCCGACCTCGTCACCGCCGACTCGGAGCGTATCGACATCCTCGTCAACAACGCGGGCGCCATGTGGGACGAGCCGCTGGCGACGTTCCCAGACGCGGCCTGGGACACGGTCGTCGACCTCAACCTGAAGTCGCCGTTCTGGCTGGTCCAGGCGCTGCTGCCCGCACTTCGCAGGGCGGGCACCGCCGACGATCCCGCGCGGGTCATCAACATCGGCAGCATCGCTGCCATCCACATCCCCCAGCGGCCCAACTACTCGTACTCCAGCAGCAAGGCCGCACTGCATCAACTCACCAGAGTGCTCGCCAAGGAACTAGGACCGCAGCACGTCACCGTGAACGCCGTGGCGCCGGGACCGTTCCCGTCGACGATGATGGCTGCAACCCTCGATGAGTTCGGTGAGGCGATCGCGGCGTCGGCCCCACTACGCCGGATCGGCCGCGACGACGACATGGCGGGTGTCGCCGTGTTCCTCGCCAGCCGGGCAGGCGCATATCTAACAGGTGCCGTGATCCCCGTCGACGGCGGCATCGCCACTACCGCGTAGGCCGCCTATGGCCTGTTTGTGAAGGGGCCGACCTCGTGCTGGTCATGGACCGGCCGCTCATGGTCGGACTCCACGCCCAGGTCGATGCGTTCACCGCCCGCAAGGTCGCCCTCTACCTCGTCGACCAGGACGTGCCCGACCCCTACGGCGGCGACCAGGCCGCCTTCACCGCCTGCGCCGAGATCATCGAAGCGGGCGCCGCCCGGCACCTGCGCTAGCTCGACCGGCTACCGCCGTGCCGCCTCGAGGACGACACCGACCAGCCGCTCGGTGGCGTCCGGTCGCCCGTACCGGCGGGCCTGCTCGGCCATCGCCGCACGCTGGCCAGGATCCGAAAGCAGGCGCTGCACGGCCGCCTGCAGCCGCGCCGGGGTCACGTCGTCGATCACCGGTGCAGAAGACGGGAGTGTGCTGTTCAGCGTCGACCCGAAAACCGGTATGCGCCGGTTCATCAGCATCGATGAGGTATTTGATCTGGACCTCTAAGGTCACGTCCAGGTCAGTGAACTCATGGTCGTTTGTCCATAGCTGGAGAATCCCGCGCATTACCAAGGACCCTCCGCGCGCCGCTCCCGCGGAGGCTCTGCTGGACGAGGTCCCCGCTGAGGTAGGGGGACCTCGTCCACCCACCGCGCCCGGCGAGTAGTTCGTCAGCTCCCCTCGCGTGCCGATCTGGTCGAGCTACTTGATCCAATCGCCGCCGCGCATCGTTCCTGTCTGGCGGCCGCCAATACGCAGAGGTGACGCGCGTTACGTCCGTGTTCCCCGCGGTAGCCCACCTGAGTCTCTCCGACATACCCGTCCGTGCTTACGATCAAGGCGTTTCCGGGATACGTGTGAAGCGGCCTCCCGGAGCACGTTGATACACCGGATAACCCTGAAATGCCCGGATTTCCATCGGGTGGTGCAGGGCCCGGCACAGAGCAAGGAGCGCGGGCATGGACAAGCGGAACGAGCCGGGGCGACGGACGGTACTGGGAGCTGCGGCCCTGGGTGCCGGAGCGACGGTATTGGCCGGAGCGGGACAGGCGAACGCGGCTGGAGCGGGGGCGACGGACCGGGGGGCCCGGCGGAAGCCCGCCGGGCCCCCGCGAAGCTGCCCGTACCGTTCGTCATCGGCCACCGCGGCGCCAGCGGCTACCGCCCGGAGCACACCTTCGGCTCCTACCAGCTGGCCCTCGACATGGGTGCGGACGTCATCGAGGCCGGTGACCTGGTCCCCACCAGGGACGGGCACCTGGTCTGCCGGCACGAGCCCGACATCTCTGCCACCACCGACGTCGCCGACCACCACGAGTTCACCGGCCGCAAGACGACCAAGACCGTGGACGGCGCGAAGATCACCGGCTGGTTCACCGAGGACTTCACGCTCGCCGAACTGAAGACCCTGCGCGCCAAGGAGCGCATCCCCGACGTCCGCCAGCACAACACCCTGTACAACGGGCGCTGGGAGGTGCCCACCTTCGAGGAAGTCCTCCAGTGGGCCGAGAGCGAGGGACGCCGCCGCGGCCGCCCCGTATGGATCTACCCAGAGACCAAGCACCCCACCTACTTCCGCAAGCTGGGCCTGGGCATCGAGGAACCGCTCGCCAAGCTGCTGCGCCGCTACGGCCGGCACACCGCGCAGGCTCCCAACCTCCTGCAGTCCTTCGAGCCCAGCAGCCTCAAGCGGCTCAGCGAACTGGGCGTGAAGTGCCCGAAGGCCGTCCTGCTTGACGAGCCGTCCGTCAAGCCCGCCGACTTCGTCGAGTCCGGTGACCCACGTACCACCGCCGACCTCCTCAAGCCCGAGGGGCTCAAGTGGATCGCCGGCTTCGCGCAGGGCATCGGGCCCTGGCTGCCGCAGATCATCGCGGAGGACGACAAGGGCAAACTCGGCAAGCCCACCACCCTCGTACGCGACGCACACGCCGCGGGACTGTTCCTCACCCCGTACACCGTGCGGAACGAGAACAGCTTCCTGCCGCTGGACTTCCGGGTCGGCAAGGCCCCGGGCGGCTACGGCAACTCGCTCGCGTACTTCAAGGCGCTCTTCGCAACCGGCATCGACGGCCTGTTCTCCGACAACCCGGACACCGCACTGCTGGCCGCCGAGGAGTTTCGTCGGCACTGACCCGCCTGCGCTCCGGACCGGCACCCGGCTCCCACCCGCCCGCGTACGCACGCGAGTTGGGAATGACACAGGGAGCTCGGCGCCGGTCCGTTTCGCTTGCCTCGTATGCCCCGTAAGAGTGCGCTCTTGGCATTGTTCTCCAGGTAGTTCGCGTGCTACTTGTCGGGCGTGTGGCACGCACGCGCCGTGCGATAGCGCCGGGCCGACACCACGATGTTGACTCTGAGGACCGTGATGCTCACGGTCAGCACGCACCGCACCGCACCGCACCGCGAGAGATTGCGACGACAGCGTGACGGCCCCCCCGCACAGCTACGCGAGCGTCACGTTGATGACCATGAAGACCACCGCCTGCCTGACGCGCCGCTGCTCGTTCACGAGACAGCCGCGCATCCGGACGAGCTCACCAGCACTCAGGTCCCGGCTCCTTCCCTCTTCAAACACTCTTCCCCCAGCTCGAACGTCTTGACCGTTGTGATGATGCACCGCGGTGGGAGGCATCAGCCCGCCGGTTCGCCATGTTGAACGCCCGACTGGCCACCTTCACTGCGAGGTCGTTTGGTCTAGGTAGATTTCCACTTATGCGCTGGTGGGTTCCTCGCCAGGTTGGAATGGTCTTGTCGGTTATGCGCTTGGCGAGGTTGTCGATGGACACGACGTGGATCATGGCCTCGGGGCTGGCGGTGGGCCTGCGGCCGAGCCGGGCTTTCCGCCAGGCCGTCAACGTCGGCTCGATCAAGGCCCACCGGGTGTCGGACAGGTCGCCGGGGTACGGCTTCGGCTGGCTCACGCCGCAGCGTGATCACGGGCTGCACCGACGAGTTCGCGGCTTCTGGAGGCTCGATAGCCGCTCACCCGCCTCTACACCTCAAGACATGACACGGATGAAAAGCTCTCATAAGGGCTGACCTGTGTAGACATCCACTCGGGGCCTGTTGGCCGGGACAGCGGAAAGGGGTTGTCCAGGCACGACGCAGTAGCTGTCAAGGCTGTTCTGCGAGGAAGGCCACCACGGAGTCCAGGAACTCCGCCTGCCGTTCGACGTTCGCCATGTGCACCGTGGGCAGGAGGGCGAACCGCGCGCCGGGGATGGTCGCGGCGAGCTCCTTGCCGTGGTCGGCGGACGTGACGGTGTCGTGCTCACCCGCGATGACCAGTGTCGGGTTGTGGATGAGCGCGGCCGTGCGGCGCAGGTCGTAGTCGCGCACCGCGGCCCAGCTCCCGGCCACGCCCTCGCGCCGCGTGGTGAGCAAGGTGCGGCGGAAGCCCTCGACGATCTCATCGTCGCCTCGCAGCATTCGGGCCGGGAACCAGTTGTGCAGGAACCTCTCCGCGGTGACCTGCATGTCGGGGGCTTCCAGCAGTTCGGCGATCGGCCGATCCCACTGGTTGGCCGGGCCGAGGTACGCGGCAGTGTTGGAGAGCACCAGGCGGTCGACGCGCTCCGGAACATGGATCCCCAACCACTGCGCGACGATTCCGCCCAGAGACAGGCCCAGCACGTGCACCCGCCGCAGGCCCAGGGCATCCAGCAGCTCCACCACGTCGCGTCCCAGCCGGTCCAGGGAATACGGGCCGCTCGGGACATCGGAGGCGCCGTGGCCGCGCGCGTCGTAGCGCAGCAGCCGGAAGTGCTCGGTCAGAGCCGGCACCTGGCCATCCCACATGTGGAGGTCGGTACCGATGGAATTCGAGAGCAGCAGCACCGGCTTGTTCTCGTCACCGTCGAAGCGGTAGGCGATGCGGACGCCATCGCCGGTGGTGATGGCAGTGCGGGTCTGAGAGGTCATGTCAGCTCCAGTGATCTAGCGGCTATGCGCTCAGCCTATGAAGGCCACCTGCAGAGATCTATTACAAAGATCAAACGAACCCTGTAGGTTTTCTGGATAATGTCGAACTTCACGCTCCACGAGTTGCAGTGCTTCAACGCGGTTGTGCTCGACGGCGGCTTCCAGGCCGCCGCCGAGCGGCTGCACCGCTCGCACCCTTCTGTGTTCGCGGCAGTCGCCAAGCTGGAGCGCCAGCTGGGCCTGGACCTGCTGGATCGCTCGGGCTATCGGGTCCAGCTCACCGAGGCGGGGCACGCCTTCCACCGCAAGGTGCGCTTCCTGCTGCATGAGGCCGAGGAACTGCAGACCTACGCCGCGCAGTTGGCGATGGGCGAAGAGGCCGAACTGCGCGTGGTGCTCGGGGACCTCTGCCCACTTCCACCGGTGTTGGAGATGCTCAGCCGCTTCTTCGCACAGCGCCCGCAGACACGACTGCACCTGCAGTTCGAGACGGTCACCGGCCCCTGGGAGCGGCTGCTGGAGGACGAAGCCGACCTCATCGTGCACCGCGTCCCCAAAAGCGACGTGCGGATGGAGTGGATCGACCTCGGCCGCGTCGCGCTGGTGCCCGTCGTGGCGCCCGGTTTCCTGCCCTTCCCCGCGGAGACCGACATCACACCGCAGCGGATGCAGCCCTTCACTCAATGCATAGTGCGGGATTCGGCGCGGCAGCCGTCCGAACAAGGCCATTTCCTGGTCGAAGGCGCGCCCCGTAGCTCCGTTCCGGACCACCTCATGAAGAAGGAACTGATCTTGCACGGCATGGCGTGGGGACACGTGCCGCGGTTCCTGATCGAGACCGAGTTGCGTGACGGACGCCTGCTTTCCATCGCCGGACGGCACTTTCCCGGTGTGGTCGAGGAACTCTCGGCAGCTCGCCGGCGCGACCGGCCGCACGGGCCGGTCGCCGACCAGCTGTGGGACTTCTTGGCCCGCGATGCACCGGTCCTGCGGCCGACGCTGGGCCGGGTACCCACCAAGAAGAATCGGACTTGACGACCTCTGAGACCGGACAGTGCATGCGGAGATCCGCCAAAACCATCAGGGCCGGCACACCCCACGGATACGGTGATGCGGGAGCGAAGCGTAGCTACCCCCGGTGTCCAACTCACCCCGCGCCAGCACCCGCCCGCGTACGGAGGTGAGGAGTGTGACTCCGTTGACGAACGCCTTGCGCATCGGCCCGGACCCCACGGTCGTTCTGCTCGCCCGAGTCACGAGGCGGCCATCTGCTGGAGCATCGCCGCGGAACACCCCCCCCCCGCTATGGGGCGTATCAAGCCATCGACATCCAGGCGACCGTCGCGGCCTGGAGCCTGACCGGTCCGGTCAACTCGCCCATGTGAGGCCGTACGGTCTGCGGAGTCGAATCCGCCAGGATCCGGACGACAGGCGCAGATCACCGGGTGCGCATGGCATGATCACGGCGATCAGTACGCGCGAGCCATCGCGCTCCGTCTCGTTGCCGTGGTGACGCGTTCCGCAGGGCCTACATGTCTCCTGCGACGCAGCCCGAGCACATCCTCAAGGGTCCAACTTTGCGCAAGACAAGCAAGCACGTCCTCTTACCCGCACTGAGCGGCATATCCCTGATGTCCCTGCTCGCCACGGGGTGTTCGGCGAGCGACGCCCCCGGCACCGGGCCGAGCGGCGGAGTGCGGGCGCCCGCCCGGGCCGATGCCGGCAGTGCCGGTGACGGTATGGAGGACGGAACGGGAAGCGGGGCCGGCGATGGATCCGGTGCGGCGTCCGGTGGCAGTGCGAGCAGGCCCGATGGTGCCCCGCGGCGGCTTTCCGTCAGGGCGGCTCCCGCCGCAGGCGCGCCGACTGCCGTGGTCCGACCGGGCGACGGCGGCCGCCGGACGCACAAGTCGTCGCTACGGGTGGCCTCGTACGACCGTAAGAGCGGACGTGCGGTGATCACCGGGGCGGTGGCCACACCTCCAGCAACGAAGTCCCCGGCAACCCCGCCTTCGGCTTCCTCAAAGCCTTCGGCACCTTCGACAACGCCTCGTTCGGATCCGACTTTGTCCAGTCCGCCGCTCGCAACGCCCGCCAAGAACTCCGCTGTTGCAGTGGGCGACGTGATCGCGAGTGCGCCTGCTCCGGGTGAACCCGACGGCGTACTCGCCAAGGTCACCCAGGTGTTGGGGAAGAAGGGCGAGGACGGCACCGAGGTCAAGATGGCCCCGGCCACGCTGAACTCGGTGCTGGGGGCGGACAAGGCCAACGGCAAGGTGCGCGTGGACCCGTCCGAGATGACGGTTGAGCCGCTGGTCAAGGGCGTACGACTGTCCTGGGCGAAGCGCGGCCGGCCGCGGGTGGGACCGCACGGCGCCAAGCTGCCGCTGGGCAGTCTGCGTCTTGATGTCGCGACCTCGGTCGCCACCGCGAAGGACGCACCGGCCTCCGCCGCGGCCTCGGCCTCCGGGTTTGTTCAACTCGCCCCGGACATCGACTTTTCGTACGACGGCAGTGGTAGCGGCGAGGGGAGTGCGAACACCGATGGCGTGCCCGGCGGGGCGTATATCGGGCTGTCCGGTGACTGGTCCTCGCAGTGGGAGCTGAAGGGGCAGGCGGCAGCAGCCACCGAGCCCGGAAAGCCGCTGCGGATGCCGTTCGCCAAGCTGCACGCCGACCCGGTGATCCAGGTCGGCCCGGTCCCGGTCGTCGTCAACCTCGACCTGACCTGCTACCTCGCGGTGGAGGCCGACGGCCGGATCAGCGTGGACATCCGCCAGGACCTCAAGGGGGACTTCCGCGTCGGTGGCAGCTACTCGTGGTCCAAGGGCTGGACCTCGGTCAGCCGGTCCGACATGACCTCTACCCCGGTACGGGCCACCGTGGCGGCCGCGGGCAGGACGAAGGCCACACTCGGCGCCGAGGCGAGCGTCGGGCTCTACGGCATGGCCGGCGTGAGCGCCGACATCGCCCCGTATCTGCGCGGCGAGGCGCATGCCTCCGCCACTGCGGGGACCGATGGCCGCGCCTCTGCCTCGGCCGAGTGGAAGGCGTACGGTGGGCTGGACCTGTCCGGCTCGCTCAATGCCCAGCTGACCGTCTTCGGCACCCCGCTCTTCCGCAAGAGCATCCCCCTGGGCGCCCTGCATCGCGAATGGAAACTCTCCCAGGGAAAGGTCTCGACGAACACCGGCTGATACAGAGGTTGTTGAGTGCCCATCGTTCTGGCGCGGTGCTCTTGTGGGTGCCGCGCCGGTTCATGCGGCCCGAGCAATCCATGCCTGAGTATGTCGATGAGGGGCAGCAATGCCCGTCGGTAAGTTTCCTGTCCCTCGTCATCCCATCGAGGCATGCGACGGCTCCTCGCATGTGAGGGTGTGGATGGGGCCCTGAGTCCACCGGTTTCCATCCAGCTCCGGGCGACGTGGTTGGTGAGGTTCCGGAAGCCTCGGGTGGAGACGCGGAGGTATTCGAGGGGCCCGTTGATCGCTTCGGCCGGGGCCGTTGCTGGCACCGGGGTGGTCGAAGAACGCAAGAACGTCGACCGCGCGGGTGGGGGGGCGACGTGGCTGTGCCGAGCTAGCGATCACCCCGCTGATCTGGGCTTCGTGCGCTGGTTCGCATGGAAGCGTGCCTTCTGCTGGCGATCGCGGCGGCCCGTTCCTTGCTACGAATGCCACAACTCACTCGATCCCGAACTTCGGGCCGACGGCCCGTCAGCGCTCACCATGCATCCCCGCGACGTCGAGACGCGTCCGCGCCCTTGCGCGCAGAGGCGATGCCGACAGATCGTCCGATGGCGGTCGCCGGAAAACAGGGGATGGCACGCGGCCTGGCCGCCTTCCACCTCGGCCGCCGCGCTGTCGCGCGGGCCTGGGCCGACCGGCAGTTGACGAGCTTCCTGACCGAGCACTTGCCTCGGACAGCGGCCCTACACCGCAAGGCTGCGGCCGCCGATGAGCGGGAGTGTCTCCTGGCCGACGCGCGCAGTGCCGTCCAGCGGTGTCGCGGCCGTGCGGCGCTCGCTGTGGTCGACCAGGTCCTGCCGATGGCGCGGATCGTGCACGCGGAGGTGGCTATTGGGCGGTCCAGCCGCCGAGGGTTTTGACGGTCTCGACCCTGTACGTGGGCAGCGGTGCCCACATCTCCTCCACTCTCCTCCACTGCGCCGTTGCTCACTGGGTGCCCTCGGCCGCCCGGTCGATGTCAAGGTCGCCTTCGAGGACGGTCCGGGTGATCAGGGGGCGGTCCCACAGGGCGAGGAGCTCGTTGGCGAGGTCGAGGACCGGCAACGGGTGCTGTTCGCCCTTCACATCGATGGCGGCAGCCGACAGGCTCCGGGGGACGGCGCCCGCGTTGAGCAGGACGCGCCACTCCTCGGGGCCGAGGCTCAGGTACTCCAGCCCTCTCAGCCCGGCGATCTCCAGAGGATCGGCCAGCGTGCCCGGGGAAGCGGTTAGCGTCCGCAGGCGGGGGAGGCCGGCGACCGGGGCGAGGCCGACCGGCTCGCCCTTGCGACCACCGATCCGGAGCACCTCCAGCTCGGGCCGGGCAGCGGCCACCATGCCGCCCGGGCTGTGGGTGCTCACCTGAGCCACCACCGGCGGACGGTCCCAGTCATCGTCCGAGTGCCAGTCGTCGCGGTGGTTGACCACCATGTCGGTAAGGGAGCCGGCGCGCAGTGCGGCCCCGATGCTCCGCTCGTGGTCGATCACGATGACCTGCCCGGCGTGTCCGCCTGGGCCCGGTGTCAGGTCGAGGGCCAGCCGGTCGCCGCCGCCGTTGTCGCCGAAGACGATCCAGCCGGGCGAGCCGACGAGGCCCTGCACGGCGGCGTCCGGTGCGGTGACGACCGCGTCCTTGGCGGCGGACTGCCAAGGGCAGGGACGGGAACGGGCATCCGCGATGTAGAGCCCGTCCAGGGGGAAGAGCTCACAGCCGACCGCTTCGCTGACGCGTTCCTGCGCCGCGTAGTCGCCGCTCCAGTCCTGCCACCGCGCACGGGTGACGCGGTAGAGGGCCTTGAGCTCGTCGGGCAGCGTGACACCGAGGCGCGCCTCCGCTGCGGCTATCTCCTCCTCGGTGGCACCGATGGTGTCGGGGAGCCGCTCGTGAAGGGTCCGCTCCAGCAGCGCCGGGTCCGCCGACGGCGCCGGCGCCGCCCCCGGGAAATCCTCGGGCAGGCGCCGCCAGGGCTCGGGAACGGCGCCCTCGACCAGGAGCAGGGCGCCCACGAAAGGGCTTGTGACGCCATGCTCCACGGCGGGCCCCGCATCGATGACGTGGAGCACGGTCTTCCCGTCCGGCGCCGTCTCGACCATGTACGAAACGCCGCTCACACCGTCGGTCCTGAGGGCGGCCTGGACCCGTTCCACGGCGGTGAACTGGTCCTGCATGTCTGCCACTTGCAGGGCTCGCCCTGACACTGGGCGCGGCTGTTGCGCGGGCAGGGTCCAACTGCCGAGACTGATCTGGCCCGTGAAGCAACCACCCGGCGCGACAAGCTGCTCCGCGTGGGAATCCCGCACCAGCCGCAGCAGCGGCTCCCAGGTCGCGAAGTCATGTATTGAGGACAACGGTGCTCTCCGCTCGGTCGGTTGGTTGGCCGGCAGCATTCCTGATCACTGCGTGCGACGCGATCCTAGGACCGACCACTGACACTGCCGCTCCGCCTGATCTGCTATCGCCCGAGACATGGAGCCCGGGAGAAGAGCGATGGGTGTTCTGGCCGACGACTTCCGCGCACCGAACGCCGCAGCGGTGGTGCAGTCGCTGGAGGAGACGGACGGCCGATCCCCGCTCCATGCGGAACCCCGGTGTTCGACGGAGCATGGACGAGCAAGGCCGCCCTGACCGCGAGTGAGGTGGTCATGGGGCGAAGGGTCGGGGCGGGGGCGCTGACGCCTTGGTGAATCCAGATCCGAGTCCAGTGCCGCTGCCGATCTCTGCCACGCGGTCGCCAGGGGACAGGCGGTAGACAGGGATGTCGTGAAAGCAGTTCATGCTCTCGATGAGCAGTTCTGGCGTGCCTTCATCGCAGTAGACCGTGGTCCGACTCCCAGCGAGAGCTGGTTGACCTTGGGTTCTCGGGTCGAATCGGCGCAACGTGATTTCGTCGCCGTCGCCGTCGCCGTCGCCGTCGCCGTCGCCCGCCAACGGCTCTCGTATGCCGGGGAGCGGTTACAGCGCCTCTCTGGCCGCCCGGCTCCAGACGACCCAATGTGGTACGTGCGACGGGGCTGAGGTGCTGGAGTCTCGACCTATAGCAATGAAGGCGTCTTGAGGGCGTCAACTGGCGGTGTGCTACCGCACCATGGGCCGCAGAGACTGGCCAACGGCTGGGGTGGCCAGGACCTTCCGGTCCATGCTGACTACGCAGAAGAGCGCGGAGACGTCACAGGCGTTCCTGTGGTCTGGGGCTCAGAAGCTGCTGGTGAAGCCTGTCGGCGACGGAGTGATCTCGATGAATCGGGGTGCGGCTTGGATGGGGCCTGGCATGGAGAGGGAGCCCGGCGTCGGGTGTGCGCTCTGCGGACGGTCAGGAGAGGCCGGGGGCAGTATCGAACAGCGGGTCCAGCGGCTCGCCCTTGTACCCGAGGACGACGCAGTCCGCGGCGACCGGTCCACGGGCGAGCTCATTGAGCCGGGCCAGGACCGCGGCCTCGGACGGCAGTTGGGCCGGGTCGAGACCAAGCGCCTGGGGCGCGCGGTCGCGGCGCTGGTCGAGGTCGGGCCAGTCTGTGCGGTACTCGTCGGCGACCGCCCGGAGTTGTGTGGCCGTCCGCCCATGCGCATCCGCCACCAGGGCGCCACGAGACACAAGCGCACCAGCTCCGGCAGTCCGAGTGCCAGCGGCCCGGCCTCGCCGTCGAGGCTCACGTACACCACCGGGTGTTCCTCGCCACCCTCACCGGCGAAGCAGTACGCGTCCCCCGAGGCGCCTCGCGCGAACTGCTCCAGCCGGGCCCCGGGCGCGAGCCGGACGTCGTCACTCAGCTCGAAGTCGGCCGGGTACGTCGCGTCGAGATCCGCGATCGACGTGAAAGACGCGACAACCTGCTCGTCGGTGCCCAGCACGGGCAGCAACGCACCCGGTCCGGCCGGTGGTTTCGATCCGTCCGTCCGCCCACCGTAGCCGGGCCTCATCGCCGGTTCCCGGCATGGTGGTGAACTGCCGGGACGGGGGTAGCCTCGCTCTGTTGGAGGTGGGGATGGGGCAGGCAGTGTGGGAGTCCATCAAGTACGCGGCGGTGTGCCAGGACTGCGGTTGCCCGGTTGGAGTGCTGCGGCGTCCAGGCTCTGGTGGGCGTCGCCCTGCGGTGGGATGTGGAGGTCATCTGCTCGGCCTGTGGGTTCACGATGGCTGTGTGCGATGAGGTACTGCCGGCTGGCCTCCGCGATCAGCTGCTCTCCGAGCACGGAGCGGCGAGACTGCGGGTAACTTCCCCACAGGGCAAGAGCATCGCGATCATGCGAGTGCTGCGGGCTGAACTCGGGATCGACCTGACCGAGGCCGAAACGGAACTGGGCCGTGTGCTGGCCGGGGAGTTCTCGGGCACCCTTCCCGAGATGGCACTCATCGCCAGCAAGCTGCGGGCGGCCGGAATCTCTGCGGCCGCCGCTCGGCCATAGTGCCCCGCACCTGCCTTCGATCAGCGCGTCGTCGCGTGCAAGCGGGCCATGGCCGCCGGGACTCTGCCGTCGGCAGCCGGACTTCCCGGTTGCCGACGACCAGCCTCTGTTCCGCGAACCTACCGTGCTCTCAGTCGCGGTGTACTTCGGTTTCCGGGGCGGGCGGTGGTGGCTTCCAGCCCGGGGGAGCTGCCTGGACGAGGTCGAGGTGCTCGTCCAGGTAGATCTCACCGCCGGCTCGCGGGAAGTCGACCAGGAGTTCATGGGTGTCCAGGCGCACCATGACTGTTCCGATGGGGTCTTCGGGGTGGTCGGTATCCTCCCGCGGCCGCACCCGGTCTCCTGGGATGAAGCGCCGCGGCTCGTCGGAGTCCTTCAGCCGCTGTGCCGCACACATGAGTCGCGTCACTTGCGCTTGCCCGGTCCCTTTTGCCCCTTGGCCACGTAGGCGGTCTGGATGCCCTTCTGGCCCATGCTCTTTCCGTGGAAGGTCCAGTCGATGTAGTCGACCCACACGCACATCGTGTGCTTCGCCGTGCCCGTCCGGAAGGGGGAACAGCACAGCGTGTAGTAGCGGCCGGTGACGAGCAGCGACCGACGCAGATGGAGCGCCGCGTTGACCATGTCTCTCTCGGCGGGCCGGATGGTGAAGGAGCCGAAGCGGCAAATCCCTCGTTCCGCATGGGCCGCGGACTGACAAACGGAGTGGACGTGCGCATTCTCCCCGCTATTGAAGAAGTGAAGTCGGCAGACTCGGGTAGGTTCACCCGGGTCATGCTGAGTGGCAACGTCGGCAAGCTCCCAGTCCCTCTACGTGAGCCCGTGGCGAGGTATTTGCTCGGGTCACAGGTGCTCGTGGCCGCCGGACACGTTACAGACCCGCTATCACCAGAGAAGGGTGCAGTCGTCCCGTTCGGGTTCTCCACTGATGGCGAGTGGGCGTGGCCGACGTACTGGGGTTACTTCGTCAGGGAGTACGGTGCTCACGTTCCGGACGATTTTGTGGCCTGTGTGCAGAAGCGCAACTTCCATCCTCCTCAATTGAGTTCGGATGAAGTCGCAGCGGCTATGAACGCGGTCCAAAGAGCTCTCAGCGGCAGTGAATGACAAGATCCGCGTATCCAGCAGGCCCCACCGGCGAATCAGGACCCGAGCGGCCCGGTGGCGGCGGGCCGGATGATGTGCGGCCCGAAGCGGGCACGGGCGGCGTCGGCGACGGCTTCGAGACGGTGGGCCTTGTCGTCGGCGGGATCCAGCAGCTGGTGATGGGCGGGCTCGGCGGCCATGAGCTGATCGGCGCGCAGAGTCAACTGCCGTATGCGGGCGCGCTCCAGGTGCAGGGCGACGTAGAGGTCGAGTGCGGGATCAACCGCCTCTAGCATCACCGGGCTGCGGCCACGAGGTATGACAAGCTCGCGGTCCGCTACGAGGCGACCGTGCTGGTCGCAGTCCTCAACGAGTGGCTGTGACCAGCACTTTCGCAACTGGCCCTGAAACCCCCGCGTACCTTCGCGGCGTTCAGCGCGGCCTGGATGGCGGGCGCGTCGTCCACGGTTCCGGTGCCTGCCGCCCCGTAGGCGGTGACGGTGAGGGACTCGGAGAGGCGTTCCGGCATGTACTGGAGTCGTCCGGCGGTCAGTTGCATGTGGGGGAGCCACTGAGCGATGGGCGTAGACATGGAGCGGTCTCCTGCGCGAGTGGTACGTCTCGGACGACCTCGAGTGGCTGAAGTGCGTGGACTGTACGTCGTCGGTTCGCGCAGCGGCTGGGACTGGAACGGCACGTTGCAGCACGACATCGGTGTGGAGCTACGCCCTCTACCTCGTCGACCAGGACGTGCCCGACCCCGAGGGCGGCGATCAGGCCGTCTTCACCGCCTGCGCCGAGATCATCGATGCGGGTGCCGGACGGCACCTGCGCTAGGGCGCGTATTGGGTCGTGACCAATGAGAAGCGAGGGTGGGGGTGGGGCTAGTGTGGTCGGCTACTTATGTGCGGTGCTGTGTGGCGTCGGGTTCCGGCCGAGTGTGCATGAATTCCAGACCGAACGGCCAACTGCACACAACTAGCAGTCACTTAGGGCGTCCGCCAATAGGGCGTGGATGCGTGGGATTTGGCGTATGCGGGCGCGGTCTTGATGACCGTGGAGTTCTCTACGCTCTGTGGTCATTGGGAGAGGTCGTGTCCATTGTGTCTGCTTCGGTCATCGCGCCGGTCCGTCGGGAATTCCTGGCTCTGCTACCTGTCTGTGAGAGCGGCCACCGTGTGCGGTCGCAACCGTGGAGTTCGCCGTGATGGTTGTTCCTCCGTGTCGTTGTGGTGTTCACGCTGCGGAGCGCCCGGTCAGCGCGGTATGAGGGGCAGGGGTAGGTCCACTTCCTTGTGGGAGTGCTGACGCTCTCGGTCCGCCGCGTGTATGTTGCAGGCGTTCAGGCTGCGCCGCCGGACCGGAGGGGCACGTTGAAGAGAACGGATCGCAACTTACTCAATCGCCGCGCGCTTCTCGCGACGGCCGGCGCGATGGCGGCGGGCAGCGCGCTGACCCCCGCACCCGCTGCTGCGGCCACCGGCACGGGCGGGCCGGAGCCCACGCCGTTCGGCCCGGTGACGGTCCGCCCGGACGACCGCCGGTATGCCGGTCTGCTGCGTGGCAACAACTTCCGCTTCGTGGGCCGCCCGGACGAGATCCGTGTGGCCGGGTCGACCGGCCAGGTGGTGGAGGCGATATCGGACGCCGTGCGCTTGGGGCGCCGGGTCGCGGTCCGCAGCGGCGGCCACTGCTTCGAGAACTTCACCGCGGACCCGGCCATACGCATGCTGGTGGACCTGTCGCCTATGGACGCGGTCGGCTACGACGCGGAGCACCGGGCGTTCGCGGTGCAGCCGGGTGCCACGCTCGGGCAGGTCTACCGGACGCTGTTCAAGGGCTGGGGTGTGACGATCCCGGCGGGCGGCTGTCCGGAGGTGGGTGCGGGCGGGCACTTCGTCGGCGGCGGGTACGGGCCCCTTTCCCGCCGTTACGGCTCGGTCGTGGACCATCTCTACGGCGTGGAGGTGGTGGTCGTCGACGGCGACGGCAGCGCCCGCGCGGTGCTGGCCACCCGCGAGCCCGGTGACCCGCACCGCGACCTGTGGTGGGCGCACACCGGCGGGGGCGGCGGCAACTTCGGCGTCGTCACCCGCTATCTGCTGCGTTCACCCGACGCCACCGGCACCGATCCGTCCCGCCTGCTGCCGTCCTCACCCAGCGAGAATTTAGAGTGCCTGGTCCACTGGGCCTGGGACCGGACGATGACCGAGCAGGCGTTCACCACACTGCTGCGCAACTTCGGGATCTGGCACGAACGCAACAGCGCGCCCGGCTCACCGGCCACCGGCTTGTACGCGGTCCTCCTCGTGCCGCACCGGGGGCCCCAAGGCATCGCGATGGCCGTCCAAGTCGATGCGGACATCCCGAATGCCCACGGCATGGTGGACGATCTCGTCTTTGCCGTGACCGCGGGCACCGGCGTCCAGTTGGCCGGCAAAACGCAGGTGACGATGCCCTGGCTGCACCGGCTGACCTGGCCGGGCAGCGGCGAGCCCGGCGACGCGATCAGCCGCCGCTACAAGGACAAGGCCGCCTACCTGCGGCGCTCATACACCGACGCCCAACTTTCCACCATCCATCGCTACCTGACAGACTCCACCGGCCCCTCGACCGGCGGCATGCTGCTCGTCGGCTACGGGGGCCAGGTCAACGCGGTACGGCCACAGGACACGGCACTCGCCCAGCGCGATGTGGTCATGAAGGCGGTATACAGCACGACCTGGGACGACCCGGCCGACGATGCCGCCAACCTGGCCTGGATCCGGGCCTTCTACCGCGACGTCTACGCCGACACCGGTGGCGTGCCCGTACCCGGCGAGGTCAGCGACGGCTCTTACATCAACTACGCGGACACCGACCTCGCCGACCCGGCGTGGAACACCTCCCAAGTGCCGTGGCACACCCTCTACTACAAGGACAACTACCGGCGCCTCCAACAGGTGAAGGCCCGCTGGGACCCGCTCAACGTGTTCCACCACACACTGGCGATCGAGCCGCGCGCCTGAAGCGCAACAGCCCTCGCGGTCACCAGCGTGGCCGACCAACCTGACCGCCTGAGAACGTCGGCCAGCGGGGCGTGCACTGGGATTACCGGACACGAGGACTGGCCGGTCGGGTGTCCCGGCGGTGGGTGTACCAGGCTCGCCGGATCAGACTACGGACGGTGATGATCGTGGTGGCGAGGGCGAGGTAGAACTCGGTGCAGATCCGGCGGCGTTCGGTGTTGCGCCGGAGTTTGCCGAAGTTGTTCATCCACGAGTTCGTGCGCTCTACCACCCAGCGGCCGTCTGTCTGTATGGGCGTCTTCGTGCCGCGCCGGGTGATGCGGCCGGTGACACCGCGCTCGGCGAGGTCGGTGTAGACGGGCTGGTAGTCGTAGCCGGCGTCCAGGCTCAGCTTGGGATCTTTGGGGACATGCTCCAGATCGTGAGCCACAGCGGCGAACTCATCGAGGGTCTCGGGCAGCAGGGTGTGATCCCGCACGTTGGCCCCGGCCGGGACGATGGCCACCGGTATCCCGTAGCCGTCGGTCACCTGGGACCGTTTCAGCCCCTGCTTGCCCCGATCCACCGGGCTCTTCCCGGCGGTGTCGCCGCCAGATGGCGCCTTGGTGATGCAGCCATCCGCGGCCAGGCGCTCCAGTTCCAGGCCCACCATCGTGTCGTAGGCCCGCAGCACCGCGAGGACCAGGTGGCCGACGACACCGGCCTCGATCCACTCGTCCCGTCGGCGCCGGATCGTAGTCGCCGAACATGCCTCGTCCGCGACCCGCTCGTAACCCATCCCCGACACCAACGCCAAGACGATCCGGTCGAACATGACCCTGTCGGGGATCCGGGGCCGGTGACATCCGAGTGGATGTTCGTCCCGGCGTTGGGGTAGTAGCGAGAGAAACTCCTCGCGGATCGGGGCGATGATGGACACAGGCACGACAGACACACCTTCTCCTGAAGATCACAGAGCATAAGCAACTCCACGATCACCAAGAAGAGTCTGCCGTGCCGTCAGCTTCGACACGTCCTCGCCCTTTTGGCGGACGCTCTTAGCAGCTACCTTCCGTGGCGTTCGATTGGGATCGTGATCCTCCCGGGCGGGGCTTACTGATCGTTTCGGAATGAGACGGGCAGGTGGGACGGAGCGCCCTTTGGCACGTGAACGGCCCACCTGTCACTTCTGGACGTCCTAGTTGTCACTAGCTGCGGGTGTCGATGGCCTGAACGAGGTGAGGATGGTGATCACCACGGTGTCGTCTGGTCGTTGGTGGGAATGGGCGGGTGGTCGTGCGTGTCGGTGGCATTGAGGATTTCGTGGATGAGTAGGTCGAGGTCGTTGGTGGTGGTGCGGTAGTTGCACAGGCAGGCGCGTAGGACGGTCCGGCCGTGGATGGCGACAGTGGCGAGGTAGGCGCGTTGGTTGTCCTGGACGCGGCGGGCGATGCGGGTGTGGAGGGCATCCGGGTCATCGCTTGTCGGCTGGGTGATGCCGAAGCAGGCGACCGGCCAGGGGCCGCCGGCCAGGAGGTGGAGCCGGGGCTCGGCAGTGATCTTGTCGCGCAGTTGGCCGGCGAGGGACAGGTAGTGCTCGATCAGCGCGGTGACGCCGTCGCGGCCCAGGTGGGTGAGGGTGGCCCACAGGGCCAAGGCCCTCGTGCCGGGGCGGGTCAGTTCGATGGTGGCGTGGGAGAGCCACGGCAGTACGCCGGGTTCACTGGCAGTGAGGTAGGAGGCTTGGTGGGCGAAGGCGGTGTGCAGGTGTTGAGGATCGGGGACGAGCAGTGCTCCGCAGCCCACCGGCACGCTGAGCGTCTTGTGCGGGTCGACGGTCAGCGAGTTGACGTCTTCGATGCCTTGGTAGTGGGGGGCCAGTGCCGGGACGGCGGCGCCGAGGCCGCCCCAGGCGCCGTCGGCGTGGTGCCACATGCCCGTGCTGCGGCACAGGTCGGTGACCGGCTGGAGCGGGTCGACGGCGCCGGTGGCGGTGGTGCCCAGTGTGGTCACGGTGCAAAACGGCAGCAGGCCCGCCTCCAGGTCGGCGGTGACCGCGGTGTGCAGCGCGGCGGGGTCGAGGCGGTGGTCTGTGTCGGCGGGGATGGGGCGCAGGCGGTGGGCGGGCAGGCCGATGCAGGCGGCGGCCTTGGCGACCGACATGTGGGCCTGGGCGCTGTAGTAGAGGGTGAGGCGGGTGTGGTCGCGGTCGTATGCGGGGCCGTCGCTGGAGCCGCGGCGGGTGAGGTACCAGGTGCGGGCGGTGGCCAGGGCGAGGAGGTTGGCCATGGAGCCGCCGCTGGTGAGGACCCCGCCGGTGGTGTCGGGCAGTCCTGCCAGGTCGGCGAGCATGTGCACGGTGCCGCGTTCGAGGTCCATGAGGGCGTTCTCGCCCATGCCGCAGGTCGCGTTGATGGCGCAGGCCAGCAGGTCGGCGACGATGCCGGCAGGTGCGGGAGGGGAGTTGACCCAGGCGAAGAAGGCGGGGTGTCCGTTCCCCGTCGGGTACGGGGCGAGTTCGTCGCGGACGAAGTCCAGGATCCGGCCCAGGTCTTGGCCCTGCGGGGCGAGGGATGGTGTGCGCAGCCGGGTCCGGTGCTCCGGCGTCATGGGACGGCTGACAGTTCCGGCCGGGAGGTCGCTCAGGTACTGGGACACCCACTGTGCGGCGGCCACGAGCTCGTCGCGCAGTGTCTTCGCATGGACTTCGGGCGGCACCGGGGCAAGGGGCGGAATGGTGTTGTCGTACGGAGCCGGGTCGGGGGCGGAAACGGGCTGGGTCATGGCGACGCCTGGGGCCTTTCATCGTCACAAGGCCCCAGGTCACAGCACCGAGGGCGATGATCGTAACGAGTGAGATCGTCGGACGACACGCGCTCCAGAAGGAATCGACTGCGGGCTCTTTTGACCGAGGTCATTCCGTTCTCGGCCAGGCCGGTGAGGATCTCGGTCATGTTGCTGATGCCGGCGTCGTGGACGGTGAGCCCGCCCGAGCACCGGAAGTAGCAGCCTGAGAGGGCCTCCCTGCTGGCGACCCATCGCTTCATAAGGACCTCGGCCTGGGCGACGGTGATGATCGTCGTGCTCCACCGGGAACCGTCCTTGAGGTCCACGAAGACGTCGACGTTGTCCACGGACTCCAAGTCCTCACCGGCATGGGGCAGGAACGCGGCCTCGAACTGCTCGGTGTGGACGCGGTACCAGGGTCCGTCCCACCTGCCCAATGAGTGGTGTGCATCGTGAAATCGCAGGTCATGGCTCTGACGTGAGTGACGGTTCGGGTACTCGTGCCGGTCGGCGGCTGATGGCTGTGCCGGAGATCATCGGGCAGGCCCGGTTCCGACGGACTGCCCGGTTCCGACGGACTTCCCGGTTCCGACGGACTTCCCGGTTCGGCTGCGGCCATGACAGGCCCCCGCCGACGATCCGTCAGCAGGCTGGCGCGCCCTGAGACTGCGGGAGGCTGCGGAGATGCATGCGTGGCAGTGGATTACCGCCCGCCGGAACGAACTGGGCCCCGCTGCCTGGAAGTTGGCCAAGCATCCCGCAGGAGGTGCAGGCCGATCGGGAGGAACTCACTATCGCGGAGCGGGTATTGAATCGTCGGGCCGAGCAGGCCCAGGCGTTCGGGATCCGGGCTGAGCCAGTGACCGGCGAGGCACCGGCGCAGGGGCGGCAGAGCGGGGATGCCGACGGGGAGTTCGAGGCGGAGCAGGCCGTCGGCTCGGTGGCTGGTGCTCTTGGCCGGCGCGGCGCGACGATGGTGAGGAACCGATCCGCCCCCTCTGTGTTCCCGGAAGGGTGAGCTGGCATGACATCTCCCTCCGATTCCCCTCAGGAACCGGCACTGCGCCCTCAGCAGGGCACCGAGCCACAGGGCGCCTCCCTCGGCGGAAGCCTGGCGCCGTTGGCGAACATGGGCTGGCAGATCCTTCTGACCATGGGCCTGGCTGCCATCGCCCTCGGCGTCGTGGTCCTTGCCTGGCCGGAGGAGACGCTGCGGGTCGTCGGCGTGCTCTTCGGCGTCTATCTGCTGGTCATCGGTGTCTTCCAGCTGGCCGCCGCCTTCGGCACGCACATCCCCGGGCATCTTCGGGCGCTGCATTTCGTCACCGGCGCGCTATCCGTCCTGCTCGGGCTGGTCTGTTTCCGCGGCACTCTGCAGTCGATCTTGCTGCTCGCTCTGTGGATCGGCTTCAGCTGGCTGCTGCGCGGGACCATGGTCACAGCAACGGCAGCCTCGGCCCCGGACATGCCGGCGCGAGGCTGGACGCTCTTCACCGGGATCGTCGGCATGCTGGCGGGCATCGTGCTGATCGTCTCGCCGTTCACCTCGATCGGCGCGCTCACCCTGGCGGCGGGCATCATGGCCATCGTCCTCGGCGTGATCGAGGTGTTCCACGCCATCAGGATGCGCATCGAAGTCGGCCGTCTCGCTGCCGGGACCACTGCCGAGCGGCGGCCTCTGTTCCGCTCCCAACCGCACCCCCAGCACTGATTGCGGCGCGGACTCCGGCCACCCCGCTCCCGCAGACGACCGTCCTACCGGACGTCTGCGGGCAGACGGTATCCGCCCGGCTGACCGCATCGCACGGACGCGCCGTCGGCCGCCGCCGCGGCGGCGCCCATTACCTTCCCACTACCGTCCCACGCCGTCAGGAGGCAGCGATGTCCTACATCGACTGGTTGGCCGCAGGCCGCCCGGAACGGCGCGAACGGGTGCGGTGATGGCCGGTGCCCGGACGCGTGCCCGGGTGGTGATCGTGACGAACCCACGCTCGGGCCGTGGCAAGACGACTGCTCGTCACGGACTGGTGCAGCGGGCCGAGGACATGGGCGCCCAGTGCTGGAGGACCAGCGCGGAATACGACGCTGCGTCGCTTGCGAAGAACGCCGTCCAGGAAGGGGCGCAGGTATTGGGGGCGGCGGGCGGCGACGGCACCGTGTCGGCGGTTGCCGCGGTGGCAGCCGCCGAGGGCCTGCCGCTGGTCGTGGTCCCGGCGGGCACCCGCAACCACTTCGCCCGGGACCTCGGCCTTGACATCCGCGATCCGGGGCGGGCACTGGACGCCCTGGTCGACGGTGAGCCCACACAGGTCGACCTCGGGGTGCTCGGCTCGCGTGTCTTTGTCAACAACGTCTCTTTCGGCATGTACGCCGACGCCCTGCTCGAGCCTGGGTACCGGGACGACAAGCCCCGCGCGTTCGCCACTGTGGTGCCCGACTATCTCAAAGGCAAGCAGTGGGTCGAGGTTCAGGTGGCGACCCCCTGGGGGACCGTCGAGTTCCCGCAGGTGGTGCTGATCTCCAACAACCCCTACCACCTGGCCACACCGCGCTGGCTGGGGCGTCGGTTCTCCCTTACCACGGGACAGCTGGGCGCCATCGTCCTCAAGCGGCCGGCACAGGCACCCCCGGATCTCCTGCGGCACCTGCGCGACGAACTGCGACAGCACCAGCGCGGTGCCGGCCCGGCGGGTGAAGGGGTTGTCGTCTGGTCGGCTCCCGGCATCACGCTGCACGGTGACGCGCGGCATGTGGACGCGGGGATCGACGGCGAAGCGGTACGGCTTCCTCTCCCCGTCCTGTGCGGGATCCGGCCGGGTGCCCTGCGTGTGCTGCTGCCGAAGGACCGGCCGGGGCCTCCGCCGGAGCGCACGATGCGCCACTGAGGACCCGTGCCGCGCAGCACGATCGGCGGTCTGCTTCGCCCCCCGTCCGGTCCCCCCCGCGAACGAAGCAGGCCGCTTGGCGATGTCCTCGGGTGCGCTACCGAGGTTTTCGGTTCGGGGTGACGATGTTGCACCAGGGGCCCCGGCGCTGACAGGTCGGATTGGCCTTGCATCGCAAGGCGGATCGGAGCCGAGGCAGAGCGTGGCGGTCGCGATGGCAGGATGGCGGCATGGTGACGAATCAGCCGTGGGCGGGGCTTCACGGTGATCTGCTGGCGGCGAAGGCGTTGGTGTACGACCCGAGCGGTTTTGCCTGCTCGCTGCCAGTGCCCGAACCGGAGAGCGTCGAGTACGCGGCGTGCGGTTTCACGCTCGATGGCCGTGCGGTCCGGTTCCGCGTGGGCAAGACCACCCCGACGAAGGTGGGTCAGTTCGTCACTGTGTGGCAGCGGTCTGCGCAGGGGCCGATCCGGCCCTTCGACGCCGACGGCGGGGTGGACCTCTTCGTCATCAGCAGCCGTGACGACGACGGCTTCGGGCAGTTCGTCTTCCCTCGCGAGGTGTTGTGTGAGCGCGACATCGTCTCCCGCAACGGCTCCGGCGGGAAGCGGGGATTCCGTGTGTATCCGCCGTGGGTGACCACGACCAACCGGCAGGCCCGCAGCACCCAGGCATGGCAGGTGGACTACTTCTTCCACCTTGGCCAGGACGGGCCTGCCGACCTGACGCGCGCCCATTCCCTCTATCACCCGTAGGTGCCCGCTGCTGCCACAGCGTCCGACTGCTGGGCCGGAATCAGTCCGGTCTCGGCGACGAATCCGTCGAGCAGGCCGGTTTGGTACTGCATCCGTTTCAGGCGGGTGCGGGCCGGTGCGGCGAGCTCGTCGATGCCGCACGGGGCCAGGTTGGTCAGGCTGTTCTTCGGGTGTGCCCACACGCCCTCGGCCGGTTGAGGTCGGGTGCGTACGAGGGGAAGCGGAAGGCGGTCAGCCAGCTGCGGGCCGCGATCAGCTCACGCATCCCGGCGTCGACATGGTGGGTGTCGTTGTCGCATCCCAGCACGATGGGGCCGCCGAGCTGCCGGCGGACCGCGTCCAGCATGCAGGCGAAGTCCCGTTCGCGGAAGCCTTTCTGCTCGCCCTTGCGGCCGTGGTGCACCAGCTTCCGGAAGACGAGCCGCGTGCGGTGGCCGGGCCTGCGGCACACCCGACCGGCGAGCGAGATATGTCCCGAGCCCGCGACCCGGACGGTGATGCGGGGTGTGTGACCGCGCCGGGACCAGGTCCGTGCTTTCGGTGGCCGGAGCACCTGGCCCGACTCGTCGGCGAAGCACAGCCACGCGTCCTGGTCCCTCACCGGCTTTCCACGCGGGGCCAGGTCTCCTTCATCCAGGTGGCCGCCGTGTTCTCGTCACGCTCGGCGGCCCGGCGCACCGGGACCTGCACCGTCCAGCCCATCTGGTGCAGGATCCGCCGGGTATGCGCCGGGCTGAAGCGGAGGTGGAAGCGCCGCGCGATCACAGTGGCCACCCGGGCCAGAGTCCACCGCTGCTCCTCCGCCCAGCCGCGCACAGCCGGCCCCTTCTCCAGCTCGGCGGCCGGCCAGACATGCCAAGCGGGCTTCATCCGGGAGGGCCGCCCTGACGGCCCCTTGGAGCCCAGAGCCTCCACGCCGCCGTCCCGCCACCGGGCATGCCAGGCATACGCGGACTTCCCGGAGACCCGCAGCCGCCGCGCGACCTGCGGCGGCGGCAGCCCTTGTGCGAATAACTCGGCGGCCTCGAACCGCACTTGCTCCCTCTGAGCCCGCTGCTTCGCGGTCAGACCGCCCCATCGGCATGCCGCATGCCACCAGGATGAACTCACCACCGAGATCACCGTCACCCCAAGCCGAAATCCTCAGTAGCAAGGCTTGGTCAGGTTGGTGCGGGGTCGGGGACGTTGCGGTGACAGGTGGGGCAGGCGCCGGTCCAGAACTTCGGTGCGCACGGCGTCCGCAACCGGAACCCGTCCCTGTCCCTCCACGCCCGCCCGCGCGCGAGATTGCATACCGGTATGGCCTGTGGCGAGGAGTACGCGCCGCGTGGCTGGAACACGACGATCAATGGCCGACATACTGGTCTAGACCATACCGTCGAGTAGTGGCTAACGTCGCTCCACGGAGCGCACCGGTCCGCACCGGTCCGCACCGGTCCGCACCGGTCCGCACCGGTCCGCGCAGATCCGCACAGGTCTGCTCAGTCGGCTGCGGCCGACCTCCGGATCTTCCTCCCCGTCACCCACCCCTGCCCGCCTTCGATCCGCCCTGCCTGCTTGCCCCCTGGAAGGACCCGCTCGTGAACAACATCCTCGTGGTGCTCAGGGCCGAGGACGCCGTCGTCGACTTCTTCTCCGTACTCGCCCCGACGGGCACCGCCACCGCCACCACCCACGTCCTGCTCTGCGACACCGGTGAGGCACTGGAGTTCGCGCCCGGAACCGGTGCCGCCGAACGCCTCGCGGCGCTCGCCGCCCGCGTCCGCCTGGCGGACGAGTCCGTCGCCTCGCCCGGTCCCGACGCCCTCGCGGCGCACCTGCGCCAACTGGGCGGCGGGAGCGGGACGATGGTGTGGACCCACTCCGCCGCCGACACCCGGCGCAGCCGCGGCCGGGTCGGGCGCGACGTCGCGCACGCCGCCGAGGAGCTCGGGCTGTCCGTGCGGCACGCCGTCGGCTACTCGCCCTTCCTGCAGTTCGTCAGCGACCTGGACCGGCCCCTTGACCGCCAGGGCTGCGCCGACAAGCTCCGCTTCGTCAACGACCACTGCGCGCACCTCCTCGACACCGAGTCGCCGCAGCACATGCTCCACACCGGCCGAGTGCCGTCCACCGAGCGGTTCTTCGCCTCGGGCGGCGCCGAGGAGCGCGAGCGGCTGTACGCGCTCATGGCGAGCCTCGACGACGAGGCGGCGGCCGTGTCCGACCCCTGGGAGTTCGCCACCTCGGCGTACGAGCAGCGGCGCCTGGACGCCACGACCGCCTGGATCGCCCGCTCCGTCTCCCCGGACAACGGGACGCTCGTGGAAGTCGGCGCCTGTGAGGGTGCGTTGACCACACGCCTGGTCGACAAGGGCTTCCGAGTCGCCGCCACCGAGCCCAACCCGGTCTTCCGCGAGCGCCTGCACCGGAACGTGGGCGCGGGTTCGCCCCAACTCGACCTCTACGACCACTCCTTGGAGGAACTGGCCGCAGCTGAAGCCGGAGTTGAAGCCGGAGCTGGGGTGGGGGCCGAGCAGCGGGGGGTGCCTGGATCCGCGTACCTCCTGATCGAGATGCTCTACTACGGCCAGGACCTGGACCTGCTCGACGCCCTTCCCGGTGACCTCGTCCTGGTCGCCCTCGAACCCGAGGCCCTGGACACCCGGCTGCGTCCCTGGCTCGATAAGAGCGCCCAGTGGTCGGCCGTCGACGAGACGGTCCTGGTACGGCCTGCGCTGGAGGGCGTCTGCGGAGGCCGCGCCTATCTGCGCAAGCGCGGCAGCACCGGCGTGGTCCTGCGCCGCGCGACCCGCTGAACCACCGCCCGTACAGCAGTACCTGACGCTGAGGACCAAAAGGATCACGCACATGAGCCGTTCCGCCCTGCCCTCACCCGCCCAGCTCACCGCCCTGGTCAACGCCTGCCTGATGCCCGCCTACCCCGGTCGCGTACCGCCCGCCTGGCTTCTGCGCGCCCTCGACGAGGGCATGGCCGGCGTGGGGCTCTTCGGCACCAACCTCACGCCCGCCGACGGCGTCGCCCACGGCTCGCTGCGCGAGGACGTGGCCGAGCCGCTGCGGGCCGTACGCCCCGATGTCCTGATCGCCCTCGACGAGGAGGGCGGCGACGTCACCCGCCTCGACTACCTGCGCGGCAGCGCCTACCCGGGCAACCATGCCCTCGGTGCCGTCGACGACACAGCGCTCACTCGTGAGGTGGCCGGGGCGATCGGCTCCGACCTGGTCGCCGAGGGGATCAACCTGTGCCTCGGGCCCTGCGCCGACGTCAACTCCCAACCGGACAACCCCATCATCGGCGTACGCGCCTTCGGCGCCGACCCCGCGCTCGTCGCGCGGCACACGGCCGCCTTCGTCGAGGGACTGCAGGAACACCGCGTCGCCGCCACGCTCAAGCATTTCCCCGGGCACGGCGACACCGGCGTGGACTCCCACGACGCGCTGCCCGACATCGACCGGCCCCTCGACGCCCTGAACGCCGTGGAGCTGCCGCCGTTCGCGGCCGGTGCGGCGGCCGGCGCCAAGGCGGTGATGACCGGCCACATCCGGCTGCCCCACCTCGCGGAACTCCCCGCGACCCTCAGCCGCCGCGTGGTCACCGGGCTGCTGCGCGAGCAGCTCGGCTACGACGGCGTCGTGATCACCGACGCCCTGGAGATGGCTCCCGTACGGGACCGCTGGGGCTTCGGCGGCGCGGCCGTCCTCGCCTGGGCGGCCGGTACGGACCTGGTCCTGCTCGGCCCGAGCGGTGACGACCGGGCGCTGCCCGAGGTGTACGCGGCCGTGGAATCCGCCCTGCGCAAGGGCGAGTTGACGGTCGAGCGGCTCCAGGAGGCCGCCGCCCGGGTCGCCGCGCTGCGTGCCTGGGCCACGGCCGTCCCCACGTCGGGGGCGTCGGCGGACGTCGGCCTGCGCGCCGCCCGCCGAGCCCTCGCCGCGACGGGCGACGTGGCCCCCGCACCGGGTACGGCCTGGCACACCGTACGACTGCTCAGCGAGGCCAACATGGCGGTGGGAACGGCCCCTTGGGGCCTGGAGCAGCCCCTCGCCCGCCTCGGCCTGCTGGCCTCGGCCACCGATGTCGAACCGGGCGCCGACCCCACCACCGTCTCCCTGCCCGCCGGCGGCCCGGTCGCTGTCGTCGTCCGGGACGCGGCGCGCGACCCCTGGCAGCGCACGGCGCTCCATGCGCTGCGGGCGCGCAGGCCGGACCTGGTGGCCGTCGAGATGGGCCTGCATGAGGCCCGTGACGAGGATGCTCCGAACGCGACGCTCCGCGATGACGCCGTCCTGTACACGCGCGGCGCGGGCCTGGCCAACGCCGTGGCCGCCGCCGAACTCCTCACCGGACACAGCTGGTTGGGCCCGCTGCGCACATGACGGCAAGTCTTCCGGATCCGCTCCCGTCAAACAACGTCAGGAACTTCAACCGCCTGAACGGCCTCAATAGCCTCAATAGCCTCAAGGAAATCCCGTGTACGACCTCTGCGTCGGGCTCGGCTACCACTGCGAGTCCACCTATCAGCTGCGCCGCCACACAGGCGACGAGCGCGCGCGCTTCTTCGACTGGCTCGACCTGGACTTCGGCTCGGTCGTCGACACGATCCGCGGCGACTTCCAGGACGTGCTGCGCACCGGCCCGGTCGTGCCCTTCAGCGACGGCCGCTGCGCCCTGGACCGACCCTCCAACATCCGCTTCTTCCACGACTTCCACGCCGAACCGGGACGGCCCCTCGCACCGCCCGACATCCACCGCCAGCTTCCGCGCGTACGCGAGAAGTTCACCTACCTCGCCGAGCGTTGGCGCGCGATGACCGCGTCGTCCGCGCACGTCCTCTACGTCCACCACGACGCCTTCGACGAGATCGGCGCGTCGGACGTACTGCGGCTGCGTGCGGTGCTCGCCGCGCAGCACCCCGACCACCGCTTCGGACTGCTCTGGCTACGGCGCACCCCGCCGCCGGACGCCGACGGACTGCCGCCCGGCGTCCGCTGGGACACCGTGCCCCTCGTCGAGGGCCGCTGGGAGGGCGATGACCTCGCCTGGGACCGCGTCCTGTCAGCCCTGCCGCTGCGCCGCCGCGCCACGCCCGCGGCCAAGTCCCGCGCCTGAACGCGTACCTGCCCCTGCATCAGATCCGAGGAACCACGCATCATGCCCCAGAATCCTTCCGAGACCGCCGCCCCGCGCACGGTCGTCCTGTCCCCGCACTTCGACGACGCCGCCCTCTCGCTCGGCGGGCTCATCGCGCGCCTGCCCGGACCCGTCGACATCGTCACGGTGTACGGCGGCGCGCCCGCACCCGGCACCCTCGTCTCCTGGTGGGACAGCACCTCCGGGTTCTCCTCCGCGCACGAGGCGCACCGCGTCCGGCTCGCCGAGGACGCCGCCGCCTGCGCGCTGCTCGACGCCCGTCAGGTGGCGCTCGACCACCCCGACGGGCCGTACGCCGCGCCCGGCTCCGAACTCGCCGAGCTGGACGCCTACTTGGCGAAGCTGGAGCCCGGCACCGACGTCTATGTCCCGCTCGGCACCAATCAGCGCGACCACGAGGCCGTACGTCGCCGCGCGCTGCGCGTCCTCGCGGACCTGGGCGCCCCGCTGCCGATCGTGTACGCCGATCTGCCCTACACCGGCCATCTGCCCGAGTGGGGCCGGCCGGAGGCGAGCGAGGCGCTGGCCACCAGCGAGCCGTACGGACCGGCCTACCAGGGGATGCTGCACGAATACCGCACCGCCGTCCGCGACGCGGTGACCCTCGACGACGAGCAGTGGGCCGCCAAGCGCGCGGCTGTGCTCTGCTACGGCTCGCAGCTCGCGCCGGTCTCCATCGACCACGGCGCGTTCCTGGCCCGCACCGGCCCAGTCAGCTCCGAACTCACCTGGTCGATCAGCCCTGTTGGCGCCCTTCGTGATGCCTCCTCGGACGCCTCGTGCTGAGCCCCGCCCACCCTGGTGCCGTTTCCCCGCCGGCGGCCCTCGCGGCCAGAGGGCTCGTCAAGGAGTACCGCAGGGGCCGGGCCGTGGACGGCGTGGACCTGATCTTGGGGGAGGGCGAGCGGCTGGGGCTGCTCGGCCCGAACGGCGCGGGCAAGACCACCACTTTGCTGATGTGCCTCGGCGTGGTCGAGCCGGACGAGGGCTCGGTCGAGATCCTCGGGCACCCGCTGCCCGCCCGCCGCGCGCGAGCCCTTGAGGGCGTCGGGTTCGTCGCCGGGTATCTGCCCCTGCCGGACCGGGTGCGGGTGCGCGAGTACCTGCGCCTGTACGCCGACCTGTACGGGCTCGCCGCGCCAGCCGCCGCCGTCGAGGCGGCCCTGGAGCGCTTCGGCATCGACCATCTGGCGCACGCCATCGGCACCGAACTCTCCAGCGGACAGCGCACGTTGGTGGGCATCGCCAAAGCTGCCCTGCACCGACCGCGGCTGATGGTCCTGGACGAGCCGACCGCCTCGCTCGACCCGGACGTGGCGCTGCGCGTACGTACCGCGCTGCTCGCCCTGTCGCGGGAGCAGGGCACGGCCCTCCTGGTCACCAGCCACGACATGGTGGAGGTGGAGCGGCTGTGCGAGCGGGTCGTCTTCCTGCACGCCGGGCGCGTGGCCGCCGACGGCACCCCGCAGGAGGTGGCGCGCGGCTTCGGGCGGCAGGACCTGGAGGGCGTGTTCCTTCACCTGGCAGAGGAGCGCGACCGTGCGGGCCGGGCGGTCGGCAAGGACAGCAAGGACAGCAAGGACGGTACGGACCGAGCGGACCTCGCGGACCGCACGGCGGAAGGGGCAACGGCCCGATGACAACACCTCCGAACGCCGTGGAGGCGCCCCCGGCCCTGCGTACCCCGGCCTCCGCCTCCCTGCACCGGGTCCTGGCGGTCGCGCGCCGCCACTGGCTGGTCCTCAAACGCAGCCCGCACAGGTTCTTCGACGTGCTGGTGTGGCCGCTGGTCGACACCCTCTTGTACGGCTCGATCGGGCTGTTCGCCGCACAGGCGGCGCAGTCCGCCAAAGGCAGCCCGGGCACCGGCACGACCGTCGCGGTCTATCTGCTCAGCGGCACCGTGCTGTGGCACCTGGTGCACCAGACGCAGATCTCACTGGCCACGGGGTTCCTGGAGGAGACCTGGTCGCGCAATGTGCTCGGCCTGATGGCCACGCCCATGCGGGACTGGGAGTACCTGGCCGGAGTCGGCCTGTTCGCCCTGGTCCGCATGGCGGCCAGCACGAGCGCCGTCGCGGTGCTCGCCTTCACCGCGTACGCCTTCGACGTCACCACGCTCGGCCTCGGCCTCATCCCGGTGGCCGCGCTGCTGCTCGCCTGCGGCTGGTCGGTGGCGCTGCTCGTGGTGGGCCTGGTGCTGAGGTACGGCAGCGGGGCCGAGGCGCTGGTCTGGGGCGCGCTGTCCGTGGTGATGCCACTGTCCGGCGTGTTCTACCCGGTCTCCACGCTCCCCGCCGCGCTGCGCCCGATCGCTGAAGTCCTGCCCACGACCCATGTCTTCGCGGCCGGGCGGGCCCTGGCCGGGGGAGGGGGCATGCCCTGGCGCGAGCTGTCCCTGGCGGCGGCGGGCACCCTGCTGCTCCTGGTGCTCAGCGTGTACGCGCTGCGCCGGCTGCTGCGGACGTTCCGCAGGCGGGGGTTGGTGACGCGCTACTCCTAACGACCTCGTGCATGGTTGGCGGCTGGGCATCGTGAAGGGACACGTGGGTGTTTCTCACCCTGCTGCGGCAGGCTTCGGTGGCTGTCGATGTGTGGATGCGAGTCCCGCGATGGCCGGGACGAGTTCGTCGAGGAGTTCACGTCGGCCGAGGTGGCGGGAGAGCGCCTGCCAGTTCTTGAGGTGGGCGATGCCGTGCTCGACCCGGATGCGTCGCGTTGAGTGAGCTTTGCGTTGTTGAGTGAGCCTCTCCTCCCACCAAGGCGCGGCGTTCTTCTTGAACTTGCGATGTGGTGGTGTGATCACTTGGCCACCGGTTTGGGCGCCCAGCGTCTCGGGCCTGAGTGATGTCGGGGCAACTGCCGGGCTTCAGAGCACCGCCGAACAGCAGTCGCCCCTGGATGTCGGTGACCACCAGGGCTTTCACCGCGTTCTGCTTGCTCTTGCCGGAAACGTAGCGGTCGCGGCCGTCGGTGCCAGGTGCGAGGCGGCGGACGCGGATCAGGCCGCCGCTGATTCTGAACGGTGCAGGTACAGGCTCAGTGCCTGCCTACCGTTCCAAGCACGTACTCAGAAGCTGGTGCACCGTTTTCGGCCCTCCGAATGAAGAAATATCTGTATCCGCGAAATGAGAATTTGACGGATCATGTGCGCAGGTTTTCTGTCGCGATGAGCGAGAATGGATTATTCGGCATACGCGCGCCGTCGCGGCATGCTAATGTTGATCTCAGTTGCTGTTGTGGTTCCCGAAACTTCAAGCGCGCCAGCCGATTCATGTCGGCGAGAGCGCTTATGTATTTCCGGTCATTTTCCGGGCGGGGTCATTGCGACGACACGGCCCCGCGCAGTGCGGGTGCCGATGTGCTGCCCAAAGGAGATATGACATGGCTACTGGAACCGTGAAGTGGTTCAACTCGGAAAAGGGTTTCGGCTTCATCGAGCAGGACGGCGGCGGCGCCGACGTCTTCGCCCACTACTCGAACATCGCCGCTCAGGGTTTCCGTGAGCTGCTCGAGGGCCAGAAGGTCACCTTCGACATCGCGCAGGGCCAGAAGGGCCCGACGGCCGAGAACATCGTTCCTGCCTAACGCTGACGCGCACTTTATAGCTGGGGCCCGCATCCTCTGGGGTGCGGGCCCCAGCTATACGCATTTTCGCGCGCAGTCCGCGGTTTCTGCTTCAGGGACAGAAGTGCCCCGCCTGTTCTTATCGGCGAGGCCGCTTTCCCTTTTCACTGGTTCATACTCGCGATTACCCGCGCCGCTCACGGCTGCAGTAATCCTTGATATGTGCCCCACCGAGGGAGGTTCCGCATGAACCGCACACGTCCGATCGACCGCTCGGGCAGGCTGACCCGTTCCGGCCGGTATGGTCGGCGGCCCGCCGCAGCGCAGGGTGAGTTCGCGCTTCCTGAGACGGTCACCCCCGCGCTGCCGGCCGTGACCGGTTTCGCCGATCTCGACATGCCCGGGCAACTGCTAGCCGAACTCGACAAGCAGGGCGTGACGGCGCCGTTCCCGATCCAGGGTGCGACGTTGCCGAACTCCCTGGCGGGCCGCGACGTCTTGGGCCGTGGGCGCACCGGTTCCGGCAAGACCCTCGCCTTCGGCCTCGCCCTGCTCGCCCGCACCGCCGGACAGCGGGCCGAGCCCCACTGGCCGCTGGGGCTGATCCTCGTACCGACGCGTGAGCTGGCCCAACAGGTGACCGACGCGCTCACTCCGTACGCACGCTCCGTGAAGGTGCGTCTCGCCGCGGTGGTGGGCGGGATGTCGGTCGGCAGGCAGGTTGGCGCGCTGCGGCGTGGGGCCGAGGTCATCGTCGCGACCCCCGGCCGGCTCAAGGACCTCATCGACCGGGGCGAGTGCTGGTTGCACCAGGTGGACGTCACCGTCCTCGATGAGGCCGACCAGATGGCTGACATGGGCTTCATGCCCCAGGTCACCGCGCTGCTCGACCAGGTGCGTCCGGAGGGGCAGCGGATGCTGTTCTCCGCCACCCTGGACCGCAACGTCGACCTGCTGGTGCGCCGCTATCTGACCGACCCCGTCGTGCACTCCGTCGACCCGTCGGCCGGTGCGGTCACGAGGATGGAGCACCACGTCCTGCACGTCCGCGGAGCCGACAAACACGCTGCCACGCTGCGGATCGCGGCCCGCGACGGTCGCGTGATCATGTTCCTGGACACCAAGCACGCCGTCGACCGGCTGACCCAGGACCTGCTCGACAGCGGAGTACGGGCAGCCGCGCTGCACGGCGGCAAGTCGCAGCCGCAGCGCACCCGCACGCTGGCGCAGTTCAAGACGGGACACGTCAGCGTGCTCGTGGCGACCAACGTCGCGGCGCGCGGCATCCACGTCGACAACCTCGACCTGGTCGTCAACGTCGACCCGCCGACCGACCACAAGGACTACCTCCACCGAGCCGGCCGTACCGCCCGCGCCGGCGAGGCCGGCAGCGTCGTCACCCTCGTCACGCCGAACCAGCGCCGTGGCATGCTCCGTCTCATGTCGGACGCCGGGATCCGGCCGCGAACCACCCAGATCCGCCCGGACGACGAGACCCTGAACCGGATCACCGGCGCCCAGGCACCATCCGGTATCCCGGTGGTCATCACCGCAGCAGTGGCCGAACGCCCCCTGCGCGGAGCCTCCTCCCACAGCCGACGCCGCCGCTCTTCGGCGGCACGGCGCACGCCCGTACGCCAGCCCGGCGTCAACGCGGCGGCCTAAAGCCTTTCGCCGACGGCCTGGAGCCTCGTACGAGCGGCCCAGAGCCCTTGTGATCGGGAAGCTGACCCATCTCTGCAGGAGGTACCTTTGACGCTGGTTCAGATCCGGCACCGCCCCTCAGGCGCCAACTCCGCGTACAGGACAGGGGTCGGGGGTATGGACACGGCCGGGCCGCGGGTCTGTGACGACATGAGCGTCGAGGTGGCGCTGGCTGTCATGGCCGCCGCCCGCACGGACCGGCTGGCCGTCTGCGACCAGGACGATCAGTGCACCGGCCTGATCACCCAGGCCGACCTCGCCGCCGTCCGTGACGGCTCCGCGTACACGGACCGTGTCCGTCTGCGCGACCTGCGGCTCGATGTCCCGTCAGTCGCCGAGCAGCTAGGCGCCGCCCAGGATGTCCGCGCGCTCTCCCGCTGAACCGTCTCACCCTGGTGGGCCCGCTCTCACCCTTGTCCCTGTGAGGTCACATGCGCTGCATCATCGCTCGTTTTCCCTTCGAGCTCACCAAGAACGGCGTGCTGGAGTCGATGAAGGGCATCAAGCCCGAACCGGTCACCGGTGTGTCCGTGACCATCGGCCGTCGCCACTACCCCGTCAAGCAGGTGGGTCAGGTCATCACCCGCCAGGACCGCCGTGACTTCAGCACCGCCGAAGTGCTCCGGGCGATGGCTCAGCTCGGCTTCACCTGCAGCTCCGTCCCCGAGGCCGAGCCGGTACCCGTCCTCGACTCGCTCCAGCGAGCTTCCCAGATGCTCGGCGCCCCTGCACCTGCCTGAGCGAGGGGACAGGCGCGAGCCGGCACCTGGACAGCAGAGAGCAGTGTGGCCCCACCCGGCGTACGCCGGGTGGGGCCACACTGCTCCCAAGGGGCTCCCGCCGCAGTGCGGGCTCAGTGGTCGGAATAGCTGAAGTCGCCCATGGTCCAGGCGCTGACGTCCGCGATCGCGACGCGGTACATCCCGCCCGTCTCCGGGATGCCCACCGTGCCCTGCAAGATCCGGGCGACATGGAAGTGAAGATGCGTCGGCGGCCCGTCCCTCTTCGTGGGGGCGTCGAAGACGCCGGCGAACTCGCCCAAGCGCTCCGAATCCGTCAGCACATCGGAAACCCTCTGCCGCCACACGGCTTCGGGGGCCAGTCGACCGGTGATGACAGCACCACCCGTGACCACGGTCAGGGACATCTGGTTGCTCTGCCTGGACTCCACCAGGGCAGCGACGTCAACGAGCAACTCGTCAGGCTTCGACATGAGCCCAACTCTAGTTACGGGCGTCCAGTTGCGTGACCGGCGGCGCCAGCGGGCCGCTACCGGGCGAGGCGATACCACGGCGTTCGAGGCGGACTACCTCATCTTCGAACACGTGAAAATCTACTCTGGCCAGAGTAGACATAGGGCGCTGAGGTCGTTATGGTTTCTCTCGTAGCCGAGATCGAGAAGAGCCCGGCAGACACGAACTGCCGGGCAGTGGTACACGCACGATGAGCAATGCCAGCAGTACGCAGTCCCGGTACGGCAAGTGATTGATGAGAAGAGGAAGAACGGAGGGATCGAACGCCATCAGGATCGCCCGGACGGAACCAAGGGGTCCGGGTACCGCAGGACATCGATAGGCAGGTGGTCTCCGGTCACGCATCCGCGATCCCCGCACTCCCGGCAGCTCCCAGGCCGGACGTGCGGAAACAGTAGGTCGGCGCAGTACGAGTGCCGGCAGATGGTGTAGTAGTTCCTTCGGGGCCCTGGTGCCGGTACGGCGCCAGGGCCCCTCGACGCGTTCCACGGAGAGGTGCAAATGACAGCTGAGGACTCCTTCGACCGTCTCGACGACGACGATTACCCCGCCTACACCATGGGCAGGGCCGCCGAGATGCTCGGCACCACCCAGGGCTTCCTCCGAGCCATCGGCGAGGCCCGTCTCATCACCCCGCTGCGCTCCAAGGGCGGGCACCGGCGCTACTCCCGGTACCAACTGCGCATCGCCGCACGCGCCCGCGAGCTCGTCGACCAGGGCACCCCCATCGAAGCCGCCTGCCGCATCGTCATCCTCGAAGACCAACTCGAAGAAGCCCAGCGCCTCAACGCCGAATACCGCCGCGCCGACGAAGCGGCCAAGCGGCCGGACGCGTCCTCCCGCCCGGCTTCCCCCGCCACGGCTACCGACGAATAGGCGGCTGGGCGGACCGGGAGTCAATGTTGTACGGGACGGGCCCCGTCGGCAGTCCAGTTCATGCTGGTCATGCCCGCGAGGGCTGGCTGTTCCGCCCACAGGAGTACGCTCCGCTGCGCCGAGAACACTTCTTGACCGGCTTCCGTGCCGGTACCCCTCTCGGGGCAACAGCACCGGGCCGGGGCCCCGAGTCCGGGGATGAATTGAGCACCCGCGGCGGCCGCCCGACCGACGATCACCGTGCCCGCCGGGACACGGCCGGGACGCCTCCGACCCGGATGCCGCCTGGCGTGCCGCGGCCCTGCTGCACACACTGGTGCTTCTGGAGCCTCTGCCGCGGTGCAACAGCTGGTTCGCCGCGATCGCCGCTGCCCAGTCCATGGGCCAGTCCGGCGAAGGTATCGATCCGCCCTACGGTGCGCTGTCCGAGCTCGTGCGGAAGGTCCGCGAGCGGGCCGTGGACCTCGGCCAGGTGACCGGGCAACTGCGGGACTGGAGAATCGGCTAGCCCACCGGTCCGGGCTGCAGATATCCCGAGCCGTGAGCCTGCGCCATGGAACGTTGAGCGCCAGACCAGTCCCATATGGGACGATTATCCGGCACGGGCCTTGGCGCCGACAGCCAATCGCCGTCACGACGCGGGGCAGGGAGATATACGGCTATGGGTGTCGGTGATTTCCTCAACATCGACCTGGGCGGGGGCCAGGCACCTGGCACGACAGCGGGGTGCGCTGGACCCTGCGACTGCTGCGACTACCCGCAGGCGGAGCCTCCTGGCCGCAAGCAGCGTGCCCTGCGCGCTGCTCGGTCGGCAGGGATGCTGCTTGGCGCTTTCGCGCTGGTCTTCGTGATCGCCGCCACCGTCGCCGACTGGTGACACGCAAGGTTCCCTGCGTTCTTCTCCCAGGCCGGGCGCGCTGTCTCACGTCGTGGCCAAACTGTTCAGTCTCAGAACTGCGGCCGATCGCCGCATCGAACGGCTGGCGGGACGACATCGCCACCCTTGTAGGTGATGGCGCCGGGCGCCTTGACCAGTGTCGCTCAGCGCTTCAGTTGGCGAGTTGAGTATCTCGGCGGCAAGGTAGTGCCCGGCTCAGGGGGCCACGGCACGACCGGGGCGGAGTCAAAGCTTCTCGCAGCCAATGCTGATGACGATGTCCACTCCAAGTGGGCCAGGGATACTGGTACAGGAGGGGGCGGGTTGCACGGAGGCTGCGGATGCGGTCGGGGCCGCGATGAGACCGAGGCCCAGCACCGTCGTCAGTAATCCGGCGACGGCCAGACGCCGGCGGCTCCTGGGGCGACACATCGTCATGGGATACGTCCCTTCGTCGTAGGTGGTGGGTGTCACCTGACCACCCACGATGTGTTTATGCGGGGAATCGGCTCGAGCCACTCGAAAGTGAGGGTCGACGTCGACGCTTCCGTACTCCTGGACACATGCTTAACTCGCCAGATCAACTGCTAGCTCGCCGACTGAAGCGCTCACAACCAGCCAGTCTCAGGTTCGCAGCCAACTGGCCTTCGCGTGGCCACGGTTCGTGAGATTCGGCCACGGGATTTGAGATCCCACAAAAATCCTCGGGGCTGTCACGGAGGTCTCTCCCATGCCCCGTCCTGTGTGGTCCGGGGCCATCTCTTCACCGTCCCGGACCTGGCCGTCATCCTCCTCGCGGACCCCGACACCATCCTGGCCCGCCTCGAACAGCGCGGCACCAAGCACCGCTTCGAGCTGGACCCCAAGAGCACCCTGCGCGAACTCGAGCTCTACCAGCAGGCGTTGCTCATCCTCGCCGAGCTCGGATACCCCGTCCTGACCATCGACACGACCGACCTCACCCCCCACGGTGTCGCCGAAGCAATCGCCCGCGCCGCACCCGCCCCGGGCGCTACCGTCAACCGCACCGCCCCCACAGCCGGCCCAGAAGAGCCCACACCATGAACCACACCACACCACGCCCCGCCCGCCCATCGTCGACGTCCACGTCCTCGTACGGGACGGGGACAAACTCCTGATGTCCCAGCGCGGCGGGCCCTACGGGTACGGGCAGTGGCACCTGCCATCCGGAAAACGGGACGCCGGCGAACCCCTCGCCGAAGCAGCAGCCTGCGAACTCCTCGAAGAGACCGGACTCTTCGCCGAACCCGAGACGATGACACCCCTGCACACCGTCATCCATCACCTAGGCGACGGCCCCGACCGCATCGGCCTCTTCTACGAGACCACGACGTTCAAAGGCGAAGTCGCGAACCGCGAACCCGACAAGTGCCTGAGGCTGGAATGGTTCGCCGACCAAGCCGCGATGACCTTTCCGGTGGTGGTGTTGAGGGCCGCGAACGGGTCCACGGTGCCGTGGCAGACGTAGTCGAAACTGCGCCGCTCGGGTATGCCCGGGACCATGGGTAGCACCGGTGCGGTCCGCTCCAGGGCTTGGATCTGGGGCTTCTCGTCCACGCTGAAGACGGCCGCCTTGACCGGCGGGGCGAGGTGGAGGCCCACCACGTCGCGGACTTTGTCGATCAGGAACGGGTCGGGTGAGATCTTGAAGGTCTCAGTCCGCCCCGGCTGCAGGCTGAAGGCGTGCCAGATCCGCAGCACGCTCATCGCCGAGATCCCCACGACCTTGGCCAACTCCCGCTTCGACGAGTGCGTCCCGCCCTGTGGCGTCTGCTCCAGGGTGCGGACCACGACCTCTTCCACCTAGGCATCGGTGATGGTCTGCGGCACTCCGGGCCGCGGCTCGTCGGCGAGGCCGTCCAGTCGCCGGGCGAGGAACCGTGTGCGCCAGCGGCGCACGCTATCTCTGCCGACACCGAGTCGCGCGGCGACCACGGTGTTGTTCCAGCCGTTTGCGCACGCCAGCACGATGCGTGCGCGAACGGCCAGTCCCTGGGCGGTCGAGCGGCGTTTGGCCCAGCTCTCCAGCGTCAGCCGCTCGGCCTCCGACAACACGACAGGTTCCAGCTGGGTATCGCCCATCCACCCAGCACAGCGCGAGCGCGCTACCCGCCGCAGCAGCACGCCGCAGTCTGAAAGAGGGGACGCCTCATGTGGCGACCCACAACCTCAAAACCAGATCACTAGTACGTCCTGCGAGGCGCCGTTCCTAGCGCATCAGCAGTCCCCGCATCCCCAGCCTGTAGTGCACGCGCAGCCGGTGTAGCTCCCACAGGCCCACCGCCGTGACGGAGAGCGGGGCGCCCAGGATGAACACGTACCGGATCACCGTCGGCACGCCCTCGTGGGCGCCGGTGAACATGTCGATCAGTGCCATCTCCCACGCCAACGCCATGATCAGCAGCGGCGGCACCGTCTCGTGGATGTCTGCGGTGCGGAACACGTGCTGGACGGCGAGTCCCACGCCCCAGACGACGAACGGCGTCACCCAGAAGAGGACGAAGAGGGTGAACGCGAGGATGAGGCCCTTCGTCACGGTGAAGTGGCCCTCCACGAGGGGTTCCTGGCCCTCGAAGAACCCTGAGAGCACGATGATCGGGAAGACGGAGGCCGCCGCCATCATGGCCACGATCGCGCCGAAGCACCGCCCCGCCCGGCGCAGCAGGTCCCGTCGCGCCGCCGGAGCGGCCAGGCCGTACAGGACGCCGACGACGACCGGGAGGGTAGCCGCCAGCACGAGGGCGCTGGTCCACGACTTGTCGACCTGCTCGTCCGCCGCATCGCTGAGCTTGGGGGCGAGCTTGTAGGCATAAGACATCCACAGGAACGCGCCCACGCCGACCAGGGTCCTGATCTTCCGCATCCGCGCCACCTCACGATCCGAGACGATGCCCGGCCGTGACGGGGTGAAGACCCTGCGCGCGGTGTGGATGGGTCCGATCCGCCGCCGCAGCCGGGTGATCGGCCCGCCCGACGGCGGCACCGGCGGTCCCGGGTAGGGCGGCTGGGGCTGTGGCGGCACGTAGGGCTGGGGCGGATAGGGCTGCGGTGGCTGTGGCTGGTAGGGCTGCGGCCCCTGGGGCGGCTGTCCGCCCGGGTTCCAGTTGCTCATCGTTCGTCCCCCGATATGCGAGTGTGCGCCGCGATGGGCGCGATCACCGAGTGTATTGAGACACAGGGTCCGCGCAGACCTCGCCCCGGGGGGCGTGCACCGAACGGCCACAATTATGCAAGCACCCTTACTCGCTTGTTTTCTTCGGCGCTGCCATGCCCGAGGGGAGGGTCCCGTGCCCGATCCGACGCCCGTGTTCGACGACCTGCGCGAGGAGAGCGAGGAACTCGACCGGCTGATGGCCGAGTTGAGCGCCGAGCAGTGGGCGCTCGCTACCCCGGCGCCCGGCTGGAGCGTCGCCCACCAGATCGCGCATCTCGCCTGGACGGACCATTCGGCGCTGCTGGCCGCGACCGACACGGACGCCTTCCACGTCCTGGTGGAGAAGGCGCTGGTGTCGCCGGGCTCCTTCGTCGACGACGGTGCTGAGGAGGACCGCTACGCCGGGACCTACCTCGGCAAACGCGAACTACGCGCGCTGGTCGCCAACCCCCGCCTCCAGGTCTACGAAGACCCGAAGGCGTTTCCTGACCTGCAACCACTGCGGCCCTGGCGCACGAAACTTTCAAGATCTCTCCGGACCCGCTGGTGATCGACAAGATCCGTGACGTGGTCGGACTGTATCTCGCCCCGCCGGCGAACACGGCCGTCTTCGCGGTCGACGAGAAGCCGCAGATCCAGGCCCTGGAACGGACAGCGCCGGTGCTGCCGATGGTGCCGGGCACCCCTGAGCGCCGCAGCTTCGACTACGTCCGGCAGTTCAACGTGGACACTGCGCTGGCCGACGGTGTCGCGGTCGTCCGCATGTTCCTCGCCGACCGGCTCGGCCTGTTCCTCCAGGGTGAGGAGGCGATGGACCGCATCGACGAAGCCGTCCGTCAACTGGTCGAAGTCCGTGGCCCGGTGGGCACAGCCGACCTGGTCACCGTCCTCACCAGCCTCGTCGCGGCGCTGCTGTCCGCGAACGCCGGACCCGACGGAGATCCGGACGCCCTGTCCGAGGCGGTGATCCGGGCGCAACCCGACATGGCCCGCCAGATGCGGAGAATCGAGAGAGACCGCGCCGACGGCTGACGGTGACCGCGAACTGGGCAACGAGCACTTAGAACCCGTCTCAATACCTCCGGATCAAAGGCGATGCAGTCTCTTTCCCTGTCGGGGTGGCGATTGGTCCTGGTGCCGCCGGCAACTTCTGCAACCGCGCGTCTGCACGCCGAGTCTCCCTTTCCGTGACAACCAACCAGAGGCCGCGTCCGGGGCCAGACGATCGGGAGTTGCGGCTATGGAGGGTGGGCCGGGCTCTCACCGTCACCTTCGCCGCCGCGGTCCTCGTCGCAGCCGGTGTCTTCTACAGCCTGGTGGCCCTGCTGGACTTCCGGGGAATCGACCGCAGCGCGAAGCTCGACGCAAAGACCCTCTTCGACCTGGTGAAACTCTCCTTCGGAGTCGTCGCCGGAGCTGGTGCGCTCGTCGCTCTGGTCGTCGCCTACCGCCGCCAGCGCGTCGACGAGGCCGGCGCCCACCGTGAATCCACCCGGCTGCACACCGAACGCTTCTCCCAGGCCGTCGACAAACTCGGCTCCGACTCCCCAGCCGTCCGGCTCGGCGGCGTCCACGCCCTGGCCGGACTCGCCGACGACGCCCCCGACCAGGGCCAGCGCCAGACGTGCATCGACGTCCTGTGCGCCTACCTCCGCCTGCCCTCCCCTCCCGACCCCGGCGACCCGCCCGCCAACACATCCACCGAGGAACAACACGAGGCTCACCACGACAAGAAGGACCGGTACCTCGCACTACGCGAGGTCCGGCACACAATTCTGCGCCTCATCGCAGAGCACTACCGCATCCCCCAGGGCAGCCACCGCTCGTGGCAGGGCTGCAACCTCGATCTCACCAGAGTCACCATCGACGGCGACATAAACTTCAAGGGCGCGGCGTTCTCCGGCGGCACGGTGTCCTTCTACGACGCGACGTTCACCGGCAGCAGTGTGTCCTTCAACCGTGTGAGCGGCCCGGTCCCCGATGGGCTCCTCGCTGCCGTCGGCAGTCCTGTTCCTGAAACGGTTGTCCTGCCTTCCTCCTGGCTCTCTCATCCCGGGTAGCAGGTCGTTTCATGAGTAACGGCTTGAAACCAGGCGGCACAGCGCCTTTGACTCGGAGGTATCGAGACTGGCTCTGAGCTTGAGTTCTAACCGCGAGGGTGCTGACGGGGGACGAGCGCGTGCTGCGAAGCCTAGGTCCGACCGAGTGCAACTGGCCTGGAACTGAGAAGATGCCCCTGTGACGGACGATGAGGTCATCGACGCTGTCCGGGATTACGCCAGGACACACGGATTGCCGGCACCAGCAACGCGTGAGGCGATCACGGAAGCGGAGCAGGTCATCGGCTTCCCCCTTCCGTCGTTGCTGCATCGCCTGTATCTGGACGTGGCAAACGGAGGTTTCGGGCCGAACGAAGGCATCCTGGGCGTTCGTGGAGGGGCATCACAAGGTGACTGGGAGGACCTTGCCGAGATCTATCAGCATGGGCCGGACCCGTCCGGCCGGATTCCGGTCGGCCTGGTCCCGGTGTACGACTGGGGGTGCGCCATCTGGTCCTTGGTCGACTTCCGAGACCCTGCCGGTCCCATGTGGTGCAACGACCAAGGTGAGTTGTGGCCGCAGGGCCTCAATCTGACGGAGTGGCTGAGCGCCGCCCTGACGGGCTCACTGACCCTTGACACCCTGCTCGCTACGCAGCCCGCCAGCTGAGCAGCAGCGAGTGCGCCCAAGTTTCGGAACACCGGCACAGGAGTGGCGCGTCTACGGCTACGACAACGACAAGGGCCACATTCTCCAGAACCGGGCTACCGGGCGGTGCCTGGACGACAGCGGAGCGGGGCTGCGTACGTGGCCGTGCAACGGCATGGACTTCCAGAACTGGTACGGGGTGGACGCGTCCTGACCGGGTAAGGCGCGACTGCCTCCACCTGAGCGTTCGGCTGGACCGTCAGGACGCTAACAGCTGACTCTGTCACCGGCGGGCTGGGGAACGCGGGTGCTAAGCCGCCCGGCCCGGCCGCCGCCTCCACTCATCGCACGGGTCCGCTTGACAGCGTCATCGATCTCGGCCAGGAACCCTCCGCGTGCCGCTCTCGCGGAGGCTCGCACGGACGAGGCCCGGGGGCCTCGTCCACCTCTCTGGACGGAGCGCCGAGGAAGCCTGCCACTGCCCTCAACCGCTACTGAGAGACACTGAGGTGAGGCGGTTGGAGAGTCGGAGAGAGGGGGCGTGCACGCCGATGGGGCCCTGGAGCCAGCCCGCTCGAGCTGATGCCGCTGCGGGTGACACGGGCCTGAGGCCGCTCGGGCCCGGAGCACACAGGAACGCCACCCCCCGATTCCTTCCGGAGGAGGTGGCGTTCCGAGGTTCACGGGCTCAAGACCCTTGTGGCGGCGGCCTGTCGGCCACGGCTCACGTGCCCGAGAGCTTGCCGCAGTAGACCTTCATCTCCTTGAGCTTGCCGCCGTTGGGGTAAACCCCTTCGTGGGCCCGGGCGACGTACTTCACGTTGCGCATACCGGTCGGCGTGATGCGCATGTCCATGAGGTATCCCTGACGGGCGAGGTCATGGGTGTACACGCGCGAGCCCTTGGTGGACTTGAACTTGTGGCGGACCCAGCCCATGCCCCAGGAGCGGATGACGACCTGCTTTCCGCGTCCGCAGTGCTTGGTGCCGGTCTTCTTCGCCATGACCTTCGTGGAGCGGCCCTTCTTCGACTCGCCGCCGGTCTTGCTGCAGTAGGCGTAGACCTTGGTGAGGTTCTTCTTGGTCGCGCCCCACTCACTGGTGACCTTCCACGTCACCTTCTTGCGCCAGGTGGGAAGGGGGTGGGTGGCGATGCCCGAAGGGTCGAACGCGTAGCGCGCGGAGTGCACCTTGCCGCCCGGAACCTTCCAGGAGAAGCGGGCGTACCCGATGGCCGAGACCATGACGTGCGCGTACTTGCCGCGGCCGCAGCTCTTCGTCCCCTTCTTGGAGTGGAAGCCGTCGGCGGCGGCGGACACGGGCGCCTTGTCGCTCTGTGTGGAGGCGACAGCCGTCGTGGCTCCGCTCGCCCCGACCGGTGCGACGACGGCGGCGGCTGCGACCGCGCTGACCATCAGGCCCGCTCGGCGATTCATTTGCATACAGCGTCTCCCCGTGGATCACGTGTGTTCGTCGCCCCCCCCCCGAAAATAGGGCATGCCATAGCTCATCGGTATTGCACGAAGGGGCAACGCATGGGAGCTCGCTAGTCCTGGTCGTTCAGCTAGGCCCGCAGCCACGTCTCGACCTTGACGACGTGTGCCGGTCAGCCAGGCCGATGCCACGGTGCCTCGGCCGGCGGTGGGGGAGCTCGGCGGGGTGCCACTGGGGTGGCCGGTCGCGGTGACACGGCGTCATGCGATACGTGCCCATCTGCTGGTCCCGGAAGTCAACTGAGCGCATCCACTGGTCGAGGTCCAGTCCCAGCAGGGTGATGAAGGCGGATGTGTCGAGCATGCGCAGCACCACCCTTCCGTCCTCGATGTGAGTGCGGGCCCCGGGCACTACCTGGATGTCGCTGTATTCGTCGGCGCGCGGCAACAGCACCTCTGCCAGGTCCAGGGCCTGGGTCTCGTTCGGGTCGCGCCGCTCGATGTCGGCTTCGAATCGGATGCGGAGGCGGTCGGACCGCGGGTCGACGTACTCGATGCCCCACGGGCGCACGGTGGTGATCCGGCGCCAGGCCAGTGCGGCCATCACCCGGGCTTCCAGGAGCAGTTGGTCGGTGTCCGGCTGCGGGATCAGCTGGGAGCCGGGTGCGGCGGCCTCGACGCGGCGCAGGGCGATCTGCCAGGGCAGTGCGGTGTACAGGCGCAGCAGTTCGGCGCGGCGTTCGATGGCGGTGGCCTTCATGACTCGGAGTTCCTTAAGTGCGGGGAGCTGATCGCAGCCTCGGGGCTGGCCCTGGCCGGCCGGGTGGCAGTCCCGCGTCGATGACCCTCAAGTCGGCTCGGTGGTCGCGCCCCCGGGCGTGGCCACCGAGCCCTGCCAGGCCGCCGGTATGCGGTTCCTGTGACTGAGCCCTTCACATGGCGGGACTCGTCGCCTGAAGCGCACGGCTCGACGGGGACCCGTCAGCGTCCCCGAGGACCTGGCAGTGTGCCCTCACGCACTTCCTTGCCACAGCCGCGGGGCACCTGGGGAGGTGTGTGGCGACCCCTCGTCGGTTCAGTCACGCGTCGCGATGGTTCCGGAACCACTGCACTACCTCGTCGGCATGGGTGTCCGGTGGGAAGACGGGGTAAAAGACGTGCTCGATCGTGGCGCCGCGCAGTACGAGGGTGAGACGCCGGTAGAGTACCTGGCCGTTGGCCTCGAACGTGGGGAGCTTCAGCTCGTCCGCGAGCGTGAGCCGGGGGTCGGAGAGCATCGGGTAGGGCAGGTGCAGGCGGTCCACGAGCGCCTGTTGGTAGTCGGCTCGGTCCGAGGACAGGGCGAGCACACGGTCGACGCCTTCCGCCCGCAGTGCGTCAAGGTTGTCGCGGAAGTTGCAGGCTTCCTGGCTGCATCCGCGAGCGCCGGGGATCTCGTTCCAGCCCTCCGGAATGTCGGCGGCCGGGTCTCCGGTGAGCGGGTAGAGGAAGAGCACCCAGCGGCCCTCGGAGACAACCCCCAGACGTATGTTGCTGCCGTCGGTAGCAGTGAACGACAAGGTTGGGAGCGTTTGGCCCGGCAGGTGGGCGGCGGCGCCGTCGTCTACCGGGGCAGGCAGGTCGGCGGGCAGGGGGTCGGCCTTGGGCGGCATCTCATCGGGCTCCTTCGATGGTTCGGTGGCGGAGGGAAAACCTCGCCGGGCCGCCGCGTCTCGGCGGCTGATCAGCTGTTCCCGGCTGTGCGTCAGCCGGGCGATGAGAAGGTCAAGTGCCTCGATCTTCTGCTGGTAGACCGCCAGGGACTCCGCGCAGTAGTCGCCCGCATCGTGTCCCGCGCGCAGGCAGGCAAGAAAGGGCACGGTCTCCTTGGGCGTGAGACCGAAGGCCCCGAGGCTGCGGATCTCCACTGCCAGCCGGACGTCCTCCGCGGTGTAGTCGCGGTAGCCGTTGGCCGCTCGGCCGGGGCTGAGCAGCCCGCACTCCTCGTAGTAGCGCAGCGCCTTGATCGTCACGCCTGCGGCCGCAGCCGCCTCACCTGCACGCATGTGCACCTCCTCGTCGTCCAGAACGCTAAACCCGGACCTTGGGGGACGGGTCAAGGGCGGGCTGTCAGGTCTCTCTTCGCCGCTCGCCAACTGGAACGCTCAGCTCCGCCAGCTCAAGCGCTCATCCGCCGGGTGAGAGTACGGAGCCTCCTGGACGACCTGGAGCAGCAGCTGGCTGCCCCGCACGCGCGGCGGCCGGGTGCGGCCGCGTGATCCTGTACGTCGATGAGTCGTGGATCCTCGAAGTTGCAGAGCGGGCCGGGCAGCGTGATCCGGGTGTTGACGACTACGGGGTGCCGGTGGCCGCGGTGCCCCGTCACCGCGGTGAGCTCCTGGAGCATCCGGTCTACGACGGGCCCTACGCCCGCGCGGCCGCCCTGGTGCACACGCTGGGGCGGTGCCGGTGGCTGGAGCGCTCGAACCTGACTGTGGCCTGCGCGGTGGCCGTCACGTACCTCGAGGCCAGCAACATCCCCGTCAGCCCCACCCGCGAGCAGCTGACCGCGCTCGCCCACGAGTTGAACAGCCCGCGCTGCACCGTGGCCTCCAACGCCGCGATCCTGCGCACCTGGAAGCCCTGACGCCGGCCGGGCCAACGTCGCGGGCTCATCAGAGCGCTGCGCGTGGGCGAGTCCGCAGGTGCTTCCGCAGCATGGGCAGCAGCGGTGAAACTGTCCGCTGTGAACGCTGACATGAGTGCTCTTGTCACCACGGGCAGCGCCGTGGTGACCACGCTCCTCGGTGTAGTTGCCGGCTCGTACGTCAGCAGCCGGACACAACGTGTACAGCGGTCTTGGGAGCGACAAACGGACGCGTGTGCTCAGGTCCTGCGGGAGTCGGCCGCGATCCTTGTTGCCTTGGCGCGGGTTGCCAAAGAGGCGGCGCGCTCGCCGGGCGCCGTCTCTGATGTCGACTGGCGTCCGTGGAACGACGCCTTGGCCATGGTGAGTCTGGTCGCGGACCATGACGTTGCCGAGGCCGCTCACGCGATCGACGAGCAGATCTGGCGGGCCCATCTGGCACTCGTACGGGGTACGTCCACAGCAGAGCGGTGGTTTGCGCTCCGCGACGAAGTGGAGGGGCAGCGTCGGTTGTTCACCGAGATTGCACGACATCGGCTCGCTGTTCCAGGGCCGGTACCCCGTCGGCTCCATGGACGGCCGGATACGCACGATCCGGTGTGGGAGCACCCGGAGCCACCATCGTCCGCAGCGTGATACCAGGGGCGCCTTCGGCGCTGAGCACTCGTTAGGAGCTGTGGGTGGTGCCTCCTGAGCGTGATGCGGTGATCTCAGCTGCGACGAGGCGGGCTTCCTCGCGCACGTTCTGGCCGGGGTGGTTGAGGAACGGGGCGACCATCGGTAGGGCCTTGGGGGCGCGCGTGGCGCCGAGGATGTAGATCGCGTGCCCGCGCAGTTCGGGTTCCATCGTCGGCATGGATGCCGCCAGTGGTCTGACGAGGTCGAGGGGCAGGCTGTGGTGGTTGAACGCCTCGCTGACCGCGTTCAGCGCGGACTCCCGCACCCGGGTGGCGGGTTCGTTGACGGTCAGGCTGACCAGACGTCCGACGACCTGGCGGGCTGTGTCGGTATCTAGGGCGGTGCCGCGCAGGAGATCCCCGAGCGAGGCGGCGGCGACGTCCCGCCGGTCAGGATCGCGGTCGGTCAGGGCACCGAGTGCTGCGGACAGATGCTTCATGCGGCCGCCTCGGACCGCTTGACCAGGACGCCGTTCTCGAACCGGGCGCCCGCCCGGACGTGAGACACCAGATGGGGGCCGGTGGTCGCGCGCCAGCGCGCCTGAGCAAAGTCGACGAGCTGAATCCCCAGGGAACATGGTGAGGGCCCCAGCACCTTGATGCGCATGCGGTTGCCGTCGTCATCAGCGAGAACGACAAGATTCATCTGTGGGACATCAGCCACGTCTCTCCCTATCCGCTTGGAGCGGCCACTGCGGGCCTGATGGCAGGCCGAAAATGGGCTGTTTTACAGCAGCCCGCCCAGCGGCAGCACCCGCTCGGCGAGTTGCCCGCGCAGCTGCCCGTCGACAACGTCGGCTTCGGTGAACCAGTGGGCGTTCAGCAGCAGTTCGGCGTGCACGGCGATGTCCTCGGCGGGCAGGGCGCAGAACGCGGCCACGGCTTCCAGGTCGATTCCGTCGTTCTCGGCGGTGCCGAGCTGTCCGTCGGGGCGGGTGTGGGCGGCGGTGTACAGGGCGAGGAGTTTCGCGGCGGGGCCGAGTTTCTTCTCGCGGATCTTCCGGGCGCCGGTCACTTTCTGGGCCCAGCCGGAGATCCGGGCGCGGTGGGTCTTGCCGAAGGCGAAGGGGCTGGGCTGATCGGGCAGCAACGCGGGGACGGTGAACGCGCAGGGGTTCTCGGACCGGGAGGCCATCACCTCGGCGGTGGAGCCGGGCAGGATCAGCCAGCCGTCCGAGGCCAGTTGTTCCAGGACCGGTTCGGCGTCGTCTTGGAGCCAGCCGGTCAGGTCCTGGCCGGTGATGTTGCCGGTCCCGGCGCGCGGCCCGCAGAGTGAGCATGAGCACGGCCAGACGCACCCCTGCCTCGGGACGTGGGGTGTGGGCGGTGACGTAGCCGAGCACGCTGCGGGCGTGTTCGGCCTGCGTCCGGCTCAACTGCCGCTCCACCACCGCGCCGTCGCCGCCGCTGCTGATGACCGTGGCGCCTCGGTTGTGGTGCATAGCGAGGGTCGTCTGCGCGGCCGTCTGGGCGCGCTGCGCTTCCTGGCGCAGGGAGTGGTCGCCGGTGACGTCGGCCCACAGCGCGAACGCGTGGGCCTTGCGCTCCTGCAGACCGGAGAGGAGGACGAGGTCGGGTTCGGTGCGCTGCTGGTAGGCGCGGAAGGCGTCGCCGAGCTCGATGCGCAGCACGTCGGGTTCGAGATTCTCCGGCACGGTCCGTTGCGCGATCTTTCCCGAGCGGTTCGCCCGCCGGGACGCGGCGGTGCGGACTCGAGGCATTGACGTCCGCACGGCGGCCTCGGAGGACGCCATGCCCTCGGTGGGGGAGGGGCCCTGGTCGGAGAAGACCGCTGCCGCAACGCCCCGCACCACGACGGCGGCTCGCCGGCGTCCGGTGTGCGTACTCAGCTGAAGAAGTCTTCGGCGTCCGGGGGAGTCACGCGCATCAGGAAGCGTTCGAACATGTCGTTCTGGTCGCGGCCCAGGAAGTAGCCGCTGGACCAGTGCAGATGGAAGAAGCGGCCCGCCTCGTCGACCAGGTTCAGGCCGCACTCGATGGGGTCGTAGCCGACCGGAAACAGCCGGGCGCCCAGGGTCCCGGCCAACTCGGCGATAGCCGCGGCGTCGCCCTCGTACCCCACCGTGGGCTCCATCACCATGACGTCGCGCGGCGCCTGGGGGTGGACCAGGCGCAGGTCACCGAAGCTGCGCAGCACATCGACTGCGGGCTGCACTGGTTCCAGTGGCGTGCCCTGGCGCCGGAAGTGCGCCACCACGATGTCGACGAGCTCATCCGCCTCTGAGCCGATGTCCTGCCCCGGAAACCAGTCGCTGTCACGCAGCCAGTCCCGCACCCCGGACGGCAGCGCGCCGATGGCCATGAGGCAGGCGTCTCCTTCGCATGATCGCGGCAGCCAGTGTGCTTCCCCGGCTCGCCGACGGCCTGTCAGCCAGTGCCTGGGTCAGGCCCGCGAGCAGCACCACCGCAAGTCTCAATGTCAGTGCCTTGGAGCGCTCACGTCTTCCAGGCCGGGGAGCTCGTGAGCACCGTCCACTCGCCGGCGTCGCCGTCGCGGATGGCGAGTTCGCTGCGGACGTCGTCGATGCCGTCGCTCTCCCCGATCCACCGGACGTACTTGTCCTCGGCGGTCTTCTCGCTCTTCCCCCACCCGGTCTGCATCCGGCGATCTCCCTGGTGGTGGCGGTGACGCGGTACTGCTTCTCATCGGCCACGGCGGAAGCCTACGCACCACGGAAAGAAGCGCCGCAGGTGCTGTACGGCTCGGCACCGCCGATCGGCTCTCCCTTCATGGTGCAGCGCTCCGAGCCGCTCGATTCGCGCTGATCGCGGCGGAGTTCAGGGCCCGTTCAGCGGTTTGTCGCTACCGTGGCGGTCCGGTCTCGGTGCCGCATCCCCCCGTGTGCGGCATCGAGACCGGATGTCGTGGTGCCGCCCGGCACTGTCTCGGATGGTCCGGGCGGCCCCGCTCTCCACGACGCAGCCTGGCTACCCGCGCGCACGGCGAGCGCGGCCGACAGGGCGGATGAGAAGGGGAACTGCAGCAGCCCCCCCGCAGCCGCGAGTAGGGCCTTCGGTGTGGCCCGAAAGCCCTCAGACCTGCGCGTGAGGCATTCATGACAAGGAATGCGTCGGCGTCGTGTATGTCTACAAGGGCAGAGGGGATGGATCTCGTTGAACCGGAGGGCTGTTGCCCGGCGTCGCTACTGGAGACCGGCCATCGCGGGCAAGAAGGGAAAACACCGTGAAACGTCTCGTGAGATACCCGCCTTCGCCAGGTCCGTTCACGACCATCCTGCCGAACAAGAACCCCCCGCACGCGGGTTCAAACGCAGGCCCCGGATGGTCCTGGATGGCTGTGTCCGCGCCGTTCTCGGGGTCGGGGCCGTCCGTCGCCAAGTACCGGTGGGAGGTGTTCCAGGGGGAAGGCCAGGCCCGCGCGGATCTGCAGCAGCTCCTCGACGAGGGCACCTATCCCGGGGATGGCGGCAAGGCTGCTGAGGTGCTGCGTCGAGCCGAGGGCGGTGAGGTGCTTCTGATCGCCAATACCTCCTGGGCGTTCGGCCTGTACCGGGTCCAGGAAGGGGAGACTGCTGCCGGGGCCGGCTGTTCCTTCTACGACGGTCTGGTGGTCACGATGGAGAAAGATCATGGACTTCTCCGGAATGTCCGGGGCGCTGCCATCGACGGGCAGGCGCCGCTCTTCTACTGGTCGGACGCCAGGGGCGGGTTCGTCCTGGGGTAGAGCGGCCGCAGGGGAAGGTAACTATGCAGACCTACGCCGGACCGGCTTCGTGATCAGCTCCCCGGCCGAGACGGGCGCGGTGGGGACGAGCACATCGTCGAGTACCGATGCGATCGTGCAGGCGGCGGCGCGGCTCACCAGTGGCCAGGTCATCCTCATGCACGACTGGGCCGCCAACACACGCGCCGCGATCCCGCGCATCGCGCAGGGACTCGCTGCGCGCGGCCTGTGCGCCGGGATGATCTCCCCGCCGACCGGCCGCGCAGCGGCGCCGACCGGCTGACGACTCCCTTGATCGAATGGTGAGTCGCGCCGTACGGTTCCGGCACCACCCGACGGCCCCATCGTGTGAGGAAGGTGCCATGGATCGACTCGCAGGGGACGGGCCCGCACCGCGCGGATCCTCGTGAACCGCTCCGCCCCGGACCGGTTGCTCGATGTGCTCGGCGCCTTCGACCAGGCCCATTCCGCCCTGACACTCACCCAACTCGCCCAGCGTGCCGACCTCCCGCTCGCCACCGCGCACCGGCTCGTCGGCGCGCTCGCCCGCTGGGGTGCGCTGGAGCGGGATGCCGCGGGCTGCTATCACGTGGGGCTGCGGCTGTGGGAGATCGCCGCGCTCGCCCCGCGCGGTCTGGGACTGCGGCAGGCCGCGCTGCCGTACTTGGAGGACCTGTATGAGGCCACTCACGAGAACGTGCATCTGGCCGTGCGCGACGGCACGGAGGTCGTCTACATCGAGCGGCTCTCCGGCCGTTCGGCCGTCGGCGTGCATTCGCGGGTCGGCGCGCGCTGGCCGCTGCACGCGACGGGCGTGGGCCTGGCCCTGCTCGCGCACACCGGACCGGACTTCCAAGAGCGGTATGGGGAGGGGGAGTTGGCGGCCTTCACCCCGTACACCGTGACCGAGCCCCAGCGGCTGCGGCTGATGCTGGCCGACGTGCGGCACGCGGGCGTGGCGGTGAGCGACCGTCAGATCACGGACGACGCCCTCTCGGTGGCGGCACCCGTGCGCGGCCCGCGCGGCGAGGTCGTCGCAGCGGTCTCCGTCGTCGTGCCGGCGGCGGGTGCGCGAACGCCCGCGCTGATCCCGGCGGTCCGGGTGGCCGGACGGGGCATCTCCCGGGCTCTCGGCTGGCACCCCGTCTCGTCGTCGCCTCGGGCTTCCGTCTGACGGAAGTGCTGTTGTGGCCCGTGTTCCCGGCTCCGAGTCTGGGCGGTGACGCGCGGCGACAGCGCCGCGCGGTGACAGGAGGGACACCTGCCATGACCGCCCACCCAGGCCACTCTGCCTTCGCCCGCAACCAGTGGTACGTCGCCGCTTGGTCGAGCGAGGTCGGCCGCGAACTCCTCGGCCGCACGATCCTGGGCGAGCCGCTCGCCCTGTACCGCACCGAGGCCGGCGAGCCGGTCGCCCTCGCGGACCGCTGTGTGCACCGCCGCTACCCGCTGACGGCCGGGAGTCTGGACGGCGACCGGCTGGTGTGCGGCTACCACGGCTTCACCTACGACACCGCCGGCACCTGCGTGTACGTACCCGGGCAGCAGCGCATCCCCCGTACGGCACGGGTGAGTTCGTACCCCGTGGCGGAGGTCGACGCGATGGTGTGGGTGTGGATCGGCGACCCGGAACGCGCCGACACCGGCACGATTCCCCGCGCCCCGCACCTGGCCGAGGCGGGCTGGACGACGGTGCAGGGCATGGAGCCGATCGACGCCGACTACATGCTGCTGGTCGACAACCTGATGGACCTCTCCCACGAGACGTACCTGCACGGCGGCTACATCGGCACGCCCGAGGTCGCGCAGACCCCAATCAGGACGGAGGTCGACGAGGCGGCAGGTGTCGTACGGGTGTCGCGGCACATGCTCGACGCCGAGTGCCCGCCCTTCTACGCCCGCTCCACCGGCATCGAGGGCCGCATCAAGCGCCTGCAGGACATCGAGTACCACGCGCCGTGCCTGTATCTGCTCCACAGCACCATCACCCCGACCGGCGCCGACGCCCCCCGATTCCGTACGGAGATCACGTACGCCATCACGCCGTCGACACCCGGCACGGTCTACGACTTCTGGGCGGTGTCCCGGAACTTCGTCGTCGACGACGAAGAAGTCACCACATTCCTACGGGACTTCAACCACACCGTCGTCATGCAGGACGTCGACGCCCTCAACCTGCTGCAGCGCACCCTGGACACCGAACCCGACGGCTACCAGGAACTCAGCATCAACATCGACACCGGCGGCCTGGCCGCCCGCCGCATCCTCGCGAAGCGGGCCGCAGGATGAGCGGCGACGTCCTCCGCATCGACTGGCGCCCCGACACCGACCTGCTGAACGGCCGCTGCCACTGCGGCGCCCGGCACATCTGTGACGACCCCGTGGCGATGTGGACATGGCTGCTCGCCCACCCCGACCACCCCACCCCTCCCCGGGAACAGGACACCCAGAAGGGCACCGCCCCGTGACCGAGCCGCTCGACCTCGTCGTCGCCGCACGCCGCCAGGAAGCCGCCGAGGTCGTCTCCCTGACCCTGCACCGACCGGACGGGGCACCACTGCCTGCCTGGGAACCGGGCGCCCACATCGATCTGCTCCTCGAAGACGGCCTCGAACGTCAGTACTCGCTGTGCGGCGGAGATGCGCGGTCCTGGCGGATCGCCGTCCTGCGCGAACACGACGGCCGGGGCGGATCGGCCCAGGTGCACGACCGGCTCCACCCCGGCAGCCGGGTCCTGGCGCGCGGACCGCGCAACCACTTCCGGCTGGAACCGGCGCCCGCGTACCGGTTCGTCGCGGGCGGCATCGGCATCACGCCGATCCTGCCGATGCTGACGGTCGTCGAGGAGTGGACCCTGCTCTACGGGGGCCGGTCCCGCGCGTCCATGGCGTTCACCGGGGAGTTGGCCGGCCGGCACCCGGCCGGGCGCATCCAACTCCAGGAAGGACCACTGGACGTGGAACCCTATCTCGCCGGACTGCGGCCGGGTGAGCTCGTCTACGCCTGCGGTCCGGAGGCCCTGCTCGCCGCCGTCGAGGAACTTGTCCCGCCCGAGGCGCTGCGCACCGAGCGCTTCACGGCGAGTGTGGACGATCCCGCCGACGACCGGGAGTTCGAGGTCGAACTGGCCCGTTCGGGGCGCATGTTGACGGTTCCGGCCGGGAGATCCATCCTCGCCACACTGCGGGAAGCGGGCATCGAGGTCCTCTACTCCTGCACCGAGGGCACGTGCGGCACGTGCGAGACGGACGTTCTGGAAGGGGAGGTCGACCACCGCAACAGTGTGCTGACCGCCCAGGAACGGTCCCGCCACGACACGTTGCTGGTGTGCGTGTCCCGAGCGAAGGGCGAACGGCTCACCCTGGATCTGTGACTGCGCGGGTGCGGCCGCCTTCGTGTTCGCTACGGCTGGCAGGGTTCGGGGATCCGTGCGTCCTGTGTTCCTGGGCTGAGGATTTCGGGGTGGCAGGGTGAGTTCCTCAGCGGATGCTGATGTCAGACAGGACGGGGATGTAGCGCATGGCGGACGTTGCTGTTGCGGATCAGCGCGTCGACCTTGGGCATGGCCCGGGGCGGTGCTGCATCAGACAGGCATGGGGGCCGTCCGAGGTCGTGTCGCGTCGCACGGGCTCCCAGCGCCAGCGCATCAGCTGGTCTCGGAGTCGCACATGTGGCACGGTGCATCGCCCCCATTCGCAACTGCTGCCCAAGCTCGCCGCGTGATCCAGGAGCCAACAGGTCATGAGCCATGCTGCCTGCCTGCAGGTGGCATCCGGCCGGGTGAGTGCGAAGTCGACGGATACGGTCGGCTCGGCCAGCTCGGTATCCGTCCATGCCGCTCCGGCCACCTCCGAGCGCACAGCCGTCCAGCCCATGACCGTCTCCTCGTCCCCCTGAGGACGAGGAGCGTGAGGCCCTCGGGTGCTGAATAGGCGCAGCCGGGCGATGCCTGAGAGGCTGAGGTGGGGTGTCAGACCGTGTGCCGACAAGGACAGCTCTCGCTCGTTGGCGATAGCGAGCAACGATTCGCGGTCACCGGCCTCGGCCGCTCGTATGTTGAACAACGGGAATCTTCAAGGTCAGAGAGAGGCGTAGCCGTTCTTGACGACGGGGCAGAGCACGGCGTCGAAGGCGTGGGGGGTGCCCCTATGACTTTGGCCAAGGGGTGATCGGGGTTGGTGGTGGGTAGAAGGTGCCGTCGCGGAGCATGGTGAAGAGGACGTCGGCTCGGCGGCGGGCGAGGCAGAGGAGGGCTTGGTGTGGTGTTTGCCCTGGGTGATCTTCTTGTCGTAGTAGGTGCGCGAGGGTGGGTCGGCCAGCGCGGCGAACGCGGAGAGGAAGAAGGCGCGTTTGAGTTGCTTGTTTCCTCGTCTGGAGGGTTGTTCTCCGCGGATGGAGGACCCGGAGCTTCTGGTCGCGGGGGCGAGTCCGGCGTAGGCGGCGAGGTGGGCTGCGGACGGGAACGCGGTGCTGTCGCCGACGTCGATGAGGATGCGGGTTCCGGTCCTGATGCCGATGCCGGGCATGGACATCAGGACCTGGGAAAGAGGGTGTGCCTCCAGGAGTTGCTCGATCCGGTGGGCCAGCAGTTTGCGCTGGTCGAGCACGGCCTGGAGCGAGTTGGCCAGGCTCGGGACAATCAGCGCGGCCGCATCCGTGCCAGGAACGACGACGGTCTGCTCGTCCAACGCGGTGAAGACGTCGTTGATAAGACGCTCGGCCATCCGCGGAGCCTTTGGCCGGATCAGGGTGACCAGCCGTCGGCGTCCGGCCTTGCGGATCTGGGCCGGCGATCCGAACTGATCCAGCATTTTGAGTACGGCCGGGTGCTGCATGCGCGGGCCGATCACGCGCTCGAGGTGCGGGTGGATCTGGGTGAACAGGCCCCGCAGGCGGTTGGAGAGGCGGTTTGCCTCGGCGGCCAGGTCGTCGTCGAACCCGACGATCATCTGGAGTTCGGCGAGGGTCTCGTCGTCCAGGTCGACCGAACGGAGTGTATGCGGCATTGCCCGGGCGGCGTCGGCGATGATGAACGCGTCGCGGGCGTCGGTCTTGGCCTCGCCGGGATAGAGGTCGGCGATCCGCCGCATGGTCAGGCCGGGCAGGTAGGCGATGTGGCAGCCCATGTTCCGGGCGACGGCCAGCGGCAGAGCGCCGATGGAAGCCACCTGGTCGACGATGACGAGGACGGTGCCGTGCTTGGCCTGCGGCTTGGCGAAGACCTCGCGGAGCTTGGGTTCGCTGTTGGGCAGCCGCTTGTCGAAGGTCTTCTTGCCGGTGGGGGTGAGGGCGGTGGCGTGGTGTTCGCCCTTGCCGACGTCCAGGCCGAGGTAGACGTCGATGTCACTGGTGTCGATCACGTCGTGCATCCTTCGGTGCTGTTCACCCGGCCCTGCCACGGCACTGATCGCCACATCCACATTACGAAGAGCCTCCCGACGTGCGAAAAGGCCGGTGGTCATGCCCCTGAATTGTTGTATCGACCTCAGACGCCCGGTCTGCAGCCGTAGCGTCCAGGGTGCCGGTCGGCACGGGCTCGCATTGCCTCATGCCGCCCCGCAGGGCTGGCTCATGATTAGCGTGCCACCGCCGATCGGCGCCCGCGCGGTGTGGCTCGACAGAGGCATGAACGTGTGAGACCGCAACTTCAAGTCAGGGTGCCCACCGCACACTTCTGCCGCTTCGAGTACCAGGTCAGGACGCGCGTGATCACCATCGGGATCGCCCCCCACAAGTCTTCGCACACCGCCGTCGCGATTGACGCCACGGGCCACAAGACCGGCCAGCGTCGGGTCGTCGTCAACGCCGGAACCTTCGGCCAGCTCATGCGCTGGAGCGAGCAGTGGCCCGAGCGCCGCTTCGCGGTCGAAGGCGCCGGCGGCCTCGGACGAATCCTCGCCCAGCAGCTGGCCGCCGCCGGCGAGGACGTGGTCGACGTGCCCTCGACCCTGTCCGCCAGGGCGCGCCTCTTGGCCACCGGCGGAGACCGCAAGACCGACCCCGCCGACGCGCTCCACGTCGCTCAAGTCGCGCTTTTCCGAACCGACTTGCGCAAGGTCACCGCGGAGGACCAGTCCACGATCCTCCGACTTCTGACCGAGCGACACAACGACCTGGTCAACGAGCGCACCCGCACCACGAACCGCCTGCACGCCGTTCTGCGGGACCTTCTGCCGGGAGGCGGCGCGGCTCGAGCGCGAGGCGCCAGGCCCATTCCAGGCCGTGGCGCTGGAGCACGCCCTTGTTACCCGGCACGCGCTCGGGTGTTGTGCACGGGCGATCCGTTGTGGCACGCGGGACGCGGGTCCCGTCGAGGAACTCGGCCGAACGCGGCGGCGTCCATTGATGTTGCCGGGCGACAGCACGATCAAGAGCGGCAGGCCACGGGCGACCACGGCCGTCTGCCTCCGGCGACAGCGGCTCTGGCCGCTCTCACGCCGCGTGCTTCGACTCGCCTCGACTTGCCACAAGATCAAGGGTCAGTGTGCTCATGGCCGGACTTGCACGCGGGGTTCGTCACGAACGAACCGGCTCAGCCGATAGGCGGTCGGCTGAGCCAGGCGGCCGCACAGCGTGTCGATCCGGATCGTCGACGCATCGATTCGTGCCTCGCGAAGGCGGCGCAGCTGGGCGCGCAACTCAACCTCGTCCCGTGTTTCGAAGATCACTTCCCACCTCCCCGCGTCCGGCGCAATGAGTGCAGCAAGCCGCTCTCTCCCGGCCTCTCGCCGCCGCTTCCTCTTCCCCTGTCCTGGCACCGGCCCAGAATCGCCGCGCGGTGCCGGAACGGCAAGGCAAATTGAACCAAGCCACGTCCCCGCTCGATCACTGATTGCCCGACAGGCTCTAGCGGGAAGGCCCGGTCGGAGACCTGCGGCGCTCGTTCGCTGACCAGGGCGCAGCGGTCATCGTCAACTGTTTCCGCGACCCCGATTCCGCCCAGCGCACCGTCAACGAGGTCCTGGACAGCGGCGGTTCTGCGCAACTGCTCCCTGGCAACGTCGCCGACCGGGCCGCTGTCGCCGCTCTGTTCGACGAGATCACCGGAAGGTACGGCCGTCTCGACATCCTGGTCAACAACGCCGCCTCAGGCCGGTTCACCGACGTCGACGCGGTCCATGAACGGCACTGGCTCAGGGCGCTGGCCACCAACGCGGCCGGACCCCTGTGGTGCTCGCAGGCCGCCCGTCCCTTGCTGGAGCGGGCCCGGCGGCCGGCCATCGTGAACGTCTCCTCGTCCGGAGCGGGCACCGTACTACCCGCCTACACCAGCACCGGTGCTTCCAAGGCGGCACTCGAGGCGCTCACCCGATACCTGGCCGTCGAGTACGGACCCGTCGGCATCCGGGTCAACACCGCCTCCGGCGGTCTGATCGAAGGGGAAGTCCGCGCCGGTATGCCCGGCAACGACCACCTGGAATCCGCCGCCCGCGCCAGCACTCCACTGCGCCGGATCGGCACCCCCGACCCATCGGCACCCTCGACCCAAGGATGCCTCCGCCACCAGTGATCCAAACGAAGCGCCCTAGACCCCGAAGGCACTGACACAGCCATCGCCGGGCTCGCGCTGGCCCGGGGATCCGTATGTAGAGCTTCCCCGGGCCAGGGAGTACGCCCTTGATCTGGTCTGCGCGGACCAGGCTCTCGTAGGTGGTCCACAGCCACACCTGGTTCTTCGGCATGGCCTCACCGTCCTTCGCGCAGGCTGCTGTTGGATCTCAGTGGCTCACGACGGCGGTCCGTGGCGGGCGGATACGCCGATCTCGCCCCGCCTGGACCCGGCGTCAGGTAGACGCGGTGGCGGGCAGCGCCTGCGAGAAGGCGACCCCTGAAAGGCCGGCTAGGTGCCGTGCGGGCTGGACTCGTCGTGGTGCAGCCCTGTGTCGATGTGGTGTGCGGCGGTGGTGAGGTCTGGGGGAGCGTCGAGGCCGAGTACACGGACGGCGTCGGCGAGTTCACGGGCTTGCCGGCACGGCTGTGGGGGAACCGCATGCTCGGGCGGGGGAGTGGGGACGAGGCCGCGCGGGCCAGGAACCTGGAAGGTTAGCCAGGCATTAGCGGGCGCGGCACGGCCATTAGTGATCTGCCAGCGGGGCGGGGCAGCCTCGTCCATGCACGAGGAACAGCACTCGTCACTTCCGTCCGCACCTTGCTCCTTGGGGGATCCAGCCATGCGCGCTACCACCCGTTCCGCCCTGCTCGCCGTCGCGGCCACCGCGGCGCTCGCCTTCTCGCTGACCGCCTGCAACGACAGCAACGGCACGAAGGACACCGGCGCCGGAGACTCCTCCGCTTCGGCGCCCGCCTCGACGGCACCGGGCAACTCCGCCGCATCCAACGGCAGTTCAGCCTCCACCAGTGGCAAGCCCGCCGCCGGCGGCGGAGGCAACCAGGGTGGCAGCACCGGCACTGCCACCGGCTCCGACAGCTCCTCCCAGCGGGACGGCACCAACACCGGGACCGACAGCGAGGGCACGTACACCGGCACGCTCACCTATCTCGCCGACCACAAGATGATGGTCGGCAACCAGGCATTCTGGGTCCAGAACAGCACCAACATCCTCGGTGCCGCAGCGATCTGTGGGTCCCCGGACGGCAGGGTCTCCGTCGACGACACCGGCGCGGCCAACAGGAAGTGCACCTACGACGACCTGGTGAAGGCCGCCAAGATGGGCACCGTCAAGGTGAAGGTGAAGGTGCTCAAGGACTCGGACCACATCGCCGTTTCGGTCGCCGAGATCTACCACCCGTAACGCGGGAGGAATGGCGCCGGTCGCCATCTCTCCACGTACGGCACATGAACCCGGGAGATCGCCAGCCATGTCCAATCCAGCACAGAGGGGAATCCTGACATGGGGTAGGCAACGCCGACGCGGCATGCTCCGCGCCTTGGTCGTTGCAGTGGCAGCGACACTGACCGCGTCCTCGGCACTCTTCTCGGGGGTGGCGACCGCACAGGCCGCCCCGGGGGCCGACCAGCCCGCGAACTGGAACGTCGAGCAGAACTCGGACAAGTATGACGCCGTCGGTGAACTGGCGCGCAGCCACACCATCGTGGCTCTCCAAGAGGCGCCCAACAACCTCCCGGACGCGAGCTTCAGGACCGACCCTCATTCAACCGGCCCGGTCACCGAGTCCCTGTGAAACGCCGGCTCCGACCCCCGCCCCGCGTGGCGGTACGTCTACCACTGGCTGCACACGTCCTCGGTATACGCGCGGAACCTGGCGATCGTCACCACGACACCGATGCAGGCGTTCCTCATCATCAGCCCTGGTGCTGTGCGGCCACTGCTGTGCGTATTCAACCGCGATGCCAACACGATGTACTGCCGCATCCACGCCTCCGCGGGCAGCAACGGGAGCCCCGGCGGGTTCGATGCGCCGCGCCTGGTGACCGCTGCCCAGCAGTACGCGAGCGCCCGAGGCTGGAACTGGGCTGTGCTGGGGGACTTCAACCGCGAACCCGAGTCCCTGAGTACCCCTCCCGGAGCACGCCTCTACAACAGCGGACAGGCCACTCAGGTGTCCGGGGGTGAGCTGGACTACATGGTGTCCAACGTCAACACCCCGAACTGGCCGGCCACGGTCCAGACCAACCGGGGCAGCGACCACTGGCCGGTCGTCTACAGTTCCTTCCGGGCCGCCGGCGAGCCGCCGTCTCTGACGATCCGCAGCGACAGCAACGGTGGAGTCGTCGACGCCGAGGCGCGTCGCCCACATGCGGCGGGATCGGCTTCTTCTTCCAGGCGCCGCCCTTGACGTGCATGGTCAGCACGTGGTGGCCCCGGTCGTAGTCGAGGTGCTCCACCCGGGCGTTGAGCAGCGTGCTGATGCGCAGGCAGAGCGTGTACCGCTTGAGCAGCAGGGCGTAGGCACGCTTGCGGTATGCCCTGACGCGGTGGTGGTCACGGGCGGTGACCAGCAGGGCGATCCCCTGCTCGTCGGTGAGGTCCACGGTGAGGCTGTAGTCCGGATCGATGACCGGCCGGGCCACGGCCGCGAAGGGGTTCTTCACCACCGCGGTGTCGTCGACCTTGTCGAGGTAGTCGAAGAAGCTGGAGGCCGCGCTCAGCGCGTTGGCGCGCGAGGCGTCTGCGTACGGCGGCCCGGTGCGCATAGCTGTGGTCACCGTGAAGGTCAGCCCAGTCCGGGCATTGGGGGGTTTCCCCATCGTGGGCGGGACTGTGGCTGCGTAAGGTCGCGGTGACTGATCACGATCCAACTCACTCCACACGGGGGAACTTCATGCGACGCCTGCAGACGCGTCTCCTTGCAGCAGTGGCTTTGGCCGCTCTCACCGTCGGCGGGCTCTCCGCGTGCTCGGTCCTCGACCAGAAGACCTTCGAGGACGATGCCAAGGTGCTCAAGAAGATCACCTCGATCCGTCTCGACAGCGGGAACGGCGGGGTGAAGGTGGACGCCTCGGCGGACATCTCAACGACCTCCGTGCACCGCAAGGTCAACTACCGTGGTGACAAGCCGAGCGGTACCTCGTTCAGCGTGGAGAACGGCGTCCTCACGCTCTCCGGCTGCGGCAAGGAGTGCGGCGTCGACTACGTCGTCAAGGTGCCCGCCGGTCTGGCGGTGACGGGTGGCACGTCCAACGGCAGCCTCACACTGAGCGGTGTCGGCGTGGTCGACGTGCACACGAGCAACGGCGAGATCGCGGTGAACAAGGCGACGGGCCCGGTGAAGCTGCGCACGTCCAACGGTGACGTGCACGTCAAGGAGGCCAAGGGCGGTGACATCGACACGCAGACGTCGAACGGCGAGGTGACGATCCAGACGGCCACCCCGCAGAACATCAAGGCCCGCACGACCAGCGGCAGTCTCACAGTCACGGCCCCGCCCACCAACTACCAGATCTCAGCGAGCGACTCCCACGGCGACAAGAAGGTGGCGTTCAAGAACGACCCGACGGGCAAGTACCGCTTGGATCTGTCGACAACGAACGGTGACTTGACTGTGGAACCGGCACGCCAGTGACCTTCTTCAGAGTGGCCACTGATCGCAGCCTTTCAACCGTCTCTCTTCCGCCCCCCTGCCGGAAGCCGACTACGATGGACCAAGTGCCCGGAACGCGTAGTCGTCGAGGAGTTCACCAACCACCTGAGGTGAACCGACCTGCGGGTTCTCACGCACGACCTCGTCGGCGAGGCCCGCAAGGAAGTCGGCATCGGCCCAGCGACCTCGGAACAGCACCACAGAGAGCTCGGCATCCGCAGGACCCGTAATGCGGATCCCGACGGAGTCGGGATCCTCCACCCGCGAACGGTCCTCTTCGAGAGGCTGTGGCCATGCCGCAGCCTCATCCCGCCAGGTGAGCGGACCAGCCACCAGGCCGCCAGCCACCCATCGCTGCCGACGGGCAGCAGTCTGGGCAGGGTGCGGCTCGTTCAATGCGAGCAGCGGGCCGAGCCGTTGGATGACCCGGCACACCGTCGAGGAGGAGATCCCGAACAGCGGCCCGAGCTGCCGCATGGTCAGGTTCGTGCGGTAGTACACGGCCACCACCAGGACCCGCTCGGCCAGCCGAAGGCTCCATGGTCGGCCCCGCAAGGTGCCGTTGCCGCCGCGGTCCTGGACCGCTTTCAGCAGCCGTCCGAACTGATCCATCGACAGCCCGGTGAACGTCTCCACCCACACCCGCTCGGCCCTCAACACTCCAGCCATACACCGGAGATGCCCAGCTCACGGCCGTGTGCAACACGCCTTAAAGGGTGTTGCACAACGGCGATCATGCTCAGTTTCGGCCATCGGCAACAAGGTCAACCGCCCGCCTGTGTACCGGTTTCCACCATCTTGGCGGGCGCCCGCGGACCGGATCCGAAGATCGTTCCAGCCTTGTGTATCACGCGTTAGTGATACAGGGCGATGAGGGCAGCGAGGAGAAGCGCGACCGACATTGAGATGCCCAGGATCCGATAGCGGCTCCACGCGGTCAGCGCGACAAAGAATGACCACGTCGCACCCGTAATGGTGACAGCCCACCAGCCGGCGGTCGTCTGCGCAGCGATCAGAGGAAGGGGCGCCAGCAGGAGGGTCGGTGGAATGACGGCGATCAGCGGTCTGATGCCCAACCGCTTATACACAACGGTCAGGACGATCAGGGCTGTCGTGAAGCTGAGGGGGATGACGGCAACGTCCCACCAGGTGAAGCAGAGGCCGTCCGTCTTCTGGCACGCCTGGTTGCTGTGGTGTCTGGTCCAGGAGAAGAACTGGCAGGCGCCGTAGGCGAGAAGCGCGCCGGTGACGGCCGCCCCGGCTGCTTGTGAAGAGGCGGGCCGGGGCTGTGGACGGGGTGTGTTCATGCCAGCAGGTTTCCCTATGCGATGGCCGGGGGCCTGAGTACTTCTACTCAGGCCCCCGGCTCGAATCCTGTCACTTTCCCTGGAGTGTGTGTTCCAGAGCGTCCGCGTAGAGGCGAGCCCCTGCGGGCTTGGGGTGGAAGGATTGCATCGACGGTGCGGGCGCATCGTTGTCTGCTTGCTCCCGACCGGTCTCCACGATGCCGTGGATGCTCTCGGGATTACCGCAGATGGCCTTGCCGTCGAACTCGTCCCGGGGGTCGGAGAAGACGGCCCACGAACCAGCATCCTGCGTGGCACCGTTCATCTCGGTCGTGAGTGTGTCCGCCAGTGTGCGTACCCAGTCGTTCTCTACGGTTTCGTAGGCGCCGGGGAGACAGCCGTGGTCCTTCTCCACCAGTCGCGGGTAGCCCATGAGGACGACCTTGGCGTTGGGCGCCTTGCGGTGAATGGCGTTGAGTGTTTTCACGATCTGGGGCCGAACCGAGTCGTGCAGCCATTTGGGGGCCCAGCCCTTGAGGTCCCCCGTTGTCCCGCTTGTCTTGTCGCCAGTAGCAGGGTCGATGTTGTCCAGTTCGGCGTACGGGCACGTCGTCGTGGACGGGACCGGGACGTCGATGCACTTCGTCATGATGTCGGCGAACCTGGCGTCGTTGCCGCCGATCGACAACGTCACCAACGTGGTGTTGCCGTCCAGATAGCCGGAGTCGATCTGCGGAACCTCGCTGGACTGGCCCTCAGCCAGAACGTTGTAGGTGCGTGCTCCGGAGCAGGCGACGAAGTGGTAGTCCATCCGCGGGTCGAGACTGTCGGCCAGGTTGCCGATCGACTTCGTTTCCTCAGGCAGGGTCGTCTGTCGCGACCAAGCGAGCGTGGAACGGTGGCATTTGTCGATGAGCTTGTCGTTCTGCTTGTCGTAGTGGTCGGTCTCCGGGTACAGGTCCTTGCCGCCCGGTGCGGTGGCTCCTTCACCTGAGGAATAGGAGTCGCCCATGGCCACGACCGAGTTCGCCGGTTTGCCGGACAGGGGCTGGAAGGCCACCGCGTCCCAGGCGACGTCCTCGTCAGCTGTGCCGTCCTTGGTGGTGTTCGACAGCGTGACCTTCGGGGTGCCGGTGAAGTGGAACGCACCGAGAGGGACCCATCCGCCGGCGCGCTGGAGCACGACTCGGGTGGGGCTGGTGCTGTCCGTACCGCCGACGGTGTAGGCGGCCTGCCGGGTATGGGCGCCGGTGTCGGGCAGATGGACCAGGACGCGGGCCCAGTTGAGGCTCTGTCCGAGCGTCCAGGTGCCGTCGATGGTCATGTAGCCGTTGAGGCCGCCGTAGTGGCTGCTGTTTCGGGTGTGGGTGTACCAGTAGTGGCCGCCGTAGCCACCGCCCACCGAATGCAGGTCCGCCTTCGCCTGGTAGCGGCTCTCGGTGCCCGGATAGAACGTGAACTGGAATTTGCCCGCCGAGCTGATCGAGCCGCAGTCACTCCATGATGGGGTGCCGTCGGGCACTGAGGCGACAATCTTGGATCCGGCCGGGGCCCCCGAGCAGACCGGTGTCCCGGTCTTGAGGCGATAGCCCCGTCCCGGCTCCGAGACCAGGCTCTGGTACTTGATGTTCTCGTGGCCGCAGGTGCTGGCGCAGTTGATCTTCCAGGTCGCATTGGTCTGGTTCCACCAGTACTTCGCGTAGCACTCCGCGTCCGGGCAGTCCGGCGGCGTGTCAGGGTTGCAGTTGTTCTTGCTGTTGCAGAACACATCCAGTGAGGGCTGGACGGCGGTGCGGTCGGTGGGAGTGGTCCACCAGGCAGGCCGGAATCCGGCCGAGGAGAATCCGGACTCACCGGGCCAGTCCTGTCGGCCGTCAGTGCTGTAGGAGAAGCCGGTGTCCATGGACCAGGCGGCCCAGCCCATCACCTTCTCCTCATAGGGCCAGTCCTGGGGGTGCGCGGCGTCCTTGTTGGCCTCGGGTCCGTCGACGTCGGTGTTCATGAAGGGGTGGCCCCAGCTCTTCTTGTAGAGCGGGTTGGCCGGGTTGTTGTACCAGCCCAGGCCCCAGTGCCCGGCATGCTTGGATGCCTCGGAGGGCGGGTTGAAGCCGAGGTTGTAGTTCCACACGGCCGTGAACCAGTTCTCGACCATGGCCGGGTCGTCGTTGTTGACGGTGACCTTCTGCCCGTCCTTGTGCACCTCGTTCCACTTGTCCGCGAGGATCTTCATGGAGGCGGCGATGTTCGACGCGTAGTCGACCGAGACGAGCTTCTGCAGGGCTGGGGAGAGGCTGGTCTCGTGGTCCTTCTCGTGACCGGCCATCCGCATACCGTCGGTGACCTGCCCGACGCCATAGCCGCAGTCAGACTTGTCCCAGTTGATCTGCCAGTACGCGGCCGGGTCGTTCGGATCGGCCTTGTGACCGTAGTAACCGTCCACGGCGGCAAGGGGGTTGCCCATCTGGCCGGGGACCGAACCGCCCTCGGCCTGCCACAGGTTGGACTCCTGGGCCATGATGCCCAGCAGCACGTTCGCGGGTATCTTGCCCCCGCCACTCAGCGTCGGCGGCGGGAACAGCCCCTGGGGGTCGATCGTGCCGAGGCCAGCTTGGTCGCGGTAGCCGCCCTGCCGGATGTAGGTGGAGCGCAATTTGCCGCGCACCGCCATGTCGACGGCCCACTCGACCTGGTTCGGGGTCGGCTGTAGGGCCTGTACCTTCACGTCGTTGCGCGAGACGGCGCACCAGCGGTCGCCGTCCGTCGGCTCGTGCGACACGGCGGCGGCGGTGTGCATCGGCTTGCGGGTCCCGGAGCCGGTACCAAGCGCCGGGGAAGGGTTGGTACCGGAGCCGTTGGTGGCCTCCTGCCGCACGCTCTGGACGAGCTTGGTGCCGGTGGTGGTGGCGGTGCTGGTGACCGTCACCGGCGCGGTGCCGGTCATGGTCGCCGGGGCCTGCGCGGTGGAGCGGCCTTCCGGGGCGGGCTCGGCCTTGGTGAAGCCCTGGCCGGCGTCCTTGATGTGCGCCAGCCCAGCGCGCACGCCGGGGGTGAGGACCGGCTCGATGGCCAGGCGGCCGTGTGTCGACAGGGCGGTGTCACCCGGCGCGTCAATGCGGGTGATCCCGCTTCCCGCTACAGCGGAGGTGCTGCTGGGGCGGCCGGTGAGGAAGACTCTGCCCGCCGCGCCCTGCATCAGGTCGAGGCCACCGAGCTTGCCCGAGGCGATCGTGGACGGCTTGCCGCTGCCGCCGAATACCTTGGCGTGTGCGGTGTGGTTGCCCTCGAGGTCGATGAAGGCGATCTTCCCGCCGACGGTGGGCCGGATGTCGAACGGGACACTGTCCGCGTCGGCGAGGTTGCTCACCTTGCCCGAGCGGTCGAGATGGATCAGGTGGTTGCCGCGGGCGGCGATCGCGCCGCCCTTCACCGGGACCGCACTGGTGATCTCGCCGTGCGCCGCGGCCGCGTCCGTGGTCTTTCCGCTGGTGTTCACGGTGACCACGCGCGTCTTCGTCTTCTGAGGGTCGTTCATGTCCCGGAAGGCGGTGAACGCGGCCATGTGCGTGACCGTGTTGCAGGAAGGGTCAAAGTAGGCCAGCGACGCAGTGAACGGCAGCTTCGTCACCGCACCGCTGTGGACGTTGACCACGGCGGCGAACGCGCCGCCCTGCATCAGATCCGGCTTGTTCGTGAACGCACGCGGGGCATACACGACCGCGACATGCTCGGCGTCCATGACGCACTGGTTGCCGATCCACGAATCTGCGGGCATACCCGGCTCGGAGAGCGTGGCGGCGGTCTTCCAGGCGTACGCCTTGCTGCTGTCGGCGACAAGGATCTTCAGGCCATCGCTGTCGGCGGCTGCCGTGACGGCACGGTCTTCGGAGACCTTCCAGCCGCGGCCGAGCTCCTTGTCCGGGTTGGCCACCCGGTCTGAAGGCTGCGGTGGCGCAGCCTGCTTGCCGCCTGGGTGGGGGCCGGCTGCGGCTACGGCCGGGGCGGCCTGCATCAGGCCACCCGTCAGAGCGGCGCACGTCAAAGCGGCGGCCCAGGGCGCGCGCGTGCGTCTTATGGATCTCAAGAGGATGTTCCCCGATTCTTGTTGCGTATCGTCCGTGCCGGGCCCGAGCGCGAGACCAGCCCGTCTGACACGGGCGGCGGTCGGCGGTGATGTGGAGGGTCGTCACCGGCGTGTGCTCCGCGTGAGCGGAAGCACATGCCAACCCGGTCGCGAGCTTTGGGTGTTCGCATGCCGGGCCTGTCCAGCACGAAGGCGCCGCGGCCCGGTGGCCGGGCGCGGTGACAGGAGTGAAAGAGGCGGGGTCGCCCCCTGCTCCAGGTGCGGCCCCGCCAGACGAAGGTCAGGTCTTGCTGCGCTCGACGCGAGTGAGCGACACCTTCGGACTACGGGGAGCCGCTTTGCCCTCGCTGGTGAAGGTGAGCTCCGTGGGCACAGAGGTCCCGGGATACACCCCCACGACATCAGTGGCAAAGCGCCGCGAGGCCACGAAGCCTCCCTCCCCCTTCACCTGGAGCGTCACACGGTAGAAGTACCGGGCATCTCCAGAGTTAGTGATCTTGACAGGCACGGTGACTGTGTCCCCTGTGGAACGCGGGTGAAAGACCGTCACATCACCTTGAGAGAACAGGGGCTGACCGAAGTTCTTGTCGTCACCGCCCTTGGGGGCTCCGCTCACCGGAACCCCGCTGGGAGCGTCTGCCGCCCGTCCCCGTTGCGCCTGCTTCTCCGCAGCTCGCGCCGCACTGTTCTCACCACGCGAGGCCGAGGGTGACGCGGAAACAGACGGTACCTCAGCAGCTTTGGACTGGGCGGATGAGTCATCCTTCCCGCCACAGCCGGTGAGGACCGAAACGGCCGCCACACTCACCACGGCCCCGGCCAGCACCTGACGCATGCCTCTCGCCTCAGTCACAGAGGTAGGCGTAGTCGGAGTGGTACGTGGCGTACTTCACCGAGGCGGACGACGAGTCCTTCATGAACGCATCCACGGTGGCGCATACGGGAGCCGAGGTGTACACCGGCCCCGCGTACTGCAAGAACACGCCCTTGTCCGAGGCGCACTTCTTGTTCATGTCGCACACGGTCAAGCTCATGTATTTCTTCGTGCCCAGGTTGTTGTCGTAGATGGTGCAGCCGCCCCTGTTGCCCCCCTTCGTGTAATTGAAGATCGTGGCGATCCGCTTGTTCGGGTCGGGGTCACCGAGCGGCTTGGCGTTCTGCAGCGCGTAGCCGTCCCCACACACGGTGGCGGCCAGCGCGACCGCCTGCGGAGCGGACTTCGCCATCCGCTTCGCCTCCGGAGTGGCCTTCGCAGCAAGCAAGTTCGCCGGAGTCGGAGCATCGGCCGCCGTCGCCGTGTGCACCACGGCGCCCATAGCGACCACCGCCGCTCCTGCTACAGCCACACGCGCCAGAGTTCTACCTAAAGACAACACAAGTCCCCCCAGGAACAGTGGTGTTGGTGGAATGCCTTCACCCCCGTCGCCGCGACTGAATCTGCAGGCTCGGTGAAGACGGGGGGACAGTAGCTACTCAGTCTCTTCACGGGCAACCGGTCTAGACCTGCCGCGCAGAGCCCACCCCATGTAGGGGGAACCTAAAAGTGACGCACCTTCGATGTCGCCTTGGCGATTCGACCGGAACGGTTAGTTCTGTCCCGTATTGGCCCTCGGCTGTTCGTCGCTTAGAGCAACAGCAGTGACGTGCGTCACGCGCGCTGACGCGCGTAGAGAACACGGTCAAACGCAGGGAAAGTCCGCGCGAGGTTGTACTCGGGCAGGCAAAGAGGTCCTCAACCCTCTCTTCTTCGTAAGAGGTTCGTTCGCATCGTGCTGCTGTTGCTCAGGTGCGCGGCTTCAGCGGGCTGGGTCTCTACCCGAGCGTGAGGGAGAGCCCCGAGGCGCTGCTGGCCGTGTACGGGTGGTGCCCGCCGAGAGCTACCGTGGGGCCCGTGCGGGGGCGTGGACGATCCGGTGTCTGTGGTGCCGTCGGGTCCAGCGGGTGCGACTGACCGATCTCGAGCAGGGCGAGGGTGGTTGCCGCACCTGCCCGCCCCCACCCGCGAGGAGCTCCTGCACATCCTCACGGGCCGACTCGGGGACTCCAGGTTCAGGGAACTGACGTCCTGCCCTCGCTGTGACCAGAGTCCTGCTGACCACGGGTGCCCGGTATGTCGCGCCACCGGATGACATCGATACCGGTGGCACGCTGCCGGGCCGGGGGTCAGTACGGCAGTCCGATCAGTCCCCAGCCGCGCCGTTCGGCCTCCTGTGTCACCTGGCCCCAGTCGCGCAGCAGGGCTGCGAAGTTGTCGAAGGTGTCCATCCAGCTCCAGCGGCCGGCGGCGTGCTGGGTGAACGGTGCGCGGAGTTCCTCGAGGTGGGGTTCGGCGCGCTGCCAGGGCGTTCATTAGTGGCCCCGCTGGAGCAAGTTGAGATGGCCCCACTTTGTGGATAATCAGTGAAGCTGGGGCGTAGTAGTGCAGCCCCGTAGGGCGGCGTGATTTGGGGCCGGCGGAGAGTACGGCTTGATCACGCAGAGGGGATGAATTGGTGCAGCAGTGGCCCGAGGGTCCAGCAGCCGATCCGGTGGCAGCACGAGAGCGGTATGACTCCGACATGAAGGCGGCCCGTGGGGCACTGAGAGAGGTGTTTCGTGCTGACCTGCCTGCCGCGAACTTCGGTCTGGTGATTGTGATCGTGGTGAGCGTGACCGCGGGCTTTGCGGCAGGACCCGCGGTCAGTGCCGGCATCGGCGGAGCGTTTGCCGTGCTGTTCTTCGCGACACTGCTGGTCATGTTCCTGCGAGGCGTGCGGGGAGAGGACGCGCTGCGGCGGGCATACCTCTTCACCTTCGGGTGGGCGAACTGGATCTAGCCACCGCAGTGGGACACGGCGTGCGCTGTCCCTGGACGACGGTGGTCAGCGGAGTCCGGTGTTCTTGGCCTTGGTGCGGGCAAGGCGATAGGACTCGGTGCCGGTCTCGATCAGGGTGGCGTTCAAGGTGAGCCGGTCTCCTCTCGATGCTCCAGCTCTTCACTCAACGAGCCCATCGCAGCCCCCAAAGTCCTGCCGCAACAGTAGGAGACACGAGCCCGTCACCACAGTCCACCCAGACGTCATGCCTGCTCAACAAGCCCCGGCCGAAGAGCTATCTCCAGCTTGCTTCATCGAGTAGTTCGCGTACTCTTCCCCGCTTTCGCTCAGTGGTCGTCAGTCCGCTTCTCTCGCGCGTCTGGGCTGCGCGCGAGCCACCGGCGCGAGTTGAGTCCGTCCGGCCAGCACGCTCGTCCGCATCACCGAGCGGTCGCTGCATCTCCGCGGCCGCCGCCCAGTCTTGAGCGACGGCGACTGGTTCCCACCCGTATCCATCCCATCGCGAGATCACCCGCGGGGCCTGTGGGTCCACATGCGAGCCTCGCTCCGGCCCTGAAGTCAGCGCGCTGAGGCGCAGCCGCCCCTTCTTACGCTGCCGTGCCATCTCGCGCCGCCGTGCCCACACCTCAAAGGACTCGTCTTCCATCTCGTCAGCATCGCGCAGCACTCCGGTGGATAACTACGGATTGGCAACTCTCTAAGGAAGAGCCACACCCTTCTGCGGTTGGAGGCGGTACCGACTCCTACCGTCTCGCCCACACCCAAGTCTAGGCTGACCAGTCCGAGGGGGTCCGCTGGGATTCCGCCCCTTGCAGAAGCGGTGCGACGACATGTCCTCCAGCGTGATGCGCCAGCGCCTGACCGAACTCCTGGACGCCCAGGTGATCCACCAACTACCCGACAGGCGCTACGAACTCACCCCGCTGGGACACGAGGCACGCCACGCCTCGAACCCCCTCGCCCACTGGGCGGAACGCTGGGCGGCCACGATCGAGTCGCAAGGGGCGGACCACACCGACGACCAGTCCGCCGGCCGCGTCGCACATCCGGACACCGTGAACGACGGGACGCCGGAGAGAAACTCCGCGGACTGACGCCCCGCCTCGGATGGTCCGCGCTGGTGCGAGCCTGGGGCTCTGGGGGTCGTGTGAGACTTGCGGCATGGATATGGGGCGTGAGTCGCGTTGGGAGAAGGACGCGATGACGGTGGAGATCATGTTCGCCCTGGTGACGGCTGTGGTGGTTGGCGGGGCGGTTTTCGCCGTGTTCCTGATCCCAGCATGGATCGTTGGTGTTTCCGGGCCGGTGCGCAAGGGCCTGTTCCTGGCGGGGGCTGTGCTGGGTTTGGCTGCGGCAGTGTGGCGTGTGGTGCGGGTGCTGTCTCAGTTCGATGCGCGGCGGCGGCAGGGGCGCTGATGCCTCGGCCACCGCGAGTCTCCTCTGCCCCAGGCGGGGCGGGTCGAGTAGGGGAGTTGGAGGATGCTCGTTGGCTCGGTAGGAGGAGACATCGAGTGGTTACGGGCATCCCCCGTCACGGTTACCCGTCGAGCATCACTGTCGAGGTCGGTATCGACCTATCGCCGGGGCAGCGGCCTTGGAGGCGATCTCGGAGACCGCAGTAGCGAGTGATCACGTACTCACGGCTGCGCTGGACTGCTCGTCGTCGCTGCCCTCGAAGGCGGACTGCCCGCCCTGTAGCTGATGTCCGTTTCCTCAAGATGTCCTTCAGTGGACCGGGGGTCGGTTCGGCCCAACAATGCTGTCGTCATGACCCCGTGGGTTCCCCTCGCTGCCGCGCTGTTCACTTCAACTGTGACCCTGACCATCGCGCTCATAAGTGCCCGCAAGGGCGTGGTACAGCTCCTTCAACAGCGAGCGCATCAAGGCTGCCAAGGAGTTTCTCGACGCCTGATGCGTGCGGTGGTCCCAGGTGCGGGGCAGACCTTCTTGCCGGGGCCGGGTAGCACTTTCACACTGCGGTTGACGGGCACGGGAGAGTGGGGGACTGATGGCGGCGCGACGGCGACGGCGGCTGCGGAAGCGGACCCGCCGACAGGTGCAGGGGTGGGGCATCGTGGCAGCGGCTCTCGCCGCGGTGTGGGTGGCCGGGAACTGGGCGACGGTGTGGCCCGTGATGGCGGCGGTGCTCGCCGCCGTGGTGGTGGGTGGGATCGGCTGGGGCCTCCTGCGTGCGCACCGGTCCGCGGTCGACAAGGACCGGCAATGGCGGGCGCAGGAGGAGGCGAAGGCGCGGGAGCTGTCGATGGCCGAGGTCGACGCGCTGACCTGGCAGGACTTCGAGCGCTATGTCGCCGGCCTGTGCCGCCGGGACGGCTGTCGAGACGTCGTCGTCAGCGGCAGGAGCGGCGACCTGGGCGCCGACGTCGTCGGTTACCTTGCCGACGGCCGCAAGCTCGTGGTCCAGGTCAAGAAGTACGCGCCCGAGCGCAGCGTGTCCTCACAGGACATGCAGAGGTTCGTCGGCACCGCCCGCCCCGAGCACGGCGCGGACGTCGCCCTGTTCGTCACCACGTGCCGCACGTTCACGAAGGCCGCGCTCGGCCTGGTGGTACGCCAGGACATCGTGGCCCTGCACCGCGACCTGCTGGGCTCCTGGGTCAAGGGTGCGCATCTGGAGACGCTGATCCCGCTGAATGGAAGCGGGGGCGGCACGCGGCGCCCGCCCGTCTGAAGGGGACGATGCCGGCCGCGCGGATCGCGGGTGGCGCCCAGGCGTCCAGGTGCCCTGGCACGTCGGTCAGGCACCGGTCGCAGCCCGCGGCCCCGGGTGCCGGATGGCCTGCTTCACGGCCATCTCCAGCTCGTAGCGGGACGAGACTGTCTGGAGGGCGCGGGTGAGTGAGCGTCGGGCGCCGGATCCTAGCTGCGATTGCGGCGGGTCCTGCGGAGGTAGCGGCGGATGCGGGACTCATCGGTCGTGTCTTGCGGTTCTCCGGTGGCCGGTTGGGCGTGTCCCGGGGAGCTGGAGAGGTTCAGGTTGTGGATGGTGTCAGCCTGTATGACGTCTCCTGTGAAGTGTCCGTTCGCGATGTTGCGTACGGACAGCGGGCCTGCCGCCTGCGCTTCATCGGCTTGGGCTCCGGGTGGGTTGTCCGGTTCGGGCGGCGCGTGGCTGCTGCCGAGGTTGCCCGCCTGCACGAGGTTGCCCTCGATGGTTCCGTTGAACTCGTTGTGTACAGGCGGCTGTTGGCTCATGCGCTGGAATATACGGTCTGGGCTTGAGTGATGGCCATGGTGAGCGTGGTGCTGCAGACCGTGCGCGTCATGTCCTCGGCTGCAGCGGTCGTCTCCCGGCCATGGCTGTCCTCCCCGTCGAGCTCGATGTGGGCAGCGGATGTGTGAAGGAGCCGACGGTGGTTGGCCCCTTCGCGGGGCGGTCCGCGTTGGCGCGCGGTGCCGCTGCAGGTTCGTGGTCTCTTCGCGTGGGTGTGCATTCCGTGGTATTCCGTGGCATTGAGACGAGGGGCTGTTTGTCAGTGTCGTGTGAACCTGACGGGATGGTCGCAAGGGGGAGGTGGGTTCGCCACGTGTGGTCGGGTGGTGGTGCACGGGCTGGGAGGCCATCACCTCGGCGGTGGTGGCGGGCAGGATCAGCCAGCCGTCGGCGACGAGTACGTGCTCGGCGTCGTCTTGGAGTCAGCCGGTCATGTCCTGGCCGGTGATGTTGCCGGTTCCGGCGCGTGCGGCCGGCAGGGTGAGCATGAGCGCGGCCAGGTGTACTCCGGGCTCAGGGTGCGGGGTGTGGCGTAGTCGAGCACGCCGCCGGCGCGGTGCCCAGGCTTCAGACGCCTCAGATTCGCTTTTGGATCAGGCGACATCGCGGGCCCAGGTGATCGGAGAGCCCGTGGAGGACGGCATCGCCGAGCGTCGGCCAGTTGTTGAAGTGCACCGCGACGCTGGCGACGTGGATGGCCCACTGGCCGGTCCAGTCGCCCAGTAAGGCGGAAGTAGCGCAGTTTTTGCAGGTCGCAAACGGTTCCGTTTGGTCAAGCCAGTGCTGGACGAGCGTGATGTGTGCGCTTTCGTCGAGCTGCGTGGTGCAGTTCGGGCAGGTTGGCGGGGTGTAGTTGCCGCCCGGGTCGTGGACTTGGCGTTGGTCGAGGATGTCGGTGCCGTCGCCGACAGGGCCGTTGTAGTCGTGGGTGCCGATGGAGACGGGGGAACAGGGGTGGTCGGCCCGCCGGCTTCGACAAGACGATCTACAAGTACAGGAACGAAGTTGAGCGAACGATCAACGCCCTGAACAACTCCCGGGCCGTGACCACGAGGTTCGACAAGCGTGCCTACGTCTTCCGCGGCACCGTCACCCTCACCTCGATCAAGCTCTGTCTGCGGCCCTGATCCGCTGTTCAGGTGCGTCCTGGAACGTCGCCAACTTCCTCACCACCGCGTCGGCTGCCCTTGCGTAGCGGTCCGGCTCCCCCAACTGGGCCCGCTCCGCTGGCCCTGCGTTCTCGCTGTGCGCGACGAGTCTGAGGCCAGGGTGTGGGCGTAGCCGCCGCCGAGGAGCGGGGCCAGCGCCGTCACGGTCAGGGGGATGGTGAGGGGGCTCAGCAGGGTGGAGGCCAGGACCAGTCCCACCAAGGTCGCCTTGGCCCTTGCCGGTCCAGACGGTGGCACCGGCCGCGAGCGGCATCGCGACGATCAGGATCATCGCGGTGACCAGACCGCTGCCGCCGTCGGCGTCCGGGGACTGGCGCAGCAGGAACACGACCGGCGGGATGATCAGCAGCGGGGCCGCCAGGTGCAGCGCGGTCCCGGCCAGCAGGATGCCAGGGCGGCGCAGCAGCCGCCCCAGTGAGCGCACCGGTACCTGGAGTCCGGCCGAGAAGAGCACCAGGGCCAGCAGTGAGGCGGTGGTGTGCACGCGCGGGGCGAGGGCGGGACCCAGCGTGGGGGCATGCGGTTGGCGTAGCCACGTGCCGGGGCCGGGCAGGAGCAGCGCGGTGAGGTAGGCAGCGCACACGGCCCACCCGAGGTGGTGGCGCGGCAGGCCGGTGGCCCGGTCGCAACGGGAGTTCATGACCTTCATGCTGCGTGCGACGGGTACGGTGCGCAGGCCGGGCCAGGCGGCAGTCAGGATGCGTTCAGGTTCCCGGTGGCAGCGTCCGTCCCCATGACATCCGAAATCTCCGGGACCTCATCCGTCACCAGCACGACAGCCGCCACGGCGCCCGGTCGTCGACTGCGCTGGAACAAGGTCCCCGAAGTCACCGTCTACTTCTGGATCATCAAGGTGCTGTGCACCACGGTCGGTGAGACCGCCGCCGACATGCTCAACGAGAAGCTGGGGCTCGGTCTGACCGGTGTATCGCTGCTGATGAGCATGCTGCTGGCGGTCGTACTCGTCGTCCAGTTCGGTACGGCCGCCTACCGTGCGGGCGTCTACTGGACGGCGGTCGCGTTGATCAGCATCGTCGGCACGCTGGTCAGCGACAACCTCACCGACAACCTGGGGGTGCCGCTGGAGACGAGCACCGCGGTGTTCGCGCTGTGTCTGGCCGTGGTCTTCGCGCTCTGGTACCGATGTGAGCGGACCCTGTCCATCCACAGCATCGACACCGGGCGCCGGGAGTGCTTCTACTGGCTGACGGTGCTGTTCACCTTCGCGCTCGGCACCGCCGCCGGTGACCTGGTCGCCGAGCGGATGGCGGTGGGCTACTGGCTTTCCGCGGTGCTGTTCGCCCTGGCGATCGCCGCCGTCGCGGTGGTGCACTTCGCGCTCGGTCTGAACGCGGTGTGGAGCTTTTGGATCGCCTACGTCCTGACCCGCCCGCTGGGTGCCTCGATGGGCGACTACCTCTCCCAGCCTGCCGCGGACGGCGGCCTGGGGCTGGGCACGGTCGGGACCAGTGCCCTGTTCCTGGTGGTGATCCTGGCCCTGGTCGTCTACCTGGCCACGACCCGCAGGGACGTCACCGAGCAGGAGCGGCGCGCCCGCCATACGAGCTGACCTCAACACCGCGGCTTTGGCGGGCAGCTGAGCCGACGGCCGTGCGGCGGGCGGGTGTTCAGGAACTGTTCAGGAAGCCTTCGCCAAGGTCAGAGGCGGGAATCCGCCGACCGGGCCTCGTGACGCGCCTGGTCGGCGGCCGCAGGGCACAGGCATGGAGTATGGGAGTGTGCGGCATTGGAGAAGTCAGAGACCGCTCTGCAAGCGGCAGGCCGGACGCAGGCGCACGACGCGCGTACGGCGGCCGTCGCGGGACAGGTGGTGCGGAAGCTGCCGGAGGTCACCCTGGCCTTCTGGGTCATGAAGATCGCCGCGACGACCCTGGGGGAGACGGCGGGTGACCTCTTCGCCCAGACTCTCAAGCTCGGCTACTTCCTGACCACGGTCGCGCTGTTCGTCGTCTTCGTGGTGACACTGGTCATTCAGCTCGCGTCCCGGCGCTACAACCCGTTCTTCTACTGGACCGTCATCCTTTCGACGAGCATGGCGGGCACCACGATGTCGGACTTCATGAATCGTGACGCCAGCGCCAGGTATCTCGCGCCCGGCGCCACGTCGCTGGGCTGGGGGCCGCAGGGACTGGGGCTCGGCTATCCGGTCGGCGCCGCGATCCTCGTCTCGGCTCTGCTCCTGATCTTCGCTGCGTGGAAGGCCACCGGGATGACCTTCGTCATCCGTGACATCGTCACTTTCCGTGCGGAGGCGCTGTTCTGGTCGGCGATCCTCATCTCCAACACCCTGGGCACCTCGATGGGGGATTTCCTCTCCGACAGCTCCGGGCTCGGCTACGCCGGTGGCGCGCTCCTGGTGACCGGGGCGCTCGCTGTCCTGGCTGCTTTGATGCGGGTGCGCGTGGTGGCGAACGTGGTGCTTTTCTGGATCGCGTTCGTCCTGACGCGTCCTTTGGGGGCCACGGCTGGTGACCTGTTGACCAAGCCGGTCGCCAAGGGTGGCCTGGCGTTGGGCACGGCGGGTTCCTCGGCGGTGCTGCTGGCTGTCCTGGTGGGCCTGATGGGCTATGCGCAGTGGCGCGAGCGGACCCGGCTGGGGCAGATCACGCAGCGGGCAGGCTGATCACGAACCGTGCGCCGGGGTGGTGCGGCCGGTCGTGGCGCACCTCTCCGCCGACGGAGCGGGCCAGGCGCCGTGCGAGTGGCAGCCCGAGGCCCGCTCCGTCGTGTCCGTCGTCCGGGGTGGCACGGCGGCCCGGCGTGAAGAGGTGGCTGAGGAAGTGCGGCGGCACTCCGGGGCCGTCGTCCGTCACTTCGATGCGTACGACGGCGCCGTCACGGGCTGCGTGGAGGGTGACGGCGGTGGCGGCGTAGCGCGCGGCGTTGGCGAGCAGCGGGCTGACGATGCGTTCGAGCAGGGCGGCGCTGACTCCGGCTTCGAGGTGCGGGTCCTGGGTGGTGACGGTGAGCCGCAGGTGGCCGGGCGCGTTCAGCTGTGTGGCGACGTGGCGCAGGGTGGGCAGCGCCAGGGTGGTGCCGGGGGTGGCGGGGATGCTGTCGCTGGCGTCGCGCAGGAGCGTGTCGCAGATGGTGCGCATGGATGCGGCGGCCTGTGAGATCACCGTGTGGGTGGCCCGGGTGTCGGCGTGGGTGCGGGGGCGGGTCTGGTACCAGTCCAGTTCGGCGATGATGCGGCTGAGCGGGGTGCGCAGTTCGTGGGAGAGTTCCGCGGTGAGCTGCCGCTCGTGGCGCAGCAGTGCGCGGATGCGGTCGAGCAGGGCATCCAACGAGGCGCCCAGGAGGGCGAGTTCGGCGGGCAGCTGTGGCGCGCCGAACCGTTCGTCGGCGGCGACGGCGCCCCACTGGGTGGCCTGGTCGGTCATGGCACGGACCGGGCGCAGCGCGCGGTCGACGGCGAGCCGGGTCAGGACGTAGGTGCAGGCGAGCATCACGGCGTCCAGCGCGAGCGAGCCGAACAGCAGGGTGTCCGCCGAACTTCGGTAGGGGGCCAGGTCGAGCGCGGTGACGATCGTGGCACCGCCTGCCGGGCCCGGGAGCGGGACTGCGCACAGGCGCACCGGTCGTGGCCCGCCGAGGGTGGTGCAGGAATGCCCGCTGGCGGTGGCCAGGACGCGGGCGGCGCGGCTGACCGGGCTGTCAGGGGCGGCGTTGGGGGGCGACTCGACCAGACGGCGGCCGGCGTAGATCCAGACGTTGCTGTCCAGGAGGTCGTCGTGCGCGCCTTCGTGGACGTGTACGGCAGGTCCGCTGGTGTCGACAGTGGTGGCGACGGCGGCGGCCCGGGTGCGCAGCTCGTCGTCCGCCTGCCGCTGGAGGTGCTGACGGGCCACCGCGTTGAAGGCGAGGGTGAGGACCGCGATCAGGAGCGCGGCGCCGGTGAGCGCCACCAGGGACAGCCGTCCGCGCAGGGTGCCGGGTACGAGGCGGGGCAGCGGAGTCATGACAGGCGATGGCCGATCCCGCGGGCCGTGCCGATGGTGCGGGAGCTGCCCGCCTGGCGCAGCTTGCGGCGCAGCCGGGTCAGGTACTGGTCGAGGGTGTTGTCGTTGACCCGGGCCCCCTCCGGCCAGGCGGCTCTGATCAGCTCGCGGCGCCGCACCACGTCTCCGGAGGCGGCCATCAGTGCGGCCAGGAGCCGGAACTCGGTGGGTGTCAGGGGGAGTTCGCTGTCGCCGACGGTGCAGCGGTGGCCGACCGCGTCCAGTGTCACGTCACCCATGGTGGTGTGCGCGGGCGCGGAGCGTTTGAGCGCCGCGCGCAGCCGGGCGGCGAGTTCGGCGAGGTGGAACGGTTTGGGCAGATAGTCGTCGCCGCCCGCCGAGAACCCGGACAGCCGGTCGGTCAGCCGGTGATGTGCCGTCAGGAAGATGACGGGGAAGGTGAGTCCGCCTGCCCGCAGGGCCTGGCACACATCGCGGCCATCGGCGTCGGGCAGCCCGACATCGAGCACGGCGGCGGCGACATCGGGGGAGGCCAGGCGCAGCGCGGTGGCGCCGTCCGGGGCGGGCAGCGGATCGAATTCCTCCTCGCGCAGGCCGCGCAGCAGCACGTCGCGCAGCGCATGATCGTCCTCAACGACCAGGATCTTGTGGCGCATGGCCCTCCACCGGCTTGATCGACGCATTCGCCGTACGGGGGATGAACTGCTCAGGCAGCCACCAGGATGCGGCGCACAGGCACAGCCCGGCCCAGCCGACGGCGAACAGCCAGCCGCCGAGCACATCGGTGCACCAGTGCACGGCGAGTTCGGCGCGGGTCAGCCCGACCGCGACTGCCCAGGCCGCGATCACGACCGTCAACAGCGTTCGGCCGCGCGGCGCGCGCAACCGTATGGCGAGAACGAGGACGCAGGCGGTGAGGGCGGCCGTGGTGGTGTGCCCGGAAGGAAAGGACCACCCCGAGGCGTGCGCGGCCCAGTCGGCGTGCGGCGGGCGGGGACGGTGGATCAAGGTCACGAGGCCGTAGCGCAGGGCCTGTTCCGCGGTGAGGCAGAGCAGCCCGAGCGCGGCGGTGGCCAGCCGTTGCTGCGCGGTGCGCCCCGTGATCAGGCCCGCCAGGACGATCAGGGCATAGGGGATGACGCCGGTGCCGGTGGCGGTCACGCCGCGGGCGAGGGCCACCAGCTCATCCGGGCGGTGCAGGAGGGACCAGGCCAGCATCTGATCGTCCGGGGTCAGCGGGGCACCGTTGCGCCCGATCACGATCATCGTGAGGAGGCTGAAGGCGGTCCAGGCACCCAGGCCGACGCTGCCGGCCAGGTCCGCGACGTCCTGGCGGTTCATGACGCTGCGTGCCGGGGCCGAAGCATCGTGCTCCCAAGTCGCCTGTGGTGGGCGAGGCGCGGTGCGCAAAGGTTCATCTGCGTGCCTCTCGTGCTTGGGCTGCCCGGCCAGAGGGGGCGTAGGCGGTCAGTCCGGTGCCGGGCAGGGGGTGGGCGCTCCAGTTACGGGCGTAGGAGGGAGGGGTGGAGCGGGACGTGGTGAGGGTGGCGGTGGGTTCTTTGGTGGCGCGGTGCAGCAGGGCGCGGGAGGTGGTGTCGCGGTTGTTGCCGCCGACGTTGGCGGAAGCGCAGTCGGCGTAGTAGCCGATGGGTGGGGCGTGGGTGCCGCTGACCAGGCAGGGCGGGGTGAGTCCGAGGTGGTGCAGGTCGCGGGCGGCAGTGCGGTAACGGGCGGTGGCAGCGCGGGCGGTCGCGACGGTGTGAACGAGGGTCGGGTACTGCGTGGCCAGGTGTAGGGCCAGGAGCAGGGCTCCCAGGCCGGACGTCAGGATGCGGAGACCGGGCGGTCGGCAGACGCGGGCGGCGAGTGCGGCCAGGTGCGTGAGTGGTGGTGAGAGCAGGGCGTATGCGGGCAGCAGGAAGCGCGGTGCGGAGTAGTCGATGAGCAGCAAGTACGGGATGCTCAGCGCGAGCGCGCAGGCGACGGGGAGCAGGGTCACCGCACGGTCTCGGCTGTGCCGGGCTGCGACGCAGGCGAGCAGGGCGAGGACGGGCAGGGCCAGCCACCACAGGGTGAACGCGGGGTGGGTGAGCGGGAGTTGGCAAGGGCGGCATAACAAGGGGCCGTTGAGGCTGCGCCAAGCCATGCCGCCTGCCCAGTGCAGGCCCATGCCGCCTTCGATCGCACTGGAGGCGTGCAGCCGGGCGCCGACGCCGCCCCAGCGTAGATACGCCTCCGTGATCCACTCTGCGCCACCCGCAACGAATCCGGTGACCACGGCGAGTGCGGGTCCCGGTCGACGCCAGGAGGAGACGGCCGCGCACGCCGCGAGCAGGGACAGGGCGAGCCATGCGCCGTCGGAGAAGCGGAAGCAGGTGGCGGCCGCAACCATGGCGCCCAGGCCGATGAGAGCTCGCCGCTGCTCATGGGGGTGTACGGCGCGCAGAAACCAGCCGGCCGCCGCCAGCGCCGACAGGGCCATCCAAAGGTTGGGCATGGCCTGCGACCCGTACAGCACGCTGGCCCACAGCCCGGCGAACAACAGCGCGGCCAGGGCGGTTCGCCGGTGACCGAGCAACGGCTGCCCGCACCGGTAGGCCGCGTAGAGGGCGGCGGCGGACAGCAGCGCGAGGACGGTCCGCAGCGCGGTGATGGAGCCGGTGACGCCGAGCACGGGCGCCGTCAGGAAGGTGATGCCGCGCGAGCGCGGGGCGCTGAAGTAGGCGGCCGGGCGGTGCGGGTCGACCTGAGAGAGGTAGACCGTCTCATCCCAGCCCAGGCCCAGATGCGGGGCGACCAGGGTGAGCTGGACCGCCGCGTAGGCGAGGGCCACCAGCGCCAGCCACGGTATGCGGCGCGGCACTCGGGCCGGCGGGCGTTGGGTGCTCACGAGGTGAGCACCCCGGCACCCAGCAGCCCGAACAGCAGCAGACCCACGAGCACGCGGTAGATGACGAAGGCGTTGAAGGTATGCCGGGCGACGAACTTCAGCAGCCAGGCGATCGAGGCGTAGGCGACGACGAAGGACACCGTGGTGCCCACCAGGATCGGAGCCGCGCCGACCCCGGCGCCCACCGCGTCCTTGAGCTCGTACAGGCCCGCGCCTGTCAGAGCAGGGATGCCGAGGAAGAAGGAGAGGCGGGTGGCGGCCACCCGGTCGAGGTCGAGCAGCAGCGCGGTGGACATGGTCGCGCCCGAACGGGAGAAGCCGGGAAAGAGCAGGGCCAGGATCTGTGAACAGCCCACCAGCATCGCGTCCTTGAACGTCGTGTCGTCCTCGCCGCGCTTGTGCCGACCCCACCGGTCCGCCACCCACAGGACGACGGATCCGGCGATCAGGGAGCCCGCGACCACCCAGAGAGAGGCGAGCGGGCCCTCGATGAGCGGCTTCGCGGCCAGGCCCACGATCACGATCGGGATCGTCGCGCAGATCACCCACCAGGCGAACTTGTAGTCGTGGTGGTGGCGCTCTTCCTTGTGCCGCAGGCCCCGAATCCAGGCGGAGACGATCCGCACGATGTCCTTGAAGAAGTAGACGAGTACGGCGGCGATGGCGCCGACCTGGATGACCGCAGTGAAGCCGACCACGGCGGGGTCGTCGACGGGGATGTCCATGAACCCTTCGGCGATCTTCAGGTGGCCGGTGGAGGAGACAGGCAGGAACTCCGTGACGCCCTCGACGATGCCGAGGACCACGGACTGCCCGAGGTTGATGACGCTCATCTGGATCCGTTTCGAGGTGGGGTGACGACCGCGTCAGCGGGTCGAGGCGGGACAGGGCGTATCGCGTCCATGGGAGGGCGCGGCGCAGCGACGGTCAGCGGTGCCGCAGACGGCGCAGCTGCCGACCCGCGCGGGAACGCCAGCGTGCCGTGCGGCGCTGCCAGGCGCGGGAGCGTCGGGTGGCAGCCAGTGAGGTGAACAACTCCTCGTAGGTACGGGCGACTTGGGTGGGGTCGTAGCGGTCGGCCGCGGTGCGGGCTGCGGCCCGTCCCATGCGGCGGCGCGCGGCCTCGTCGGTGATCAGGTCGGCCAGCGCACCGGCCAGGGCCTGTCTGTCGCGGACGGGGACCAGGCGGCCGTCGACGCCGTCGGTGATGATCTCGGCGGGGCCGAGCGGGCAGTTGGTGGAGACGACCGGGGTGCCGCAGCGCATCGCCTCGACCAGGGTCATGCCGAAGGACTCGGCGTCGGAGGCGGAGGCCACGATGGCGGCCTTGGCGAACTCGGCCTCGATCGGGGAGGCCGGGCCCATCAGCTCGGCGCGGCCCTGCAGCCCCTGCTTCTCGATCAGTTGCTGGAGGCGGTCCTTGTCGGTGCCCGTGCCGTAGATCCGCAGACTCCATTCGGGGTGTGCGGCGGCGATGTCGGCGAAGGCGTCGATGAGCAGGTCGAAGCGCTTGGCGCGGACCAGGCGTCCGGCGGCGGCGACGACCGGTGCGCGCTCGCCGTCCAGGGGCAGTCCGGGGTCCGGCACGCTGTTGGGCACGGCCACCATCCGCACGCCCGGTAGCCGCATCTTCGACCGGTAGGCGGCGGCGTCGGCTTCGGTGATGGTGACCACAGCGTCCACGTCGCGGTAGCAGCGGGCCAGTTGGCCGCGCAGCTTCTTGGAGTGGGTGTCGTGGGTGAGGTGTTCCTGCGCGATCCGCAGGGCGCCGCGCGGAGCGAAGCGGGCCAGGTAGACGTTGACACCCGGCCGGGTGCCGATGATCACGTCCGCATCGCAGCCGCGCAGGTACTCTTCGGCGCGTACATCGGCCAGGACGCTGTACTGCTTGTGGCGTTTCTCGGCGCTCGGGAAGATGCCGGCGGGCTGCCGCATGCGCGGATCGGCCGCGTCGTCGGAGCTCTCGCGCAGGTCGACCAGGGGGACGACGCTCACGCGTGGGTCGACGGTGAACCGGGGCCGGGCGCGGTGGCGCAGCATCGACACCAACGTCACCTCGTGCCGCTCGGCGAGCGCGGAGGCCAGGTTGAGCGTGGTGCGGATCGTGCCGCCGATCCCGTACACGTTGTGGATCAGGAAGGTGATCTTCATGCGCTGGGCTCCCGGGACGGTTCGTCGGCCTGCCCGGCGGAGTGGCGGCGGGCCCGCAGCACTTCCAGGGCCAGCGGCAGGAGAGAGACGGCGACGATGGCGGCGACCAGCGGCAGCAGGTAGCGGTCGACGTTCGGGATGCTCGCGCCCAGCGCGTACCCGGCGAGGACCAGACCGACCGTCCACACCAGGCCGCCGACGACCTGCCAGAGCGTGAAGACGCGGATGGGCACCTTCACGATTCCGGCGAGCGGATTGAGCACGGTGCGCACCACAGGGACGAAGCGGGCCAGGACGATGGCCTTGCCGTGGCCGTAGCGAGACAGCAACTCATCGGCGCGCGCCGCGCCCTTGGTCAGATGCCGGCTACGGTTCCGGGCCAGCAGGGACGCTCCAGCGCGGCGGCCGAACCAATATCCGGTCTGCGCCCCGAGCAGCGCCCCACCCACGGCAGCGATCAGCACACCGTCGAGCGGCAGGTGCAGACTGCCCCCACTGCCGGTGGCGAGCAGCCCGGCCGTGAACAGCAGGGAGTCGCCCGGCAGGAAGAACCCGATCAGCAGCCCGGTCTCCGCGAACAGAACAGCCGCCACACCCAGCACACCGAAGGCGGACAGCAGAGAACGGGCGTCCAGCACGTTGACAGGGAGCTGCGACGATAGGTGGATGGCTGGGGGCATCGCCGTGAGCCCTCCATTCTGGTCGTGACCGGCCGGAGGCACGCAGGCGCACCCGGCGACTGACTACAATCCTGTAGACGGTCTACGTGACTGTAGACGATAGTGGGGTGAGGGCAGTTCCATGACCGACACAGACAACACCGACGAACGCCGGCCGGCGGGCGAACTGGAGGCCGCCGTCCTGGCCGCCCTGTGGGCCGCCGACGGGCCGCTCACACCGGGCCAGGTACAGGCCGACCTCGCGCGCGATCTCGCACGGACCACGGTGACCACGATCCTCACGCGGCTCTACGACAAGGGCGTCGTCGCCCGCAACCGGCAGGGACGCGGCTTCGCCTACTACCCGGTGCAGGACGCGCCGGGCCTGACCGCGCAGCGCATGCACAGCGAACTCGACCGGGACACGGACCGTGAATCGGTCCTGGCGCGTTTCGTGGCCGGACTCAAGCCCGATGACGAGCAGATGCTGCGTCAGCTCCTCGAAGGCGACGGCACGTGAGCCCGCTCCTGGTGCCACTCGTGCTGCCGATCGCGGCGCATCCACTGGCCCGGTGTGCCGCACGGCGCCTGGCCCCGATTCCCGCGCTGTACGTGCTCACGGCGAGCTCCGTCGTCCTGGCCGGCGCGTCGGTCATCACGCTCGGCACCCTCGTCCTCGCCGGATTGCTCACCCTCCACGGCCTGGCCGCACTGGCCGAACTCGTCCACCCTCTGCACACCGCCACCGGCCTGTTCGCCCTGCCGGTGGCCGGCGCCGCCGTGGGGGCGCTCGCCATCAGCACCTGGACCCTGACCCGCTGGGCCGTGCGCCAACTGCGCTCCTTCCGCTCGGCAACCGACGTCGCCGACCGCCGTCCCACCGCAGGCGATCTGTGCGTCATCGAGTCGCCCCACCCCGACGCGTACGCCCTGCCCGGCCGGCCGCACCGCGTCGTCGTCACCACTGCGATGCTGCGCAGCCTCGACGCCGCCGAACGCGACGCCCTCCTCGCCCACGAACGCGCCCACAACCAAGCCCACCACCACTACTTCCTCGCCGCGGCCGAACTCGCCGCCCACTGCCACCCCGCCCTGCGCGCACCCCGCACCGCCATCCGCCTCGCAGTCGAACGCGCCGCCGACGAAGCCGCAGCCCGCGCCACCGGCGACCGGCGCCTGACCGCCCGCGCCATCGCGCGCGCCGCACTCGCCACACACGCCGCCCGCACCAAGCACCCCACACGCCCCGACTTTGCCCCCGCGGCCACCTCCGGTCCCGTCCCGCAGCGCGTCGCCGCCCTGCTCGCCCCCGCACCCCGGGCGCACGCCACATACTGGATAGCCGTCCTGCTCGCCTGCTGTGCCGCCCTCTCCGCCACCGTCGGAGCCACCGGGGTCGTCAGCTTCCACCACGAGGTGGAGGTCGCCCAGGGCGAAGAGTCCCGCTGAACGGCACAGCATCCACGGGCAACACCAAGGCCCCCCGGTCTATGGCGCTCTCCGCCTGGGCCGCCCCGGATACGACACCACGCCGGCCCCTGATCTCAACCTCCTCAACTCCAAGGTCCGGACGCTGGTTGAGCGCATCCGGTAGGCACAGCGCGGGCAGAATCCGACCGCGCGGGCATCGTAGACACCACGAACCCACCATCGCGCGGCAGATTCTCACCGCGCCATCGCCGGGCCCACTGCCTCCATCGTGGTGTGCAACCGGTGCGCCGCGGCGCCGGGGCCCGACGTATTGTCCTTGCCGGCTGCGGTCCCTGACACGTCGATGCCTGCGCGCTCGGCGAGAACCAGCAGGGTGGCGAGGAACCCTTCGCAGAGCGCCGCGAGGACGGGGTGCTGGGTGCGGCGGTAGTGTGCGAGCAAGGTGCGGGCGAACTCGCCCAGGACGTCCGGGTCGATGTCGCACTCGTCGTTCTCTATCGGCCCGATCCCAGAGGGCAGACCCAGCTCCGCCTCGAATACCGCTACCTGCCGAAGGAACAGCCGGGCCACCGTGTTGGACGGGTTCCACAGGGTGTCATCCCCCACACCGAAGTACTGGCTCACCGTGATGCCCACATGATCGTCATGGCTGGGAGCGTATCCAGCAGGCCCCACCGGCGAGTCAGGACCCGGGCGGTCTGATGGCGGCGGGCCGGATGATGTGTGGGCCGAAGCGAGCGCGGGCGGCGTCGGCGACGGCTTCGAGGCGGTGGACCTTGTCGTCGGCTGGATCCAGCAGCAGCTGGTGGTGGGTGTGCTCGGAGGGTATGAGCTGACCGGCGCGCAGGGTCAAGTGCCGTACGCGGGCGCGGTCCAGGTGCAGGGCGGTGTAGAGGTCGAGGGCGGTGCGGGCCAGGGCGGGGGAGTGGCTGGTGGCCTCGGGCAGAGTGCGGGAGCGGGTCGTGGAGCGGCGGGCGGAGGCCCGCAGCGCGGCCCTGGGCACGCTGTCCCGCTCGGCCGCGCAGCGCTTCCTGGCCCGTCAGGCATTCCCCACCAGCCTGCGGATGCTCTACGCCTGTCTGCACGCCATCGGCGCCCCCGAGCGTGAACGGCCCGCCTGGAAGCGGGCGTTCAGACGCGCCGAGCGCGCACCAGAACGCGCGCGCCAAGAACGGTGTGCTGGCGCGGCTGCCGCAGCGTGAGGCGGAGGCGCTGCTGGCCGCGTACGGGCTGGAGCCCGCCGAGAACTACCGCGGGGCCCGCGCGGGGGCGTGGACCAGCCGGTGTCTGCGGTGCCGTCAGGTGCAGCGGGTGCGGCTGACCGATCTCGAACAGGGCGAGGGCGGCTGCCGCACCTGCCCGCCCCGTCCCGGCCCCACCCGCGAGGAGATCCTCCACATCCTGACCGGCAGCCGCTGGAACCCCAAGCTCAAGGAGGTGACGTTCTGTCCCCGCTGCGACAAGCGGCTTGAGAAGGACGGGTCCCTCCACGGGTGTGCGTTCTGCTGACGGTCAGGGAGCGAAGGCGGAATCAAAGAGTGGGTCCAGCGGCGTGCCCTCGTAGCCGAGGACGAGGCAGGCTGCGGCGACCGGCCCCAGGGAGAGCTCCTCGAGCCGGGCCAGGACCGTTGCCTCGGACGGCAGCCCGGCCGGGTCAAGACCGAGCACCTGGGCCGCGCGGTCACGGCGCTGGTCGAGGTCGGGCCAGTCTGTGCGGTACTCGTCGGCGACCGCCCGGAGTTGTGTGGCCGACCGTCCGTGCGTATCCCGCCACCAGGGCGCCACGAGACACAGGCGCACCAGCTCCGGCAGTCCGAGCGCGAGCAGTCCGGCCTCGCCGTCGAGGCTCACGTACACCACCGGCCGTTCCTCACCGCCCTCACCCACGAAGCAGTAAGCGTCCCCCGAGGCGCCTCGCGCGAACTGCTCCAGCCGGGCCCCGGAGGCGAGATGGACGTCGTCATTGAGCTCGAAGTCGGCCGGGTCCGTCGCGTCGAGGTCCGCGACGGCAGCGAAGAACGCGACAACCTCCGCATCGGTGCCCAGCACAGGCAGCAGCCCGCCCGGTCCGGCCGGTGTGTTCGATCCGTCCATCCGGTCACCGGAGCCGGGCCTCATCGCCGGTCCCCGGCCCGGTGGCACGCTGCCGGGCCGGGGTTCAGTACGGCAGTCCGATCAGTCCCCAGCCGCGTCGTTCGGCCTCGAGTGTCACCTCACCCCAGTCGCGCAGCAGGGCTGCGAAGTTGTCGAAGGTGTCCATCCAGCTCCAGCGGCCGGCGGCGTGCGCGGTGAACGGTGCGCGGAGTTCCTCGAGGTGGGGTCCGGCGTGCTGCCAGGCGTGGGCCCGGGCGGCGGCCTGGGGCGGGGTGCACAGCACCAGCAGGGAGACCAAGCCTTGCCCGTTCCAGCGGGGCAGGAGCTCTGATTCCGCGCCGAGTTCCTCGGTGTCGGGGGCCAGCCAGATCAGGCCGTCGAGGAATGGGTCGAAGAGTGCGCGCGGGGCGGGTGCGGTGAACGCGCGGGCGTCGCCCCAGGCTTCACCCGCCCAGAAATGCGGCTTGTAGGAGCCAAGGCCGGTGCAGAACTCGTACTCGGCACACCAGCGTGTCCCCGCCTGGATAGGCCACACCACCCCTCGCCTGTAGCCGCCCTGCTCGTCGTCGGGAAACTCCAGCTCCGTCAGCCCCCTCTCGCGTTCCAGCGGCGGGATGCCCTGCAGGTGTGCCCAGTCGACGACCAGGAGCGTCATGTCCAGTCCCATCAAGGCAGGCTAGGAGGCGCAGGCCGAGCTGTCGTGGGAATAGGTGCGGCGCGAGGTCCCGCTTGCCGCCGAGAACTGTCGCGACCGGAGCCGGAGCCAGTGAACAGGGAACTCGAGAAGTTCATCAGGGTCTATCTCAATGAGGAGCAGGCTGCCGATACGCGGGGGTATCTGCGCCCGACATTGCACGGCTTCCGGAAGGAATACGTGGAGGGCGTACGGGAGGGCCTTGCGACGGTACTGACCAAACGCGAGCTGTCCACCGGCGACTACGCCAGGCTCACGGACGTGGAGTTCGACGACGAACGGGCCCTGTATGCCTACCTGCAGAAGCTGTTCGCCTACCTCTTTGAAGACGGGGACAAGCAGCCCGCGCCTCCTGACGGCCAGAGGCGCACGTGAATCATGGAGGTCCGAGAGTAGTCACTTGATCAGCCCGGACCTCGAACTCGACGTGCCCGTCCAGCGATTCCAGTCCCCAGGGGGCGACGGAGATCCTGGCTCTGTCCGGAGTGACTGAGGCGCTGCCGGTGGGCAGGATGTCGCAGAGGACCTGCACTTCAACGGGATAGCGGGAGTCCGGCCCCAGGTCGCCGCTCGTGAAGACGGGCACCTTGTCGACGAACACCCGCTGCCGTCCGCCAGCATCGGTGAAGCCCACTTCGATCAGGCCGGGATGGGGCTCATCGTCGACCCATCGCAGTGCTGCGCAGCGCAGGAAGGCCATGGCCGGACTCTGCCATCGTGGCGCGCCGTCGGCAGCCGGTTTTCCCGGCTGCCGACGGCCGGCCTCGGTTCTGCGAACCTGCCATGCCTTCAGTCGCGGGGCACTTCGATTTCCGGGACGGGCGGCGGTGGCTGCCAGCCCGGCGGCGCCGCCTGGACGAGGTCGAGGTGCTCGTCCAGATAGATCTCACCACCGGCGTCGGGGAAGTCGACCAGCAGTTCATCGGTGGCCAGGCGCACCATGACCGTTCCGATGGGGTCTTCGGGGTGGTCGTGTTCCTCCCGCGGCGTCACCCGGTCGCCCGGGATGAAGCGCCGCGGCTCTCCGGAGTCCTTCAGTCGCCTTGCCGCACACATGAGTCGCGTCCCTTGTGCTTGCCCGGTCCCTTTTGGCCCTTGGCCACGTAGGCGGTCTGGATGCCCTTCTGGCCCATGTTCTTTCCGTGGAACTTCCAGTCGGCGTAGTCGACCCACACGCACATCGTGCGCTTCGCCGTGCCCGCCCGGAAGGGGTAGCAATACAGCGTGTAGTAGCGGCCGTCCGTCTTGCAGGTGCCGTTGTTGAAGGCGCCCTGCCACTTCTTCTTGGCCTTGCGATTGTAGGGGTGGCTGGGCTTGTGGTGGTGGCGGCCGCCCTGCTTGATGTGGGCGCGGCCGAACTTCGCGTTCCCCGCCCGCAGGATCGGGTCCTCGCCGCCCGGAGACGACAGGGTGTAGAAGCTCCTGTCCACGATCTTCGCCGCGCCGCTGCCGTCACGGATGGGGCCGGGGCTGGCCGTCGCGGCGGGGGTGGCGATGACGCAGGCCGCCACGGCCGCTGAGGCGACAAAGTACTTGCGGTGCAACACAGTTGACTCCCGATCTTCGTACTTGTGTTCGCTTCTTTCTGCCCCGCTCGTCTCGCCCATAACGCCTGTGACGCACCGGCTTTCGGACATTCGGGAGCATGGTTCACGGGGTGGTGTGGGGCAGGCGAGGTCGCTCTGGCACTCGGCCGTGAGGGTGCGGCGCCGGCACGCGCGCGCTCGGGAGCGTGAGCCGCGGCGATCGCCTCATGCTGGCAACTGGCTGTGGCCGGAGCCGCGAGTGACCGGCCGACTTGAAAATCCGGCTCCTGCGCCCGGTCGGTCGGGGGTGTTGTCCCCGGGACATCGCCGTGACCGGCCAAGTTCTTCGGTCAGTTCTTCGGTCCGAGTTTCCGGGTGATGTGGCGGATGAAGGCGTCGGCTTCCTCGGGGGTGATCTCAACATGGTCGTTATCGTTGTGGCCGAGGTAGTAGCGGTAGAGGTACTCCGTCTCCTGCCAGCGCAGATTGCGGGTGAAGGCGTCGTCGCGCACGATGGTCCCGGCCCGGCGGCGGCGCACGATCCCCGCCGGATTGCTGCGCGGATAGTCGTCTGAGATACGGGCGTAGTACGTCGTGGTGTCCGCCGGGGAGTTGAGGACTTCCACCGTCGCGCCGCGCTCGGCCAGCCACAACTCCAAGGCAAGTCCGGCCAGTTCGCGGCACCCGTCATCCTCGGCGACGGTGGCGGGCCCGTACATGCTGCCGTGCAGGCCCTCAAGCTGGGTGTGGTCGTCGAGGACTACGTCGAAGCTCGTGCCGAGCAGGCTGGCTCCGCGCAGGTCGGCGCCTTCCAGCCGGGTAGCACCGAGCAGCGAGGCGCCGTCGAGGCGTGCCGCCGCCATCTGGGCCCCGCGGGCGTCGACCGCGTACAGATCGGCGCTGGCGAGGTCGGCACCGGTCAGGTCTGCATCGCGCAGCACCGTCTCGGTCAGCTCGGCCTTGACCAGGCAGGCACCGGCCAGCACCGCGCCGGTGAGGTCGCTCCAGCCGAGGTTCGCCCGGTACAGATATGCGTCCCGCAGCACGGCACCGCGGGCCGTCGAGGGGCAGAACAGTGCACTGGACAGGTCGGTGCCGGACAGGTCGGCTCCCGACCAGTTGAGGTACGTGGCATCCAGCGTGCCCTCGGCACCGACGGCGGCCCACTCGGCAAGGACGGCAGCGGCCTCGGCGTCGGCCGGTGCCGCAAGGACACGGCGAGCCGTGCCGTGCGACCGGGCAGTGGGATCGGTATCCGTCGCCCCCGGTGTCGCCTCGCCCGCGCTGGGGTGGGGCGAGGGGGAGGTCACTGGGTGGCCCAGTGCCGGAGCCTGGCGGCGATCGCGCGCAGGGCGAGCTGATTGTCCCGGATCTCCGTGACGAGGCCGGACAGGCCGCCGGGCGGGGGCTTGAGAGACTCGCCGGAGTCGCGCATATAGCGGACCGCAAGCGCGGAGCCGACCAGGCCGTTGTAGTCGCTCAGCGGGCGGGTGACGACGAACATCTGCAGCAGGACCGCCGCACGGACCGGCGTCTCCACATAGAACGACTCCCCGGCATGCAGCTCGTAGGCATGCCGGTACACCGCCGCAGCGAGCGCCCCCCAGTCATCGATGGCGACCTCCCGGCCGCTGCGCCGTTCGAACTCTTCGAGGGATTCCTCGATCCAGCGGGCGTCGACGCGCAGGATCATCAGCGGTTGCCGGCCTCGAAGCGGTCCTCGAACTCATCCAGCAGCTCGCTCATGTCGCCGACGAGGCCGGAGACGAAGGCGTCGCGCTCGGGGGTGACGTCGCTTTCGACGAGGCCGGACACATATGCCTGCACGCTCATGCCGCGGCGCTTCGCGCGCGCGGTGAGCCGTTCGTGCGTGCGGGGATCGACACGGACGTTCAGCTGCTTCAGATCACTGGCCACCCACCCATGATAGCAATTGCTAGCAGCGTGGGAAGGGTGCTCTGCAGCCGCCCGGCGCGGGAAACGACGAGGCTGTCCCAGTCGTGTCGCAGGCGGGCCCTGGACCGGGACGGGGCGGCAGGCGCAGTTGGCCGTCGGCGCCGAGGGCCTCGCCTCGGTCACGGGCGAGGCGAGGCCCTCGTGCGTGAAGCCCCGGGAGTGCAGATCAGGCGGTGCGGGCAAGGGCAGCAGCGGCTGCCCGCGCGATCGCGGGATCCGCGAGGATCGCGGCACTCACCTGGTCGCCGGTGAGCGCGGATGCCTGTGCGGGCACCGGACGGCACACCCGGGCCTCCAACTCCTCCAGGAACGCGGAGTGCGGCTCCCATTCAGCGGCGCACTCGGCCAGGTCCCGGGTGACGAACTCGCTGCGCAAGGCGGCGACGGCTTCACGCAGACCGCAGAAAACGACCTGCATCTGGTGCAGGCACCGGGCCACCGCGAGGCGCGGGTGCTTCCTCGTCGGCGCGTACGCCTGGTCCAGGTGCCGCAGTGCAAGGCCGAGATGGGTAGCCGCGTCCTCGAGGGCCTCGCAGGGGTGGCCCACGGGCAGCAGCGGGGAGTAGTCCCGGCCGTCGGTGTCCTTCGACATCCGGCCGTCCAGGCCGAGCGCGTCCATCCCGTGCAGCGTGGCCAGCCGGTGCAGCGCGACGACCAGCTGCAGATTCATGTCGGCCAGGGACTGGCGCATGCGCCGCACCGTGCCAAGGCGCTCCTTGGCGGCGATGTTCCGCTCTTCCTCGGCCAGAGTCTGGTGCTCGGCGCCCAGGGCCTGATGCGCCATCAGCAGTCCGGAGGTGATCGCGGGCACGCCGTGGTCGGCGGGGGAGGGGTCGGCCATCAAAACCATCCAGGACGACAGGGCGGCGTGAGGTCGCCACGCCGCATGCGACGACGCGCCGCATAGTCGCGCCGCCGCGTATATCCGCCGGGCAATGAGACACGCCACTGAATCGATCACGGCGCCGACACAGTGGAGTTCGTGGCCTTCGTGGTCCGGCCGCCACATGCGGCGGCCGGACCACGAAGAGTCAGCAAGTTCCGTCGTGCTCCCCGGTGTTGTCGCGGCGCCGGCCGCGGAACCTGCGGACACCCACGGCGACCACAGAGAGCACGGCGGCAGCCCCAAGGGAACCGAGGAATTCGGGCAGGGCGGCGTGCAGAACGTCGTACACGGCAGGAAATGGGCGCGCACCAAAGGGGCCCGACGGCGCGCCACGTCCTTTCAGGTACGTCGCGGATCGGGAAAATGCAGGCAGGGGTCGTCCCGGGCCCAAAGACGGTGAGGCTACGTCTGCTGGTAGCTTCCGGCCACGCTCCTAACCCGAATCAAGGCTCCCCCACGGCGCCAGGTCGTGATACGACCGACCGCGCCATCCTGGCTCGCCCGGAGCTCTGTCTGCATCCGGTTCACAGAAATCTCCGCGAGGTGTCCGGATCTCACCGGCGACCCCCTCGCAGGACACTCGCGCACCGGGTACTGGATTCCTGGGCGAGGCGGCCCGGCTGAGGCCATGAACTGAGGGAGGACATCGGTGAACGGGACGTGGTGGCTCATGCGGGGCGACACCCGGATCGGCGAACTACAGGTGGACTCCATCGACCAGCCGTGGTTCCTGTGCCGCTTCACGCCGGGCCCGGGCTGGGGCACGGTCCGCGCCGAGTTCGAGGCGAAGGCGGATCTGCGCGGACCAGACCCGGACGGCCTGCGCATGATGCAGGTCATCCAGCCGATCATGGACCTCGGACTGACACTGGTCCCCGCAGACGGCGGGCTGCCCATGAGGCTGTTCAAGGAATGCATTGTCTGGATCAACGGAGATTCCGCCCGCCTGCGCTACTGACCCGGAAACAGCCCCAGCCCACGCCCCACCCATCAGCGGTCCGGAGGCCCGCAGACGGCCATGGGGCGGATGTGGATGCGGCCACCCCCGAGCTGGTACCTGATTGGTACCATGAGGTATGCCGTCCTTGAACGTGACCTTCACCGAACACGAAATGGCCGGTGTCCGGGCCTCGGCAGCAGAGGCGGGCAAGAGCCTCAAGGAGTACCTGCACGACCTCGGCGTGCGCGAACACCAGCGCAGGCAGTTCGTCGCGGGCGCCCTGCAGTGGGGCGAGCGCCTGGCGGACGAGTTCGACGAGCAGTTCCCCGGCGAGGCCCCGCCTGCCCGGCGACGTGATCACGGGGCCAGCGCCGCCTGATGATCCTGTACATCGACGTGCCCTGGCTCCTCGACGTCCAGGAGCAGGCGCTGCCCGAGGACGTCTCCGTCGTCGACTACTCGTTCTCTGAACTTGTCCAAAGTGCCCGAACTCGCCTTGTGTGACTGCCGGGTGGTGCATCATGTATTCATGAACCCTGACCAGATCGGAAGCGAGCCCACCGTGGTGGTGCTGCATTCGCTCTGGCCCTCGGGTTTCCTCCTTCTCGTGTTGATCGTGGTTGCGGCCCTGGGATTCATTGAGTCGCCGGTGGCCCGATGCTGGGGCTGCTCGGCATTCCGGGCACTTGCTGCGGTCGGCCCTCCCAGAGGTCGTAGGTAAGAACTCCCTCCCGCGCCCATGGGTGTTGGGAGTGGTCACGTGCGCGCGCATTGTCGACGTCTATCGGGAGACGAACGGCGCGCGAAGATCTGCGTGATGCATCCCTCACCTCTCATGTTCTGAGGCAACGAGGGAAAGATCGCATGTCCATCAAGCAGCTCTTCCAGTCCTTCCGCCGTCATCCTGCCGAGGTGCCGGTGAGCCGCGAGGCCGAGTCTCCGGCGCAACAGCACGCTGAGACCGCCCCAGCCTGCGAAGCACCCCGGGAGGGGGCCGACACGGGGAGGGACCTCGGGAACGCCGCGGCGCGAGGGGTCGTGCAGGGGTCTGTGAGCAAGGCCGTGGAAAAGTTCTGGGACCTCTTCGGCTAGCGCCAGGCTGACCGGAGCCGGGCTCCGCCGACACCTCGTCAGCGAAGCCCGGTTCCGCGGCTATGTAATGCGGGCCGTGACTTGCTCAAGGGAGGGAACTCCAAGGAAGACGGGCGACTCTGTGCGTTCGCGTCTTGCCGCAATCTCGGTGATCTTCTCCTCGGCAGCGACCAGGCTGGTGGTCAGACCCTCCACTTCACCCAGCCATCCCTCGCGTTCGGCCTCAGCGATCCGGTCCGCGAGGTTGTCGCGGATCTCGACCAATCGCGGCATCTCGCCGACATCGACGATGAGCACGGGGCAGCGAACGCATGCGTGCTCGTGGATGCAGTCCGTTCCGTAGGCTCGTCCGCAGTTGCCGAGTGCGAGCTTGCGCTTCTCGAAGTGTCCGAGGAAGTCGTTCCACTCCTGCGGGGTGACGGCCCGGTATTCCTCGACGGGCCTCAGGGATCGGCGCCGCGCGATGAAGGCCCGGTGAGACTCGATCGCGTCGACCGGATAGATCGCCGCATATCCCATCGTGCTGTTGATACTGCGGTGACCCGCGATGACTTGGCGATGTGTGGGGGTAGCCCACTCAGGATCGCGTCGGTGATGAAGAGGCGCCGGAAGTCGTGGAGCTGGAACCTCAGTGGCTTGCCCAGACTGTCGGTGAGCGGGTGATGGCGCTCTTTGAACC